>CAWIDS010000003.1:0-201539 GCA_963834935.1 Candidatus Nomurabacteria bacterium | reverse complement strand
TTTTTTTATTGGCGGCTTTACTTCGTTTTAGTTCTAGTATTGCTGAAGTAGTGCCGAAGACATACGACTATGCAAATGATTACACCGTATTGAACTCCGCTTGCGATGAAGTGAAGGTCTTGGCATACGACCAGCAGACCATCGACATTCTTCTCAACCAGGCGAAAGGCGTGGGACAGCCTTACATACCTGTCGCTGATATCGATTGGGTTAAGAAAGTGATCGCCGAAGCTGAAAAAAGCATAAAAGCCAAAAAGATCGTGCTCGGAATTCCTACTTACGGGCAGCTGTACCAGATCACTCCGGACGGCTCGTCATACTTCTCACTAGGATCGGCAGCCTCACCTATGATGATGCGATCGCTCTGGCCGCCCAGAATAATGTCACGCCGACACGCAACAATGCAGGGGAGCTCGCTTCACCTACATTAGGACGGCGCTACCATGTATGCCGATTTCACTACTCGGTCTCATTGTCAGGGGAAGTAAAATTAGCAAAAAGCCTGAAGCTCGGCGGCGTTGCGATCTACAAGATAGATGGGCAGGCAGATCCATCTTTATTCTCGGCTTTAGCTAAATAATAAAATAAAAACTATGAAAATAAAAGAAATCGCTTTCGTGTGCTATGAAATCGACAATGTTTCCGCAGCACGGAATTTTTACGAGAAGATACTCGGCCTCGCTCCGGGGAAATTTTGGGAAGGGGAGGATTCTTTTTGCGGAATATGAGATGGGCCCGCACACCCTCGCCATCGGCAAGGGCGCCAACATTAGGCTCGCACCGGCGAAGCGACTGTGGCCCTCGAGGTAGAGAATTTCGAGGAAGCAATAAAGAAGCTCAAGGAAAATGAAGTGAAATTCAAGATGGAACCGATGGAAACCTCTGTCTGCCATATGGCCTTGGTTTTGGATCCTGACGGAAATCAGATAATGATTCACAAGAGAAAGGAGAAATAATATGATAAAATAGTAATTATGCAAAATGAAATTGCAATTTTAGGCGGAGGATGCTTCTGGTGCACCGAAGCGGTGTTCAAGATGCTGCGCGGCATCGTGTCAGTGGTACCCGGATATGCAGGCGGCACGACGCCAAATCCAACATATCTTCAGGTATGCGAAGGAAATACCGGCCATGTCGAAGTGGTGAAAGTGGAATTCGACCCGAGCCAGATTTCCTTCTCTGATCTTCTTACCGTCTTTTTCGGCACGCATGATCCGACCACCCTCAACAGGCAGGGGAACGATGTCGGCACGCAGTACCGTTCGGTGATTTTTTATACCACTGAAAAGCAGAAAGAAGAGACGGAGAAGTTCATCAAGGAGATAAACGATTCGAACAAGGAAGGCAAGCCAATCGTTACTGCTGTCGAGCCGGCGCCTGTCTTCTACGAAGCAGAAGGATATCATCATGATTACTACGCGAACAACAAGACCAAGGGCTATTGCGAAGTGATCATCAATCCCAAGCTTCAGAAGGTCCAGGAAAAGTTCGGCAATTTATTAAAAGAAAAAACAAATAATTAAAAATCAAGAAATATGAAAAAGACACTATTGAAATGGCTCCCGTTGGCTTTTACTATCACAGTCCTTTGTGGCCTCGTCTACGTAGCTATCCAGCAGGACTACAGGCAGAATGCGAATGATCCGCAGGTACAAGTGACCGAAGATACCGCTGATGCCATCTCGAACGGCCTGGTCACTCCTGAAGCATATGCTTTCAACCAGAAGACCGATGTTGCAAAAAGCCTTTCGCCTTTCATGGTCATCTATGACAATCAAGGAAAGCCTATCACTGCTTCCGGCCTTCTTAATGCTCAGGCTCCCATTCCTCCCGCAGGAGTATTCAATATAGCCCAGAATCATGATGATTACCGATTCACCTGGCAGCCGCAGAAGGGAGTCCGCCTTGCCACTGTCGTCCGAAAATATTCCACTCCGAATTCATCAGGCTATGTCTTGATGGGGCGTTCTCTCAAAGAAGTAGAGAAGCGCGAAGATTCATTGCTCTGGCTGGTGCTTGCAGCATGGATAGTCGCTCTTGCTGGAAGCTTCGTACTTAAGACTTCATGGTTCATCTCGCTTTTTAATCCTCGTTCGGCCGCTGTTTCTGGAAATGAGAATCCTGTCGTGGTTGAAGAAGTGATTGTCGTCAGCGAAAGCGAGATCTAATCTCTTCCTATTTTCCCGAAAATGAGGTACTCTGTGATGACATGTCTCGCGGAGAAACCATCATCAGGTTCGAAAAAGTGTCGTTCGAATACGGCCACAACAAGCCCATTCTCAATGAGGTTGATTTCAACGTGCGCCGAGGAACCAAGACCACCATCATGGGCCAGAACGGCGCCGGCAAGAGCACTATCTTCGGACTGATTACCGGAGTCCACCAGCCTGAAGAAGGAGAAATCCATATCAGCCACGGCGTCTCGATCGCCACCGCAAAGCAGGTCATTCCTCGCGATGAGCTCGATCTTACTGTCCGCGCTTTTTTCGAGAAGCGTTTCGACAAGAAGATTTATGACATCGAGCCTCGCATCGACAAGGCATTGGAAGTGGTCAATCTGATAGTGCCTGAAGGAAAATTGTACGAGCGGATCGTCAGAAGCTTTTCGGGAGGGCAGCAGGCGCGGCTTCTTCTCGCTTCAGCCCTTATTCAGGATCCTGATGTTTTGCTTCTCGACGAGCCGACAAACAATCTCGACAAGGCCGGCATCGAGCATCTTACTGATTTCCTGAAGAATTACAAAAAGACTTGCATCGTCATTTCCCATGATGCGGAATTCCTCAATGCCTTCAGCGATGGCGTCTTGTATCTCGACATCTTCACCAAGAAAGTAGAGCAGTATGTAGGGAACTATTCAGACCTCGTGAAGGAAATCTCAATCCGTATCGAAAAGGAAAATCGCAAGAATGCTCAGCTTGCCAAGGAAATTCAGGAGAACAAGGACAAGGCGAACTTTTTCGCCAACAAGGGAGGCCAGATGCGCCTCGTCGCCAAGAAGATGCGCGAGAAAGCCGAAGAGCTCGAGGAAGAGAAAGTCGACGTACGAAAGGAAGACAAGACCATCAGGAATTTCATCATTCCTTCCCAGCCGGAATTCGTTGGCGAGATTTTGAATATCACTTCATACTCCGTCATCAAGAATCACAAGCCGACAGCGCGCAAGGCAGAAATTTCCCTGAAGAAGAACGAGCACTTGCTTCTCGCTGGCCCGAACGGCATCGGAAAAAGCACGCTGCTTGAGACCCTTGCCTCGCCGACCCACAAGGGTGCAATCATCGCTCCGGGCGTTCGCGTCGGCTACTACCGCCAGGATTTTTCCACTTTGAATTTCGAGGATACCGTCTACGACTGCCTTGCTGAAGTGATGGAGAGCCCTATCGAGGAGAATCTCCGCTCGACGGCATCGGGATTCTTGATCACTGGCGAGATGATGAAAACCAAAGTAGGCTCTCTCTCGGAAGGGCAGAAAGGACTGGTTGCTTTTTGCCGCCTCGTCTTGCAGAAGCCAGGCCTTCTTATTCTCGACGAGCCGACCAACCATATCAACTTCCGCCATCTTCCTGTCATAGCCCAAGCGCTCGACAAATATGACGGCGCCATGATCCTCGTCAGCCACGTTCCCGAATTCGTCGAGCAGATCCGCATTGACGAGACGCTCGACTTGGGGAAATAGGTAAAAAATCAAACTAAAAATACGATGAAATATTTCGTTTACATGCTCCAATGTGCCGACAAGACTTTCTATATAGGCTCGACCAATGATATTGAAAAGCGTGTGCATGCCCACAATAACCTGAAGAATGGAGCGTGCTACACCAAGGCAAGGCGGCCGGTGAAGCTCAAGTATTCCGAATCCTTCAAGACCAAAAGCCAGGCTCTGAAAAGAGAGCATTTCCTGAAAAAATTGACCCGAAAAGAGAAGCTTGCGCTTGTGGTACAATAGGGTCTTAAAAGCTAACTCAAACATATGCTGTATTTTATCGGTATTGTCGTCATCGTATTGCTTTTCACCTCGCTGAAGATCGTCAAGGAATATGATAGAGGAGTCATCTTCTTCCTGGGGAAATGCACAGGCGTTCGCGGTCCCGGTCTCATCATCCTTATTCCGATCTTCGAAATGATGACTAAGGTGAGCTTGAGAACGGTCACCATGAACATTCCTTCACAGAAAATAATTACCAAAGACAATGTGTCGATCGACATTGCCGCTGTCGCCTATTATCACATCGTCGATCCTCAGAAATCAGTGGTGGCTATCGAGAATGTCTATGATGCAGTCAATCAGATCAGCCAGACGACCGTGCGAAATGTTGTCGGCCAATTCCAGCTTGATCAACTGCTTTCTCAGACGGTTGATATAAATCTGCAAATAAAGAATGTCATTGACTCGCATACCGAGCCGTGGGGAGCGCAAGTAACCGCCGTCGAGATAAAAGACATCACTCTTCCCGACAACATGCAACGCGCGATGGCAAAAGAAGCCGAAGCGGAACGCGAGCGTCGAGCCAAGATCGTGGCAGCTGAAGGAGAATTCCAGGCAGCAGTCAAGCTTGGCGAAGCGGCGGATATCATTTCTGCTCACCCTGTGGCATTGCAGCTTCGAACGCTGCAGACCATGTCCGAGATAAGCGTCGAGAAGAACTCAACTATCATTTTCCCTGCGCAATTCATGACTACCGTCCAGGAAGCGATAAAGATGATAAAGGGAGACGGGAATTAAGATTATTGTTTTGAATATTAAAAAAGTAGGAGAGCCCTCGGCGTAACGCCGAGGGCTCTAGGAAGAAAGGAAACGACCTACCGTAACGCTAGCACGAGGTGCCAGCAACCCTGGAGATGAGCACATTGCAGCTTCTCCAAGTCACCACTCCACGCACCGCGGGAATACGTCCCGCTCTGCGGAGCTTTCATTACCCAATGCTTCGGTATACCTAGGCAGGGTTGTAAATCCCCCTAATATTTTTGTATGGCATTGCCACCTTAGCTTCTGGTCTGCGTCTGGTTACGCTCTCGTCACAATCCTTTTGGGACGTGGCTTTCGGTCTCGCGAGAATGAGCTTCCTAGGAGAATAGTATCTTTTTCGATTTTAAAATGCAATAGTTTTTTAATTAAGCTGAATCTCCAGCAACATAGCCAGTAGTCCAACAAAGCTGGAGCGAGTAGCCTCCTGAAGGGCGGTCAATATTCAAGATGTCTCCGACGAGATACAAATTCGGGAACAGTCGCGATTGCATGGTCCTGAAATCCACTTCGGAAAGCAGTACGCCGCCGCTCGTGACGATCGCCTTTTCCACGCCGAGAAGGCCTTTTACTTCCATATTGAAATGCTTGAGAAGCTTTACCAGTTCCAGCCGCTCTTCGCGGGTAATGCTGTTGCAGGGTGTGTCAGGATTTATTTTTGAAAGCTCGATGATGACGGGAGCGAGCGATGAGGGAACTAGTTCGCCGAGCGAATTCTTGAATTTCTTCTTGTGTTCGGCTCTGAAAATTTCCTGGAGTTTCGCATTGAGCTGGCCGTAATCAAGAGCAGGAAGAAGGTCAAGAGAGACGATCACTTCACCGTATTTGAGAAGCTCGGCCACGTCCTTGCTCATGTTAAGGATCGTCGGGCCGCTCACACCGACATGTGTAAAGAGTATTTTTCCGCGCTTTGAATCCTGTTTTTCTCCATTCTGAAGCAGATTTATCTTTATGTCCGGTAGTGTCAGTCCGGCAAGCTTTTTTATCCATGGATCACTGATGATTAGAGGAACAAGCGAGGCTTCTGCTTCGATGACAGTGTGACCGATATCGGAAAGCCAATTGAAGCCGTCACCAGTCGAACCAGTCTCAGGACGGGATTTGCACCCGGTTGCAAGGACGAATGATTTTCCGCGGATGATTTCCGTTGTTTTTCCTTTCTTTATTTTGACACCAGTTATCGTGTTGTTTTCCTTCTCGAACCCTATGACCGGAGAATCAGAAAGCACAGTCACAGCGCCTTCTTTCATGTATCTGACGAGGACATTCCAAACCGACTCTGCTTTGTCGCTGATAGGGAACACTCGTTGTTCATTTTCCACTTTTGTTTGCATTTCTCGCAGATGGAAGAATTCAAGCGTTTCTTTGACGCTCCATTTCGAGAAAGCGGAGAAAAGGAATTTGTCGCTGTCCTTGAATTTGGCCAGCAGCTTTCGGGTGTCCATTTCAGCATTGGTGACATTGCATCGTCCTCCGCCGGTAATGAGAAGCTTTTTGCCGAGCTTATCGTTCTTTTCAATAAGCAGCACTTTCAATCCGCGTTCAGCCGCCCGCCCGGCAGCTATCATGCCCGCAGGGCCTCCCCCTATGACAATGACATCCCATTCGGCATTTTCTTTCATTTTTTTATTATAGACCTAGCTCTTTCAGGAAAGTTTTCAGTTCTTCGCCTTCAATGGCGCGCAAGGAATTGGTAGAAAGCTTTCCGAGCCGGATACTCATGATGCGGGTGCGCCTGAGGTCGCGGACTTCGTTGAAAAGGGCGGCGACCATTCTCCTGATCTGGTGGCGTTTTCCTTCGGTCAGCCTTATGGCAAAGGTATTCTCATTAATGATCTCCACTTTGCAGGGCTTAGTCATCTCTTCTTCTATCTGCACGCCTGCTTCCATCTTTTCCTTGAAATTGGAGCGGAGGGTTTTTGCCGTCTTCACTACATATTCCTTCTCATGTTCATGCTCGGGATTAAGCAGTCTGTCGGTGATGCGTCCGTCATTGGTCAGGATTATAAGGCCGCTTGAATCCTTGTCGAGCCGTCCGACAGGGAAAATGTCCTGCCGTTCGATCGAAGCTAGGATATCTTTTTCGTCTTTTTGGGGAGAATGTGTCACGACACCCTTAGGTTTGTTGTAAGCGAAATAGAGCCGGACTTCCGGCTTCTTGTCATGCTTTACTTCCACGACATCTTTCTCGCCCACTTTGTCTCCGAGCACGGCCAGCCTGCCGTTTATGGTTACCCTTTTCTTGGAAATGAGCTCATCAGCGCCGCGCCTAGTGGAGTGGTTTTTGAAGGCGAGATATTTGTTGACCCGCATGGGATAGAAGGGCTTTTCTTCTTTCATTGGGCTACTTTAGCATAGAATTTGACAAAAAACCATTTTTGATATACTCTGTTAACACTACATAAATCTCTACGAATCTAATCGGTTTGGTTGATCTTTGAGACAAGTGTTAGACAACAAATGGAAGCTCGCTTTCGCCCATCATCAAATAATGCATCTAATAGGCCACCCCGTCCTAACGGAGGCTCTTCGCCATACCGTGGCACAGGCAGCTTTCGCGGCCCTTCAAATGGTGCTCCATCACGCGGGGGCTTTTCTTCCCGCGGTCCTTCACGCGGCCCATCCAGAGGAGGATATTCTTCACGTGGAGGCTCATCGCGCGGCGGATTCAGCGGCGCCCGCATCGATGTCTCCCGATTCATCAACAAGGCAGTCATTACCGAGACAGTTGATGAATTCGTTCCTGAGCATCATTTCACCGATTTCGCCATCGATGAGCGCCTCAAGCAGAACATCATTACCAAAGGATATGTCGAGCCTACTCCTATCCAGGATCGCGCCATTCCGCATGTCCTTCGCGGAAAAGACGTTGTCGGCATCGCCAATACCGGAACGGGAAAGACAGCGGCATTTCTCATACCTCTCATAAACAAAGTCCTTCTCAACCCCAAGGAGCAGATCATTATCATGGTGCCTACCCGCGAGCTTGCCATCCAGATCGACGACGAACTTCATGGATTCATCAACAACATGAAGATCTATTCGGTCGTCTGCGTCGGGGGAGCTCCCATCGGCCGCCAGATTGCCAATCTCAAATATTTCAATAATTTCATCATAGGAACACCTGGTCGCCTCAAGGATCTCATCGAACGAAAATGTCTCACTCTTAAATTCTTCTCAACAGTCGTTCTCGACGAAGCCGATCGAATGCTCGATATGGGATTCATCAATGACATGAAATTCATGATGGCTATGATGCCGAAGGAGCGACATACTCTTTTCTTCTCAGCGACTCTTTCAAAAGAAATTGAAGCTCTCATCAAGGACTTCCTCAAAGATCCTGTGATGATCTCGGTAAAAACCCAGGACACATCGAAGAACGTCGACCAGGATGTCGTTCGAGTAGGTGGAAAAGATAAATTCGAAACTCTCGCAGAACTTCTCAAAGGCCCCGGTTTCGAAAAAGTGCTCATCTTCGGAAAGACCAAGCATGGCGTGGAAAGGCTCTATCAAAATCTCGTGAACAGAGGCTTCAAGGCTGAATCGATTCATGGAGACAAGAATCATGTGCGACGACAGAAAGCTCTTGAACTTTTCAAGAAGCATCAGGTTCAGATTCTCGTAGCGACTGATGTTGCTGCTCGAGGACTCGATATCAGTGGAATCAGCCACGTCATTAACTATGACCTTCCTGCAACTTACGACGATTACGTGCACCGCATCGGACGAACTGGACGCGCCGGAAAGAAAGGAATCGCCCTTACGTTCATCGGTTAGTTTTGATACAATAAATCCACTATGTTAGAAAGACCAAATCTTAATTTTGAAGAAAGGTTACACCAACTTCCTGCACAGGAACAAGCTAATGTGGACTATGTCATGAATCTTGCCGGACCAAGGCTTGAAAGTTTTTATTTTATAACTTCTCCGGAAGCAATTGAGGAAGTATTCAAGCTTGTCCAGGATCATGTTGATATTCGCGAATCAGCGAGGGCACGATCTCTTTCTTCTGAAGACACGACAAAAATGAAAGTTATCCTAGAGAGGATTATTGAAATTCTTGGCGAGCAAATCAAAATAAGCAAGGAAGCTCAGTCTTAATAATATTAATACAAATAAAAAACTCCACCGCAGTCGTGGAGGTTTGTTTTGGTCGGATGTGTGATCACCGGTGCAGAATTCCTTCGCGGAAATCCTCAATGGCTGCGATCAGCGGGGTTTTCCAATCCGGCCCCATATCCTTGTCGATTCTTCTGTCGAAATGGTCTCCAGGGATGATATCGTGAGAACAGGCGACGATGACAAGTTTCGAGTTTTTATCCCGAAGTTTTTCGGCAAGCTTGGAAATCTTATTGGGTTCACTCAAAGCTGATCCGATGATCAGCAACTGAGGGATGCCCGGACGGACCATTTCTCCGACTTCTTCGGTGGAACTGATTTCGATGAAATCCTTACCTTGTTCAAGGCCGATTTCGATGAGGGCGATCCGGGTAAGCGCTAACATACCCGGGCTTTCCTGCATAATCAGCAGGGGATGCTGGGTATTCATTGGTTTTGTTTAGTTGAAGTGCTCCTTTATTCCTTAAGCCAGTCGTGGCGCCAGGGATAAAGTTTGGCAGTATAATGTTTCAAATCTGACTAAATGTCAAGAATATTTAGTGGTCAAATTAGAGTCCTGCAAGATGAATGGCCAAGTAGAGCACTCCGGCGCCGAGGAGGGTGGTGAAGATAGTGATGGCTTTTGGATGGGCATGATGGCTTTCGGGAAGAAGGTCGGACGCTCCGATGTAGAGGAAGAATCCTGAAAAGAGGGCGAGGACGATGCCGAGGGCCGATGGGCTGAGAGTGAAAAAGAAGGTAGAAATGACTCCGATGAGCGGAGCAATAGCATCAACGAAAAGCCACTTGAAGGCGTTTTTCCGATCGCCTCCGTTTTTGGAAATGACATTTACAGTATTCAATCCATCAGAGAAATCGTGGGTAAGGACCGCAACTGCGACGATTATTCCGACAGCTGAAGATACTTGGAAGGCAAGTCCGATTCCGATTCCATCGAGCAGGCTGTGGATCGAAAGGCTCGATGCTCCGAGAATTCCTCGCTGATGGGTGTGGCCTTCTTCCTCTTCATGATGGTGGATGACGACGAGGCGATCAAGGATCATGAAAAGGAAAAAGCCGATGGCCACGCAGGTCATGATAGTCGATGGTTTGAATGATTGGCTCGCCACATCGAGCGCTTCGGGAATGAGATCGAAGAAGGCCACGCCAAGTACCGCTCCGGCGCTGAAGCCAAGGACCAGATGAAGCCGGTCCTTGAAGCGCAAAGCGAACAAACCTCCAAGCGAGGTTGAGACGAAGGTGGCGAGGGCGATTGCTATGAGCATTTTTTCATCTTAGCATGAAAATCGATGATTTTCCTTCTTTCGGCGAGAGTGTTTGCAGCTTCATTTATTTTTTCTTGGACAAATAGTATAATTCAAATATGGAAAATCAACCAAAAAATAAATCCAAGGGTCTTTTAGTCACCCTATGCATCCTCGTGGTTGTTTTAATACTCGTTGTTCTATATGCGATTAACAAACCTTCTCAAGATCAAAATACCGCTGTTGTCTCTACATCAACGCCAATTATTGTTGCTCCTGTAACACAAACAAGTCCAACGGCTGTTAAAGCAGTAGAAAATACTCAGGCGAGTGATCCTGTGTTTACTAGACGCCAAGAATGTTCACAAAAACTCGATAATTTTAAACAGCAAACTCAAGCAGAATATAATCGAGAGCTAGGGTCTAATAATAATTTTTTCCTGGACAACTTTGTTGTTGGCTATAGCCCTTCATTGCAAACATGTATTGGAGGTTACAACGCAGCCAGTGAACCTGGTGGTAACTATGTTGGTGTTTCAAGTCAATATTCAATTATTAATTTAGACACAAATCAAGCTATTACAGGTCTACCCGGGGAAGCTGGCAGTACGTTTCTTGAAGACAGCAATCCTTCTTACCCCAATCATGAATATAAAGCTTATCTTACCCAACTCTCCATTTTGACCGATGGGCAACTCCATTAAGAATAATTCGTATTTAAAAGATTAAAGAAGAAATAACCAATTAAAACCATGTTTAGTACGAGTACAATATTTACAGTCACACCAGATCAGTATCAAAAGATTCTCGAAAGCTATACTTCTGTATTAGAAAAGACAAATAATCAACTTGGCTTGTGGTTAAACATTGGTAGTTTTACCGTAACTATTTTAGGTGTTATGGTCGCTGTTATAGCGGTTTGTGTAGGATACGCAATTTGGAAAAATAGTGATGAACAAAAAAGACAGTTTAGGAATTTTTTAGTTGAGCAGGAAGCTTTTGCAAAACAGAAATTTGAAGAGTTTGAGACTTTATCAAAAAAAGGGCGTGAAGAGGCAGAAAAAGAATTGGAGGTACTGATTAAAGAACAACAAAAAGAATTAAGTTCTGCAACAGTAAATAAGCTAGAAATTCAGAAAGTTATCAATGATCTAAAA
Source organism: Candidatus Nomurabacteria bacterium (assembly GCA_963834935.1). Classification (GTDB taxonomy): domain Bacteria; phylum Patescibacteriota; class Minisyncoccia; order Phycocordibacterales; family CALRBL01; genus CALRBL01. Next base: position 190,278 of record CAWIDS010000003.1, on the reverse strand, counting down.
AAAGAGAAGGCTACCATTGGTGCACATATTATCCCAACTTATTCTGTATCTGGTAGCTTTGGTGGAATTGGTTATCCAGGTACTTCAATAGGTGGAATAGGGGGTGGTGGTTTTCCTACATATACTTGTTCTGCTTGTGGTTATAAAAGTCCTTTCTATTCTAGGTTTTGTCCAATGTGCGGAAACAAGGGGAAGTAGGTATTTTGTGTCACTTTTGTCACTTTTTGCTACGCACGAGTCGCGTCGATTTAAATAATAAAAAGGTACCAAGATGACGTTACCGGGCTTGACCGAGCACGATTCTAGCTCGAGTCGGCCAGCCCACGGAGAGTTGGTTTTGTGTGCCTGAGTCCGTGCTTGTGCAGAATAAATTTGGGGCTATTATTGGTTGATGCCAGATGAATATCGTAATCATCATTATGTACCGCAGTGGTACCAAAAGAAGTTCATGCTACCGAACGAGCATGAGTTATTTCACTTGGATTTAAAGCCCGAAACATTCACCGATCCTCGCGGAGTGATTCATACCAAGAAGCCGTTGCGACGACAAGGTAGCAAAAAGTGCTTCGTCGAAGAGGATCTTTATACAACGAAGATTCAAGGCATCGAAACAAAGGACATAGAGAAGCATTTCTTCGGTGACATTGATACAAAGGGTCGTCCTGCCGTTGAGTATTTCGAGAGCTTCGATTATCCGCTCAAACCGTGGGGCGAATCGCTTCAGGACATCATGCGGTATATGAGTACGCAGAAGCTCAGAACTCCGAAGGGTCTATCGTTTCTTAGCGAGAAAATTGGGAGCAAGGATAAGGATGCGATTCTCCGCAACATGATCCGAGTGCGTAATGTTCATGCCGCTATCTGGATGGAATGTGTTTGGCTCGTTGCAGACGCTTCGCAGTCAGAGACAAAATTCATCATCTCAGACCATCCCGTCACCGTCTATAATCGTGAATGTGGGCCTCGATCCAGTTACTGCCGAGGCTCAAATGATCCCGAGATATGGCTTCAAGGCACGCATACAATTTTTCCGCTCTCGATCGGCAAGGTACTTATACTTACGAATCTATCCTGGGTGCGAAATCCATATCAGTCTGGAACCAATCTACGACCGAATCCAAACCCATACCGCAGTGCGATATTCAAATTCACTGACGTTCAAGTTCGACGACAACTAAGTGAACAAGAGGTGCGAGAAATTAATTTCATTATAAAAAGTCGAGCCTCACGATATATAGCCGCAGCCAAAGAGGAATGGCTTTATCCGGAAAGGCATGTATCAAAATCAGACTGGAACAAGTATGGACACGGTTATCTATTGATGCCTGACCCCCGCGCTATTCACTGGGGAGGAACTATAATGTGGGGTGGTGGCCCGGGTGGACCAGGTGCAATGGATGAATATGGAAGACTACCTGAGGATCCTGACTTTGAAGCAGAAACAACAAAAGGAAGAGAATACGAAACCCTTCCGTGGTTTCAAGGAGAATTTGCTGCATTGTTCGGACCATATCGTCGTGGTCGTTGTATACAAGTTACTGAAATTGAGAAAGAACGTGATGACGATGAATTTCATAAATACCACCTAGGATTGCAACGAAAAACTTACAATGAAAGACATAGAAAGAAGCTGTAGCTTTACCTTTCAAGCTGAAATCAATCATTGACTTTAGAAAAAATTTAACTTTGGGGTTTTGAGCGTTAGTTCTAGGGCTGTTTCATAGCGAGTATTGCCTGGTTTTCAATTATGTTTCTTTGTGCTGAATTGGCCCGGATTTCCTTTCAATTTCCTTGCATCGTGATAAAATTTTCCTAACTTTACTAGCGATATTTAATAACATAAAAATGAGCATATCAATCACCAAGGTGGACGGAACGAAGGAGGCATTCAATGCCGATCGGATCAACCGTTCGATAGAACGGGCGGCCTACGGCCTTACGGATCCCGTCTCCATGGTGACTCAGATCGCTACTGAGACCAACATCACCCTCTATGACGGCATCACGAGCGACGAGCTCGACCAGGCGACCATCAACGTCGCCGTCCAGAACATCAAGGAAGACATCGAATTCGACAAGATCGCTACCCGACTCCTTCTGAAGACCATATATAGGCGCGTTATTGGTGATTACGACAAGGATAGCATCGCTGACCTCAAGAAACAGCATCGAAACAGCTTCATTACCTTTATAAAGGAGGGTGTTGCAAGCAAGAAGATGGACCCGCGCATGGAAGAGAAGTTCAATCTCGACGCTTTGGCTGATTGCCTCGATGTCGGCCGTGATGAGCTCTTCCAGTATGCTGGCTTGTCTGGAATGCTCAACCGCTACATGCTCAAGGATCCTCTTTCCCAGCAGACGATTGAGACTCCTCAGTATCTTTTCATGCGCATCGCGATGGGACTCTCATATAATGAGGAAAATCCAACCGAATGGGCCAAGGCTTTCTATCATAAGATGTCGAAGTTCGAATACATTGCTGGAGGTTCCACCAATGTAGCTGCGGGTCTCGTCAATCCTGCGCTGTCGAACTGCTACCTCCTCGAAGTTCATGATGACATGACGCATATTGCTAAGTCAGTCTACGATGTTATGCTCCTTTCAAAAGGTTCCGGAGCCCTTGGGGTGTCTCTCACCAAGCTTCGTGCCGCCGGTTCTCCTCTTTTCTCGAACAATGGAACCTCTACCGGTCCGACTCCTTTCGCAAAGATAATGGACACAGCTATCCGCGCTATCCAACGAGGGGGTAAGAAGAAGGGAGCCCTCTGTTTCTACATGGAAAATTGGCACATCGATTTTCCTGAGTACATAGATTGGAGGCACAATGCCGGAGACGACTACATGCGAATGCGAACAGCCAATACCGCCTGCTACCTTTCGGATGAATTCATGAAAAGGGTCCAGAACCAAGAGATGTGGTACATGTTCGATCCCAAGGAAGTGGAAGATCTCAACGAGCTCTACGGAAAGGCATTCAGCGTCCGCTATGCTGAATACATCGAGATGGCGGAAGCTGGCAAGCTCCGCGTCTTCAAGAAAGTGCCTGCAGAAGAGCAGTTCAGGAAATCCTTTCATCCCTCCAATCGACTTCGCATCCATGGCTGACATGGAAAGATTCCATAAACGTGCGAGCTCTGAACAACAATACTGGAACCATCCACATGTCGAACCTCTGCACCGAGATCTGCTTGCCTCAAGACAGGGAAAACGTCGCTGTCTGCAACCTTGCTTCAATCAATCTTCCAGCGCATATCAGCAAGAAGGAAGTGCAGTGGTCAAAGCTCGAAGAAAGCGTCCGCTTGGCTGTTCGACAGCTCGACAACCTCGTCGATATCAATATCCTCCCCATTCCTGAAGCCAAGAAGTCCGATAGCGAGAACCGAGCGGTGGGGCTCGGAGTGATGGGGTTTGCTGATACTTTCGAGCAACTCGGAATGGCTTATGAAAGCGATGCAGCCTATGATTTTGCCGACAGGGTATTCGAATTCATCAGCTATATGGCAATTGATGAAAGTCGCCAAGCTTGCTGAAGTCCGAGGTCCATTATAAGAATTTCGAAGGATCAAGGTGGTCAAAGGGAATGGTTCCGCTCGACACTATCGCAAGCTCGACAAGGAAAGGGGAACTCCTGCTCACTGTCGATCGATCAGAGCAAGCACAAAGGACTCGATTGGAATATGCTTCGGGCAAAGGTGAAGAAGGGAATCCGAAATGCTACCTTGATGGCTGTCGCTCCGAATGCCAATATCGGCCTCATTGTGGGAACCACGCCAGGAATGGATCCTCGCTTCGCCCAAGTATTCTCGCGAAACAAGATTTCCGGAAAATATATGGATGTCAATCACAACTCGTCAAGGATCTGAAGAATCATCGGAATCTGTGGGAAAAGGTCAAGGACCTTATTATCGAGAAGCAGGGAGACATTGCAGAAATTCCGGGAGTTCCGCAGCACATCAAGGATATTTACAAGACATCGTTCACTACTTCTCCTTATGCCTTCATCGAAGTGGCTGCCCGCGCCCAGAAATGGATCGATCAAGCTATCAGTCGCAACATGTATCTCGAGACTCGCGACATGAATGACACCATGAAGGTTTACAGCGCCGCTTGGGAGAAGGGCTTGAAGTCCACCTATTATTTGCATCTTAAGCCTCGCCACAGCGCAGAGCAGAGTACGACCCATGTGAACAAGTCCGAGAAGCTTGGCAAGAAGGGCTTCGGTGCATTCGCTTCAGTCCGATCAGAAATTCCGAAGGAAGAAGTCGCGGTCGCGAGCCCCCTCACGATTGAAGATATGCCAGTTTCCGTCCCAGTTTCCGCTCCGGTCGCCCAAGACATTCCTGCACCTCGACCATTCGCCGGACTTGAGCCCGCTCCTGATCTCTTCAATCAAGGAGTAAAGCAAGAGCAGGTGATTTCTCAAAAGGCAGATGAACCTAAGAAATACAATATTGTAGCTCCTTCTGACCCCTCATTGCTCAATCAATGCGATAGCTGCCAGTAGGATTTCGTCAGCAAATTATCAAGATTAAATAAATAAAATACCATGCTCATAGGAAAAGCCTCTCCCGAAGATATGAATCTCCACCCCATCAAGCATCAGTGGGCGTATGATCTCTACAACCAAGCCGTACGAAATACCTGGTTCCCTCATGAAATTGCCCTTGGAGAAGACGTGCGTGATTTCCAGACCATGACACCTGACGAGCAACACGCCGTTAAATTCTTGATGGCCTTCTTCAACCCAGCTGAGCTTATCGTCAACCGTTCGATCGCTCTCGGAATTTATCCATATCTCAAGGCTCCTGAATGCCACCTTTACCTTGCAAAGCAGATGTGGGAAGAGGCTAATCATTGCGTCAGCTTCGAGTACGTCCTTCAGACATTCGGCTTCGACCGGGACAAGATCTTCAATCTTCATCTCGAAGTGCCATCGATGACGGCAAAAGAGAACTTCATTTCTAATTATGTCACCCGGATGACCGAAGATTCTCTCGATATCGAGACTGACGAAGGCAAGCGCGATTTTATTCGCAACCTCGTGGCAACCAATATCGTCATGGAAGGAGTGTGGTTCTACTCTGGATTCATGGTCGCTCTTTCGTTCAGACAGCGCAATCAGCTCCGCAACTTCGGCTCGATGATTGCTTGGGTGCTCCGTGATGAGAGCCTGCATCTCAAATTCGGCATCAACCTGGTGAATGAGATTCTTACCGAGAACGCTTCCGTGGTGACCGCTGACTTCGCCAATGAGATCCGAGAAATCATCATCAGGGGAGTGGAGCTTGAAGTAAACTACAATAATGACCTTTTCCCTCGAGGAATCCTTGGCCTCAATGCCGACTATGTGAACCAATATGTAAAATATGTGGCTGACCGACGCTTGGAAGAACTTGGATTTGAAACTCATTTCAACGTTACCAACCCTGCAAAATGGATGGCTACCGCCACCGACGTCCACGAGCTTGTCAACTTCTTCGAGATGCAGAATACCAGCTATGAAGTGGATTCCCATGCCCAGAAGGCTGGAGTAGTCGCTGCTGCAAAGGAGGAGTAATAAAAAAGACCTGCGGTTGCAAGTCGTACTAATGGAGCAGATTTAGTTTTTACCTTTCTCGTCAGCGGACGAGCTGCAATGCTTCGGGTTAAGCATGATTGGAAGAACCTCGACCAAAGAATCGGGGAAATATTCCTTTTTAAGCCGCCTTTGAACGTGTTCGGCCATTTCGTGGATTACCTCGTCGGTCCGTTCCGGCATGGCGTAAAGACGGATCAAGACGCAGATATCATTGCAGTTGAAGTTCCTCCTTACGGATTCGCCCAGGTCAGTCGGAAAAAAGACCGACACTTGCCTTTCAGTGATGCCTAGTTCATTAACTTTGGCTATCTCGCGCCTGACCTCATGGAAAATCCGGCCGAGGGTCAATTTGCTTGAGTTTTCCCGAATTCCTAAAATGGTTACGACTGGCATACTTTGTCCTTTCTGATCGGAACATTACATTTTATTTTTAAAATTGTCTAATATAAAAAATCTTTTCCTTTAAGCGCCATATGTTACAATTGATTGGATTGTGCGGAGACATGGCGAGCGACTGCACTCACATAGATATTTACTTTGGAGTTCGCACCCGCTCGCCTTGCCTCCGCGGAATTTTTTCATACTAATGTACCCTTTAAACCCACATCGATTTAATGATGACGTAGAACTGGTGCCTATTCGTCAGGGTTTTGGTGAAGGTCTCGTAATTGCAGGACAGGAAGATGAGAAGGTGATGGCTCTTTGCGCCGACCTGACCGAATCCGCCAAGATCGACCTGTTCAAGAAGTCTTTTCCTGACCGCTTTTTTGAGATGGGCATAAGCGAGCAGAATATGGCAAGCGTCGCTGCTGGCATGGCGCATATGGGAAAGATCCCTTTCATGGCTTCGTATGCCATGTTCAGTCCGGGGCGGAACTGGGAACAGATCCGCACCACTATTTGTTACAACAACGTGCCGGTGAAGATAGCGGGTTCGCATGCAGGTGTGTCTGTCGGTCCTGACGGAGGAACACATCAAGCAATCGAGGATATCGCTCTCACTCGCATCATTCCGAATATGGTGGTCATTTCTCCGTGCGATGCTATCCAGGCGAAGAAAGCGACAATTGCCGCAGCAAAGACCCCTCATCCTACTTATATCCGCCTTGCTCGCGAGAAAACTCCGATCATCACTACTGAAGAAACTCCTTTTGAGATAGGTAAGGTATACACCTATCGTGAAGCGAAAGAAGGAAAGCCGCAAGTGGGAATAATTGCTACGGGAGCACTACTCCACAAAGCTTTGAAGGTGGCTGAGGATCTTTCTAAAGAGGGAATCGAAGTCGAGGTGCTCAATGTTGCAACCATCAAGCCGCTCGATGTCGATGCAGTTGTCGCTCTCGCAAAAAAGACATTGAAAATAGTCACCGTCGAAGAACATCAGATTGCAGGCGGCTTGGGAAGCCTAGTCGCGGAAACATTAGCCGCACATCACCCGTCAAAAATCGCATTCATTGGCGTCTATGATCGCTTTGGCCAGTCGGGAACGCCTGCGGAACTCATCGAGTACTATGGAATGGGCGAGGATTCGATCAAGAAAGCGGTGATATCTCTATTGCAATAGAATCTGCACGTAATACAATTATCGTATGAAAATAAATATCGACGGCGTCTACAAGCATTACAAAAACAACAATTTGTATAAAGTAATCGCTTTGGCAAAGGATAGCGAAACGCTTCAGGATATCGTTGTCTATGAATCCCTCTATCCGAATCCTCTCTCTCGCCTCTGGACACGACCATATTTCGAATGGACAGAGGAAGTGACGAACAAAGACGGGCAGAAAGTGGCGCGTTTTAGTGCAGTTGATGAAAAGTAGCCTCTAGATCAACTGTGCTTGAAACGCTGCTGGTTTGTTTTTCAAATATTCTTCAATTTTGTCCTGTGAAAGGAGGCCTTTCTGGGCGCCGACGTACTGGACGACCGACATCGAGTTGATGGCGCCCCATGCGAGGGCTTCGGGAATGGTCTTGCCGAGCATCAATGCTCCGGTGAATGTGGAAGCGAAGGCATCCCCGGCTCCTGTCCTTTCGTAAGGTTCTTTTGGATCAGGATAAGGCGGCATGAACCATGTCTGGTCTAAAAGACTGTCGTATGCGTAAGCTCCTTTCGGACCATCGGTAATCACCGTTATCTTCGGGCCGAGGGCAGTAATTCCGGCAAATAGCTTCTTGATATCCTTGTCTTCTACTTTCAGTATGCGGCGCGCTTCCTCAACATTACAGAAGAAGAGATAAGTGTGTCGGTAAATCGATTTGAGAGCCTCGGTTCCCAGGCTGATCTGGAACGTCCCCGGCTGGAATACGAGTTTGCTTTCGGGATGAGATTCAAGATACGAAGAAAGCATCATGTGGAAGTTGAGGGAATTCTGCGAGAGCGAGCTCAGGTATATGTATTTCGGCGCAGGAAGGTCGGGAAGCTCATAGGTATATTCCTCGTGCTTGATGAGGATGGTGCGCTCGTTGTGATACCAGAGCACGTAATGGTAGTTGGTATTTTTGCCTTGGTGGATCTTGATGAGGCTGGTGTCGACATTGTTGTGGTGGAAATTATCGAGGCAATCCTTTCCGTACTGATCATCGCCGATATTCGACAGTAGGAAAGAGGGAAGGCCGAGGCGGGCGATCGAGACGGCCGCATTGGCGCTGTTTCCTACGCCCGAGATGATTTCAGCAAATTCATAAGGGATCTTGTCCCCGAAGGTCATGCAGATTTCCCTCGTATTATGGTCTACATTCACTATCTCTTCCGCTGTGATGAGCCTGATAAAGGCATCCACTACCGTATCTCCGATGGCTAAGAACTCGATTTCTTTTGGGATATTCATATAGTTGTGTCTGAAAATTATATCATATGTTAGAATAGCCTGCATGACATACAAAGAAACCATCCAGGACGCGCTGAAAAGGAAAGTAGCAATAGGTCATTTTAACATTTCAAACATCGAAGGATTTTGGGCGGTAGTGAATGCATCAAAAAAGCTCGATGTTCCGGTCATTATCGGTGTTTCCGAAGGAGAGCGTGACTTCATCGGCATCAAGCAGGTGATCGCTTTGGTGAATACGGCCAAAGCTGACGGAGTGAAGGTTTTCCTGAATGCCGACCATACCTATTCTTTCGAGCGGGTGAAGGAAGTGATCGACGCCGGCTTTGATTCGGTCATCTTCGACGGCGCCAAGTTGCCTATCGAAGAAAACATCAAGATTACCAAGCAGTGCGTCGACTACGCACGAAGTGTTAATCCTGACATTATTGTAGAAGCAGAACTCGGCTACATAGGCAGCTCCTCGAAGATCCTCGATGCCATTCCCGAAGGAGCACTTCAGAACGAAGCTGACCTTACCACTCCCGAGCAGGCGTTAAATTTTGTAAAAGCGACTGGAGTCGATATGTTCGCGCCGGCTGTGGGCAATGTTCACGGCATGATGCGCGTCGGCAAGGATCCACATCTTCATATTGAGCGCATTAAGGCGATTTCTGAGGCGATCGGCATTCCGATGGTTCTCCATGGTGGATCGGGAACTCCAGACGAGGATTTCATGAAGGCGGCCGATGCGGGAATGGCCATCATCCACATCAGCACCGAGCTTCGCTTCGCCTTCGCTTCGACGCTTCGTACTTATCTCACAGCCAACCCTGACGAAGTAGCGCCCTACAAGATAATGAAAGGGCCGCTTGAGGCTATGCAGGCCCAAGTCGAAGCTCGATTGAAGCTCTTTAACCGAATTGCTTGATTTTTCTGAACATTAGGGTATATTAAGATTCTTATGATCACACTTGCAACAACAACACGGGCAAAGGCCGATAATATCTATAATCTTCGCAAGAATGGCAAGATTCCTGCCGTATTTTACGGCCGAAAGGAATCCTCGACCCCTATCACTCTCTCTGAAGTAGAATTCATGCGAGTATGGAAGCAGGCCGGAGAATCCTCGATCGTCGTCCTTAAGACCGAGAGGGGCGACCATGAAGCCCTTATCCACGATATTGACCTAGATCCCGTCACTGAAAAAGTCCGCCACGTCGACTTCTATGTCGTCGAAAAGGGAAAGAAGGTCCAGGTCAACGTTCCTCTCCACTTTGAAGGAAATTCTCCTGCCGTAAAGGAACTAGGAGGTACTTTGGTCAAGGTAGCTCACGAAATCGAAATCGAGGCTACACCTTCGAACCTTCCTCACGCCCTCACCGTTTCGATCGATTCATTGGTCAATTTCGAATCGCAGATCCTTGCTAAAGACATCATCCTTCCAGCCGGTGTTGATCTCGTTTCTGCTCCTGAAGAAGTGATTGCTCTTGTATCTGAGGCAAAAGAAGAAGTCATCGAGGAATCAGCTCCAGTGGATCTTTCTGCTATCGAGCTTTCGGTAAGTAAAGGAAAGAAAGAAGAAGAGGGTGCGTCAGAGGCGGCGGAATAGTGCTCTGGCATTTCCAGTATATTACATGCGTATTTCCATAAAAAAGACAGTAATCGGCTTTTTTTCTCTTGCTTTGATAGCAACAGCAGCCTTTTCTTTTCATATAATCCCGGGATTTTCCCAGACTACGCCGGCACCTCTCACCCCTGCCCAGCAAGCCGCTCTCCAAGCCGAGCTTACTGATATCGAGAATCAGATCACTCAGCAGCAGGCCATCCTGACAGAGAAGGAAGGCGAAGGGAAATCCATAAGTCGTGACATTGCCATCCTCGATGCCCAGATTGCAGAGGCGCAGCTTAAGATAAAGGCCCATAATCTGGCGATTGCCCAGCTCGGCAAGGATATTACAGTCAAGGTACAGACCATAAACACCCTGAGCAGCCAGATCGACCAAGGGCACCAGTCATTGAGCGAGATCATAGACCAGACTAACCAGCTTGATTCTTTCTCAATAGCAGATGCCTTTCTCGCGCAGAGGAATCTCACTGATTTTTTCATCGATTTCGACGCTCTTTCTTCCATTCAGGATTCTCTCAGCAGCCTCTTGGGAACGGTAAAGCAGGCTGAAGCCCAGACTGAAGTACAGAAGCAATCGCTCGATCAGCAAAAGAATCAGGAGATCGATACCAAAGTGAATATCGAGCAGGAACAGGCTAATATTAAAAAAGCTGAGGCGGACAAGAAACAGCTTCTGAGCCTCAACAAACAGCAGCAGAGCCAGTATCAAAATCTCATCGCTCAGAAGGAGGCGCAAGCGACGCAGATTAGGAATGCCTTGTTCCAATTGCGCGACGTATCAGCCATCAAATTCGAAGATGCCCTTACATATGCCAAATCAGCTTCCGCTATCACTGGAGTCCGTCCTGCATTCATACTTGCCATCATCCAGCAAGAAAGCAATCTGGGGGCAAATGTAGGTTCGTGCTATCTTTCCGACGATACTACCGGAGCCGGGGTCAAAGTATCGAGCGGAGCGGCCGTCGCTAACGTGATGAAACCGGGAAGGGATATCGAGCCTTTCATTGAGATAACGACCGCCCTCGGACGCGATTCCCATCATACTCGCGTCTCCTGTCCGTTCAGTGTTGGCTACGGAGGAGCTATGGGTCCAGCGCAATTCATTGCCTCGACCTGGATGCTTAGCAAGGACAGGATCGGACATGCGGTAGGAAAAGCCATGCCTGATCCTTGGAATCCTCAGGATGCCATCACCGCTTCAGCCCTTTATCTGTCAGACCTTGGGGCTTCTGCAGGAGGCTATACCGCAGAGCACAATGCCGCTTGCCGTTATTATTCGGGCCGTAATTGCTCGGGAAGCAATACCTTCTACGGAGATCAGGTCATAGCCAAAGCCACTGCGATCCAGTCAAACATCGATATCTTGCAACAACCGTAATTATCTGATAGTCTGATATCCACATGAAAAAAGACATCCACCCAAAGAATTATCGAATGGTGATCTTCCAGGACAGCTCGAGCGGAGCCATGTTCCTTATCGGTTCTACCATCGAGACCAAAGAGACAGGCACTTTCGAAGGAAAGGAGTATCCTCTCACGAAAGTGGAAATCTCAAGCGCATCTCACCCTTTCTATACCGGAAACGAGAAAGTCCTCGACTCAGCCGGCCGCGTTGAAAAGTTCAAGGCTCGAAAAGCCGTTGCTAAAAAATAACTAACGTTTAGGGAAAGATATCCGGGCAGACTGGAGAATTTTTTCTATAGTATAATTATTTTAACATGCAACAAATAGATAACTTCAAGGAAAATTATAAGACAAGCTTCTTGGCTTCGGAATACGAACGTCTCGGCAAAGAACGTGACGAGTCTTTGTCTATAGCAGAGAGTGATCCGGCAATGGCTGAGTTGGCAAAGGAAGAGTCGGCCCGCATCGAAGGACAGATGGATGTCATTTACAAGCAAATGGAAGATATCATAAGGAAAGAAGAAGAGGCTGACATGGAATTTCCACGCCAGCTTATCTTGGAGATCCGTGCCGGAGCGGGAGGGGAAGAAGCGACCCTTTTTGCTGAAGAGCTCGGCCAGATGTATGCAAAGTACGCTGTGATGAAGAATTGGAGGGTTACCCAGCTTGATAATCTGACTTTTGAATTTGACGGAGAGGGGGTATTTGAGAAACTTCGCTTCGAGACTGGAGTTCACAGGGTTCAGCGCGTTCCTGCGACGGAAAAGATGGGGCGAGTCCATACCTCGACTGCTTCAGTCGCCATCCTTCCTATCAGGAAGAAATCAGCCATCGTCATCAACCCGGCTGATATCGAGATGGAATTCTCTCGTTCGGGGGGAGCCGGAGGCCAGAACGTGAATAAGGTGGAGACAGCAGTGCGCCTCATCCATAAGCCAACCGGCATCGATGTGCGCTGCACTTCGGAGCGCAGCCAGCTTAAGAATCGCGAAAAAGCCATGAGCATCCTCATTGCCAAGCTTGAAGCCATAAAGGAAGAAGAGGAAGCGAAGAAATTCTCCGCAAATAGGAAAGGTCAGATCGGAACCGCAGACCGATCCGAGAAGATCCGCACCTACAATATTCTCCAAGACAGGATCACTGATCACCGCATAAAGGAGTCCTGGCACAACATTCCCAAGATAATGGAGGGATATCTTGACCCAATCATAGATGCCTTAGCTGCATACAAGGGCGAGTAATTTGCATTTCTTCCACAATCTGCTAGAATTTTCGAACATGACAAAAAACAGCGAAACAATGGCAAAAACGCGTATCGAAGCTCTTTTCAAGGCAGGAGCTCATTTCGGTTTCGTCAAATCGCGACGGCATCCTACTGTCAGCCCTTACATTTTCGGAGTGAAGAATCGTGTGGAGATCTTTGACCTTGAAAAGACAGAGACTCTCCTCGAAGACGCTCTTGCTTTCATCAAGAAGCTCGGTTCAGAGAAGAAAAACATCCTTTTCGTCGGAGGCAAGAGCGAAGCTAGCAAGGCTATCGCCAAGGCAGGAGGAGCTCTCAACATGCCTTTCGTCTCGGGCCGATGGATCGGAGGAACCTTGAGCAATTTCGGCGAAATCCGAAAGCGAATCGACAAATTCCTCGACCTAAGCCAGAAGCGTGAGAAAGGAGAGCTTGGAAAATACACCAAGAAGGAGCGACTGCTCATTGATCGCGAGATCACCCGCCTCGACACTCTTTTCTCTGGACTCATTCCTCTTACCAAGATGCCTGACGCCCTTTTCATAGTTGATTCAAGGAAAGAGAACATCGCCCTTCGCGAAGCAGAAGCTCTCGGCATTCCTGTCATCGCTCTCTGCGGATCAGATTGCAATATCAATGAAGTCACCTATCCTATCGTCGGAAACGACGCTTCAGTCTCAAGCATCAATTATATCGTAGACGCCGCCATCGCCGAATACAAGGAAGGATCGAAGGAAGTCAAATAATTTTAACTATTTTCGTATGATTACAACCGAACAAGTAAAGCAATTAAGGGAAGAGACAGGTATTTCGGTCATGCAATGCAGGAAAGCTCTTGAGGAAGCAGGCGGAGACATGCAGAAGGCTATTATGCTTCTGAAGAAGAAGGGAGCAGACATCGCTTCGAAGAAATCCGACCGTGACCTCAGCGCCGGAGCGGTTTCTTCATATATTCATTCGAATGGCACCATCGGCGCCATGGTCATGCTCCTTTCCGAAACTGATTTCGTCTCGAAGAACCAGGATTTCGTTTCTCTTGCCCGCGATATCGCCATGCATGTCTCTGCGACCAACCCTGAATTCGTCCGCCGCGAAGATATCGGCGAGGAAGAAATGGCGCGTGCCAAGGAACTTTTCTCGAAGGAAGTAGAGGGCAAGCCTGAGGACTTGAAGGAGAAGATTCTTCAAGGAAAGATCGACGCTTACTTCAAGGAACGCGTACTTATGGAGCAGCCTTATATCAAGAATGAGGATCAGACCATAGCTGAGCTCATCACCAATGCTACCCAGAAATTCGGCGAGAAGATCGCTATCGGCAAGATCGCCCGTTTTCCGCTCTCGAGAAATAACCGAGAGCGGGAAGCCTTATGCTTATCTCCCAAATAATCTTTTTCACGGCGCTTGCTCTCATTATCCTGATGATCGTGGTCCGTTTGGCCTATGACCAGATAATGGAAAGGAATCTCTTCGGTAAGACCATACAATTCATAAAGAAAGTGGACAGGTTCTTCCTCGACAAGCTTTGGAAGCTCAAACGCGTCGTGAAGTTCTTCAACAGGAAGACCTTCGTGCTGTTCGGACATTATGTCATCGAGCGCGCCGAGTTTTATTTTCATAAAGCAGTCAAATACTTGAAGAAAAAGCTGCCGAAGAAATAGGAGAAAAGCAGTTTGATAGAGGGGTTTTCTTGTGTTAGAGTCATAAATACAGTTGTTAAAAATTGCCGCCTTAGCTCAGTTGGTAGAGCAACGCTTTTGTAAAGCGAAGGTCCTCGGTTCAAGTCCGAGAGGCGGCTCACTCATGCCGAATGACTGCCGAAATATGCCATACAAGGATTCTCCTTATTTTCACGTAGGAAGGGCTTCCGATCTGTCTGGAACTGACAGGGTAGTTTACCGGATTTTCGAAATGGTCCCGGGAACGTTAGCCTGGGGAACCATTCTCGGCACCATCATCCTTTCCCATTTCTTTCCCATCTTCGCTTCGATCTTCATCATTGTCTTCGACCTTTATTGGCTCCTGAAGACCATTTATCTTTCATATTTTCTTCGCCGCAACTGGATGAGGATGAACCATGCGTTGGTGATCGACTGGAGGGAGATGCTTTCGAATCTCAGATACGAGCACGTCTATCACATGATCATCCTTCCTTTTTACAGTGAAGACTTCGAGACCATAGAAAAAAGTATCATTGCATTGATCGATTCCGACTATGACTTGAAGAAGATGATCGTCGTCCTTGCAAGCGAAGCGAAGCGGGGAAAGGAAGCAGCTGAGATTGCAGAGAAGATACGCGTGAAGCACGCTTCGAAGTTCGGGTATTTCCTCGTTACATCGCATCCTGCTGATCTCCCTGGCGAGATGGCAGGCAAGGGCTCGAATATTTCCTATGCCGCCCGCGAAGCCCAGGCAAAAATCCTCGACGCCCATTCCATTTCATATGATGACGTCTTGGTATCAGCTTTCGATATCGACACAGCCGTCTACAAGAATTATTTTCTTTGCGTCACCTGGCATTTCCTGACCGCCGAAGACCGCTATCGCGTTTCGTATCAGCCAGTGCCTTTCTTCAACAACAATATCTGGGATGCTCCTGCCTTCTCGCGAGTTGTCGCCGGATCGAGCACGTTCTGGCAGATGATCCAGCAAGAGCGCCCGGAGAAGAACGTCACGTTCTCCTCACATACGGTATCGTTCAAGACCCTTCATGATATCGGCTTCTGGCAGAAGAACATGGTGTCGGAGGATTCACGCATCTTTTGGAATGCCTACATGGCTTACGATGGCGATTACCGCACGATCTCCCTTTCATACCCAGTTTCCATGGATGCCAACCTTGCGCCGACATTCTGGCAGACGATGAAGAATATCTACAAGCAGCAGCGGCGCTGGGCATGGGGATCAGAGAACGTGCCATACATCCTCTTCAGCTTCATGAAGAACAGGCAGATTCCTCTATGGAAGAAGATACGGGTAACCTTCACCCAGCTCGAAGGGTATTGGTCTCTTGCTACCAACCCGATAATGATCCTGCTTCTCGGATGGCTACCTCTGATTCTCGGCGGAAAGGATTTCAATAGCACGGTCCTCTCTTACAATCTGCCGATCATCACTCGGAACCTGATGATCCTCGCCATGTCCGGCCTTGTCGTCAGCGCTTTCGTCTTCCTGAACTTCCTGCCGAAGCTTCCCAGCCGCCAGCGCAGGCGCGACCAGCTGGTGATGTTCCTGCAGTGGGTGCTTGTACCTATCACCATCATCATTTTCGGAGCAGTTCCCGGCCTTGATGCCGAGACGCGCCTCTTTTTCGGAAGATACATGGGTTTCTGGGTTACGCCGAAATTTCATAAGAAAGATGCTATAATGTAAGACCTATGACAGAGCCAATGCCAGCCCGAATGCGCTTCCTTTTCTTTCTTTTCTTCATATTCATTTTCATAATATTGATACCGGTGGCTATCCTTTATTCCACGGGATATCGCCTCACCAAGGATTTCTCGCTCCAAAAGACCGGAGGCATCTATGTCTTCTATCCTGAGTCAGGAGCCGAGGTGTATCTCGATGGGTCGCTCTCGCAGACCACCAGCCTTTTCTATCGCGGTATCTTCATCTCCAATCTCAAAGCGCAGTCGTACGACGTCATGGTCACTAAGCCTGGCTATCGCTCGTGGAACAAGAAGATTGACGTCAAAGCCCAGCGCGTTGCTGAAGGCTACCCGTATCTTATTCCGCAGGATATTGCCACCAGTTCCATCCCTAAATTCATTTCCAACGATTACGGCTCCGAAAGCAATCCTCTTTACAAGCAAGTGACTCTGCTTTTTGCCGCTACTACTTCGGTTCACGATCTTTCATCGACCTCGACCGTCCGGAGCCTGAAAGGCTTTTCCACCACTTCTCCTTACGTCTCAGCCCCTTTTTCCATTGCGGCGACCTCTAGCCTCATCAGGAATAATATAGAGATAGTGAAGGATGGTGGCTGGGTGAAAGCAGTATGGCTGGGCAGCGAGGACTCGACGCCTTTCCTTTTCTGTGATGAGGAAAGGGTCGCGTGCCAGGACAGCGTGGATGTCATGAATTCTGACGGGGTAAAGAGAGTCGATTTCTATCAGGGAAGGAATGATGTCATTCTTTTCTCCAAGCCGGACGGCATCTATATTACCGAGCTTGACACGCGAACCCCGCAGAATACCTTCGAGCTCCTTTCGGGCAGCAATCTCGATTTCCGTACCTACGATCAGCGTGTCTTCATTAAGGATAGAGCTTCCATTTACGAGCTTCTCCTTACCCCTTCCGCTTCGAGCACTAACCAGCTATCATCTTAGTATGCAAAAAGGACATCTTCATCCCATAACGCTTCTCATGAGGGACATCTATCGCATTTTTAATGAGATGGGCTTTTCGGTTGCCGAAGGCCCCGAGCTCGAGACGGAATATTACAATTTCGACGCGCTGAATATTCCCGACAATCATCCGGCGCGCGACATGCAGGATACATTTTGGATAAAAGGGGATTTTGACGGAACGAAAAAGCTTCTCAGGACGCAAACTTCTGCAGTCCAGATCCGTTACATGGAAAACCACAAGCCTCCATTCAGGATAGTCGTGCCAGCCGGCAAGGTTTTCAGGAATGAAGCGACGGACGCCACGCATGAAGCGCAATTTCATCAGCTAGAAGCCTTGTTTGTCGACAAGGAGGTATCCTTGGCTCATTTGAAATTCACTTTGGAAAATTTCTTCAAGAGATATTTCGGCGACGATGTCGTCATCCGCTTCAGGCCCAGCTATTTTCCTTTCGTCGAGCCGGCCCTTGAAGTCGATATGAAATGGAAGGATAAATGGCTTGAGGTGGCAGGAGCGGGAATGGTTCATCCTAACGTATTCAAATACGTCGGCATCGATTCGAAAGAATGGAAAGGCTTTGCTTTCGCCTTCGGCCTCGACCGCCTGCTAATGCTTAAATACGGCATCGATGACGTGCGTTCGCTGTATTCTGGAGACCTTCGCCTCATTAACCAATTCTAATATGCTAATTTCCTACGACTGGCTCAAGAAATATTTCGAGAAGGGGCTACCTCCACCTGAAAAGATCAACGAAACCCTCACTTTCGGCGTGTTCGAGATTGAGGAAATGAATCAAAAGGGAAGCGACATAGTCTTTGACGTCAAAGTGCTGCCTGACCGCGCCTGCTATGCGCTTTCCCATAGGGGCTTGGCCTATGAGCTTTCTGCTCTTTTGGATATTCCTCAAAAAGAATCGATAGAGCCTGAAGTTCCGACGCGATCTTTACTCCCTCTCGATATCAAAGTCGAGGAAAAGGAATGCATCAGATACATCGGAAGGAGGATAAATAAGGCAAAGATAGGAGAGTCGCCTGCCTGGATCAAAGAAAAGCTGGAGGCGCTCGGCCAGCGCTCGATTAATTCGATTGTTGATGTGCTCAATTACGTCATGCTCGACATGGGACAGCCTTTGCATGCATTCGATGCGGATAAGGTCGAAGGGGCGATTGTCGTGAGGAAGGCGAAAGAGGGCGAGAAAATAATCACCCTCGACGGAAAGGAAGTCGCGCTCTCTGCCGATATTCTGATAATTGCCGATGAAAAAGGACCGCTTGCCATTGCCGGAATTAAAGGGGGCAAAAAAGCTGAAGTAACGAGCGAGACAAAAAACCTGATCCTCGAAGCGGCGAATTTTGACAAGGCATCAGTGCGGAGATCTTCGGCGAAAGTCGGCATTAAGAATGACTCTTCGAAGCGTTTCGAGAACGGCATTACTGCTTCCTTTGCGGAAAAAGGAATGAATGAAGCGACCGTCTTGATCAGGGAGCTTGATCCTGCTGCCGAAATCGGAGAAACTTCCGATTACTATCCCGTTAAGGAAACTGCCCGAAAGATTAAGATCAATCCTCATACGATCAATTCTCTTTTGGGGATAATCATTTCAACTGAGGAAATATCCTTGATTCTCAAGAGGCTGGATATCGGCACGGAAATTTCTGGAGATGAAGTGATGCTTTCCGTTCCTGAAGAGCGGCTCGACCTTGTCATTGCCGAGGATATCGCAGAAGAAGTCGGCAGATTGTACGGATATGAAAAGATTCCATTAGCGTCATTGCCGCCTGTCAGTACCGCAGTTACTCCCAATAAATTTTTCTTCTATTCTGAGAAGATAAAAGATATCCTCGCCGCTGCAGGTTTTTCGGAAGTGTCGACTTATGCTCTCCAGGCAAAAGGAGATTTCGAGATCGAGAAATCCATCGCTAGCGACAAGAACTTCCTACGCACCAGCCTTTCGGAAGGCGTATCAAAAGCCTTGGAACTCAATCTCCACAATGCGCCGCTTCTCGGGCTTGACCAGATAAAGGTCTTCGAGATAGGAAAGGTCTTCAAGAAAGAAGGTGAGCATGCATCGCTTTGCGTCGCCATTGCCAATGCGAAATCATTCAAAGGCGAAAAGGAGAATGAGCTGATCAAGGCGGTGCGGGAGCATCTTCTGAAGGAATTGCAGGCAAATGTCATTACGATCTGCACAATCGACGATACGGGAGGCATTCTGCTTGTCAAAAACAAGCAGATCGGAGTCATAAATAATACTGAAGGCTTGATGGAACTTGATCTTGATGCATTGATTGCCGCGCTTCCTGATCCTGCCGAAGATGTTTTGTTTGCAAAAGCTTCGGAAAGCGAAACAAGATACAAATCTATTTCATCATATCCGTTCGTCTTGCGGGACATCGCCGTATTCATACCTGGCGAAATGTCCGAAGAAAAAAAAAGTGAAGCCGAGGCGATCATTCGCAAGGAGGGAACAGATCTTCTCGTCCGCGCCGACCTTTTTGATACCTTCACCAAAACATTCAAAGAGACAGGCGAGGTCAAGACCTCATATGGCTATCGCCTTGTCTTTCAGTCTTATGAGCGCACTCTTACCGACGACGAGATCAACAAAATAATGGACAAGATGACGGCGGCAATGAATTCGAATAAGAGCTGGATGGTAAGGTAGTTTATGCTCAATCTTTGATTTACCTTATATGGACAATTCAAACTTCTTTTCATGACGACCAAACAGCAAATGTGTTATAATGCTTCAGTTACCAATTTTAACCCATTAAATCTATGATTATCGCATTAGCAGCCCTCGTCATTATTATTCTCTGGTTTGCCTTGAGCTACAACGGCTTCGTAAGTCTTATAAACCGGGCAAAGGAGGCATGGGCGGACATTGACGTCCAATTGAAGCGCCGCTACGACCTCATTCCGAACCTCGTCAATACCGTCAAAGGCTATGCCGCGCACGAGTCTGGAGTGTTCGAGCAAGTCACAGCAGCTCGCACTTCGGCCATCGGAGCGCAGGGCTTTGCCGATAAGGCCAAGGCCGAAGACACCCTTTCCGGAACCTTGAAATCCCTTTTCGCCGTCGCTGAAGCCTACCCTGACCTCAAGGCTAATCAGAATTTTCTTTCCCTCCAGAATGAGCTTTCAGATACCGAGAACAAGATTCAGGCTGCCCGCCGTTTCTACAACGGCAATGTCCGCGATCTGAACATCAAGATCGAATCGTTTCCCTCAAACCTTATCGCTTCGGCATTCCACTTCCAGAAGATGGAGCTTTTCGAGCTGACTGAAGCCGATGCTGCCGCAAAGAATCCTGTCGAAGTGAAGTTCTAGTCTTCAATGGCAACGCTCTACACACAGCAATCAAAAAACACCGCGAGGACCTGGCTGCTGATGGCTGTCTTCTTCGTCGTGGTTTTAGGCGTCGGCTATGCGATAAGCGTAGTGTACGACGACCAGATGATCCTCTACATCGCCATCATTTTTAGCATCTTGATGAATATCGCGAGCTACTGGTATTCCGACAAGATAGCTTTGTCCACTTCGGGAGCTGTCGAGATTGACCCTGTGAATATTCCGCAGCATCTCGAGCTCAAGCGCATCGTCGAGAATCTTGCCATCACTGCCGGCCTTCCGTGCCCGCGCATCTACATCATTCCTGATTCTTCTCCGAATGCCTTTGCTACGGGTCGAAACAAGGATCATGCGGCGGTGGCCGTCACTTCAGGCTTGCTGGCCATTCTCAACCGCACCGAGCTTGAAGGAGTGCTTGCTCATGAGCTGTCGCATATCGGCAACAAAGATATCCTGCTTTCGAGCGTAGTTGTGGTGCTTGTCGGCTTCATCTCGCTTATCGCCAATATCTTCACCCGGAGCCTGTGGTTTGGCGGCGGACGAAGTTCCGAGAGGGAAGGTGGCAATCCACTGGCAATCATCGGCATCATCTTCATCATTCTGTCGCCGATCGCGGCAACTCTCATTCAGCTTGCCATTTCCCGTCGCCGCGAATATCTTGCAGACACCGATGGTGCCCTACTTACCCGCTATCCCGAGGGCCTTGCTGATGCTCTGGAAAAGATAGAGAACAGCAGCATTCCCCTCAAACGTGCCTCGCATGCCACCGCTCATCTCTTCATCTCCAACCCCTTTGGCGACCGCGCCACCAAGGGTCTCACTGGCCTTTTCATGACCCATCCGCCGACGGAGGATAGGATTAGGATTTTGCGGGGAATGGAGGTAAAGTAATAATAAATAATATATTGATATGTCATCAAATCCAGCAGAAGCATCAGAGAAAAATCAAAGTGAGAAAGTAGTAGAATTGAAGGCACTTTATAGGCAGAAGGCGGAAGAAGGAGATATAATCGAGATGAACGAAAAGATGAATGAATTTCTCGACCTACTGAAAGAGAAATATCCTAACGATCTTCTTAATAAGAGTCAGCTCTATCATGTCATTATCGGAAGCAGTTTCATTGAAGAGTCATCTCCTGACTTCGATCTGCCTGAGGGTGAGATAGAGGCTTTCATAAGGAACGCATAACTATAAACTGGAGGATTCGCATAGTGGTCGAGTGCGCCACCTTGGAAAGGTGGTAAGGGAGAAATCCTTTCAAGAGTTCGAATCTCTTATCCTCCGCAGTCAGTCTTTTGTATCGGACCTATGCGGAAACCTATATTTTCCAACGTCTTTTTAGTTCAAATCCCTGAGACCCTCGGTATTTAAAGTACTTGACATAAGCTATATATGGGTGTATAATCTACAAGCAAGATAGTTCTTTGAGAAGAAGCATGTTGAGACGAGCTTTTTGTGCCTGTATCGGGCTTAAAAAGCTCGTCTCAATTCTGGGACAAGACGCAACCGCTGGAGCGTATCCGGTACAATAAAGGAGATGACGACGATGCCAAAAGCATTGACCACATCACACGTTACTGCACGGGATCCAAAAGGTCTCCGTTTCATGGAAAAAGTCGAGGCCGCCTTCAACAAGTCCGGCCTCACCGAAGAAGAAGCGCAACGCATCAATGAGGCCCCCGGTCTCAACGATCACATCGCGCAATTCATCGAAAAGTTTCGGAACGACAAGTTCGCCCTGCTCGTTGATCTCGGCACCATCACGGTGCCCGATGACTACGTTCACGGCAGTCGGCTCACGACGTTTGGTAAGAAACACCGCAAGGAGTTTTATTACTACAACGACAACATCACCGACGGGAACTTCGGCAATCCCTCCCGTGTGCTCAAGCCAGGCGACAAGCTCCGCGTTCGCGCGTACAAGCAAGTCACCCCCGGCGAGACCACATCGGAAGAGCGCATGGCGTTTCTTGCCACGCAGAAGGCCGTGCTCGTCGGAGCTCAAGGGGCTTCCCTCGTCTACGAACAGAAACGCGCTCAACTGCCGAAGGGTAAGTGGTACGTTTCCTTCGATGAGAAGGATCGCCTTTGGGAAGATGCCGGCGGCTGCCGCAGGGTGCCGTACGTGAGTGCCCACTCGGGTGGCGACTTCCACTTCCACCTCGGCTACTTCGAGAACCCCTGGAGCGACGACTTCGTCCTGCTGTGCTTCTGCGACGAGTAGTCCTTGGAAACTTGGATACTTAAGTTAGTTACTTCGGGTCTTAGACCCTTTGAGCCCGCGCGAGACTTTTTCGCGCGGGCTCTTTCTTTTTTGTATAATAATTTCGGAACTTAGATAGCGCATGCGGTCACTAGAATTTCTTAGATTTCATGCCATCGAATTCTCGTATAAGGAATCGGCGAGCAATTTCTTGGGTACGCCTTACTCCCCGCAGTATTTTAAGCTTACTTTAATAATATACTTAAGGGGTTCATTGCTCCGTTTCTAATAGCGGTTGTAGCCTTGATTGCTTTAGGAAATACTTATTACTATCTTCAAAAAAATAAAGACACTCATGGTAACAATCAGTCGCAGTCTGTTGTACAATAGCATTAACAGCATAACCGCTTATTATTAACTTAACAAAAATATTATGACTTTTAGCTCAGGATTAGACAGGGTACGCTTGTTCTCTAACTTTTTGATGCTCGTCCTTCTTGCAGGAAACATCTTCTTTAGCATCCAATATACCACCAATGAGAAGCTCCTCCAGGATCAGACCACTGCCATGGATCAGAAGGATCAGCTTCGCCTACAGACGGCGCAGACGCTCAAATTCTTCATCGATACCGTCCTGGTCAACCAGAATGCCACCATCTCCTATGACGACCGCGTCAAGCTTGAGGATGACATCCGCCAGCTTCATGACGATGTTCTCAATACCGATTGGGACAATTTCGTCGCAAGCAAGGACAGCAAGACTGCCCAGGACAATGCAGTGAAGGTATTAAGCAGGTTGTCGCTGAAGATGCTGTAGGGTACTTATCAACACCCCCTCTATTGAATAGAGAGGAAATAATTTGATACAATATGCGTGCTGATGCAATCACTTTTTTTAATTGATGGCAGTGCTGAATTAAAAATGATTTGGTTCATTTTTCTGATTGTAATTCTCGTATCTGCCGCTTACCTGATATATTCGATCATCCTCCTTTTCTTTCCGAAGAGAAAATCTTCAAAGAAGCATAAGCCAGACAGATTGTCACTGGAGCGTCATAAGCATAATCCCATAATAAAGCCGCAGGCTCACAGGGAATGGGAGACGGTAGCTACATTCAATCCAGCCGTAGCGAGGGATGAAGATGGCATATTCCATATGTTCTATCGCGCTATCGGCCAAGACGGATTGTCGCGCATCGGATATGCAAGAAGCCGTGACGGCGTGAAATTCGACGATAGAACAGACTACCCAGTGTATGTTTCAGTTGCATCGCGCGATCCTAAAGAAAGAAGTCAAGAATATCCGCAAAATTATGATTCGAGCATCTACGTGTCAGGTGGCGGCTGGGGAGGGTGCGAGGATCCGCGGCTGGTGATCATCGGTGATCGAGCCTACATGACCTATACGGCATTCGAGGGGTGGGACTGCGTACGCATCGTGCTTACGTCGATAAAGACTGAAGACTTAAAGAAGAAGCGCTGGAATTGGAAACGGCAGCGATTCATTTCTCCTATGGGAGAAGTGAATAAGAACTGGGTGCTTTTCCCCGAAAAGATAAATGGCAAGTTCGCAGTCCTGCACAGCATATCTCCCGACATCAAGATAGATTATCTGGATGAGATATATGAACAGCCGGGCAAGCACATAAAGAGTTCGCCGCCATCAGGAGGCAGGCCGAGCCATTGGGACAATTGGATGCGCGGAGCAGGTGCGCCGCCCTTGAGGACCGACATCGGATGGCTGCTCCTGTATCACGCCATGGACAAGAATGATCCAGATAAATACAAGCTTGGCTGCATGATACTGGATATCTCCGATCCGACTAGGATACTTTATCGTTCCCGCGGCCCGCTGCTCGAGCCCGATATGCCTTATGAGAATGACATGAAGTCGGGAGTGGTATATGCGTCCGGCGCGGTGATCGACGGGGAAGATTTGGTTGTATACTATGGAGGTGGAGATAAATATGTCTGCACGGCCAAAACCCCGCTCCGTCCACTTCTCGATTGGCTTGTCGCTCACGGAAAAGCATAAAAACATGTTCACTCTCACCAGATCAAGCCATAATCCGATTCTCTCGCCCGACAAATCTCGTCCATGGGAAGCTTTGGCGACTTTCAACGGATGTCCGATAGCAGAAAAGAATAAGACTTATTTGCTCTATCGGGCACAATCGGAGCAAGAAATACTAAGAGAGCCTCATATAAGCACTTCAGTCATTGCCGTGGCGGAGGCGAAGGATGGCGTTCACTTTGAAAACAGGAGAATCCTGTTCGGGCCGAGCACCGAATATGACAAGTACGGCTGCGAGGATCCGCGCATAACCAAAATCGGCAAGACGTATTACATATTCTATACCGCACTCGGTGGCTTTCCTTTTTCCGCTGACAATATCAAAGTTGCCGTCGCTCTGAGCAAGGATCTGAAAACCATCGACGAGAAGCATCTGGTCACGCCTTTCAATGCCAAAGCCATGGCGCTTTTCCCAGAAAAGATAAACGGCAAGATGGCTGCGCTGGTCACGATAAACACTGATCGGGTACCTTCTGATATTTGCTACATAGAATTCGATAAGCCGGAAGATATGTGGTCCTCAACATACTGGAATGAATGGATGAAAGCATTGGATGGATTCAAGATACCCTTGCACCGATCTGGTTCCGACCAAGTCGAATTGGGAGCGCCTCCGGTAAAGACGGATAAGGGTTGGCTTGTCATCTATTCTCGCGTCCAGAATTACGGCAAGCCGGATAGCGTTTTCGGCGTCGAAGCAGTACTGCTTGATTCAAAGGATCCAAAGCGAATCATCGCTATCACCAAAGGGCCGTTCATGGTTCCTGATGAATATTACGAGAAGGTTGGTCATGTAAGCAATATAGTATTTCCTTCCGGCGCGCTGATTAGGAAGGATAAATTGGAAATATATTATGGCGCGGCTGATACACATTGCGCGATAGCTTCGGTGTATCTGGATGACCTTCTGGACAGCATGACTAATGCGAAGCGCTCGGCTTTCAAGCGCTATGCCGGCAACCCCATCATATCTCCGCGCCCTGGATTAGCCTGGGAGGCTGGCGGGACTCTGAATCCTGCAGCTATCTATCTTGGCGACAAGGTTCATATCATATATAGGGGAGCTTCAGCCACTAACGTCTCGGCCTTGGGCTATGCGGTAAGTGATGACGGTTTCGCCATCAGCGAACGTCCGAAAAAACCTATATATCTTCCGCGCGCCGATTTCGAGCGCAGATCCGATTCAACCAATGCCAATTATGGTTGCGAGGATCCGCGCATCGTGCAGGTTGGCGATAAGCTCTATATGACATACACCGCATATGACGGCAAGATGCCGCGCGTCGCCGTGAGCTCGATTAGCGTGAAGGATTTTCTCGCCATGCGCTGGAAAGCCTGGTCGGTACCGAACGTCATTACGCCTCCAACCGTTTCAAACAAGGATGCCGCGATCCTTCCTGAAAAGATAGGAGGAAAATACATGATATTACATAGGGTCAACAATGACGTTTGCGCCGATATGGTTTCATCGCTCGACTTCTCGAAGGAAAGCATAACCAGGTGCATCGAGATAATAAGTCCTCGGCAGGGAATGTGGGATAGCGAGAAGGTCGGCATCGCCGGACCTCCCGTGAAGACCAAGCAAGGATGGCTTCTTCTCTATCACGGCATTTCAAGGAGCCGGAAGTACCGCGTCGGCGCCCTCCTGCTTGATCTGAATGATCCGACAGTGGTAAAGGCCCGTACCGCCGCTCCTGTTTTCGAGCCTGAAGAAGAATATGAGCTCAAAGGCACGATGCCGAACGTCGTCTTTCCTTGCAGCCTGGTGGTAATCAAGGGAGTCGCATACATATATTACGGCGCCGCAGACAGTGTTATCGGCGCAGCAGCCATCAACCTGAACGTGCTCTTAAGGAAACTTCGAACTTAATATGAAACCGGACAAGGAGCTTATCATCTTTGATTTGGACGGCACTCTTGCAGTCAGCAAATCTGCCATTGATGACGATATGGCAGCGCTGATCGCGCGCCTCCTGATGAAAAAGAAAGTAGCGGTCATTTCTGGCGGCGCTTATTCGCAGTTTCAGGATCAATTTCTGAGCAGGATAACCTGTGGCCCAGCGCAGCTTTCGAATCTTTTTCTTTTACCTACATCGGGCTCGAGGCTGTATGCGTGGCAGGACGGATGGCGTGAGCAATACGCGCTGGACTTTTCCGCTGCTGACAAGGAAAAGATAATAAGCAGATTGAACGAAGCCCTTTCCTCTGAAAGATACATCGCTCCGAAGGAAATTTATGGCGAAGCGATAGAGGATCGCGGCTCTCAGATAACTTTTTCCGCTTTAGGCCAGAACGCACCGTTGGAGCTCAAGGAGGCTTGGGATCCCGATAAAAGGAAGCGCAATCAGATAACAGATATTTTGAGAAAGGAATTGCCTGAATTCGATATTCATATCGGCGGCACGACTTCCATCGACATAACCCTAAAAGGCGTCGATAAGGCATATGGAATAGCAAAATTGTCTGAGTTTCTCAGCGTGCCGATAAGCCGGATGCTTTTTGTCGGCGATGCTATTTTTCCTGGCGGCAATGACTATCCTGCCAAGGCTGCTGGCGTGGATTGTATTCAGGTAAGCGGTCCTGAAGAGACAAAGAAGGTGATATCGGAATGGACAGATTAGCAGAATAGTCCTTAGGAGACGATTCATGCTATCATACTCTAAACCTTAACGGTGTATATGAAAAAAACAACGCTTTGTTTTTGCCTGAAGCCTGATGAGATTCTTCTTGGTTTGAAATTGGAGGGCTTTGGCGAAGGAAAAATAAATGGGCCCGGCGGCAAGATCGAAGGGAACGAAAGCATCAAGACTGCAGCCGCACGCGAGCTCAATGAGGAATTTTGTCTCGTTGCTGAGGAAGAAGATCTCGTCCAGGTCGCCTTCCTTCATTTCTATTTCGATGGGAATCACATCTTCGATTGCTATGTTTTCTTTGCGCGACAGTGGCAAGGGGAGCCGGCTGAGACGAAAGAGATGCGGCCAAAATGGTATCCACTTTCGGATATTCCTTATAAAAAGATGTGGATTGACGATGTGGAATGGCTTCCGCTCGTTCTTGCTGGGGGAAAGAATCGAAGCTACGGTTAACTTCAATGCGGAAGGGACGGTGGTCAAGGAATTTTCCTACAAGCCTGCCACGTTTGCTTGAATGTCTCGCTCAGTGCGGGACTTTTTTATTTACCTTTCGTCCGCAACTCCGCTTCCCATTCCACTATTTCTTTCTTTCTCTTGATGCCGCTATTGTATCCGCCAAGGCCACCATCGGAGGTGAGGACGCGATGGCAGGGAATAATGAAATTGATAGGGTTCCTGCCGCAGGCGGTGCCGACGGCCCTGACAGCTCGGGGCGATTTGATGGTTCTGGCAATATCCGAGTAGTTCACTGTTTCTCCGAAGGGAATCGAAAATTTTCTGATCATCGCTGCGGCCTTTTTCTTGTCATCGCTCTCCAAAAAAGAAAGACCACATATCCTGCTGCCGTTCATACCGAGGACGCACCAGCCGAAGGGGCATTTTGCGAGGCTGTAGGTGATTTCGAACCTGTGCATGCTTCCAGGATATCATATATAATCAGGTCATGGATTATGATCATGCCGGCAGCTTAAAGAAGATACTCATTCTTGTCGCCGTGTTGCTTATCGTGGCGGCGATATTTTACGTATTCATCCCCTATGTCAAAAGCCTCCAGCAGAACAGCCTTGATCAGGAGATATCGATAGACCTCAGCTCGAATGACAAGATTCCTGTGCCGATTTCGATTGGCGATACACAAATATCAGTTGATCTTGCTTCCACCGAAGCTGAAAGGGAGCGCGGTCTCGGAGGCTCATTTTATCTTGATGACAACAAGGGAATGCTTTTCGTATTCGATTCGCTCGGTAACCCACAGATATGGATGAAAGACATGATCTATCCACTCGATATCGCATGGCTTGGCAGCGACTTTACTATCGTTCATGAGGAAAAGAACGTGTCGCCGAGCACCTATCCTGAGACTTTCGGTTCGGATGTTCCTTCGAAGTACGTGCTTGAAGTTAATGCTGGATTCTTCGATCAGCATAATGTCCAGGTGGGAAGCAAGATCACTTTAGTAGACAACACCTCTTCAAAATAGTAAAGTAGCCGAGTGCGCCAGATGATCGCTCTTGCCGAAAGGCAGGGAGGAAAGTCCGAACACAGCGGCTCGCAAGAGCCAAGAGTAGCGGGTAATTCCCGTCGCCAGCGATGGCCGAGGTGCGAACAGAGACGAGCCTCCGCGCAAGCGGAGGGTGAAACGGCAAAATCCTTACTTCTGTGCAAGGCCGTGCGCTGATTTATGCCCGAAACGGCGGTAATCGGCGAGTGCCGCTCGAGCCTTTGAGTGATCAAAGGCCCAGATAAATGATCGTCCAATACAGAATTCGGCTTATAGACGCACCCAAATCCCGCTGAAAGGCGGGATTTGGCTTTTTCTGGATTTTTGCTAAGCTAGGCGAAGTCCAAGCACATTTATGAATGAAAAAATTCGGTTCTACGCAGATAAGCGCCAGGCCCGAGTGGTCTTTAACGCTTTGATTCAACGGCTCTCGGAAAAAGGGCCACCTTACAACAGGGCTCACGTGCCCCAAGCTGACCAATTCCTTCCTTCAAACCTGGAAAAGGGTAGCGCGCAGCATGCGGTCTTCCTCTTCCTGCTTTGCTTGTGGATGCGCGGCGGCGTCGAAAGCGACACTGCCGCATCCTTGCTCAAGGAGATGCATGAGAAAAGGCCGGACCTCTTCAATCCGTATGACTACGATGATTGGGGGCCTCAAAGGACAAGGGAGCAGATTACGGAAATCAATGGAGCGCTTGTCGAGCATCGTCTCGGTCAGCGTGCACAAGAGAATTCCCTCGGCTGGGTTTACAACATGAGAAAGCTAGCACGGTTCTGGAAAGGAATCCGTGCCTACTGATGCATGACCGTCCGAAGATTCTCGAAGCTTACAAAGCGCATCAAAGGCAAGACGATTGGCAGCAACGGAGATTTCCGGAATGATGACAAGCCTCACGGATTCATGTTTTTCCGGGAAAAGATGGTCGCCATGATTGCCTACTTCCTGATGGACGCCAAGCTCGTGCCGATGTTCTACGCGCCGGTACCAGTCGATTTCCATATCCTGCGATTGCTGACTTCAAATCAGATCCTTCGGGTGCGCGGAATGAATGCCAAGCAAGCAGTAGGTGTCGATTTCATGACGGCAGAGACCCAGCGGCTTGCGCGGGAAGTGACTGAGTGGTATTGCAGGAATTCCAAGATATCGCCGATCGCCCTGACCGACTGTCTTTGGCTTCTCTCGAGATCATTCTGCCGCGATAACCCGGGCAATTCCGGGTACGTGGTCGATTCCCGCCGCGAGGACAAGCTGAAAAAGGTCGCCAGGGAGGAAAGAGATAGAGGAACGCTCCTTGATGAAGGGTCATTTGCTATTGAGTTTCCTGCTGATCAGGAAGTGCCCAAAGGAAGGAAGCGGTATATCGGCTTGAAATGGTCTGCAGAAACGCTGTTTTCCGTCGCAGGGCGAGTCAGACGCTTCGAGAGAAGCTGTGGCAACTGCCCGGTCCAGGATCATTGCCGGTACAACATCACTTCTGGTGGTTACTATGTCGGCGGAAAATTGATGCCTGAAAGGCTGAGAGTCATACCCTCATCAGAACAGGATCATTTCCTCGACCATCATTCCTTCTCTGGGACTCGCAAAGCGCGCATCGATCCGACGATTCGCTTCGCCAAAATCGTGATGGAGCGTTGATTTCGCTCCTGACCGGCCTTACCGCCGGTCTTTTTTTATTGTATAAGTTTATTTTCATATCCATTTTCATCTCCTGGCGATATAATAAGCGTGAATTTGTACGTTGAACCTTTAACCAATTAGAGAGGAGCAAGCCTTGCAGAAGAATTTTTGTGCAGCGTCAGATCGTGTCATTGGAACCGTTTCTGCTTTCGGGGAAGAGCTATTAGCTCACCTTGTCGGCGGAACCGTTGTCTCTCAAGAAGAAGAATTCGTCAACCTTGCCGATGTTTACATCAGTCGGCAGAAGTTAGCAGTCCAAGTCAAGATGTGTAATGGCAGACATGCTCATCGTCCGACAGTAGGCCAGATTGCGAATCTCCACAAAGAAACCGAAGGGACCGGCTTCCTGGTGCAAGTTAGCATGGGAGTGTATGCTCTTGTGTTTTACATGGGCATCCACACCTCGGTCAAGCATGGAAAGCGTGGCAAGTCAAAACTTCTGAGCAGGAAGATCGGCAGGACCGAAAGGCGAGTCATACTTGCTAACGAGCTCCAGTATGTTTACATCCTCGATGTCCGTTTGATGCAGCATCTTGCTACGTCGATGGAATTTCGGCATCTGAGAAGGAGGTCTTCAGAAGTCATCGTCTGCGACAGGTTCAAATCAAACAGGGAACGTCAGACTCTGATCCTCTGCCTCAATCGCAATTTCCTCAAGGGCTTCATCAAGAACAGGCTCCGTCAGGATTGCCAGCAGGCTTTGGATCAGGCTTTTGGTACTGGCCGTTGGAGCGTTGCTGAAGACATGACGCAGCTCAGGTTCTCCGCCGATGACGGAGGAGAATTTGGCAAGACGATACCGATCAGGGTGATAGGAGGCAAGAAGACCGTAAGTACGGTCAGGCACCTTCTGAGCAGAAAGTTAGGCGAGCCGATGCACCTCGGTGGCGATTCCGCTTCTCTAATTGCCGGCTGAACTTCAGCTTGCAGTGCCGACCCGTCAGGGCCGGCTTTTTTGACCTCTCTTTAGTGGGGGATATACAGAAGGATCATCGATATGACGATGAGTATGCAGAGGACGGTCCAGATGACCTGTACCAGCTTCTTGTTTTTAGGATGGAATAACATGAGATATACTGTCATCATACACCTCTATGAAGGAATTTCAACAGAAGAAAAAGAAAGGTTCGCTCCGCCCGAAGCTTATGATTGCAGGAATGGCACTTGTCATTCTCCTTCTCATACGCGGCAATTGGAGCCTTTACCAGAAAGAAAAGGAAAGCAGCGAGAATGCCGCTCGTGCTCAGGCTGAATTGAACGATCTCATGCAGCGTCAGCAAAGCCTTCAGGATGAGACGACACGCCTGCAGAGCAGTTCAGGTGTGGAAGAGGAAATACGCGACAAATTCCAGGTAGCCAAGGACGGCGAGAATATTATGGTCATCGTCGACAAGCCTGAAGATACGCCGACCTCGACCGCTACGACTTCGTGGTGGGGAAGTTTCTGGCAAAAGGTGACAGGCGTATTCAAGAAATGATATAATGCCAGCATATGAAAAACGTAACAATATATAGCACCCCGAACTGCACCTATTGCAAGATGACCAAGGACTTCTTCAAGGAACACAATGTCGCCTATACTGAATACGACGTTGCCAGCGATGCTACAAAGCGCGCCGAGATGCTCGACAGAAGCGGCCAGATGGGCGTGCCAGTCACCATCATCGACAACGACATCATTATCGGTTTCGACAAGGAAAACCTCTCAAATCTTCTCGGTATTGCGGCATAAGCCTTTAGCGGTTAAGCTGTTTCTATGCCGTCGTAGTTCAATGGATAGAACGGCTCACTCCTAACGAGTCGATACAGGTTCGATTCCTGTCGATGGCACACGCTTAATTTAATGAAGTCTAAAAAACCGCAAAAGAATAAAAATCAAAAGGAGATTGTAAATTTTTTGTATGAAATTGGTACGATGAGGAAACTGATGCGAATGCATCGTCAGGTGTTTTTGACCGATGATATGTCTGACAGTATTGCTTCCCATTCGTATAGAGTAGCGGTTATAAGCTGGTTTTTAGCAAAAGAAGAAGGAGCTGATCCATATAAAACAGTAATGATGAGTCTTCTGCATGACATGGCCGAAGTAAGGAGTAATGATCATAATTGGATACATAAGAAATACATTAAGATTTTTGAAGATGAAATTGATAATGAACAGCTAGGAGGTTTACCTTATCCTGAATTGAAGGATTTTGTCACTGAATACAAAGAAAGAGAAAGCAGGGAAGCTATTTTAGCTAAGGAAGCAGATCTTTTGGATCAAATACTTCTTTTGAGAGAATATGATTGGGCAGGAAATAAAGAAGCAACAATCTGGCTTTACGGTAAAGGTAATTCAAAAATAAATGCTCAAATAGAAAAACTCAAGACAGAGACAGGAAAGAAGCTTGGTAAGGTAATGTATGAAGTAAATCCTTCTGATTGGTGGAATGATATTTGGACTTCAAATAATAGAAAATAATGAATAACCTCATCACCAAATCCTCAAAAGACTACGAGCTTCTCGACAGCGGAGAAGGTGAGAAGCTCGAGCGATTCCGGGGCTTTATCCTTCGCCGCCCGGATGCGCAAGCCCTGTATCAGAAAGGTCTGGCGGCGCAGGAGTGGGAAAAGGCTGACGCAGCTTTTGAAAGCATTGGGGGAAAAGGAAAATGGCGCATGCTCTCGGACAAGCAGATCCCAGAGACGTGGGTGACCTCCTTCGAAGGCATTTCATTCTCATCGACTCTCGGCTCATTCAAACACACTGGTGTCTTTCCCGAGCAGTTCTCGAATTGGCAGTGGCTCGGTGAAGTGATTGAAGAAAGGCTGAAGACGCGTGACACGGTCTCAGTGCTCAACCTCTTCGCCTACACAGGCGGTGCGACCCTTGCGTGCCTCAAAGTGGGAGCGGAAGTCGTGCATGTGGATGCCTCCTCCGGCATCATCGAGAATGCACGCAAGAATGCCGAGCTCTCCGGCCTTCAAGACAGGAAAGTGCGCTGGATCGCCGATGACGTCAAGAAATTCGTTGCACGCGAGATCCGCCGAGGCAACCGCTATCACGGCATCATTATGGATCCGCCTTCCTACGGCCACGGCCCGAAAAGGGAAGTCTGGGACATTGAGACTGATCTTCTTCCGTTAATCGAGGGTGCTAAACAGCTTCTCCACGAAGAAGGACTTTTCTTCCTCATCAACGGATATTCGGCAGGTTACTCGCCTGTTGCTTATGCGAATAACCTTCTTTCAATCAAGGAGAAAAAAGGCGGCGTCATCGAGTCGGGAGAGCTTGTCATCGAGGAAAGCGCCTCAAAGAGGCTCCTTCCAGCAGGCATTTTCGCCCGCTGGCGGGCCTCATGATTTTCTGTTATAGTCATATTCGTATGGATGAAGAATTAAAAGAGCTTTTAGAGAAAAACCTTGCCTTAGGCGAAGAGAATAACCGCATCTTACGCGGCCTTCGCACCAGCAACCGCATAGCATTCATTTATAGGCTTGTCTATATCGTCATCTTCGCCGGAGGCGCGGTCTACGCCTACTATTACGCCAAGCCATACATCAGCAATATAGTGCAGACCTATCAGAGCATCCAAAACACCCAGCAGGGGATTTCAGACACGTTCAAGAATTATTTCACGAAGTAAAACAGTGGTGAGGTATGCTGTTTTGGTAGTTAAATTAAAATGCCGAGGTAGCTCAGTTGGTAGAGCATACGCCTGAAGAGCGTGGGGTCACCAGTTCAAATCTGGTCCTCGGCACCATGTCGAAACGAAAGAAAAAACCGGAATGAGTCCGGTTTTTTTCGTCATTTTGGGTTAGCTATTTCCCAGCGATTTCATCACTCGGAGCTTGGTCTGCTTTTCCTTGTCGATCTTCGGCAGCTTGATGACCAGAAGGCCGAGATTCTCAGTGGCTTCCGAGCCGTCGATGTCTATCTCGTGAGGAAGCATGATGGTGCGAGAGAATGCTCCCCAGTAGAGCTCTTTATGGAAGTAATCGTCTTCCGAGATGTTTCGTTCCTCTTCTCGCTTGCCTTTGATAGTGACCATGTCGCGCGAGATGGAGATGTCGAGGTCTTCTCGACGCACGCCGGCGACAAGCGTTTTGATGATGATGCTGTTGGCAGTCTGGTAGACGTCCACAGTGAGCTGTCCTTCATGCGCAGCTTCTTCAAGCCACTCGCTTGAGGAATCCTTTATCTTGAGGGATGCCGTAGGAGCTCGCCGTTCATCCATTTCCATGATTTCTTCCTCTTCATATTCGTCGACGTTGATTCCTCCCGTTAGTTTTTCAAAAAATGTTTTTTTCTTCATATTGGATATATCATATCACAGCTTTATTCCTTGTAATACCCTTTATCTTCTCTAGTACCACGATAAAAGCCACTAGAAGCACCCAGACGCTTCCGAATACCAGGAAGGTGTGGTCGCCATTCTCTTGCAGTATAAAAAAATTGAAAAGGGTGTGCAATATGATTGCGCACAGCAGGCCGACAGCCAGGAACTTCTCCTTCTCCTTGATGATCTTGTAGAAACCGAAGGCTATGAACACTCCGATGGTGCCGGAGGCGAGAGTGTGGAGCAGGCTCGAGCCGATGAAACGCAGATTGCCTGTAATGACACTGTCGAGGGTATTTCCTGCTGAAAGTGGACCGATAAGGAAGAAAGTATTCTCAAGGGCGGCGAAACCAAGAGCGATGACGACCATGTAGATGACTGCATCGATAGGCTCATCGTAGTACTTGCTTCTTAAAGCGATAAGATAGCAGGCTATGAGCTTGAAGCTTTCCTCGATGACTGCCCAGAGCACCACTGCTATGCTGCTGTCGCTTTTTACCAGGAGGGTGACGAAGTATTCAAAGGGGAAGACGATAATGGTGGTGATCATTCCCGCCACGAAGCATGCCAGTATCATCCGGACGGGTTCAGGCTTCGCGCTGTCCTCACGCAGCCAGAAGATGAGCCAGAAAAGGCATGGAATGATGCCGCCGAGCGACGCATAGGTTATTATTTGTGTCAAATTGAACATTTTTTATTGAGGCCACTTTTCCGTCATCAATAGGCTTTCCTTGCCGAGAAGCTGCCAGATTTCCTCGGTGACGAAAGGCATGAAAGGATGGAGCAATCTGAGCGATGTCTCAAGGATGGTGACGAGCATCAGCTGCGCGCTTTTCTTCGTCTCTCCGCCTTCGGCAAGCTTAGCTTTACTTTCCTCGATGATGACATCGGCGAATTGATGCCATACATAATGATACAACTTTTCTCCTGCCAAATGAAGGCGGAATTCATCGATATCCTTGGTGATATCTTTCGTCAGCAGCGCTAATTCGTCGAGATGCTTCTGATCCTCGTCGGTCGCTTCTCTCTTTTCATCTCGATTGAAATCCTCAGTGTTTGTCAGGACGAAGCGGGTGATATTCCATATCTTGTTAGCGAAATTCTTGTAGGCACGGATCTTGTCTTCGGACATCTTGCTGTCGTTGCCGGGCTGGGTGCCGATGATCTGCGACATCCTGAGCGCGTCAGTGCCGTATTTCTTGCCCATGTCGATCGGGTCGATATTGTTGCCGAGCGACTTGCTGATCTTCCTTCCTTTCTCGTCTCGCACCAGGCCGTGGAAATAGCTCGTCTTGAAGGGAATTTCGCCGAGAAGGTAGGTGGACATCAGGATCATTCGAGCCACCCAGAAGAAGATAAGGTCTGTTCCATTCTCAATAAGGGTGGTGGGGTGATAGTTCTTGAGGTCAGCGGTTTGATTGGGCCAGCCAAGCGTGGAGAAGGTCCAAAGGCCTGAGGAGAACCAGGTGTCGAGGGTGTCAGGATCTTGAGTCCAATCTCCGCCTTCTGGAGCATCAGTGCTAACAAATATCTCTTCTCCTTTGTACCACACTGGAATGCGATGTCCGAACCAGATCTGCCGGGAGATGCACCAATCGCGCAAGTTCTTGATCCATTGATCATAGATATTATGAAAGCGGACGGGGACGAACTCGACGGGCGCTTCGAGCATCAGTTCCTTGAGGGTCTTGTTAGAGCGTTCTGCAATCGGTTTGTTCACGTTGACGAACCACTGGAGCTTAGGTAGCGGCTCAAGCACGCCGCCTGAGCGCTCGGCGGTGCTGACATTCTGCCTGATAGGTTCTTCCTTTTCGATCAAGCCGGCGTTCTTTAAAAGTTCAGCGACTTTCTTGCGCGCTTCAGCTGCCTTGACGCCTTTGATGCCCTCCGGGCCGATAGTCATCTTTCCGTATTCGTCGATCACCTGCTTCATGGGAAGGTCATGCCTTTCCGCTATCTCGTAGTCGATCATGCTGTGCGCCGGCGTCACGCCAAGAGCACCAGTACCGAATTCCTTGTCTACTTCGTGGTCGGCGATAATCTTGATCTCAAGCGCTTCGCCGAGGAAGTCCACCTTGAAAGTTTGACCGATGTATTTTTGGTAGCGTTCGTCATCAGGATGGACAGCGACGGCGGTATCACCAAATTTTGTCTCAGGTCGGGTAGTCGATATCGAAAGAGGGAAGTCTTTCGAGTATTTGAAAGTGTACATCACCGCGTCACGCTCCTCGTAAACAATCTCATCGTCGGAAATGGTGGTTTGGCCTTTCGGATCCCAGTTAATGACGCGGTTTTTCCGGTAAATGAGGCCGTCATCATACATTTTCTTGAATGTAGTGCGGACGGCGAAGCTTCTTTTTTCGTCCAGGGTATATGCTTCGCGCGACCAGTCGAGCGAAGCGCCAAGGGCTTTGGCTTGGTTGAGGATATTCTTCCTGTTCTGTTCGGCAAATGCTTCCACGCGCTTGAGGAATTCTTCCCGGCCGAGGTCATGTTTCCGCTTACCCTCTTCTTTTTCCAAAGCCTTTTCAACCACTGATTGGGTAGCAATTGCGGCATGATCGGTGCCGGGAATCCAGAGAGTGCGCTTGCCAGCCATGCGGTTTTTCCTCACGTAGATGTCCTGGATTGTAAGCATTAAGGACGAGCCGAGGTGAAGGATACCGGTGACATTCGGAGGCGGGAGGACCATGCTGAATACTTCGGCGTCAGCCTTGGTAATGCCTTTTTCGATGCAGATATCAGGGTTGAAGAAGCCGCTTTTGTCCCAGAGTTCGTATATTCGGCTTTCGGTCTCGACGGAATCGTAGGGTTTCAGGAATTTCTCATTCATCAAGCAATTCTAGCATTTCCGGCCCTGATTTCAAAAATATGAAATGATGAAGCCTCGAGAACACTTGCGTGTCTCGAGGCTTTTATTGTTTCCTTCTTACCAGTGTGGCTGTTCGCTGGTCTTTAGATGCTGTAATTTTTTGGGGTGGCTCCCGTGTAGTGATCCCGCACCCGGATCAAGACACCATCGTGCGGCCTTCTGCAGGCTTGAGTTCTTTCTCGGAATTTCCGATGCGGCTTCTGCGTGGATGAATCAAAGCCAATTCCAAGCGCTAGCTTCAATTTTTTCAAACCATTTGCCAAGGAGAGGCGTGGCGACTGAAGGGGACGGCGGCCTGTAGGCAGATTGAAGCTACTGTCTATTGGATTTCGTGGCCATCCTCGACTTCGCTAGCTACCTTAGCACGTTATATATGCTCTGTCAAACTCCAATTTCCCCTTGCTTTGAGCCCTTTTTTGGAGGTTATATCGTAAAGCTGGCGGATGTATCCAGCGATACCGATCATGATTGCATTATCGGTACGGGATTCTTTCGGAGGCAGAAGGAGGCTCAGATCGCCGTAAGCTTCTGCTTTTTGCTTGAATCGATCCTGAATGTATGAGTTCGATATCACTCCGCCGCCGATGATGAGCGTCCTGATACCGAATTCGTCGACAGCTTTGAATGACTTTGCGATGAGCACGTCAGTGACCGCATCTTCGAATTCCTTCGAAACAATCTCTTTGTCGATTTCTCCGTGCTTCAAGCTGTAGAGGACGGCGGTCTTCAATCCAGAGAAAGAGAAATCATAATCTTTGGAATTGATCATCGGTCGCGGAAGGATGTAGGGAATGGTTGAAGTCTTGGTTCGCCCTTGCCCGGCAAGCTTTGAAATTTCCGGCCCGCCGGGATAGGGAAGGCCGAGCATGCGAGCTACTTTGTCGAAGGCTTCGCCGGCTGCGTCGTCTCGGGTCTGACCGATCACTTCATAGGAGTTCCATTCCCGCATCAGCACAAGCTCAGTGTGTCCGCCGGAAATCAGAAGCGACAGCGCGGGGAAAGTTATCTTTTGCGGAAGCACCGAGAGGATGTGGCCTTCCATGTGGTTGACGGGAATGAGCGGGATGTCGAAGACGGAAGAGAGGGCTTCGGCGAATATGATGCCCATCCAGAGTGCAGGTTCAAGGCCCGGTCCTTCTGTGACGGCAATGGCATCAACGGGAAGACTCGGAGCAGTACGGATAAATTCCAGAAAGTCATTCCTGAATTCTTCTTCGCGTCCGAAAAGCTTTCCGACCAACTCTTCGTCTATGGTTATCTTTTGTTTCGTAATCTTTTCAGTTCCTGCTTCGGCCTTCGTCTGCGCTTCAGCGAGCGCTTTCCTCATGAGGGGAATGAGATTCTTGGCATGCTCGCGCTTGGCCATCATCGGCACCACGCCGCCATACGCCTCATGGAGTGAGATCTGCGAGTGCAGGGTATTGCCGAGGATCTTCATCTCAAAATCTCCCTTTTCGGGAGTGCCGGCACATTCCAATATACAGACAGCTGTCTCATCGCAGCTCGTCTCGATAGCGAGGATTTTCATAGTGTGCGCGATACAGGATTCGAACCTGTGACCCTCTCAACGTCAATGAGATGCTCTACCAACTGAGCTAACCGCGCATTGTCCGAATATTATCACTTTTCCTTTTTTTGACGTAATGATCTGTATCTACCAAAACAGCTAGCCGCGCAGTGTCAAAATACTATACCTCAAATGCCTTTCTTGCGGAAGAGGAGAGATTTGAACTCTCGATAGGGTTTCCCCCATGCCAGTTTTCGAAACTGGTGCATTCGACCACTCTGCCACTCTTCCAGTAGCAACACCATACCACTTTTTACATTTATGCACAAAAATGTTATAAAGGAACGCACTGGCCCTATCGTCTATCGGTTAGGACGGAAGCTTTTCAAGCTTTAAAGCCGGGTTCGACTCCCGGTAGGGTCACACTTAGTGATTTAGAACGATGAAATTCCTCGGATAGCTTATAAGGTAAGGACAATTTAGGTGTTCCATTAACTATTTCCTCGTATATAGGAAGTTCCTCAAAAACAAGACCAAATAAACCCTTCAAAGCATTAATATTCTCTTGTTTTACAAGCATTTCTACAGGGTGTTCCATTAGATTTTTTACATAACCAGGCAGTCAGATAAAAGTAGTACGGACACCCTCTTTTGCCAAATTGGTTTATTGAGGGAAATGTGCTATCTTTGCCTGAGAAAAGGAGAATTATGTCAGTAGAAATCATTATCTTCCGTTCACAGGTTGGAGCTCGCGAGGAGGCTGACCGGGTGCTCAGCCAGAAGTTCCGCCTTCGCCGCGGAACCCATTACGAGATCGTGGGAACCATGACTCAGGTACAAGAACTCATGGACCCGGGTACGGGACAGCTCTTCATCACAGGCACGATCTATGGCCAAGACCCCGATGGCTCGATTGTCGCGTTCCGATCAAAGGACCCGACTCTCATCTGTATCCTGCATAGCAACATGGTCGATGTCGAAGGAGATTTCGACCACCGCATCGATCCACATGCCTTGGATGACCAGAAAGAGAGCTTCGAATACTACATTCGCCGCTATCTGAGGCTCGGCGGCCGCCGCCTGCGTTCAAAATACGCAGCTTTGGTCAGGCAGGAAAGAAAAGACCCAGGTTCCGCTGATTCCGAGCCAAAGCTCAGGCAAGCAAACCTCTTCGGGGAGCCGCCATCCTAGGCGGCTTTTTTATGTTATGATACCAGTACGAATATATGTCTAATGAAATACCAAATGATGGACAACGCATTCATGACCTGATAGCTGTTAGCCGTTCCGAACTTACCGAAAAGGAGACCAAGGCGATTGATGAGTTGTTCCTGCATAATGCCGACTATCTCGATGAAGAAGACGTTCTCACCCTTAGGTATGCCTTGTATACCCGGGTCGCTTCCGAGAGGGAAAAGTTCCTGGCTGAAATCACAGAAATGCTTTTAAAGAAAGAATCGATCCTCAGCGAGTCGGAAATTTCTTCCCTCATCAAGGCGAAGAAGACCGATTACGAAAAAAGAATAATTGAGCTCATCTTATCCATTTACTCCGAGTTCCAGAATCCCTGAATTTACAAGCCGCTCTCCCTTTTCTTTGCTTCGAGCACCAGCTTCATGATCTCGTCCTTTATCATATGAGGATGCGAGACTTGCCTGAAGAGGAATTTGTTGACTGTGCCAGCCGATTGGATCTCAATGTCGCCATAGTCGAAGACAGTCTGCATTATTCCTTTCATTCTGACCGAGATGTCCTGGATTTTGGCAAGATTGAGCTCTGAAACGGTGCGGTAGAAGAAGCCTCTCTGCACTATATCCAAGATCCGATCATTGGTGACGATCCAGGTATCGAGAAGATAGATCATCGCCTCATAGAAAAGGGTGGACCAGAGAAGCAGGTAATATGCCAGAAGGGCGAACAAGGTGACGCTCACCGATTCGTATTCGACGATTTCTCTGGCGAAGAATATCATCGGCAAGAGCGGCAGGAAGGCAAGAAAGAAATAGAATATGATCTTAAGGGCCATGATGATCCAATGGCTGTAAAGGAAAATCTCAACGGTCTCGTCATCGCGCTTTCCTTCGAACGTGTGGTGCGTCTGGCTGAAGATAGAAAGTCTCATATCATTTTAAGGAAAGGGGGAATGTCGAAGACGATGGCGACGTAGGTGAATACGATGAAGAAGAAGAGCAGCAGAGAGCCGACAAGATAGATGAGCGATGCCTGCTTCGGCCTTGTGCCGACGCCGAAGCGGATGAGGTGATAAAGGATGAAGAAAGAGAAGAGCCAGTAGATAGCGAGCATAACGAGGAAGGCGATCAAGAACAGATTGAATGGCGTGAAGAATGCGCTCATGCAGTTATTTTAGCGCGTATGCAGATGCAAGTAAATGTCCTCGAGTGCGCGGACACCGTCGCCAGCGGCAATGTTGTTTTGGTGGTAGAGCACGTCGGTGCAGTCGCCAGCTGCCCAGATGCCTGGAGTCTTCGATGATTGGGTGCGTGGATCGATGACGATGTGTCCGTATGAATCAAGCTCGACGATGTCCTTCAAGAATGAGGTATTCGGAATGAGGCCAATCTCAACGAAGACGCCTTTGGTGGGTATTTCATGATCAGTGGAGGTAAGTGCGTCAATATATGAAATCCTGTTTACGAATTTCTCTCCGAAAATTTCCTTTGTAATGGCGTTGGTAATGACGGTGAGCTTCGGATTTTTCGTCACTTTTGCCACTGTTATGGGATCAGCCCGGAAATCGCTACTCCTGTTAAGCAACGTGACACTCTTGCAGTAGGCAAGGAGCTGAGCGACAGTCTCGAATGCGGCATTTCCGCCTCCGACCACCGTGACGTCCATATCGGCAAAAAGCGGCCCGTCGCACGAAGCGCAGTAGACGACTCCTTTGTTTTCATATTCTGCAGCGCCAGGAATATCAAGCTTCCTCCGTACGCTTCCAGTGGAAACGAGCACTGTTTTCGCAAGATAGCTGTTCTTGGCGGTCTTTATCTCGAAAAACACCTGGCCGTTCTCCTCGTGCCTGATGATCTGTTGGCCGCGTTCTCCTTCCTTTATGTCGAGAGTGTCAGCGGCATAGGCAAGGAGATGCTTCTTCATCTTGAGCGCAAGCTCGGCTCCCGGAATCTCGATCTCGCCGATCCAATTCTGGATACCCACAGAGACCGCGCTCTGTCCTTCGAAAGTGTCGGTGATGAAGACGGTTTTCAATCGTTTCCTGCATGCATAAATTCCCGCTGAAATACCGCCTGGTCCGCCTCCTAGAATTGCTAAGTCGTAAGTCATTGTTCCAGCATTATAAAGGTAAAAAGTAAAAACTCAAAATACAAAACACTCGTTTTAAAAAGACACGGATATTTTCCTGCTAGAAAATTCCTCGTGCTCGCTCCGTCGAGCCTCGCAAGGTCTTTTTAAAACGAGTGTTTTGTATTTTGAGTTTTTACTTTTTTCTCCTTAAGAATGCTGGAACGGCGCCCCAGTCGTCCTTATCGTCTTCCATTCCTGATGAAGGTTCGAGCTTTGTCTCTTCCTTTTCTTCGGAAGCGCGCTCAGAGAGAGGCTTTATGTCCTTGGTAAGGCTTTGAAGGGTATTGTAAATCTTTCCGCGAGGCTCTTCCTCGATGCTGCCGAAGAGACCCTTTTTAGGATTAGTGGTGACTTCAGGGAAGCCTGAGGCGATGACCGTAATCTTGAGTTCGCCTTTCTTAAGCTTGTCATCCTTGACCGTACCGAAGATGACCTTGGCTTCGGGGTCGATCGATTCGGTGATGACGCGGGCAGCATCCTGGATCTCGAACATGGTAAGGTCGTCACCGCCGGCGATAGAGAAGAGCACTCCCCGAGCTCCGGTAATCGAAAGGTCAATAAGAGGGGAATTGATGGCTGCTTTTGCGGCATCTTCCGCTCGCTTTTCACCGATTCCTGTTCCTACACCCATGAGAGCAGAGCCTGCATTGTCGAGGATAGCGCGGATGTCGGCAAAGTCGATGTTGGCGATCGAACCTGGGGTAGTGATGAGGTCAGAAATGCCTTCCACAGCCTGCTTGAGTACTTCATCGCTCATAGTGAAGGCTTGCTTGGCGGTAGTTTCCTTCGAAATAACCATCATCAAGCGGTCGTTAGGAATGACTACAAGAGCATCGACAGAGTCGCGAAGCTCGGCGAGACCCTGTTCAGCGAGCTTGTTGCGGAGAGCGCCTTCGAAGCCGAAAGGCTTAGTAACGACGCCGATGGTAAGAGCGCCCATCTCTTTGGCGATCTTTGCTACGATCGGACTTGCTCCGGTTCCGGTTCCTCCGCCCATTCCTCCGGTGACGAATACCATGTCCGCACCCTTGAGCGCTTCTTGGATTTCCTCGCGAGTCTCTTCAGCGGCACGCTTGCCGATTTCAGGATTCATTCCGGCGCCAAGGCCTCGAGT
Source organism: Candidatus Nomurabacteria bacterium (assembly GCA_963834935.1). Lineage (GTDB taxonomy): Bacteria > Patescibacteriota > Minisyncoccia > Phycocordibacterales > CALRBL01 > CALRBL01. The sequence goes on along the minus strand of CAWIDS010000003.1, from coordinate 146,698 downwards.
GAGGTTTTTGCCGACGTGGATCTTCTTTTTTGCGAGTGAGTGGTGAAGGTCCTGGGCATCAGTGTTTATGGAGATAAAATCGATGCCTTTTACCTTGGCATTTACCATGTGGTTGACGGCATTTTTTCCCGATCCTCCTACTCCGACGACTTTGATGCGGGCGAATGTTTCGACTTCAGGTTTGATTTGTGGCATAAAGGTAATGTTATTAGTGCGATTATACTATCAGAAAGGTATTTAAAAGGAAACACATTGACTTCTTAGGGTAAAAATTGCTTAATCCAGGCAAAAAAACCTGGTCCTGAGGGTTCTTCTCCGCCATCTTCTTCGCTCGGCGAAAGGCTGAAAAGGGCAGCTCCGTAGGCCCCACCCCATTCGCCTGATTTTATCTGTCCCCGCATGTTGCCGTCGAGCTTGTTTTCGACGCGGCGCGCCGGAAGCTTGAGGTAGTGCTTGGCAATCTCTTCGATATTATTGAGTTCTGATCCTCCGCCGCAGAGGACGATGCCAGCTGGGAGCAATCCGCTCTTGCCGATCTTCTTCAGATGACCTTCTATGAGCTCGAAGATGTCAGAAAGACGGGCGTGGATGATCTCATCAAGTTTTCGTTTCGAGTGTTCGCCCTTTCCACTTTCTTTTTTCATGGCTTCCGCTTGGTCGAGATTTATCTTCATGCCGAGGGCGATGTCATTAGTGATGTCATTCGAGCCGATTTGGAAGACTTCGAGGGATATCGGCAAGCCGTTCTCGTAGACAACCATCGAGACTGTTTCCGCGCCGATGTCTACAAGCACTACCCCCGCTATCTTTTCAGCTTTTGAGAGCACGACGTTGGCGCTGGCGATAGGGCCGGCGATGATATCTTCGACGTCAATGTCCGCTTCCTCGACGGCAGCGATCAGGTCGTTTATGTGATGCGTCAGGCAGGTGACGTACAGGCTGCGTGATTCGAGTTTGGCGCCTTTAAGGCCATGGGGATTGCCGGGAACGGTTCGCCCATCGATCTTGTATGAAAGGGGAAAGGTATTGATGATGCGGCGATTGAGCGCGAAGCTCTGGGGCATGTCGGTATGAGCTGGTTCAAGCACTTTGGCTACGTCCTGAGCGGAAACCTCTCCATTCTTGGCGATTGCAGTCGATGAGATGAAGACGTTTCCGCTCAGGCTGATGCCTCCGACGCTGATGCAAGCCTTCGGCATTTTCGTCCCCAAGGTCTTTTCTGCCATACGTACCGCTCCGCGGACGCTTTTGATCGCCTCGCCGAGATGAGTGATGTAGCCGTGGCGCATGCCTTTGGTGTCAGAGAGGCCAGTGGCGATGATGCGGGGAGCGAGCGACTGCTTGACTGCTTCTTCTTTCACGCCGTTTCCATTTTGAAGGATGACCACCTTGGTGGAGCGGGTTCCTATGTCGATGCCGATGGAGACGTTTCGTTTCATTTAGTTTTTATATGTTAAAAAGTTTTCTGATTCTTATTTCTTCGCTTTCCATTCTACTACTATGTTCGTAACCTTTCAAATGGAACAAGCCGTGGATAAACAAGAATTTGATGTAGTTCTGGAATTCGCGATCGAATTGCTTCGCTTTTTTCTTTGAGTAATTGAGATTGATGAAAATTTCTCCGGATTCCTTGTCGAGAGTGAAGGAAAGGATATCGGTCGGCTTGTTGATGCCGCGATGGGTTTTGTTCAATCGGCGTGAGAGCTTGTCGCCGATGAAGACGAGCGAGAGCTCGTATTTTTTCCCGAGTACTTTCTCGAGGGCGTTACGAAAAAACAATCCGTTCTTTATCGGATTGTTTTTTACGGTCTGGGAAAAAGACAGCATTTTCTATTCAGTATCTTATCGCGATGGGTATGCGCGGGCTTTTCCGAGCTTGATCTGGAGATCCATTTCCTTTCGTCGGCCGATAGATTTGAGAGTCTTCTTTTTGCGCACGTATTTCGATGCTGGGCGCTCGTGGTAACGGAGGCTGCGGACGCGGTTCAAGATGCCTGCTTCCTGCACGCGCTTAGTGAATTTGCGGATGATATTCGCATTGTTCTCGTTTGGATTTCGCTCTACTTCTACGTTGATCATATGTCCGGATAGATTAACACACCTCTTGTGGGGATGCAACTATAAAAAAAGCCCGCTTGATGCGGGCAGAAGGAAGGGGGACTGGAATCAGTGCAGCAAATTGCTGAAGATTCCTTGCTCTTCGTGGGCGGTTAATCGAGCAAGCTCGCCCGAGGCGGATTGGGAGGCAAGCCTCCGGTCGACATCTTCGAACAATGTCGAGTGTGGGGCATCAGGCCCGAACATCCTGTTTATCCTTTTAAGCCATTCGACTCCGTCAGAGGTGTGGGTTGGGGAAACGTAGTGCATTCTGTGGCAAGGATAGCATATATTGACGTAGTCTAAAAATGCTGGTAGTTTTTCCTCAGGAGCAAATACACATGATACAAAACAAAACCCTGCTCAGCGCCGCTGAGTTCATTGAAAAACTGGTCGGGGACAAGATCTCCATTGGCCAGACCCTCACCGTTCAAGATGACGTAAGACTGGACGGCAAAAAAATAGTCTTTCCGGAAAAGAAGTTTCAGAAAGGAAAGATCAATTCGATCCGCTTTGAAAACATCAACTTCATGGGGGCGGTGACAATTGAGAACTTCGAGCATCTTTCGCTTTCCTCCCGGAACACGAATTTCCTCAAAGGTCTCAGTGTCGATCGCTGTTCCGGCACGCATGCTTCTCTTTCGGGCGGCAAGATGGAAAGCCTGAAGTTTTGGGGGTGCACGCTAGGCACCGTCTGCCTTCGCGACCTCGAGGTAACACGCTACGACCTCGAGCTTGCATGGCTGAAGCTGGAAAAAGGTCTCGAGCTTTCGGGCATAATGCTGGCTCGGAATCTCGTGATCCAGAGCGACAAGGACAGCGAATGGTTTCTCAAGACGCCCTATGTGCGGACTGACGATCCAGCCTTAGCCTTGCAATTCCGTCTGGCGGGCATTCCGGTCTTTATGTCATCCGAAGCTGTTCGGGATATGATGAAGGCTCACGTTGAGGAAGCTCTTTTTATCTAGCATCAGTTGATGAAGTCATTCTGACTTTCGCCGCGAGTATTACTCGCGGCTTTTTTATTGCCCGATTTTAATTCTTACTTCAGCTTCCTTATATATCCGATCAGTTCCTCAAGCGGGACGGTGTCTTGTGAGCGGGTATTCATGTTGCGAACAACGACGCTGTTTTCCATGGCTTCCTTCTGGCCCATGATAATGATGTAGGGAATCTGCATTTTTTCGGCCAAGCCGATCTGGGCAGTCATCTTGTCTTTCGAGAGCGACTGGTAGACGTCGATCTTCGATTTGCGAAGCATCTCGAGCACTTGCATGCTCTTGAGCTTGGCTTCAAAGCCGAGCTGGATGAAGTAAAGCTTGTATTTCTTTTCCTTGAGGTCACTTTTGCATTCCAGGAGATGATTCTTGATCTTGATATTGGCGCCGATCGAAGGCACATCCTTCTTTCCCCAGAATTTCCGGGCGACGGCATTGTAACGCTGGCCGTTGGCGACCACTTTTTCTTCGCTGGTCTTCCTGTTTAAAGCCTTGATCTCGAAAACCGTGTCGCTGCCATATGCCAAGTCGCCGGTAAGGCCATGATTCATGGAATAGGGAATGCAGAGGCTTTCGAGATACTCAAGCACTTCCTTGAAATGCTTCCGGCTGTTTTCGGAAAGGCAGCGGAGAGGATCAGGGCCGCGCTCGCGGAGCGCTGCGCATTTTTTGTCATGAGTGCGGAATGATTCGAAGATATCCTTTTTGTAGAGAGGCTTGATGTCAGCGGGAACCTCGCGCCAGTTCTTCTTGTAGAAGATGGTCAGTTCTCGGCGTAGGCGCGCCAGCGAATCCTTGTCGCCGACGGTATTTATCTCCACAGTCAGCTCGCAATCCTTGTATTCCTCCTGCGAAATGACGTAGGAAGTCTCGATGATCATGGCATCAGCGATGCTTTTAGGATTTCCTATGATGTCGAGGTTGAAAGTGGGAGCGTGATGGGCGTAGGAGACGGTCTTGTCTTCGAAACCGAACGGACTCCGGTAGAAAAGCATGATCGGCTGAGGCAGGGCATTCATTTTCTTTTCCAAAAAGAGCCGCATCAATGCGATCTTTTCCTCAAGATAACCTTCGGACTTGTGCGAGCAGGGAATCAATTTCGTCTTGGCAACATCTTTCTTGCTGACATTGAAATCCTTTATGTACTCGGAGGCGCTCAAGAAGCCGTAAAAGGAAGAGGTCCTTATGTATGAGGGGAAAAGCTCTTTTTTCTTAGGCCTTGTCTTGATATTACTTTTTTTCATTGCTGTAATCTCCTGCGCTGTTTCCAGGAAGGATTCCTATCTTTTGAGGAGGCAAGAGGCGGAGAAAGACTCTTCCGATTATCTTCTGTCCATTAAGCAATCCCCATGAGCGAGAATCGAAACTGACGGCGCGATTGTCTCCCATGACGAAGTAATCGCCAGGCTGGACGGTCACATGGATAGTGTTCGTCGGCGGATTGTTTATGTATGGCTCATCGAGCACGAACCCTTCAGGATTTTTGTTGTTGAAGATGGTTACTTTGCCATTCTGTATATCCACTGTCTCGCCGGGAAGTCCGATGATGCGCTTGATGAAATATTTGGAAGGATCACTCGGATTGGCTGGCGCATCCTGGCTGCTTGCGGGATTGCTGTCGAATTTGAAGACGATGACGTCGCCGCGCTGCGGAGGATTGAAATGGTAAGTCAGCTCGTCCACGATGAGATACTGGCCGTTGAGGAAGGTGGGTTCCATCGAAGTGCCGACGACGATGAAAGGCTGCGCGACGAAAAGGCGAATCGGGAGGATGATGACGATGACGATGAGCGCAAAGCTGAAAATTTCTTTCGCCAGGGATGCTTTTGTCTGCTTTTTCTCTACTGGCTGTATTTCTTCCATAAATTATTTGAATTAAAATTAACTCCGCCGCGGAGATTGATGTATTGTAGTATGGAGTATATGAATGGCGCAAGCGTCGGCGCGTATGTTATGCTTCCCCCATGCCATATATAATCGCGGGTCTCGGAAATCCGGGAGAAGAATATCAGTTTACTCGGCACAATACCGGCAGGATCATTCTTGAGCACATAAAGAAAGCGAATGATTTTTCGGAATGGAAGCTCGACAAGAAACTGAATGCGCTTGTCTCAAAAGGAAAGATTGAGAATGAGAAAATGACTCTCGTCGAGCCAGAGACATTCATGAACCGGTCGGGAAATGCGCTGAAGCCTCTCATCGCGAGCGAAAAGAAAGCAGAAAAGCTCATCGTCATCTACGACGATCTCGACTTGCCACTCGGCACAATGAAGATGTCATTCAACCGCGGAAGCGGAGGACATCGTGGACTGGAATCAATCATCAAGGCGCTGAAGACTGAGAAGTTCGCCCGCATACGCATCGGCATCTCTCCCAGCACTCCCAAAGGAAAAGCCAAGAAGCCTCAAGGCGAGCAAGCCGTGGAGAAATGCATCCTCGGCCAATTCAAGAAGCCGGAGCTTGATACGCTGAAGAAGCAAGCCAAGAAGATAAACGAAGCGCTCAAGGTGGTCTTCGAGTACGATTTGCAAAAAGCGATGAGCGAGTTCAACCAATAAAAAATAGCCGTAATACACTCACTTACGGCTATTTTTTATTTTGCTTATTTCTTTTCGACGAACGACAGTGTCATCTTCTGATCCTTCGCCTCGAAGAGGCTGATCTTGAAGGTGTATGACTTTCCGAGCTCGAGAGTCGATCGGAGCTTTTCTTCGCTGCCAAATTCGGATACGTGCACGAGTCCGGCGATACCTTCTTCTATCGAAGCAAGCGCGCCATGGCGGTTGAACTTGATGACGACGCCTTCGACGATGTCATCTTTCTTGTATTTCTTCTCGGCGCCTTTCCAAGGATTCTCCTTGAGGGCTTTGATTGAGAGGGAAATCTTGTTTTCCTTGATCTCGATGACCTTCACTTTCACCTTGTCGCCGACTTTGAAGAGTGCTCTCGGATCCTCGACGAGAGCCCAGTCTATCTCAGAGATGTGGACAAGCCCTTCAAGGCCTTCTTCCACTTTGACGAACACTCCGAAATCAACGATACCGGTGACAACACCGTTCAATTCCTCTCCGACTTCGTATTTGCTGACGATCTTTTCTTTTTCTTTCGATTCAGGATCTTTTTCTGAGAAGATCAATTTTCCTTCCTTGGGAAGAGCGGAAATGATTATGACTGGAATCTTGGTTCCGACTAATTTTCTGAGCTCTTCGAGAATGCGATCCTTGTCGCCGTCCGCTACGCGAGGGTAGTGATCGTTCTTGAGCTGCGAAGCGGGAAGGAATCCCTGAATTCCTTGCCATGAGAGGATAAGTCCTCCCTTGTTTGCCTCGACAACTGCAAGGTCGAAGGTCGTCTTGTCGCGGATAGCTGCTTCGGCATCGCTCCAGATGAGCGCTTGCTTTGCTTCCTTGAGCGAAAGCTCGATGTAACCCTCGTCGTTTTCTACGGAAATGACCTTAGCTGCGATATTATCGCCGATGTTGACCTTCCGTATGATGTCGCGGGCATTGATGAATTCCCGTCCGAAAATGATACCAGTTCCATAGGGATGCAAATCGACGAATACGCGATCCTTTCGCGCCTCGATAACCGGACCTTCGACGATGTCTCCTTCTGCAGGAGGGGTAACGCTTTCCAAGAGAAACTTATCCATCAAACTCAATTTCTTTGTCTCGACTACTGCACTTTCTTCCAACTTTTCTTCTGTTGTAACCATATATATATTTGTTGTACAAGACGGTTCCGCCTGCGTAGCTATCGAGACAAGGGCGGGGTTACCGAGAAGCACTGATTAATAGGTAGATTTTACACAAAAGGCCGCAAGAAGCAAGAAAGCAAGCGAAATATAAAAAAAGGACCGCGCAGCCCGAAGGCTGCGCGGCAGGTGTTTTTGGCTGATTGAAGGTCAATGATTTTTCAACCATCGACTACCCGTCGAAGCTTTGGTGAGCCATTACCTCCACCAACAGGCTACGGGACATGAGCCCATCAAGAAGCATCTGCTGCGTGAACAACAGACTTTAACGTCCTCTCATATAGAGAGGGGCCACATGCGGTTTGTTTTTACCTTTCGGCAAATCACCCCCACTTCTCGACTATTCTAGTTACACATGCGTTCGCTTCCCCATTAAATGTCCAGCGGGGCACCTGGCGCAATTATACCATAAACCAATTCTTTAAGAAATAATTGATTCTCACTTGGGAGGATGTTTAAAATATTCTCTTTTACTTGTAAATACACTGTGCTATTATTCCTTCATGATTATTACCTACCAAGGGCTCGAATTCTTCAAACTGCAAGTCGGGGATCTGGCTTTGGCAATGAACCCTCCTTCAAAAGATTCCACTATTAAAATCTCACGCTTTGGCGCTGATATTGCCCTTTCATCCGTCAGGCATGAAGACATGAATGGAGTAGAGGAGATGGTTTACGGTGAGAAGAAGCCTTTCGTCGTCCAAGGTCCTGGCGAGTATGAGATAAAAGAGGTGTTCATCAGGGGCTTGCCGGGAGTCACTTCATATGGAGGAAAAGAAAAGATCAATACAATATATACGATCACGCTTGATGGCATCAAGATCTGCTTCCTTGGTGCCCAGAACTCAAAGACACTGAATGCCGAGACAAGGGAAGCGATCGGCGAAGTAGATGTTCTTTTCGTGCCAGTAGGAGGCGAAGGTGTCTTGGATCCAGCTTCAGCCTATCAGCTTGCTGTCTCATTCGAGCCGAAGCTCATCATTCCCATGCATTATAACGAAAAGACTCTCGCTACTTTTCTCAAGGAGGGAAGCCAGCAGGCGGCAGATATGGTTGAAAAGCTCACTATCAAGAAGAAAGATATCGAAGGCAAGCAGGGCCAGATCGTCGTATTAAAAATCGCCAAATAAAAAATATGAAATATATCGAACATCTTCGAGCCAAACCACTTCATCACCGAAAGCGCATCGCTGTCGGTGTCAGCGCTGGCATCACCGTGATAATCGCTCTTTTCTGGTATTCTTCCTTTTCATATTTCAATACTGATTCTTTGCAAAATGTCCAGGTAGCGACGATCAATTCCGAGAACAGCCCATTCCAAGTATTTAAGCAGGGAGTAGCCAATGTCTATGAAGGAATCACCGGCTCGAAGGTTCATTTCGATCGCGATCAGCAGGCAAGCAGCACCGCCACCTTGGAATATGTGCCGAATTAAGATAAGATAGACAGACTAATTTATGGATAAGAAACCTAAAAAACCGGCAGAAGAGGCTATTATTCCCGAGCGGCAGAGCGTTGTTTCGCGGAATTTCTCCACCGAGATGCGCGAATCGTTCATCGATTATGCCATGTCGGTCATTACAGATCGCGCGCTTCCCGATATCCGCGATGGATTGAAGCCAGTGCATCGCCGCATCCTTTTCGCTATGCACGAAATCGGCCTGACTGCCGGCGGCAAAAATCGAAAATCATCAGCAGTAGTCGGAGAAGTGATGGGAAATTATCACCCGCATGGAGACGTCGCGATTTATGACTCGATGGTCAACATGGCTCAGACCTTTACCATGAGATACCCTCTCGTGCTCGGACAAGGAAACTTCGGAAGCGTCGATGGCGACAGTCCTGCGGCCATGCGTTATACCGAGGCAAAAATGTCGCGCATGTCCGCTGAGCTTCTTCGTGACATTGAGAAGGACACAGTCGACTATCGGCCGAACTACGACGGCACCAAGAGGGAGCCAGTCGTCCTTCCGACCGCCGTCCCCAATCTTCTCCTGAACGGCACGCTCGGCATCGCCGTCGGCATGGCTTCGAATATCCCTCCTCACAATCTGAGCGAGGTTGTCGATGCAACTACCCATCTTGTGGATAATCCCGATGCCACTACTGAAGACCTTCTTGAATTCATCAAAGGTCCTGATTTTCCGACTGGCGGCATCGCTTTCGGTGCGAAGGACATTGCTCATGCCTATGCGAATGGCAAAGGAGGAATTCTCGTGCGAGGTGAAGCGGAGATTGTCGAAGACAAGGCGGGCAAGGCATCGATCATCATCACTTCTATTCCTTATCGCGTGAACAAGGCTGACCTGATCACCTCGATTGCCGACCTTCATCGCGAGAAAAAAGTGGAGGGCATCCGAGAGCTTCGCGATGAATCGACAAACGACATCCGCATCGTCATCGAGCTGAAGAATGGCGCCTATCCCGAACAGCTTCTGAACTTTCTATACAAGCATACGCGCCTCGAAGAGACCTTCCACATCAATGCAGTGGCCCTTGTCGATGGCGTGCCTCAGACTATTCCGCTGAAGACGTTCCTTGAGGAATTTGTCGCTCACCGCAAGACCGTCATCCGGCGGCGCACTGAGTTCGACTTGAAAAAGGCAGAAGAGCGAGAGCATATCCTTCTCGGCCTGAAGATCGCCCTCGACCATATCGACAAGATCATCAAGATCATCCGCGCATCGAAAGACGTGGAGGAAGCGGGCAAGAATCTCATTAAGGAATTCAAGTTCTCTGACCGACAGACTACTGCCATCCTCGAGATGCGTCTTCAGCGCCTTGCCAACCTCGAACGAAAGAAAGTAGAAGACGAGCTCGCTTCAGTGCAGGATCTCATCAAGGAATTGAAATCGATCCTTGCCAGCGCCAAGAAAGTGATAGGTATCATCAAGGATGAGCTCAAGGAGATCAAGGAAAAATACGGCGATGAGCGCCGCACCAAGATCGTCAAGCACAATGCCAAGAACTTTTCCGTCGAGGACATCATTCCCGATGTCGAAACCGTCCTCGTCCTTACCTCAGGCGGATACATCAAGCGCACCGACCCGGATGAATACCGCAAGCAGAAGCGCGGCGGCGTCGGCGTCATGGACCTCAATACCAAAGAAGAGGACTTCATCACTCACTTCATCACTACCAGCACGCATAGCGATCTTCTTTTCTTTACCGACAAAGGAAAGGCGTATCAGATCAAAGCTTATGAGATTCCCGAAGGTAAAAGGGCTACCCGCGGAAAATCGATCATGAACTTCCTATCGATCAGCCAGAACGAGAAAGTGACCTCGATCCTTCCTATGCCGAAAGAAATCAAGAAAGGCAGCGACCTTTCTCTATGCCTTGTCACTGCCGGAGGAACAGGCAAGCGAGTATCTGCTGAAAGTTTTCTCGATGTGCGTCGAAGCGGAATCATTGCCATCAGGCTTGATGATAAAGACGAGCTCGTATCTGCTTCATTCGTTGAAAAAGGAGACGATATAATGGTGGTGGCTTCAGACGGCCAGTCGATCCGCTTCCAGGAAGACGATGTGCGCGAAATGGGGCGAAGCGCCGGAGGCGTACGCGTCATGCGTCTCGACAAGGGAGTGAAGGTGGTCGGCGCGGATACCGTCCGAAAATCAGACAAAAACGGAGAAGTTCTAGTGGTCTCGCAGAATGGCTATGGAAAGAAGACGCCGCTCAGCGAATACAAGACCCAAGGCCGCGGCGGCTCTGGAATAAAGACCGTCAAGGTCACCGCGAAGACCGGAGACCTCATCTCCGCACGCATCATCACTGATGCCTTCGAAGAAGCAGTGGCCATCTCCAAAAAAAGCCAAGTCATCCGCTGCGACCTCAAGGAAATCCCTTCTCTCGGCCGGGACACGCAGGGCGTGCGCATCATGAAGCTCCGCGAAGGCGATAGTATCGCTTCGGTCATCTGCCTGTAATCTCAATTAAAAAATATTCTTGTGGTATAATTGCCACATGGTTTTCTTAGATCCTCAAAAAGTGCTTGAACATTTCAATGTTGCCGAAGGGATGCACGTCGCCGATTTCGGATCAGGCGCCGGACATTTCACTTATCTTCTCGCGCATCGCGTCGGCCCGTATGGAAGGGTGTATGCTTTTGATAATGACGAAGAATTGCTTTCTTTAATCTCGAACGAATCCAAAAAGAATGAATGGGGGCACATAAGGGTGATCAAGGCTGACCTTGCATTGCCCGAAGGCATACTCTCATCCGAAAAGATCGACCGAGTGCTTGTCGCAAACACCGTCTTTTTGCTCAAGGACAAGTCGTTCGTTTTCTCTCATGCATACCGCATCCTGAAGAACGGCGGAAAGATGATAGTGATCGATTGGAAGGCGCGCAATGGCGAGAGCGAGAAAGGCATCGGCCCGCGCGCAGATCATCTTTTCACGGAAGAGCATGTGGAAAAGCTCGCAAGCCTCGTCGGCTTCGTCAAGGAAAAGAATTTTTTCGCAGGTGATCACCATTATGGGCTGGTATTTCGGAAAATGTAATGAGATAATAAAGGAAAATAATCCCATATCATGTCGAAAGCAAATCCTTTTCAATTGATCATCCTCGCCGTCTGCATCGTCGGCACATTGGTGGGAGTAGTAGTATTCTCTTTTTTCTCTTCGAACAAGAATCAGGCGCAGACCGTGGCGGCACATGTCGTCATTTGGGGAACTGCCGACGCCAAGCAGATTAATGGAGTCATCTCGGCTATAAATGGGCCGTCATCGAACAGCCTTGTTCCTGTCATCAATGCTACTTATGTCGAAAAAGATCCTATCACTTTCGATCAGGATCTTCTTGAGGCGCTTGCGAGCGGCAATGGCCCGGACATCGTCCTTCTCCCTCTCGAGCAAGTCTTTGCAGAGAAGGATAAGATCACAACCATTCCTTTTGCGAATTACAGCGAGAGCACCTTCAAAGGGAATTTCATACAAGAAGCGGAGCAGTACCGGGTCAATGACGGCTATCTCGCTTTGCCTTTTTCCGTCGATCCGCTTGTCCTTTATTGGAACAGGGATATCTTCACCGCAGCCAATCAGCCGCTGCCGCCCACTCATTGGGACCAGGTCCTTTCCTTGGTTCCTATTCTCGGCAAATCCGATTCTAATTTTAATATCCAGACGAGCGCCATCGCTCTCGGCGAATATCGCAATGTAGACAATGCCAAGGATATCCTTTCGGCGCTTTTCTTCCAAGCCGGCATTCCCATTTCGACAGTCAGATATGACGCCGGAAAAAAAGAGGACTCGATAATGGTCTCTTTCGGACAAGTCTCCAGCCCGATTGATTTCTACACTCAGTTCGCCAATCCGGCCCAGAAGGAATACACATGGAACCGCTCGCGGCCTTCTTCCTTGGATGATTTTGTGGCGAATAATCTCGCCATGTATATCGGCTACGGAAGCGAAGCGAAGGATATCCAAGCAAAGAATCCTAATCTCAATTTCGGCATGGCTCCTTTTCCTGAGCCGCGCACAGGGACAACTACAAGCTCTGTAGCGATTCCTGTCACTTACGGCAAGATGCTCGGCTTATCCATCCTCTCTTCATCGAAAAAACAGGAGGCAGACCTCAGCGTGATCAATACCCTCACAGGCCAGGATTTCCTGAAGAGATATGCAGTTGTCTCAGGTATGCCGCCGGTCAGAAGGGATCTCCTTTCGAATCCTCCTTCCGACAGCTTCAGCTCGACGCTTTATGCGAGCGCTTTGTATTCGCATGCTTGGCTTGATCCGGCGCCTGGCCAATCGCAAGGGATCTTCCAGGAGATGATCGAATCAGTCCTTTCGGGCCAAAATACTTCAGGCGAAGCAGTAGCCAAGGCTGAAGAGCAATTTGACCTTATTATTAGCAATAAGAATGCCAATTAAAATGAGAAAAATACTTCTATTCATCTTTTCGCTCAGCCTTCTCTTTCCAGCATATTCTGCGTTGGCTATGAGCAACAATCCGGGCGATTCAAACTATTCGATAATAGACGGCACTTTTTGCCAAGGAACACCTTTACTGAGCCAGATCAATTCGACCGGCGCACCCGGCAGCGGCGAGAAATCATGTACCTGGAGTGACCTCATCAATCTCATAAACCGCATCATCGATCTTCTCCTTTATGCCACCATCGTCATTGCTACCATCACTTTGGTCTATGCGGGATTCCTGATGCTGACATCAGGAGGAAATAGTGGTAAAGTTGAACAAGCGAAAGGGATGATAGGGAAGGTGGTGCTGGGCTTCGTCTTCACTTTTGGCGCATGGCTTATTGTCCATTTCATACTTACCACCTTAGGCGTCAATCCGAACTACAGCATGTTGCAGCAAAAATAATATATGAAAAAAATAATGAAATACGCGGCAGTCTTGGTGGCAGTAGCAGCCCTTTCACTTCCCCTCTATTCCTTTGCAGACTATTCTCCTACTGATTGCGGGGGGAAAATCTGCAATCCTTTGAACGGCAATGGGGATCTTTTTACTTTTCTTAATAATATCCTGGCCGGAGTCATGAAGCTTGGCGCTATCGCCTGTATCATCGCCATCATCTACGCCGGCTTCCTTTTCGTGACGGCAGCCGGAGACGAAGGGAAGATAAAGACGGCAAAGCTCGTCCTTCTTTACACAGTCATCGGCGCTGCTATCCTCCTTGGCGCCAAGGTCATCTCGACCGTCATCCAGACCACGGTTACCAATATTGGCAGCGCTTCATCATAATAAAAACATATGAATTGTACTGATTTCAAATGCGTAGTTTCTTTCTTCACTAATTCGATCAATCTTCTTATCCCGCTCATTATCGGTGTCGCCGTGCTTCTGTTCATCTTCGGCCTTCTGAAGTACATGTCGGCAGGAGGGGATTCGGACGCGGTCAAGGAGGCGCGCAATTACATCATCTTCGGCATCATAGCCCTTTTCGTTATGATATCCGTATGGGGACTTGTTCACATCCTCGTCAACACCTTCTTCTCGAATGGCTATACTGTCCCTCAGCTAAAATAAACACAAATGTTCACTGATGCCACCACATCAATTGCTACTATCACCAAATTCATCAATCAGACGATCTACGTCATCATTGGTGTCGCTGTGCTTATCTTCGTATTCGGCCTTTTGAAATACATCAGGGCGGGGGGAGATTCCGATACCATAAAGGAAGCGCGTGACAGCATAATCATGGGGATAGTCATCATCTTCGTCATGACGTGCGTCTGGGGATTGGTCCGAGTAATTTCAAATACCATCATGCTTTCAAACACCACTCCTAGTTCGGATGAGATACCGCAGGTTCCCGGCGCCAAGAATATCGACGGCGTTGACGGCAGCCATAACAATACCGTCAGCTAGGCTTTCGGATAAATCCTATTGTGGAGATTGGCAGTTGTGCTACACTTAAGCTTATTATAAGAAATTAATTTATCGTATGAAAAAATTTTTAGGTTCACTCGCATTGTTGCTTCTTCCAGGGTTGCTTTTCGCCCAGGCACTTGATTTGTCGAACGGCGATTTCCTCACAGGCATAAGCTCTTTCATTAACAAGCTTATACCGTTCGTTATCGGAGTAGCGGTGCTCGTATTCATCTTCGGACTTCTCCGATATGTCACTGCCGGCGGAGATCCTGACAAGATAAAGGAGGCTCGAAACACCATCATCCTCGGAATCGTCATCATCTTCATCATGACCTCGGTCTGGGGACTCGTGCGCATCCTTTCGAACACTATCGGTTTGAACAACAACACTGTCCAGATTCCGAACCAAGTTCCTACTGGCTCCCAATAGTCCAAGTCTCCAGCTCATCAAATAAATGCTCGATAAAATCATTTCGGCCATAAGCACGGAGATACTGAATCCTATCATCATCCTGATGTTTGCCGTGGCTTTGCTGGTCTTCCTTTGGGGACTGGTCCAGTTCATACGGAAAGCCAATGAAGCGGATGCCTTAGAGACGGCAAAAAGGCATGTCATGTACGGTCTTATCGGAATGGCCATAATGATATCGGCTTTCGGGATACTCAAGCTCATAACCGGAACCTTCGGAATCAATACTTCGAATACTCTTGATGCGGTAGAAAAATAATCATCGATAAATAGCCAAATAAAAAAGCTCGGACCAGTGATGGTCCGAGCGTTTGGTTTTTTGCGAACGGATCGCGGGCGCCAAGCCCCAAAGAACTATCCATCATGATGCTCGTAGTAGATTGTCACGTCACCCTCGATGTTTTGACCATCGACAGGTTCCAGACGTATCCACATAGGGATGCTATGATCCCCGCGAACATCCTTGAAGTCGGTCTTGTTGCTGATGATGTACTGGGCAGGATCGGTCATCTCCGGCTCCTCTTTGCTGAAGATAACCAGCACCTTGCTTGGCAGCGGCCGCTTGAAGTCGCGGTAATTCCAGTGCCGCCAATTATCCGTCCAGTCGACCCGATACCACAGGTCCGAACTGATGTGCATTGAAGGCAGGATCATCTGCTCAGGCGGCTTCGGCGTGATGTGGCCGCCATTCTTGATAGCCGCCCCAAGCTTGCAGACAGCAAGAAGGGTGAGGCACACAAGCAACAGTCCAAGCAGCACTGACCTGCCGATCTTAGTACAGATCAGGAAGGCGAGCAGTACGAGAATGATGACCACTATGAATCCCACAAGCAACTCGTGGGAGTGTGCTTGGAAGAAGCTGTGAACATCAGACCCATCAACAGTTATGTTGATGTTCGCTCCAGCATTGCTGCTGTTAGCGCTGTTGCCGAGCGGCGACCTTGTTGAAGAGGTCGGAGCCGCGGCGCTAGCACTGAACGGGTTGAGCGCTTTCCAATCCACCTTGCTGGCCGAGCTCGCAAGCTCATGCCAGATGAGGCAGAGTGCCATGATGGCGAGTACTGCCATCATGATCCTGAAGAGCACCTTCCCAGGCGTGCCGGCACTGATGCAGAGTCCTGCGCCAATGACAGCTACGAAGAGAAGGAACTTCATCAGGCCAGTTCCGACGAGCCAGATCCAATTCCGATCAGCCTCAGGCAAGCCGAGATTGAAGGGAAGAGGACTGGTCACCATCCAAAAAATAAGTCCAAATCCTGCCGTCAGGAAGAAGATCATTTTCCAGTTGGTCTGGAGCTGTGTCCGGAGCTGACCGCCCATATTGATGGAGGCCAGCTTTATCGTGTTCCAGACCGATGGTCCGGCAGGAGCGGGCGCTGCTCCGGCGCTGCTGGTCGCCGACCGCGCAGGTAGGCGATGGTTAGAGCAACGATTCCAAGGAACATCGTTCCCCAGAACAGTGTTATTAATAATTTCATTTCTTAGTTTTTCCTTTTTTGATTGTGTGTTTTATCGAGTTGGTTTGCCGCTTGCGTCAAGAATGACGGGCGGCGGGTTTGAGCCTCCTTCGACGAGTGTAGTGAGGCCGGTCCGTTCGATCGCGCGAGCGCGAGCGAGTTCTGGATGATTGCGATACGCTTCCGCGAACGTTAGTTCTCCGGCGACATCTGCTTCGGCTTTTGCTCGTACTACCTTCGCCTCCGACAGGCCGATATTTTGATCCGAGTCGCATCGAATGCTGATGCATCCGCGCTCCGTTGGGCGATGAAGACAGCTTGAATTGCCTGACGCATTGCTCCCGCTGCTTCGTTTCTGTCAACGAGCTTCAGGAAGTTCGCGCTTTTGAGCTCTACTCCGACTTTTTCTATGAGGAACTTATTGATTTCCTTCATCCATTCGTCGAATGACTCCTTGATCGAGCCTTTTACGTCGTCAGCTTCGGAGAGAAGCTGTTCAAGGCTTTGGCCACCTGCCCAATCCTTGGCACGCTCATTCAGGGCGAAGAGGGCTGTTGCCAGCCAGTCTTCGTTCCCGAAAAGGGCAATCATGGGATTGGTGATGGCTAAGTTTACCGCATAGGGAAGGCTGAAGACTGCATTTCCACTGATGTAGAAATCCGTCACTTCGGAGAAGTAAGGGAAATTCTGCGCCATGAAGATTTTAGTCGTTTCTTCCCGAGAACGCGTCGTGTACTCGTTCTGCCCTGCTGGTTGGCGAAATTCCACCCAGCTGAACTTATACTCGTATACGAAATTGAATGGCCACCAATGGATAAGCCATATACCGAGGCGCTTCTTGAGGAAGTTTTCATCTCGGTAGGCTTTAAAGTGCGACGTGGGGATTATCTGCCAATCAGGGAAGTTTTTGTCGTGTTGGTCAGGGTTATGTGGGTCATTAACATCGTAACCGGGAAGGTTAACGAGGAATTTGACCGGTTGGCCCTTGCCGACGACGATTACTCGGCCGGTACCTCCATCCATGAAGGTGAAGCCGATCTGGTTTTCTCCCATCCAGCGGTAAAGCTGATAGAGGAAGTATCCGAAGGCTGCTAGAGCCACCGGCGTGAAGAATACGTAGATCATGTTTGTAACTTTCTATTCTGCTGTCAAAGGTCGCCTAAAAGGGGACCGAGGTTTGTTTGTGTGAGTGATAACTGAGATCATTTGCACGCCTGTGCACCCTTTCTCAATCTGAGATTATTTTATCATACTTTATTAAAAAAGTCAATGGCTCAAATCAGCCTTTTATCCTTGATTTGCTTCATATTTTGACGAAAATCTGTTATGGTTGTTTCTGTCAGCCAAAGCCGGCGTTTCGGCGTAGTAGCCAAGTGGTAAGGCAGAGATCTGCAAAATCTCTATACAGCGGTTCGATTCCGCTCTACGCCTCCAAAAATTAAGGTATAAGTGCAAAGGTTCTGATAAGTATCTTTTTTCGCTCAAGCGGCAGGATAGCCTAAGCCGTTCAAAAAGATACTTACCAGAACCTTTGCACTTGCATATTTAATATTTGTTTGCTAGAGTAGCAATCTCATTACGCCTGATTGAGTCATTGTTGTGGCGCTGAGTAATTATTTGGTTGTCAGACTGTCTCTCGACCCGATTACTAGCGTTCTCTTAAGCAACAAACTTTTGACCACGATTATCAGCGTCTCTATTATCAATAACCAATAACACCCTATCGCCTAGGGCATTTTTATCGTATGGAACAAACAACAAACAAGCTCCCAAAGAAATATTTCGGAAAGTTCAAGAAGCCTTTGACTCCTCTTCCTGATTTGGTGGAAGCGCAGCTCAAGTCATTCGACTGGCTCTTGAAAGATGGGCCTCAAGGAAGTCTTTGATGAATTCTCCTCGATCAAGGACTATTCCGACAAGAAATTCGAACTCGATTTCACCGATTTCGAGATCGAGTACCCCGAAGTTCTGACGAATTCTATGCAAAGATGAACAAGATGTCCTACGAGGCGCCTCTCAAGGTCATCGTCCGCCTCAAGAACAAGATCTTCAGCGCTGTGAAGGAGCAGGAGATCTTCATGGCTGATTTTCCTTTGATGACCGACCACGGAACGTTCATCATCAACGGAATCGAGCGAGTCATCGTTCCCACAGCTCGCCCGATCTTTCGGAGTATTCTTCACTTCAAACGAGATCAAGGGCAAGAATTTCTTTGGAGCAAAGATCATTCCTTCCCGCGGCGCATGGATCGAGATCGAATCCGATCCCGACGGCGCATCTACGTCCGTATCGACCGGAAGCGAAAGTTCCCAGTCGACGTCGCTTTTTCGCGTGCTTGGAGCTAAAGGATGACAAGGACATTCTGTACGAGCTTTTCAAGGAGAATGAATTCTGCAGAAGACATTATCTGAAGCCATCGACTTCTTGAAGGATCATGCAAAGACAGTTGACGATTCATTCATTGAAATCCACAAGCGGCTTCGAGATGGCGATCTGGCTACGGTCGAAAACGCAAAGGAATTCGTCAAGGGCATCTTCAGCGAGGAACGATACGACCTTTCACGAGTAGGACGTTTCCGATTCAACAAGCGATTCGAAAAGGGAATGGATGAAAAGGAGCTTGAGCGAAAGACGATCTCACTCGATGACATTGTCACTATCGTTGCCATATCATAATTCTGAACAACACTGCCAGATGCTGTTGCTGATGATATCGATCACCTCGGTTCACGCCGTGTTCGATTGTCGGTGAATTTCTCCAGCAGAAGATCCGCGTCGGTATGAGCCAGATCAAGCGAAACATTCAGAATCGAATGTCGACTATTGATACCGATGCGACTCTTCCGATCCAGTTTATTTCTCCTCGACCTCTCCAGGCTCGAATCAAGGAATTCTTCACCACCAACCAGCTCTCGCAGTTCATGCAGCAGGAAAATGTCCTCACTGAGCTCGAGCACTTGCGAACGGTTTCTGCTCTTGGTCCCGGAGGACTCACACGAGAGCGCGCAGGCTTCGAAGTCCGAGACGTGCATCCATCTCACTACGGACGCCTTTGTCCTATCCACACTCCTGAAGGTCCGAACATCGGTCTTATTCTTCATCTTGCAACATATGCACGGATCAACGATTTCGGAATGATCGAGACTCCTTATGTAAAGGTAAAGAACGGAAAGGTCACAGGCGAAATCGAGTACATGAATGCACTTGAGGAAGAAGGTTACAATATCGCCCATGCCGCTCACGCCATTACGACAAGTCTGGCCATGATCACAGAAGAGAATGTTGAAGTTCGAATCAAAGGAAAGCCAGGACTTGTAAAGCAAAGACGAAGTTCACTATATCGACGTTTCAACAACCAGGCTTTCTCTATCGCTACGTCCATGATCCCATTCGTGAACCATGACGATGCAAACCGCGCACTCATGGGTTCGAACATGCAGAAGCAGGCTACTCCTTGTATCATTCCTGAGGCACCATTGGTTGCCACTGGCATCGAGGCAGCGAGCCGTCACTGACACAGGACGAGTGTTCATTCGCTCCGAGGAAGACGGAACAATCACTTATGTCGACGCCGACAAGGTCGTACTTCAAGAATAACAAAGGAAAGGAAAACGACCTACAAGCTCGTCGAATTCTCACGAACAAACGAATTCACCGCCTTCCACCAGCGACCGTCGTCAATCTCGATCAGAAAGTTAAGAAAGGAGACGTTCTTGCGACACTTCGACATCAGATCAAGGCCAGATGGCTCTCGGACAGAACATGCTCATTGCCTTCATGTCATGGTCAGGAGCCAACTACGAAGATGCCATCATCCTTTCCGAGAACGATTGGTGAAGGAATCAAATTCACCATCATCCATATTGAAGAATTCGTAGTGAATGTTCGAGACACCAAGCTCGGCCCAGAAATCACTACCCACGACATCCCAAATGTCGGTGAAAACGATTGAAGAATCTCGATGAAGAAGGAATTGTCCGCATCGGAGCGGAAGTTCGACCTGGAGACATTCTTGTCGGAAAAATTACTCCAAAAGGAGAAACGCAGCTTACTCCGGAAGAGCGACTCCTTCGATCTATCTTCGGAGAAAAATCTCGAGACGTGAAAGATACTTCAAAACGAATGGAAAACGGAAAGCAGGGGACGCGTCATCGGAGTGAAAGTCTTCTCACGAGAAAAGGGCGACAAGCTCGAATCAGGAATCATTAAGCGAATCCATATCGAAGTCGCACAGCTTCGAAACGTATCTGTCGGAGACAAGCTCGCTGGACGACACGGAAACAAAGGAGTTATCTCGAATCCTTCCTGAAGAAGATATGCCATACATGGCAGACGGAACTCCTATCGACATCATCCTTACACCGCTCGGAGTGCCTTCACGTATGAACCTCGGACAGATTCTCGAGCTGCACCTCGGACTTGCTGCAGAGACTTTGAACTATCAAGCTATTGTGCCTCCTTTCGCAGGAGCAACAGACAAGGAAATCAAAGCAGAACTCGAGAAAGCTGGCTTCCAGAATGAGGAAAAATGACCTTTATGACGGACGGACTGGAGAGGCATTTGATCAGGATATCGCAGTCGGATACATGTATATCCTGAAGCTTCACCACATGGTAGAAGACAAGATCCACATGCGATCAATCGGTCCGTACTCTCTCATTACTCAACAGCCTTTGGAGGAAAGGCTCAGGGAGGAGGACAGCGATTCGGAGAAATGGAAGTCTGGGCTCTTCTCAGGTCACGGCGCTGCACACACGCTTCGGGAAATCCTTACTATCAAGTCAGACGACATCGTTGGACGATCGGCAGCCTTCGACTCTATCGTCAAAGGCGAGAAAATATCGCAGACGCAACATTCCTGCATCATTCAATGTGCTCTTGAACAACCTTCGAGGACTTGCTCTGGATGTCGAGCTTAGAGAAGAAAGGATGAAGCACGTCACTGACAGAAGAATGTTGAGAAGTTAATAACGATATAAAAAAATATATGAAAAAAAACAAAACATGACACCCTCAACGATTTCGATCCAGTTCACTCAAGCTTGCATCGCCTGAGAGAATCAAGGAATGGTCATCGTGGAGAAGTGACCAAGCCTGAGACGATGAACTATCGTACCCAGCGTTCCGAGAAGAATGGCCTCTTCGACGAGAAGATTTTCGGTCCGGACAAGGATTATGAGTGTTACTGCGGAAAATACCGAGGCATCAGATACAAAGGAATCATCTGCGAAAAATGCGGAGTGGAAATCACGCGATCAATCGTGCGCCGAGAACGAATGGGGCATATCGAGCTTGCAACGCCCGTTTCTCATATCTGGTTCCTCCGAACCATGCCTTCTCGAATCGCGCTTCTTCTGGGAATGAACAGTGGCGAGCTCGAGAAAGTTGTTTACTTTGCCGGATACCTCGTCACTAAGGTTAATGAGGAAGAACGGACACGCGTGCTCAAGGATCTCGATTCCGAATACAAGATCAAAAGTGAAAAGTCGCTTCAGGACGAGAAAACGAAGGAAGCAATCAAGCAACTTCTGATCAGCGCAAAGCGCGACATCGAGAGTATCCAGGAAGGACGAGTCCTTGACGAGATCGTATACCACAAATTCTCGCTCAAATACGGAACGCTCTTCGAAGCTGCAATCGGTGCTGAAGCGGTCTTCAATCTTTTCAAGAAGCTCGACCTCAAGAAACTTCTTGACAGCCTCGAAAAGGATCTCGAATCAGCAAGCTCAACCGAAAAGCGAAAAACTGAACAAGCGAATCGGCCTTATCAAGGGAATGATCAGCTCAGACTCCGTCCTGAATGGATGTTCCTTACTCAGTATCCCTGTCATTCCCGCAGCACTTCGCCCTATGGTCGCTCTCGACGGAGGACGACACGCGACATCCGACGTCAATGACCTTTATCGACGCGTGATCAACCGAAACAACCGCTTGAAGAAGCTTAAGGAAATTCAAGCTCCTGATGTGATTCTTCGAAACGAAAAACGAATCCTTCAGGAAGCTGTCGATGCCTTGATCGACAACTCGATCCGGCACGGCAATCAGCTTTTCGCTGGAGTCAATCAGGCACAGCGACGTCCGCTCAAATCCCTTGCCGACAACTTGAAAGGCAAGACGAGGACTCTTCCGACAGAACCTCCTTGGAAAGCGCGTGGACTATTCAGGACGATCGGTTATCGTCGTGGGTCCGGAACTTCGCCTCAATCAGTGCGGACTCCCTAAGCACATGGCCTTGGAATTGTTCCGGCCTTTCGTCATCTCAAAACTTCTTGAAAAGGAATTGGCTTTCAACATCCGCGGCGCATCTCGACTTATCGATGATGGAATTCCTGAAGTATGGGCCATCCTTGAAGACGTCATCAAGGATAAATACGTGCTCCTGAACCGCGCACCTACTCTTCATCGCCTCGGTATTCAGGCTTTCCAGCCTGTACTCATCGAAGGTAACGCTATCCAAGTGCATCCATTCGTATGTTCCGCTTTCAATGCCGACTTCGATGGAGACACCATGGCAGTTCACGTTCCTCTCGGAGAAGAAGCGCAGATGGAAGCTCGGGAAATCATGGCGTCAGACAAGAACATCCTTAAGCCGGGAAGCGGAGATCCTACAGTCACTGCAAAGCTTCTTGATGTGGTGCTCGGATGTTACTGGACGACGAAGATTGTCGTTGGAGAAAAAGGTGAAGGAAATATCTTCGAAAGTCCTCAAGCTGCAATGTCTGCCCTTGATTTTGGAGCGCTTTCGCTCCGGGCAGCGATAAAGGTATTGCCTGAAGAAGGTCCTAAATGGGCAGCTTTCGGCGGAAAGCTTGCCGATACTACTGTTGGAAGGATTCTTTTCAACGCTATTCTTCCTGCCGACTATCCATTCGTCAACAAGGAAATTTCCCGATCAAGTCATGTCAGGAATCGTCGAAGACCTCATTAATATTTACGGAGTGAATGCTGTTCCTGCCATTCTCGACGAAATCAAGAAGTTCGGCTTCACTTATGTCACTAAGTCAGGAATCACTTGGGGAATCGACGATGTCGTCATTCCTGACGGAAAATTCCAGATCATCGAAGCCTCAAAGAAGGACTCTGAGCTGGTTTACGAGCAATACAATGAAGGACTCCTTTCAGAGCAGGAGAAGCTTCGAAAGAATGTCGAGATCTGGCATGATGCTAAAAGCAAGATCGAGAAGCTTATCCCTGGAACGCTCGATAAGAATGGATCAGTCCACGACATGGTCACATCGGGAGCCCGAGGTTCCATCGGAAACATCACTCAGATGGCCGGAATGAAAGGACTCATCCAGAACTCGAAAGGAGAGACTATCGAAGTGCCAGTTCTCTCAGTCTTCGAAAGAAGGGCTCACTCCGATCGAATACTTCATCTCGTACTCACGGAGCCCGAAAAGGACTTACTGACACCGCATTAACACTGCTAAAGCCGGATATCTCACTCGAAAACTCTTCGTGGTTGCCCAGAACGTGGTAGTGAGCGAAGAGGATTGCGGAACGAAAGAGGGAATAGCCATCGTCAAGGAAAGCGCTTCAGGCATCGAGACTTCGATCTCGAAATACATTAGCGGACGAGTGCTTGCTGAAGACTTGAATGACAAGGACGGAAAGCTGCTCTTCAAGCGCAATCATCTGCTTACCAAGACAGAAGCCAAGATGATCGAAGCGCAAGGCATCGCAAGAGTAGTCGTAAGGTCTCCTCTGACCTGCAAGACGCTCTCTGGAATCTGTCGAATGTGCTATGGACTTGACCTTGGAAAGAATAGAATGATAGACATCGGAGAAGCAGTCGGAACGGTAGCTGCGCAAGCCATCGGAGAGCCGGGAACTCAGCTTACGATGCGTACTTTCCATGCCGGAGGAACAGCTTCGGTCGGAGGAGACATCACTGCCGGACTTCCTCGCGTCGAAGAGATCTTCGAAAAGCGAAAGCCTAAGAATCCAGCCTTGCAATCGCCACCGTCGACGGAATGGTCACTGAAATAAGGAATACCGGAAAAGAGAAAGTATCATTGTCGTCCCTGAAATCAGCGACAAGGCAAAGCCATCTAAATCAACCAAGACGAAAAATGAACTCGAATATGCAGTTCATCCGATCCGCGTGCTTCTGGTGAAGGTAGGAGACAAAGTGAAGAAGGGAGACATCCTTACCGACGGATCGTGCGATATCGACGAATTGTTCCGATACGGCGGCCGCGAAAAGGCTCAGGAGTATGTCATCGGCGAAGTGAAGAAGCCTTACGAGCTTCAGGGAGAATCCGTATCGCGAAAACATATCGAAGTGATTGTGCGCCAGATGTTCACCCGCGTGAAGGTAAAGGAATCAGGCGACAGTCCGTTCTCAGCAGGAGACATCGTCGAAAATTTCGAGCTTGTCGAGGAAAACAAAAAGATAAAGGAAAGGGGAGGAATCGAGGCGAAGTCAGAGCCTATGGTGATGGGTATTACTGAGGTATCTCTTTCCCGCCGAAGCTTTCTATCAGCTGCTTCATTCCAACACACCAACAAGATCCTTATCGGCTCAGCTATCCGCGGAAGCATCGATGACCTTCACGGCCTCATGGAAAATGTCCTCATCGGACGCCTCATTCCTGCAGGTACGGGATTTCCAGGAAGTCCCAAGCAGAAGATGATCGAAGACGAAACATCTCAAAAATAATGTCATCACAAGCCGTCGAACAGATCAAGGAACGGCTTCCCATCTCTGACATCATCTCTTCATACATCAAGCTTGACCGCGCGGGAGCCAACTTCAAAGGAAAGTGTCCTTTCCACAACGAAAAGACGCCTTCTTTTATGGTGTCACCGGAACGCGGATCCTATTACTGCTTCGGCTGCGGGGCTAAAGGGGATATCTTCACCTTCGTCCAGGAATTCGAGAAGATGGACTTCAAGGAGGCACTTGCGTTGCTTGCCGAGCGCGCGGGCGTAAAGCTCGAAAGCTATGCCGGAAACAGCAGCAGCCGCAAGGACGAAGAAGAAAAGGAGCTACTCCGTAAGATTATGGAGGAGGCCACGTCGTTCTATGTGAGTGAGTTGAAAAATGATGATAAATCACTCGATTATTTGAAGAATCGAGGACTTGCTTCAGAAACTATAGCGGAATGGAGGATCGGTTCCACTAAGACTGGATGGAACAATCTCTATGGTCATCTCCGTTCCCTCGGCTTTGCTGATTTGGATATCGAGAAGGCGGGCCTAGCCAAAAAGGGAAATAACGGATTCTATGACCGCTTCAGGTCAAGAATCATTTTTCCTATCTGCGATCCTTCCGGAAAAGTAATAGCCTTTACCGGCCGTTTCAAGGATTGGGAAAAAGATAAGGACAAGGACATCGAGGAAGCAAAGTATCTCAATAGCCCTGATAGTCTTCTTTTCGACAAATCACGCACCCTTTATGGCTATCACAAGGCGAAACAGGCAATCGTAAAATGGAAATATGCTTTGCTTGTCGAGGGGCAGATGGATCTGTTGATGGCCCAGCAAGCGGGATTTCCCAATGCCGTTGCCACGTCAGGAACAGCTCTCACCAAGAGCCAGCTCGAAATGCTTTCGCGCTTCTCGAAGAACCTTCTCATCGCTTATGATGCCGACAAGGCAGGTGTCGAAGCAGGAAGGCGCGCATGGACGCTGGCGCTGTCTCTTTCCATGGATGTGAAGATGGCCCACTTGCCTGAAGGCATGGATCCTGCTGATCTTATCTCCAAAGATCTGACGGCTTTCAAGGATGCCTTGAAGAAAGCAAGTCATATCGTAGAATTCTATCTGAACGCCTTGATAGCGCGGGGGCTGTCCGGACGCGCGCTCGGAAAGGAAGTAGAGGCTTCTATTCTTCCTTATGTTAAAGCCGTAGAAAGCAAAATAGACCAAGCCCATTTCATCTCGATCATCTCTTCGCGCACAGGCATCAAGGAAGAAGTGCTTTTTGACACACTTTCGCGGATAGAAGAAAAGCCCTTGCAGGCTTCGACTGATAGCTCGGCTGGGCTTGATAAAAAGTCTATTGTAGAGGATAATTATCTTTCAAAAAAGGAAGCTTTGAAGAAGCTTATTGCAGGCGTGTACCTTATCATCAAAGACGAGGCAAAGGCATATGAATATTTCCCATCGATCGATAATGTCAGGGAAGAGACGCTTTTTTCGGTGGAGGAGTGGCTTGCAAAGAGCGGGCAGACCCCCGAGCAGTATCTCGGCGAGCTCAAGCCATTGATGGAAAAGGAAGAGCTTAGGGAGGAGCTTGAAGATGCGGTAAGGAATTACCGTCAGGCGGAAGCCGAAGGGAATCAGCAAAAGGCGGAGGAGTATCTTTTAACATGCGATAGGATCCGCAAGAGGCTTGCCGATTATACATAAGGCATTTTATATAATATGAAAAACAAAAAAACACAAAAAAAGATGAAAAAACCAAAACAAAAGCCGAAAGCGAAGATGGCGAAGAAAAAAACAGACACGAAAGCAGCCAAGGTGAAAAAAATAAAGAAGGTAAAGCCTGCCGCAAAGAAGAAAGCGCCGAAAGCGAAACCTATAGCTGCGCCAAAAAAGGAGGTCAAGTCGAAGAAGGATAAGGATATGGAGGTCCGCACCGAACGGCTGCTCCTTCGCGGCCGTGAAAGAGGCTTCGTCACCTACGATGATATCCTTAAGGAATTTCCTCATATCGAGGAGGATGTGATGTTTCTCGATCATCTTTATGAGAAGCTTTCTACTACCGGCATCGATGTGCTCGAAGGAGGAGGCTTGCTTGATGTTGGCGGCGGAGAAGACGATCTTTTGAAGAAATACGTCTATTCCCGCAACGACTCCAATTATGATTCCATTCAGATGTACCTCAAGGAAATCGGCCAGTATCCGCTGATAAAGGCTGAAGAAGAGAAAGAGCTCGCCCGCCGGATCGAGAAAGGTGACGAGGAAGCCAAGAATCTCCTTGCTCGCGCCAACCTTCGGTTGGTGGTTTCGATCGCCAAGAAATACGTCGGACGAAGCCCCGACCTTACCCTCCTTGACCTTATTCAGGAAGGAAATCTCGGCCTTTTCAAGGCAGTAGACAAATTCGATTGGACCAAAGGATATAAATTCTCGACCTACGCGACATGGTGGATTCGCCAGTCGATTACACGAGCCCTTGCCGATCAGTCGCGCACTATCCGCGTGCCGGTGCACATGGTTGAGACTATCGCCAAATACAAGCAGGTCGTGCGACGCCTATCGCAAGACCTCGGCCGCGATCCGCTTCCGAATGAGATTGCTGTCGAAATGGGCCTTGACGTCGAGAAAATCTACAATATCGAGAAGATAGACCAAAGCACGCTTTCTCTCGACACCCCTGTCGGGGATGACGGTGACGACAAGAATTCCACCTACGGCGACTTCATTTCAGATGAGAAGATCCTTTCTCCTGATCAGGAAGCATCCCGACGCATCCTCGGCGACCAAGTGAAGGAAATCCTTGATGACCTTTCCGAAAAGGAAAGAAAGATCCTGGAGCTTCGCCATGGCCTTGTAGACGGCATCCAGCATACTCTCGAAGAAGTAGGAAAGCAGTTCAATGTTACCCGCGAGCGCATTCGCCAGATCGAGGCAAAGGCGCACGAGAAGATCCGCCAGCACGACAAGATCAATCGACTGAAGAACTACTAATTTCCCAAATAAAAAACCTCCGTTTAAGGAGGTAGACCGTCGATTCATTCATTACTCGATGCCTTTAAGTTCGCGCCATTTTTTAGCGTTCACCCAATAGGTGTCTTTTTTGCCATTTCCCCAATCCACGTGCAGCGCGCAGACGAATTTCAAGCCTTTTCCGCTGTACTGCTTCTTGAGTTCCATCTTGGCTCGCACCAGGTGGCTGATAAGCTCATCGACATTGCAATTCAGGACACTCAAGGCTACTCCGCAGGGTGCGTGTCCATATATGACTACGGTGCTGATGCCTTTCATGCTGATTGCTTCGGGAAGATCATTCTTGATGAGATCCCTTCTCTGCTCAGCCCGTTCGCTATCGATTAGTGGCGAGAGCCACAAGCCGCCGCCGTTGAAGCTGAATAGATGACATCTTTCACCGCACTTGTCGTGATGTTGGCTGAACAGGTCCGCCATTTGGTCGCCGTCGGAGCAAGTGATGGCGATAGTGCCGTCTCCGGTTCCTTCCGGCAAAAGATGAGCTGAGAGCGGTTCGAGTATTCCCTGATCGACGAAGGTCTTGAGAAGGGTGATACTTTCCGGAGTGATGGATAGCTTGCTATGTTTTTGTTGCATTTTAGTGGTTTACTGATAAAGGTTCGATAAGCATCTGGCTTATGCGGTTTTACAATTTACATCATTGCTGCATATCGGTCAATCTGAAGGCGGCATTTTTGATGCATGATATAATCGGGCAATGAATACCGCTTTGGATGAGATCTACGAAAAGAAATACAAGAAGCTTAACGCAGCCCAAAGGGAAGCCGTTGATACTATCGATGGCCCAGTAATGGTCATTGCCGGCCCCGGCACCGGCAAGACCACCATCCTCACTTTGCGCATTGCCACCATACTGAAGAAAACCGACATTCCTCCGTCAGGGATATTAGCCATCACCTATACCGAAGCAGGAGTGAAGGCGATGAAGAAAAGTCTTCGCGAAATAATCGGCAGCCGCGCGGATGAAGTGAAGATATATACGTTCCACGGATTCGCTTCGGCGGTCATCACGGAATTTCGCGACCACTTCGTCCATCTCGAAGGAATGAAACAGATGGAAGAGATCAATGCCGAGACTCTGATAATGAAGATACTCGAAGCGCCATTATATGCGGCCCTTCGCCCGCTCGGAAAGCCTGACTTCTATCTCAAGGCGATCATGTCATCCATCAGTGACGCAAAAAGAGAGGATCTATTGCCGAATGATATCCGAAAATTCGCGGAAGAGGAGATCGAAAGGATGAAGTCAGATGAAAGTCTCAGATCGACGCGCGGACCAAGCAAGGGCGAGCTCAAAGCTGATGCCAAGAAAGCCCTCGAGCGCCTTGAGAAGACGATAGCGTTCTCGGAAGTCTATGAAGCCTATGAAGAAAAGAAAAAGGAAGCCAAGCTGATGGATTTTGACGACCTTATTTTCGAGCTTCTGCAGGCGCTTCGCAATGATAGCCTGCTCCTCAGCCTGCTTCAGGAAAAATTTCTTTATATTCATATCGATGAGCATCAGGATACGAATGATTCGCAGAACAGCATCATCAAGCTCATCTCCACTTCCGCTTTCTTCGACGAGCCGAATATTTTCATCGTCGGAGACGAAAAGCAGGCCATTTATCGCTTCCAAGGAGCGTCAGTCAGGAATTTTCTCAGCCTCAAGGAACAGTGGCCTAAGATGCAGACCATATCGCTCGAGGAAAATTACCGCTCGCATCAGCATATACTTGATGCCAGTTACGGCATGATCGAGAATAATTATCTGGATGGCGAGAATATCGATTTACGCGTCAGATTGAAGACAGGATCAAAAAAGGAACCGAAGCCTATCGAGCTGGTGCGGTCTCCTGATATAGGATCATCCGAAACGTACCTGATTGATTCGATAAAAAGAATACTGTCGGAAGAACCGGAAAAGACCATTGCCGTCATAAGCAGGAATAACCAGGATGTCGATCGATCTTTCTCCTTGCTCGAGTCAGCCGGAGTCTCCGTGTCAGCCGACCGGAGCGTGGACATATTCTCGCATCCCTCCGGCGCCCTTTTCTTCTCGCTTGCGGGATTCCTCAATGATCCTCTTGATGTCGAAGGATTGTCTAAATCATTGGCTGCCGGCCTTTTCGGCTTTGACTTCTCAAAATCAATAGGATTCATAAAGTCATTGCGCAAGGGAGATATCGAAAGCGTGGTAAGGGAAATCCCGGTGCTCGAGGAAATGAGAAAGATGCTGTCTGATGACAGCCCTGTGCCGTTCATTATCCGTATAGCTGAGATGTCAGGCTATATCAGGCTTATAAGCAGTGACCCGCTGCGCGTCGAAGTATGGCGAAAGATAGTCAGCTTCGCTGAAAATATAGTGAGGCAGGACAATATAAGCGCGCCGGCTCTTCTTCTTGAAAAGCTTATCGCTTATAAAGCATCATCCGAAAGGAAAAAAGTAAAGATAAAGGCCGGAGTTTCCGATGCGAGAGTCAAAGCGATGACAGCTCACGGGTCGAAAGGCCTCGAATTCGATTACGTATTCATTCCTTATGCGTCGGAAGGATCCTGGATTTCGTCGCGACACCCGTCGTATTTCGCCTTGCCGGTGCCAAAGGCGGCTGAAGAGACAGATGTGGTCCGCGATGATCGCAGGCTTTTTTACGTGGCTCTCACCCGGGCAAAAGAGCATGTGACCATAATAGCCTCATCCAAAGATTCCGCGGGCGAGGATCTTTTGCCGCTTCGCTTCATCGAAGAACTCGACAAAGGCTCGATAAAAGATATCGACATTCCTCAAAGCAAGAGGGACGTGTCGGGCACGCATATCCATGTTCCTGAGAAAGGCCAGAGGATCATCGAACTTGCAAAGGAGACGCTGGCCGAGAAAGGGCTATCGGTTACAGCACTCAATCATTTCATGAAGTGCCCAAGCGAATTCTTGCTGAAAAGCATCCTGAAAATTCCCGAAGCGCCATCCGCAAGCGCGGAAAAGGGGAATGCAATGCATCTGGCACTCGATCATATCTGGAGGATGAAAAAGGAAGGAAGGAATGAGAATGCTGCAATAGAAGCCATCAAAGGAGCTATTAGAGATTCCCTAAAAAATTCCTTCCTTGCCCGTTTTGAGAAAGACGCAGTCGAGAAGGAGCTGATGAAGAATGCACCAGCTGTCGCCAAATCTCTTCAGCCGCATTTTCATACTGAAGGGGAAGTCCAGCCGGAAGAATGGAAGGACATGCAATTCGAGAAGATAATCCTTCACGGCAAGCTCGATGCGGTCATTGATACTGGAGATGATCTGCTGGTCTTCGACTATAAGACCAAAGGAAAGATGAGCGAGAATGAAATAAGGGGTAAAACAAAGACTTCAGACGGAGGATATTTCCGACAGCTCGTCTTTTACCGCCTGCTTCTGGAAAATCAGCATGCATACAGAGGAAAACGGATAATTCCCTCGCTAGTCTTTCTTACTCCTGACGAAAAAGGCGAGTGCAAGATCCAGACATTGGAAATAACGGAAAGCGACATCGAGATAGTAAGGAAGGACATAAGGAATCTCATTGAAAGCGTTTGGTCAGGCGAGGTGATACGCATGCGCTGTGATGATCCTCAATGCGAATGGTGCTCGCTTATTTCTATCTGTTGAGTAGCGTGTCGATACGGGATTTGAGATCGTTATATTGTATGGCTCCTTCAGTGATAGGCACTTTTACGTCCCCGGAAACCAAAACGGTGTAAGGCGTCCCTTGTCCGCCCGCGCGAATGGCATCCTGCCTATCAGCCTCGACTAAGGCGGTATATTTTCCGCTCGAGAGGCAATTGTTGAATTTGGTCACGTCAAGGCCGAGGTCGCTGGCGATCTGGGGGAGCTGTGCTGGATCGAGGGAGTTGTTGGAGTTGGTCCTGTCATAGACTTGGTCGAGGTATTTCCAGAATATGTCAGGGCCGCCGAGCTCATTGGCACATTCGGTAGCCTCAGCTTCCTTTGGTGCCTTTGAATGAAGCTGGGGAATAGGAAAATGCCGGTAAACCCAGGCAACGCTTCCGTCCTTGCCATATGCGTCTATTATCTTGTGAAGAGTCGGCTGGAACAGCTTGCAATACGGGCATTCCGTATCTGAATACTCGACGATGAATACCTTTGCATTCGGATTGCCGAGAATGTGGTCGCTTGAGCTGACAGGGTTCATGGAGATGGTATTGGCAGGAGCTGTATCTTGTATTCCGGTCACTGTCCCTTGCGAGCTTTTTCCGCCGAGAAAGACGCCTCCTCCGATAAGGGCGCCGGCTATTATGATGGCAAGTGGAATGAAGTACTGCTGCTTATTATTTTTGGGTTGCATATGCGAGAAGTATATCAGACTCTCTTTATCCTGCCACCTTCCTCGATTATCAAGCCTTTTATTTCAAGAAGCGAAAGGATTGCCTGTATCTTGCGTGTGGGAAGAGGGACTGATCCGATTATTTCATCCCTTGTCGTTGGAGAGTCGATTGCCTCAAGAATCATTTTTTCTTCAGGAGAACAATCGAAGAGTGTCTGTTCCTTCTCTTTTTTCCCCGCTTCATCTTCTTTCCATTCCATGCCGAGCATTTCGACAATATCTTTTGACGTTGTGGCAGGGAAAGCGCCTTGCCTGATGAGATGGTGAGGACCTTCGCTTTTGCTGGAAAAGATCGAGCCGGGCACTGCCATCACATCTTTGCAATAATCCAAAGCAAGCCGGGTAGTGATCATAGTTCCGCTTTTCTTTTCCGCTTCTATGACAAGAACAGCATCGGCAAGGCCTGCCATGATGCGGTTGCGTTCAGGGAACATCCAGGGGGCAGCTTCCGTTTCAGGCTCATATTCGGAGATGAGGCATCCTCCATTTTCGATTATTTTTCTTGCCAGGGATATCTTTGTCTTGGGATAGATGACGCTTTCATCAAGGCCGGAACCAGGGACAGCAATCGTCAGCAATCCGGAATCAAGGGCAACTTCATGAGCTATCGAATCTATGCCGATGGCTAAGCCCGATATGATGATAATGGGATATCCTGAAAGGCCTTTGATAAGGTACTTGCAGGCTTTAAGGCCGTATTCCGTATTGCTGCGCGAGCCAATGACGGCCACGCATCTGAATGCGTCCAGGTCAGGCATCTTGCCGCGCACGAAGAGCTTGCTCGGAGGCGGGCACACCCTCTTTAGTCGCTCGGGAATATTTTCCAAAAGTATGTTTGTGATAGGTGTCATTTGTTGCTATGATAGCTGGACATATTATAAAAGCGACGCATCAAGGGAATATAAAGACTAAATCAAATGCTCGACATCAAATTCATCAGGGAAAATAAAGATCTCATCAAGGAAGGCGCCCGCAAGAAGCATATCGAATTCGACGTCGATGCCCTTATGGTTGCGGATGAGAAACGCAGGGAGATGCTCGGCTCGATCGAGGAGAAGAAAGCCAAGCAGAATGCTGTCAGCGAGCAGATCATGAGAGAGGCAGACGCGAGCGCGAAGCAGAAGATGATCGACGAGATGAGGGCAATCAAATTCTCCCGTGAAGAGGAAGAGGAAAAATTCAAGGATGTCATCAAGGAATGGCAGATGCTTATGCTCCAAGTTCCCAATGTTCCAGACATCTCCGTTCCCGAAGGCTCAAGTGATGAGGAAAATAAGGAGATCAGAAAATGGGGAGACATTCCTCAGTTCCTTTTTGCTCCGAAGAGCCATATCGAACTGATGCAGGCCCATGGCATGGTTGATTTTGAACGAGGAACCAAAGTGGCAGGCTTCCGCGGATATTTCCTGAAGAATAAGGGAGCTCTTCTCGAATTCGCCATCATCCAATGCGCGCTCAATCATTTCGGGTCGAAAGGCCAGAGCCCGATGATCGTGCCGTCACTCGTGAAGAAAGAAACGCTTCTCGGCACAGGCTATCTTCCTCAAGGGGAAGACGATCTCTATAAGACTCAGGATGACGATTACCTTGCTGGCACGGGAGAGGTTTCATCGATGTCATATTACAGCGATGAGGTCATCGACAAGGAAAAGCTTCCGCTCAAGATGCTTGCCCTTTCGCCTTGCTTCCGAAGGGAAGCAGGCAGCCACGGAAAAGATACTAAAGGCCTCATTCGCGTGCACGAGTTCTACAAAGCAGAGCAGCTTATCCTTTGCGAAGCTAATCACGAGACAAGCGTCGCTCTCCATGAGGAGCTCACTGCGAATGCTGAGGAATTCATGCAGCTTCTCGGCATTCCTTACCGCTTGGTGGTCAATTGCGGAGGAGATCTCGGCCTTGGCCAGGTGAAGAAGTACGATATCGAAGCTTGGGTGCCTACCGAGAACAAATACCGCGAGACTCACTCATCATCCTACTTTCACGATTTTCAGGCGCGCAGGCTCAATATCAAATATCGCGACTCTGATGGCAAGCTGAAGTTCGTTCACTCCCTCAACAATACCGCGGTAGCATTTCCTCGTATTCTTGTTCCCCTCATCGAGAACAATCAGCAAGCCGACGGTTCTATCAGGATTCCGGAAATCCTCAGGCCTTATCTTGGCGGCATGGAATTCATAACATTGGCCTAATCGATCATGAAGCGCCGGCAAACAATAATAACGTCGCCAGCCCGCAAACGTCGAAGAAGAAGAAAGCATATTCTTCATGTGGCGTTTTATATTTTCGTATCCGTTTTCGTCGCGGGAATAATAATTTTATTTTTCAGGTTACCTTATTTGAGAGTCTCTCATGTCACGGTGAACGGTACCCAGGAAATTTCGCAGGAAGATATCGTTCAGCAAGTAAAAGACATGACGACAGGGGACTATCTTTTTTTCTTTCCGAAAGATCATGTCCTTCTTTATCCCAAGAAGCAGATAATAAGTGCGCTTCGCGCTGAGTACCCCCAGATCGTGAACCTGTCGGTATCGTTCAGTAATGCCAATACTTCGGTAATCACGCTGAAGGAGCGTACCCCAGCAGCGCTTTATTGCACTTCATCGTGCTATTTCATGGACGATCAAGGATTCGTTTACAAGGATTCGTCGGCTACTTCGTCCGATGAGTATCTTGATTTTCGCGACCTGCGGCCTGACTTCGCCTCTTCATCATCGCCTATCGGCACGCTTCCTCTTCCGACGAGCTCATTCCTGGATATAAGCAGGTTCGCGGGATTGCTTTCTTCTATCGGCCTTCCCGCGACCGGCGTCTCGATAATCGGCGACGACGACGTGGAGGTGCAGACGAAGCTAGGAACGATAAAAGTATCGCTGGAGAATTCCTTGGATGACCAGCTTGATACGCTGAAGACGGTCGTCTCCCAGCCGGTCTTTGTCGATGCCAAGGGCGGAATAAATACTTTCAATTATATAGATGTACGTTTCGGCAATAAAGTCTTCTACAAGATGGCAGGCACCTCAACCTCTACCACGACTGTCAAGACTGCAAGCAGCACGAAACAGTTGCAATGATGCTTGAGGTAATGCGATAATGGTGGCATGTTCAGCGTGATCATTTCATATCTCAGATTTCATTATGGCACGGCCATCTCGGAAGGAATTTCCATCCTTGCCGGCGAAAGCATTGTCGAAGGCTTAGGTGGACTGATAGTCGGCATACCGCTTCTCATTGTCTGGCTGCTGCTTCCTCTGGTCATACTTTCCCTCTTTATCAGCGGCCTTTATTTCATTTTCCTATGGAACGTCGCATAGCCCAGCTCAAGAAGGAAGCCATCAATGCCGAGAGATTCTTTCCGCATTATGTCCGTGAGGGTGCCGAGGAGGTACTCTTTGCCTTGTCTGTGTTTTTCATTTCTTTCTCGCTCCTGCTGGCTTTTCTCGCTGATACTCCATTCAGGATCCTTTGGCCGATCAGCGAGGGCATCTTTTTGGTCTGTTTCTCGCTCCTTCTTGCGACTATACTTTTCGAAGTTTACATACGGAGCCTTTACCGCAGACACACTGCTGCTGGCGTCTCTCTTAGCGCCATCCTCAGCATCTATTTTCACCCTAAGAAAAAAGACCCTGTCCATGCTTTCATCGATTCCCATCTGGGAAAGGAGGTGATGCGAAGGCTCGGAGTAAGCAAGGAGAGCGTTTATCATTTCATCGAAAGAAAAGAAGCTCAGGATTTCTTTTCCGATGACCTGATCTCTTCTCCGGCATTCGCTACTCTTGAGAATCTTGCTCACTACCTCCATGAAAGCGACGCATCTTTAAGGCGCTTCCTTGAGAGCTCGCACATTACCGTAAAAGATTTTAAGGACGCCTCACTCTGGGTGGAAAAGAAATATATCGAAAAGCTCGACTCCCGAAGCTATTTCAATGCCCTTCTTTCAAAGAAAAAAGAGCTGCCGCGAAGCTTCGAAGAAGCGGTCAGGAGGGAAGTCGAAGAAATAGAATTCCTTTATGACATCACTTTCAGCGAGCAGGCCTTGAAGCAGCTTGCGGCCTTTTTCTCTTCCGATCCATACACCTATTCTTCGGAAGAAAGCAGGAATGCATTCCTTGTCTCGATTGCCGAAGAAGTCATTCATATACATTCGAAACGCCACCACGGCAAGCATGTCATCCTTCCTTCTGATGCCCGGACATTCATCATCAATCACAAGGTCAAAATTCAATGAGCTATAATTCCACAGCTGGCGAACTCGGCCCGCATCAATTCGCTTCTCGAGCGAAGCCTTCGCGGATTGCTCTTCTTGCTAGAAAAATAGGTATAGGCATGAAGAGGCCGAAATCAGTCAGCTCTATCCTTTTCCTGATCGCCTTCTTCTCGTTTGTCGCGAACACAGCTTTCCTTTATTTCGGTTACGACAAGCTTTCGGCATTGAACATCCTTCTCATCGAGCATCCATCGGGAAAAGGAATCGGCTCTGACGATTCTATTTCTGCTACCGCGGCCCCCTACCTTAGCATCATTCCTCAAACACACTATCTCACCTATTCATTGTTCGTTCTTCCTCCTGTTTCTGCTCAGGCTTTCCTGGTGGCAGATGCCGATACGGGCGAGATCCTTTTCAAGCAGAATACCGATCAAGCTCTTCCTATCGCTTCAGTCAGCAAGCTGATGACAGCGGTGGTCACCAAGGAGAATGATGATCTCGAGCACTATGCCACTGTCGATACGGTTGCACACGATACGTTCGGCAGTGAAGGTGAACTTGCTTTGAGCGAAAGGATACTGGTCGGCGACCTGCTCTATCCTCTTCTGATGGAATCAAGCAATGATGCCGCAGAACTGCTTGCTGATGACTATGGCACGAGCAAGTTCATTTCATTGATGAATGACAAGGCAAAGACGCTGAATATGTATAATACGTTTTTCGTTGATTCGAGCGGCCTTTCCGATCAGGACAGCAGCACTGCATCTGATCTCTTGAAGCTCTCTTTGTATATCGATCATTCCTACCCGGACCTGCTTAATATTACCCGCGTTAGGCAATATGCGATCTATGCCCATACTTGGCTCAATCAGAATACCTTTCTCGATAATCCTGATTTTGCCGGCGGCAAGAACGGATTCATCGACCAGTCGAAAGAGACCACAGTTTCCTTCTTCAATGTCCCCGTACAGCTAGCAGAACAGAATGCTTCAAGTACGCCGCAGACAAGGAAACTTGTAATAATACTTTTGAAAAGCAACGACAGGGATAAGGACATGTCAAACATCCTTTCATACGTAAGCAAGAATATTCGTTACGCTGCCACGAGCACTTCACAGGATGATTAGGCAATAAAAAAGCTCCGGCGCAAAGGCCGGAGCGGGGTCAGAAGCTATTCGTGACTCTCTCCTCAGGGCTTGATTTTCATGTGGAAAAGCAGGAAACCGGAGGCGATAACGATGCCGGCTGCGGCGAAGCTAATCGCAAGGTTGACCGTTCTCGAATTCCTGTCGATGATCAGCATTCCGGCAAATACGACGACTCCGATCGCCAGGAATGCGATGACTGCTGCCATGGTAGCAAAGGGACCCACTTCAGGGTCACGGGGAACATTGTGTCTTTTCATTGAAAACTCCAGAATAAACACTATAATACGGAGCACAACATGTCAATCAACCTGAAACAGCTCAAAAGATTGCCTGATGCGCCTGGAGTGTATTTCTTCAAGCGCGGCAAGCATATTTTGTACATTGGCAAAGCAACCTCTCTTAAGGACCGCGTTCGGAGCTATTTTTCCTCGGATCTGCTGAAGACCCGCAGCCAGCTTATTGCCGATATGGCTGAACTTTCCGATACTTTAGATTTCCAGAAGACCGACTCCGTCCTCGAAGCGCTTCTGCTTGAGGCCGAGCTCATCAAGAAACATCAACCGAAATACAATACGAAGGAAAAAGACAATAAGAGCTTTAATTTCGTTGTCATTACAAAGGAAGATTTTCCGCAGATTCTGGTTGTGCGTGGACGGGATTTGGAGCACAAGAAAGCAAGCGGGGAATTGAAAATAAAAAGCCAGTTTGGCCCGTTCTCGAACGGCCAGTCGCTGAAGGAAGCGTTGAAGATAATAAGGAAAATCTTCCCGTACCGCGACTACAAATGCAAAGCGGGCAGCGGCAAGCCTTGCTTCAATTATCAGATCGGCCTTTGTCCCGGAACCTGTATCAATACGATCTCGAAAAGCGATTATGGGCGCATCATCCGGCATATCACCCTCTTCTTCCAAGGAAAGAAATCCGAGCTTGTCAGGACACTGAAAAAAGAGATGAAGGATCTCGGCAAGGAATTGAGATTCGAAGAGGCGGCGAAAATAAAGCGGCAGATCTTCGCCCTTGAACATATCCGAGACGTGTCGCTTATCAAGGACGATTTCAGGAATTCAGGCGGAGGCAGCCCTTCGATGAAGCCCTTTCGCATCGAGGCTTATGATGTGGCTCACACCCAAGGGACTAATACGACCGGCGTAATGGTAGTCGTTGAAGATGGTATTTCAAAGAAATCAGACTACCGCATGTTCAAAATTCGCCGGCAGGGAATCAATGATGTGGCGAGCCTTGAAGAGATCCTCACCCGCCGACTCGGGCATCCTGAATGGCCGCTCCCTGACCTTATTGTTGTAGATGGAGGCATAGCACAGCTCAACAAGGCACAGTTGGTCCTGGATAAGAATAATCTGAACATTGATCTGGTAGCTGTAGTCAAGGACGAAAGACATAAGCCGCGAGAGATCCTTGG
The DNA here is from genome assembly GCA_963834935.1 of Candidatus Nomurabacteria bacterium. Classification (GTDB taxonomy): domain Bacteria; phylum Patescibacteriota; class Minisyncoccia; order Phycocordibacterales; family CALRBL01; genus CALRBL01. The sequence goes on along the minus strand of CAWIDS010000003.1, from coordinate 107,774 downwards.
TAAAAAAGTTCCTGCCACTCACCATCAGAAGGCCATCCTTTTAGCTAATAGCGAAGCACACCGCTTTACTCTCAAATACCATCGAAAAAAACGCTCAGAGGAAATGTTTCGTTAAAATTGACGAAAAACGTAAAATGTGCTATGTTATTAAACAGGACCCCGTTTGGGGTTTGTCATTTACATGAAGAATACAAGCACGTGCGAAGCGCAATCCGAGTAATAGTTGGAGCATCAATGCTCCTTCTTGCAGCGATGTGCGTGGTAGTCATCTGTTTTCCGATGCCGAGAGGCCAAAGGAGCAGTGCTGTCACGCAAAACCTAAACCATAAAGAAACCATCAACCCCAACAAAACGACTCATCTCCATTTCAGTATTACGCCGACATGGGCTGGTCATCAATAAAACGGTGGGAATTTATGAAAATCATTATTGCGGGCATTCTGGCATTGGTCGGCATCACGCCCACCTTCGCTCAAACCACGACAACGGCCATAACCACGACGGGAACAATAACCACTGGAACTAGCGCGCCGACGTGGATACCCACGACCATCGCCGAAATCCGATCGTGGAAGCTGAAACAAGTCGCGTATATTCAGGGCTCAGTATCTGCCAACTCGATTTTGTCGAGCAGTCAGGCGGTGACAAGCTTCTGGGATATATGGTCCGGCGGTCCGGACCCCGATGGCATCTCGAAGCAGATCGCCGCGACGCAGTATGACTTCCATCTCACGAAGCCTGCTGCCGACACGGTGTACTACTTCGCTGCCGTCTATGACAAGAGCTATCACGCCTTGTTCTTCGGACAGAATTCATTCCGGCTCCAGAACACCACATTGGGATGGAAAATCCCCGACGGTGCGCTGAATGTCGAGATGCAGAACAGTCAGACAGTTTTCAATTTTCCGAATGCCGTAGGAGCTCGGCTTCTGCACGCGGACGGAACAGTCGATTACTTCAACGTCGATGATACCGGCGGCCTGATCTTGCCTCCCGACTTCAACCTCGGACCGGGTGATCAACTGCTCGTCTCGACATATAATCAGTCGACAGGGCAGTTCTCCACCTACGCATATGGCTCGGATGGGAACATGATCGCAGGGTCACTGGTTGCCGGCAACTTCGACACTGTCTCATTCGACGAAGTGAAGGTCGCGGCTCCGAACTCACTCGTTCTTCAGCCGGTGAGTGCGAATGGGATTGGCGTAACACCTCTTTTGGTCACTCGCGTGGCCACGGCAGGGAATTACACAGTCTTTTGCCAGACTACTGAAGGTGAGGTGCCGATCGGCGTGACGCTGGAAAATACCGCTACTGGAGAAGTCGTTTCCTATACGTCCAACTCCGCGTCGGTTACCCTTCCGTTCAAGGTGGGCTTGTACCACATCACGTTCACATGGGCGAAATTCCATGAGCCTCCGACAATGGACAATATCTTTGTCGGCGGCAACGGTTAGAGAACCTACCAAAATCTCCATAGCATTCGGTTCGCGCAAGCGGCCGGGTGCTTTTTTGTTCCTGGTTTTTATATTGCACAATATGCTAGAATCGGTATAATCCATACTGTTACCCGTTTGAAACGGGCCCTTAGCTCATCTGGTAGAGCGCCTCATTTGCACTGAGGAGGTGGCAGGTTCGAGTCCTGTAGGGTCCACAGATAAAATCCGCTTTGGCGGATTTTTTCGTGACCCGAGGAAGCGCCTGCGGGCTTCCGTACAGGACTCGAAAAGGTTGAGTATATTTTCGAGAATTGCTTCAATTTGAGAAAATACGAAACCTATACAGTCCCAGTAAGGGAAGAGTCTGTCGGGTCCACCACTATAGACAAATTATAAACAATGTGATATTATAATCATGAACATAATTTGTGAACATAAATCATTTAACACAGAAAGGGTCTCATGGCCAATCGAAAAATCATAAAATCTCGGGGTACAAACCCTGCCACAATAGAGAGGTGGAAGAGGGAAAGGGATTCACAATCATTTGATCAGCAATTCCGGCTCTTAAGCTCAATTCTTAAGGATGCCGAAACCCGGTTTCTTAAACTGGACCCCAAGAGTCGTAATGGCTTTATAACCAAAGCACTTGAACTCACTGAGTATGGACTCGGCAAGAAAGTGCCAAATGATTAAACCAGACTTTAAGTCTCACGAGAAGGTCTTCATGACTCATATTGTGAGGCTTTTTTTATTTTAATATTTCAATAAATACAAAATCAAAATGAACATCATTGACATACACCATAAAAATGATGTAACTTAACCATAAGTTCTTTAACACACTAACTTGCTTTCGCCATAGCAGAAAGGGTCTTAAAATCAAAGACTTTCTCTGCTGTGGCGAAGAGTCCAGCAACAAAACACCTTTGAGCACGCTCACACCGAGCAGGCTCAATCAAACACATGAAAGGAACAAGTCGACATGAGCGACACGTTTGCACTTAGTCAAGGCCAAGGGGCACAAGCTCGAAAAGGCCATCATCAGAAACGGTGGAATCACCACCGACATCGAGTGGCTCTGCACAGGCGGTAACTTCGAGCAGGTCATGCTTCTCGCCCGCGGAGAAGCGGAACTGACGCGGAAAGCAAAACCCGCGCCGAAGGAGGAACTACCTCTCAACGCCATCATCCACGTGGACCGCGTTGTCCTGCCCGTCTATCCCGACTGGATGGAGAAAGTCATCCATCCCGAACTGGAAGCACATGGTCCCGCTCAATACGACCTCGCCAACGTCGAGCTGTGGCTCCACGAAGGTCAGAAGAACGGCAAATGGACCCAAGGGAGCAACATATACGCCCACCTCAAGGAAAACGGAATGCTCGAAAGCTGCCTTAGTCTCCGTGACGGCGAGGAAATCAAGAAGAACGGCATAGTGGCCTTCCGCAAGTTCTTCGGTGGCAAAGCAGTATTCCTCTGGAAGTCAGTCGTGCAGCGCTGCATTGGCCGCCTCTGGGTGCCGTACATCTGCGATGACGGCGACGAGGTTGTGGTGTACTGGGACAGGCTCGACCGTGATTGGGACGGCAACGACCCCCGCGGCTCGTCTCGCAAGTTAGTCCTTTGTCCTTCGGCTATAGAGTTAAGGTAAGATACAACTCAAAATCTTCCAGCTCTATGCAATTCGTGTAGGGCTTTTCCATTTATATTTTGACAAGCCTCCAATTTCCTGATTAAATCCACTCAAACCTGTACAAATGTTCACCTATAGCGAAAAAGTCAGACAAGCGTTTGAAATCCAGTACGGCTTCTATATCGAGCCGGAGAAAAAAAGGAAAGGCTTCAGCCAGATACCGGACGGCGAGTATCCACTGTCAATCGACAGCAAGATGGATCTTGTCCGGATAAAGGAAGGACAGATATCTTATCGAAACTTCAACCAGTACGTAGCCACCCAGCATGGATCTTTCCGCCGCGACAAGTCGGGCCTATGGCACTACCTTCTCGGGCCGAAATTGACGGATATCCGCGAAGCCGTAACGGATGCTCTCGCTAATCGGCCGAAGAAAGGCATTTGCTGGTTCTGGTTCAACAAGATTCCTTCGCCGATATTTCCGGATGACACTGACAAAAGCCTGTATGACCGCTGGCATGAAATGCGCATGGAGTCGCAAAACAAGCCAACCAGCGGTTTCCTTCAGCACCTTTATAGCATCATCAGTCAGTGATTCTGTCACCTGATCCTGTCCGCCGCCGCAGCAATGCGTGCGGTTTTTTTATTTATTTTCTTATTCTTAATTATCGAAGATGCTTATCAGGTAGGCGTCGATCTGTCTTTGATCCATATCATAGAAATTAATGTTGTTGTCGTGAAGATAAGTTGCCAGATCCTTTCCGACGAAGCGCCAATGCCACGGCTCGTAGATGTAGTATGAATTGTTCTTCGGATAGGAAAGCTCGAAGCCGTATTTGTAGGCATTATTCTGAAGCCATGTATATGAGGTTGTGTTGGCAAAAGGTGGGCTGGCATCGGGAACTTCAGGTGTTCCGAAATCCACTGCCGTTCCTAGCTGATGCTCGGAATATCCCTGGTCCGCTGAGAAACTGTTGGAAGTGCCTGCTCCATAAGTCATGGTGTATTCGTATTTGAGAGATTTTTGGTCTGCAAATGATCGATATGCCGATACGACCTTAAGGTCGATTCCTTGCGCATTCGCGTCGCTCAAGAGATTAGTAAGGAAAGGAAGGGCAGGATCAAGGAATTGCCGTTCTGTGCCTGAAGGCAAGACATACTGGGCAGGAATATCCGTCAGCTTAGCGGGAACGTAATTTTCATTGAGGAAATATACTTTTGAATACTTTTCCAACAGCTCCTTGTCATACGTGGCTAGCTTTTTGTAGACCGTAGCCTGAGCCGTCTCTTCGGCATTCTCTTTCTCAAGGTTCTGCTTTTCATTGAGAGTTTCTGAAAGCGTGCCGCCGAGCTGCTTGTTTTGCGCGACAAGTGCAGCGTTGTCATTTTCAAGAGTCTCGACAGCCTTTGCGCTTATGTTAAGCCGCTCGGCGGTCTTGTCGAGGGCTTTGGAAGTTAGTATGTCTTGGTATATCGAATAGCCGATTCCTGCATTCAGGAGGACGAGGCAATTGAGGTGAAAAGTGTGTAATGCCTAAGATTACGCAATCCGAACATTGGCTAATAGTATCATTTAATGTACCATCATAGTAGAACCTATGGATACCCAAAAAATGCTCGATATCTTTCGATTCGTCGAATGGATTAAGGTTATAGCTATCACTGGCGGCCCTTGCAGCGGGAAGTCTACCTTCCTGAAGATGGCCATACAGCTCCTTGAGAAGTACAGGATCAAAGTCATCGTCGTGCCGGAAGCTGCGCGAGAATTCATTTCCGCTGGAATCACGCCATGGGACGCTTGCTGGAAAGACCCCATTGATTTCCAAAGGCAGCTGTTCCTAGCGATCCTTGAAAGAGAATATCGCTACTTTGAGGCTCTCAAGCAAATGAATCTCGGTGGCCAGCGCGTCGTCATTTTCTGTGACAGGGGATTGGTCGATGGTATGGCATACTGCGGTGAAGAAGCGTACAAAGCAATGCTCAACTATCTCGGACTCTCGTTTGCGAGTGTCCTTGACCGCTATGATGGAGTGTTTCATCTTGTCACTGCAGCCGCAGGAGCTGAAGATTTCTACATCACCGACGGAGAACGTCACGAAACTCCCGAACAGGCACGCGCTCTGGATGCAAGAACTCTTGCCGCATGGCAGGAACATCAGCATCTGAGCGTTGTCGACAACTCGACAGCCTTTTCGGGGAAAATAAACCGCGCTCTCAAGGCGCTTCAGAGGATACTAAGTATGCCAGTCCAGCTCGAAATCGAAAAAAAATACCGCGTCGATAATTTCTCACCGGACAAGATCCCGCCTGGATCGAAATCCTTCATGATATGGCAGACTTATCTCGATAGGCCTGACAGACCTGGAATCGAGTGCCGCATCAGGATGAAGGTTACCGATGGCGAATGCTCGTGTTACTACACTGAAAAGACTCCAACCCAAACTGACGGTGTAAGAGGCGAATTGGAGGAGCAGATTACTATAAATCGCTACCGCGAGCTCGGGGCAGCCTATTCGCGTCAGGACTGGAGGGTAGTCGAGAAGGAACGCTACAAGTGGGTGTTTGGATCACGCATCATCGAGCTCGACGTGTACAAGGGTGAGCTCGAAGGGTTGGTAACCCTCGAAGTGGAGTTTGAAAGCGTCGAGGCAAGGGATTCATTCCAGCCGCCTTCCGAATTCAGCCTCACAGACGTGACTGCAGACAGCCGTTTCTCCAACAGCAGCCTTGCCATCCGCGGCATGCCTGATCGTTGAAGCATCGTTCTTTTCTCACAATTCAGCCGCCGCAGCAATGCGTGCGGTTTTTTTTTATTTATTTTCTTATTCAGCTTTTGTAATAAAAAACCTCAGCTTGCGCTGAGGAGGTTGCGACGGGACATTTCGCCGATGATAAGAGAGGCAATCTGCTCTGGGTCGTTCACGCCAGAGTCGATCACCATGTCGAATTTCGTCGGGTCATCGAACCTACCCATCTTGTGGTAGATGCTGTGAAGGCGGATGAGGTCTTTCTCGTCACGCGCGTTGAGCGCGGAGAGAGCATCGTGGTGGGTTTTGAGGTTGTACTTCTTGGCGTCGCGCTGAAGACCTCTTTCTCCTCGGATCGCATCCGGGCAAGTAAGGAGGACTTTAAACGACTTCGGAAGAAAAAACCACCCGAGCCTGGCTTCAAGGATGAACGGCTTCTTGCTTCGGGCTAATCCTTTTATCCAGCCATCGATGGCACGATCATCGGTCTTTATCCTTTCGGGCATGGCGCGATGATATTCGTCGACGGTTGCAAAACCTGCTTCAGCCGCCTGCATTCTCATTAGCGTCCCGGCTGACAGCGCTTCACCCCAGCCGAGCGTTTGAGCTAATACTTTTGCGGCAGTACTCGTGCCTGTAGCGGATAATCCGCCAATAGTGATCGGGGTCATATTTCAAATTTTCTGCCAAGACAGTACCATTCCGCACGTCCGCAGTCAATCCTTATTTATTGGCGTTATTGACGTAATTGTAAATTATTTTTGAGATATTCGAGATAACGCCTTCGAGCTTCGGAAACTCTTGCCCCTTGGTCATTATACAGATGAGGTAGGGATTAGTCGGGTAGTAGACGATTCCGCAGTCATGAAGCTCGCGGCTGTCGACGGTTCCGCTTGCGAGAAGGTTGGTGTGCTCTCCGAATTTGTGTGATACCACCATGTCCGCGGGCACCCCGGCATTTATTCCGTTTTTGAAATCGGTCTGGGAAAGGAGTTCGAGGGCCTGTTCCGAAAGGTTCCATGGAAGATAGGTTCCGTTATAAAGGGTTCGGAAGACACGTGAATATGATTTTGCCGACATGAAGTTGGCGTTGACGATATTCACGTTGAGGGGAGGGGTCGGAAGTTCCAGCGCCTTATACGCGTCACTGAGGTCATGCGTTATGTTCGGCACGAGGGTATTCATGGCTCCATTGTCCGAGCTTATAATCATGTTTTGCAAAAGATCCTCGGCCATATAGCTATGCCCGTCAACTAGGCTGTTTACCGGCTTGTAATATGTCTGCGCGTCATCTGTGCTCTTATGATAGACGAGCTGTTGGGTGAGAATGGAGGGATCGTTAGTGGCATGCTTCAAATATGAGAGAAGCACAAGGACCTTGAGCATGCTCGACGGCTCGTATGTCTGGTCTTCATTGATTCCTGCCCAGTGGCCGGTATTGAGGTCTCGGTAATAGACCGAAACGGAGCTTACGTCCTTATTGTTCTCTTCGGATTGGATATATGAATTGAGAGACTTGTCTAGTGAATTGTATTCGTTGTATATCCTCTGGTCATTGTCCAGAAAGACTATAGGATTTATGAATTTGTATTCTGGCGAATTCACTCTGACTTCTCCTGATTTTACTGATGTGCCAGCGGTCGTGCCGGTGCCAATGAAGCTTCTTCCGAAATAGCCCAACGCTCCTCCGACTATGATTGAAAATATTATCGCCGAATAGAGATATATCTTCTTTATCTTCATGTTTTAAAACAGGTTGTCTACTATCTTCTTGACCACGTTGCCGTCGGTTTTTCCTTTCAGTTCAGCCATTGTAGCTTTCATGAGATTTCCCGCGCCAGTCTTATCCGTGATACCGAGCTCGGCTTTCTTCGCTTCGACGATTTTTCTGACTTCGTCTTCCGACATTTGGGCGGGGAGATACGCTTGGAGGACAGTGAGTTCCGCTTGCTCGCTTTCGGCAAGCTCGGGCCGGCCGCCGTCGGTGAATTGCTTGATCGAGTCTTTTCGCTGCTTGACCGCGCGGCTGATGACGGCAAGCGCTTCGTCATCTGATAGCTCGTCCTGCGGCTTCTTGCCCTTGGAGACGAGCTCGTTGGTGAAAGAGGTGAGCAGTCCTCGCACGACGGAAAGTCTGACTTCGTCTTTGGCGAGCATGGCTTCTTTCAAGCTGGCTTTGATTTGTTGGTGTAGCATGTTTTGAGCGAATGTTAGTTAATGTAGTATAATACAAAGCGATATGAATTCAAACTCCCTCATTTTGCTGCTCGGAATAGCCGTTTTAGCCATCGTTATCTATCTTCGCACTAAGAAGACGGAAGTTCGGGATGATTCGCGAGCCATAGAGCTCCTTCTGAATCAGATCAATGAGCTTTCACGGACAGTCGATGCCAAGCTTGGCGAATCCTCAAAGAATATCCAGGCCACGCTGCTTCACCAGTCGAACAATTCCGTTCGCATCATCCAGGACATTACCGAAAAATTGACGCGCCTTGATGAGACCAACAAACAGGTAGTTTCTTTTGCTGATCAGCTCCAGTCGCTTCAGGACATCCTGAAGAATCCGAAGCAGCGCGGCATCATCGGTGAATATTATCTTGAGACCTTGCTCAAGAATGTCCTGCCCCCTGGCAGTTTCGAGATGCAATACCAGCTCGGCGAAAGCGAAGGCGGAAAGGATCTGATCGTCGATGCGGTCGTCTTCGTCAAGGATAAAATCATACCTATCGATTCGAAATTCTCGCTTGAAAATTATAATCGCGTCGTCGAGGAGCGTGATCCCGCAGAAAAGAAGCGCCTTGAGACCGTCTTTGTCAACGACTTGAAAACACGCATCAGCGAGACTTCGAAATATATCCAGCCGAACAAAGGGACCCTCGACTTTGCTTTCATGTTCATTCCACATGAAGCCATCTATTATGACTTGCTTATCAACAAGATCGGCGCACTCAAAGATGACGAGAATGAGAACCTTATCCAGCGGGCCGCTTCTAAATATCACGTCATCATCGTTTCGCCGACGTCATTTCTTGCCTACCTCCAGACCGTCCTTCAAGGCCTGAAAGCCCTTCAGATCGAGGAGTCCGCCAAGGAAATCCGCAAGAATGTTGAAAACCTTCAGAAACACCTCAAAACTTACGAGGAATTTCACTCGAAAATGGGTAATTCGCTGAAGACTGTAGTTGGTCAATACAACGATTCTTCCAAGGAATTCAAGAAGATAGACAAGGATATGGTCAGGATAAACGGGGTGTCGATAGAGCTTGGTATCGAGGCTGTAGACAAGCCGGAACAGGAGGATTTGCATTCTTAGCCATATTCTTGTAATATGGCTGGACTATGGATTTTAGCATCATTCAGACAGGCGGAAAGCAATACAAAGTCGCTTCAGGCGACGTTCTCAAGGTTGAGAAGCTCACTGGTGACTTCAAGAAAGGCGATGAGATTGTCTTTGACAAGATTCTTCTTGTAGAGAAGGCCGGAAAGACTACCATCGGAACTCCCTACGTGGAAGGCGCCACTGTCACCGCCTCATTCGAGGAACAAGGACGAAACAAAAAAGTAGTTGTCATCAAATACAAGCAGAAATCGCGCTACTTCAAGAAGAACGGCCACAAGCAGCCTCACACCAAAGTTACCATCAAATAAGGAAAGGCTCAGGGAAACCTGAGTTTTTTTGTGACGAAAATTTGCAATAAAAAACCGCTGCCTATGTAGGAAGCGGGTCGGGAGAAGCATCTCATGTTAGACCTTTTGCAAGGTGACCTGCACTTGGCCGCAATGACGGATCGTGTAGGTGACAGCAATTGCGTGAGGGTTATTTCTTTCCGACAGGAATGTCCGAGCACCGGTGGTCACAGTTTCGTCCTCGCTGCACGTGAACCTGTATTGTGCGAGATAGAGGTTGATCATGCGGTTCATTGTCCAATGGAAATGACGGTGGTTGCACTCCGTTTCGTTGAGGAAAAAATCCTCGTCAGCCGGAGCTTCTTCAACGCCTTTCAGAGGGCGGGAAATCAGAGTGTTCTCGATATAGGGAATTTGGATGTTTCCGATGTTCTTGCTTTCGAAGACCCATTGCAGGAATTCCCGCAGTGTGTCGAGGCTTTCGAGTAGGGCTTTGGTATTCATAAATAAGAAGGTACAATCGCCGCTATCGTAGCTTACTATCCGCGATTTTTCAAGGCATTGCGCAATGTTTCATTGTCGGAGTATTCGAGCTCGGTCCCTGTCGAAAGGCCGCGACCGAGATGGGAGATCTTGAATTGTGCAGCTGCCTTGAGGTCATCAAGAGCTTCTGAAATGACGCGGGCAGTGTGTTCGCCTTCTGGGTTCTGGTTGTGAGCAAGGATTATCTCCTTCAGGTTTTCTTTTTCCTTGTCGATCTTAGAGATGAGCTCTTTGAGCCTGATCGAATCCTGTGGAGCCTTGTCGAGCACCGGCACGCTTCCGCCGAGGACGAAATAGTATCCCTTGAAAAGGCCACTTCGCTCCATGCTTTGGAGATCGACATCGCGTGAGACGATCATCAGTAGGCTCCGGTCGCGGGTCTGGTCGCGGCAGATAGAGCACAGTCCACTGACAAGATTTTTTTTGCTGATGTAGCGGCAGCAGGATGTGCAATTGGAGATGCCGAGCTTTACTTCGCGGATAGTATCAGAAAGCTCTTCGTTGAATTCCTGTGATTTCAAAATGAGAAAATAGGCAAGGCGTTTCGCTTGCCGAGGGCCGATTCCTGGAAGTTCATTTAAAAGATGTGAGAGATGGTCGATGGGGTCCATGGTCGTAGACAAATCGTAATTTTAAAATGCGCCGAAGTCGCCTCCGTGCTGGCTTTTGTCGATGCTCTGGAAGGTAGTCTTCTGGGCATTGAAGTAAAGCTCGGCGACGCCGGTGGGACCGTTTCGGTGCTTCTCGATCATGATGCGGGCGATGTTCGGACGATCCGACTCCTTGTTGTATTTGTCTTCGCGGTGGATGAACATGACGACATCGGCATCTTGCTCGATAGAACCTGAATCTCGAAGATCCGAAAGTCGCGGTTCGCCTCCGCGAGCTTCGACGGCACGGTTGAGCTGCGAAAGGGCTATCACCGGAACATCGAGCTCGCGGGCAAGATTCTTGAGCGACTTGGAAATCTCGGTGATCTGGTTGACCATGCTGTCGGAATTCTTCGTCTGCACGGGAGCCATGAGCTGGAGATAGTCAACGATGATCAGGCCGAGACCTTTCTCATTTTTCAAGCGACGGGCGATGGAACGCATCTTGAGGATATTGTTTCCTGGCTGGTCGTCGATGAAGATAGGGGCTTTGGACAGCTTGTCCATGGCGTCTCGGATGCGGATGAAGTCATCTTCGATTGAGAGGTCGTGGCCGGTGCGGAGCTTCCATGAGTCGACGTTTGATTCGGCAGCAAGCATTCGGTCGACAAGCTGCGCCGCGCTCATTTCAAGGGAGAAGATAGCGACTGGTATATTGTTCTGGATGGCGGTCTTGCGGGCAATGTCCAAGGCAAGGGAAGTCTTACCCATGGAAGGCCGGGCAGCGAGGATGATGAGGTCGGATTTCTGGAAGCCTAGAAGCTTGTCATCAAGCTCGCGGAAGCCGGTCGGCACGCCGCGGAGCTCATGTTGATTCTTGTGGAGCTTGTCGATGCGTTCCCATGCGTCCCCGAGAGTATCTTTCAATTCGATGAATTTGTTGGTCGAGGAGAAATTAGTCACTTCGAACATCTTCTTTTCCGCCTGGTCGAGAATCTCTTCCATCTCGCCGCTTTCATTGTAGCCAAGATGAGCCACATGCTCTCCGGCCTCGATGAGGTTGCGCATGATGTGCTTTTTTCTGATGATGTCTGCGTAGTATGTGAGGTTTGCCGCAGATGGCACGAAGTTCACAAGCTCGGCGAGATAGCTTCCTCCGCCGACTTGGTCGATGATGCCTTTTTCCTTGAGCTTCGATGAAAGGGAAATGATGTCGATCGGTTCCTGTCTCTGGAAGAGCTCGCCCATGGCGATGTAGATATTGCGATGCCTTTCGGCGTAGAACGATTGGGAATTTATGATATCGAAAATATCATTCATGCTGTCGGGCTTCAGCATGATTGAGCCGAGGAATGCTTTTTCAGAATCGATGTTTTGAGGAGGTATGCGCGTTGCCATGTCCGTTCATCTTACCCCGAATCAGAGCAGGCTCACAAGGGTCGCGATGCCCGCAACGATCATTATGAGAATAGTCAACCAGCCAAGGACATTTGTCAGCCAGCCGTTGGCATATTCTCCCATTATTTTCTTGCTGCTGCTCAGGCTCACTACGAAGATGAGCGCGATAGGAGCGACCAGGCAGTTGGCCACTGCCGAGTAGATGAGCGCTTTTATTGGATCAAGGCCGACGAAGTTTAGCGAAAGGCCGATGAGAACCGAAACGATGATTACTCCATAAAAAGCATATGCCTCATGCATCTTACGGTACAGGCCAAGCTTCCAACGGAGAGTTTCGGAAAGAGCATAGGACGACGAGCCTGCGAGGACAGGAACTGCCAGAAGGCCTGCGCCGATGACGCCGAGGGCGAAGAGGAAATATGCCGCATTGCCTGCAAGCGGCTTGAGCGCGGCAGCGGCATCAGCCGCGGTGTTTATGTTGGTAATGCCATGGCTGAAAAGAGTGGCGGCGCAGACGGTAATGATGAAGAACATGACAATATTTGAGATGGACATTCCTGTCCACGTGTCGAAGCGCATGTTTCTGATCTCGTCTCTTGAAGCCGGCTCAGGAATAGCTGATCTGAGATTCTTCTCTTCGATTTCCTGCGAAGTCTGCCAGAAGAAAAGATAGGGTGAGATAGTTGTGCCAAGCACCGCTGAAATGAGAAGCAAGCTGTCATTATTGAATGCAATATGAGGAACGAAAGTGCTGTAAAGGATCTCTTTCCATGGCAGGCGGATGCTGAATGCGGTGATGATGTATGTGAAAAGGATGAACGACAGCCACTTCAGATAGCGAGTGTAGGTCTTGTACGTCAGGAATATCATCAGGTAAAGGCTCAGCAAGGTGAAAGCGATGACGAGCAACGCAAAGGGAAGAGCGGGCGCGAGGAGTCTGGTCACTTCAGCCATCGCACCGAGATCGGCTCCGATATTAAAAGCATTGGCCGCGAAAAGTATTCCTGTGATGAAAAGCAGTAGCCATTCCGGAAAATGCTCGCGGATGTTCGCTGCAAGGCCTTTGTCAGTGACGATGCCGATACGTCCGCACATTTCCTGGGCAACTACCATGAAAGGAAGAGAGAAGAGCGCGACCCACAGGTAGCCGAAGCCTTTCTGGGCTCCGGCCTGGGAGTAAGTAGCGATTCCCGAAGGGTCATCGTCAGCCGCTCCGGTGATCAGACCAGGTCCGAGCTTTTGTAAATACGCGATGACGTCTTTTTCCAGTTCCATTTTAATTTTACAATTATACACTATTTTGAGATACTGTACCTACATGCATAAAAATAAATTTCTTTCGAAGGTGGGAGTGATCATAGTGGCAGTGATGGTGGTCACAGGCTCTTTTTTTATAGGGACATACGTCGGACTTCAATCCCATCTGGCAGTCGATACCACGGCCAATATCGAGAACAAGGATCTGGGAAAGCCGTCTGACATCGATTTCTCTATCTTCTGGAAAGTTTGGAACATCCTTGATGACAAATATGTGAAGACTCACGGCATTTCAAGCTCTACTGCCACCACGAGCGCTGAATCAGTCAGCGACCAAGACCGCGTTTACGGAGCTATCAAAGGAATGACTGCCTCTCTCGGAGATCCGTACACTGTATTCTTCACGCCGCAGGAGTCGCAGGATTTCCAGGACGAGATCAGCGGCAATTTCGATGGCGTCGGAATGGAAGTGGGTATCAATAATAATATCCTGACTGTCATTTCCGCTCTCAAAGGAACTCCGGCAGAGCGCGCAGGCATACAGCCGGGCGATAAGATCATCAAGATCGATAATACCGTTGCAGCAGGCATCTCAGTGGACGAAGCCATCAATCTCATCAAAGGTCCCAAGGGAACAGCAGTCGACTTGACCATCCAGCGAGGCCAAGACAAGCCTTTTGATGTGAAGATCGTTCGTGATGTTATCAATATTCCGACTATCGATACGACTATGCGGCCGGACGGAGTATTCGTCATCAGCCTTTACACCTTCACCGCCGATTCCCCTGTTCTCTTCAGAGACGCCCTACGGCAATTCGTGCTCTCCAAATCAAACAAGCTCATCCTCGACCTTCGAGGAAATCCCGGAGGATATCTTGATGCTGCAGTTGATATCGCAAGCTGGTTCCTGCCTGAAGGCCAGGTAGTGGTCAGGGAGAATTACGGACCCGGAAAGCCTGAGGATATTTCCCGAAGCAAGGGCTATGATATCTTTAATAATAATCTGAAATTCGCTATCCTCATAAACGGAGGTTCGGCGTCTGCATCAGAAATTCTCGCTGGCGCCTTGAGCGAATACGGCAAGGCGAAATTGGTTGGAACCAAATCATTCGGAAAAGGTTCGGTCCAGGAACTCATCAACATCACCCCCGATACCGCCTTGAAAGTGACTGTTGCCCGATGGCTGACCCCGAGCGGAAAATCCATCTCGGACGGTGGCCTCACTCCTGATCTTCCAGTCGACATTACTGCCGATGACATTGCCGCCGGAAGAGATCCGCAGATGGAAGCTGCCGCGCAGCTATTGAAAAATTAGCAGCGGGAGTATAATAGGGAATTATTAGTTAATATAAATCAAATGCTTACTACCATCGCTGTCATACTTATCATCCTTTGGCTCATCGGCTACATTGCCTTTCCGGTGCTCGGCGGATTCATTCATATCCTTCTCGTCATCGCCATTATAATGTTCCTCATCAGGATCATTCGCGGAAAGAATCCGATTGCGTAATCAGTCAGGAAAGATTCAGAAAAAGAAAGGGAACACTCTTTTTTGAAGTATCTTTAATTGGTTCCGCAAACTTGTTTTAATTCATTGATATCGTCCTGAGTGAGCTGATCATTCACTCCTTCATTCAAGTAGTACATGATGGCTCTCGGATTGTTGATGTGCTGGAGACCGAGGGCATGTCCCATCTCGTGAGCAAGTACGCGGATGAGCTTGTCCTGGCTGCTATATTGATAGATATTTATCATCCTTCCCGAAGGACCAGTGACATATTCACCTTCGGCAAAGTTTGGTCCGACGGCATCTCCAACCGAATTATAAGTAGCCACATTGAGATTGAGATCCTTTACCATCGCGTTAAGATTAGTGACGGTTTGGTTGAGCTGTACTGCTGATGCGTTGACCCGCTGTTCTTCCTCAGTCAGCTCCGCATTCTGGTTATCGAGACTTTGCTTCTCGGCTTGCAGCTTCGCATACTCCGCTGGTTGTGCGCCGCCTTGGCTGTTCCAGTAGTCAACTTCTTGCTGGTAAGAGTTTTTTTGCGATTCATAGGCGCTTATCTTCGCATCAAGGTCAGCTTTCTGCTGGTCGTAGGCCGCTTTTTCCGAATCGAATTCAGCTTTAAGCGATTCATAGGCTGTGCGCTTGCTGTCGATGTGTGTGCTGATCTGCTGCTGTTTGACTGTGGAAGCCTGCCTTTGATCGTAAACGAGATTGACGCTGACTACGCCTCCTTGCTGCACGTACTGAAGAAGGGGACGGTTGAGCGCTCCTTGCCAGATAGATGCCGCTTGTTCCAAGTCATTGATAAAATCCTGTTTGCTCAAACCGAAACGCGGATCGAAGCTGACGACGGAATAGGTAATAGGCTTCTCGCACGGCTTCGGCTGGAAGCTTGTCTCGATCGTCTGGACGAGATTGAGCAGCGGGGCTTTGTAATAGAAGCCGGCACCAACGACTGCGATGAGAAGAAGCAAAGGAATCCAAGAAGTCTTTCGCGAAGGCTGCATCCGACTATTATATCATTTTCAGGTTGAGAAAATAAAAAACCGCCTACGTGGCGGGGACTGAACAAAGAAAAATGTGAAGCGGAACTTACAAGCGGCCCTTCTTTCTGTCGCCGGTGACGGCTTGGAGATTCTTGCGCGAATCGACAATCTGGTGAAGCGATGGCTTCTGTCCTCGGCCTCCGGGCCGGATGGTTGATTGGTAAGTCTCCCGTGCCTGTTGTGCTTTTCTGTTTGACATATCTAAGAGAGAAATCTAATATATTCCGCCTTTTTTGTCAAAAGAAACTGGGGGATAGAAGAAGAGTTTTCAGGTTTTTTCAAGTGATCCGCTCAGAATTACAATCAGCCTGATGTACCGCACGAGTGGTACGTTTTTTAAATTATGCTAGACTCGTTTAAGTTAACTGTACCTATGAAAAACCAATCGGAATTTCCCTTAGTGATCGTACCGCGCAGGACGTTGCGGCAGGCCAACTCAATGATGAGCAGCACCGGCTGGCACCTTCCGAAGGAGGCCTTCGGAGATATGGGACCAATCAATGTTAATGATATGATTGATTTCGAGATGAAAGATTATGTTTATTTTCTCGATCATGTCGCGACGAGAGCCGATCTGATTGCGGGTCTGGCGCTGCTCAGTCCTTTTGCGGACGATGCTCTTTCGCGGGCGGAAGTGATGAGCGATGATGAATTCGTGGAATTCAAAAAGCTCCTCCCGGCAGAGCGCCAGTCCTCTCTTAGTGACGGCGCCAACATCCTGCCTGAACGTTATCTTGTTCTCGTTCTTCCCGAGCGCTTTCTTGCAGCACTGATGCTCAATGAAAGAGCGGGCTGCTCTTTGGGAATGACGATGCTGCGGATAATGGAATATGAGCAAGATAACCCGGATTGATCCGGGTTTTTTTATTTCCATTTTTTGTATTTAAGCCCGTTTCTTGTATACTCTTTTCATGTCGGATAACTACAGAACCACTATCGGCTTGGAGATTCATGCCGAGCTTAATACCAAGACCAAGATGTTTTGCGCGTGCCTGAACGAGGCGACAAGCGGGGAATTGAAACCCAACAGCAACATCTGCCCTGTCTGTATGGGCCATCCGGGAACGCTACCGACCATCAATAAGCAGGCCGTGAAAAATGTCCTCAAGGTCGGGGTGGCGCTCGGAAGCAAGCTCGCCGACTTCACTGAGTTCGACCGAAAGAACTATTTCTATCCTGACATTCCCAAGGGCTATCAGATCAGCCAGTACAAATATCCTCTTGTTTCCGGCGGCTCGCTGAATGGTGTCGAGCTTACACGCATTCATCTTGAAGAAGATACTGCACGTTCTTCGCATGATCAAGGTGATTTTTCGCTCGTTGATTTCAACCGTGCTGGCGTGCCGCTGATGGAGCTTGTCACTGAACCGGCCATCCATTCCGCAAAGGAAGCGGGCGATTTCGCACGCGAGTTGCAATTGCTCCTGAAGACGCTTGGCGTCGCGGAAGCGAACATGGAAAAAGGGGAAATGCGCGTCGAAGCAAATATTTCAGTTTCGAGGCGGAGCCAAGAAACAAATATAATAGCCAAGGAAAAACTTGGCACAAAAGTGGAAGTGAAGAACCTCAATTCATTCCGCGCCGTCGAACGCGCCATAGAATACGAGGTAAAAAGGCATATCGAGGCGCTTGAAAATAACGAGAAGATCATCCAAGAGACGCGCGGCTGGAATGAAAGCAAGCAGGCGACGTATTCGCAGCGCCAGAAGGAAGATTCGCATGATTATCGCTATTTCCCTGATCCCGACCTCCCCAAAATCAAGCTGTCCGAGCTCAAGGAATTCAGCATCGAGGAATTGAAGAAGGAGCTTCCAGAATTGCCGTGGCATAAGAGGGAACGATTAAAATCAGATTTCGATCTTACCGAGAAGGAAATCATGTTTTTTGTCGGAGATACTTCCGCTCTTTCGTATCTCGAGAAAGTGTCGGGCGAGCTCAAGCAAGACAAAGCAAAAGTCCGCCTCGCTACCAATTACATCCTTTCTGATCTCATTTCGCTTGCCAGCTCGTCCGAACATCTTTCGAAGATACGGGAAAGGGACTTTACCGAGCTCATCGACATGCTGGCTGCAAAAGAGCTTTCTTCGCGCGCCGGAAAAGACATCCTGAAAATAATGTTCAATGAAGGGGGGAGCCCGCGCGCGATCGCTGAAAAGAACGACCTTCTGCAGAAGAATGATGATGTTGCTCTTGAAGCTATGCTCAAGGCTTTGATTGAAGCCAATCCAACAGTGGTAGCCGACTACAAAGCGGGCAAAGCTTCCGCGCTGATGTTCTTCGTGGGTCAGGTCATGAAGCAGTCAAAAGGCTCAGCCAATCCCGAAACCACCCGCATCCTTGCGGAGAAGTTGGTCAGTGGCATATAATGCTCTTATGCAAAACAAAATCACGCGAGTCGCCATCAACGGCGCGGGAAGGATCGGACGGGCTTTTTTGAAATTGGCCGAAGAAAGGCCCGAGGAAATACAGGTGATCGCCTTGAATGACCTCACCTCGATCGACAATATTGCTTATCTTCTGAAATACGATTCAGTTTATGGAATTACCCCTTTTGAAATAGCGGTAAAGGACGGAAATCTAGTGGTAGCCGGAAAGGAAGTGAAATACATCAGCGAAAAGGATCCGAACAAGCTTCCATGGAAGGATTTGGATATCGACGTAGTCGTGGAATCGACAGGACTTTTTACTGATTATGAGAAAGCCAAGGCTCACATCAGCGCTGGCGCGAAAAAAGTAGTCATTTCCGCTCCTGCTAAAGGTGATGCCGCCGATGCTACTCAAGGAATGGTCCTCATGAGCATTAATTGCGATACGCTCAGCGAGAAGATCATTAGCTCGAACGCCTCGTGTACCACCAACGCCTCGAGCCCCGTCATTTCGATCCTCAATGATTCGATCGGTATCGAAAAGGCGGTCCTGAATACCACTCATGCTTACACTGCATCTCAGTCATTAGTTGATGGGCCGTCAAAGAAAGACATGCGCGAGGGAAGAGCTGCAGCGCAGAACATGGTGCCGGCATCCACTGGCGCCGCTCTAGCCGTGGGTAAAGTCATCACCGAGCTTGCGGGAAAATTTGACGGCATCTCAGTACGCGTGCCGGTAGTAGCCGGATCGCTTGCCGACATCACTTTCATCGCGAAGCGCGATACTACTGTCGAAGAGGTGAATAAAATTCTCACTGAAGCCTCCAAAACCGACCGTTGGTCGAATATCTTCACGGTCACTACCGAAGATCTCGTTTCTTCAGACATTGTCGGCAACAAGCACGCCTCGATCGCTGATCTTTCCATGACGCGGGTCGTCGGAGGCAATCTCGTAAAAGTGCTTGCATGGTATGACAACGAAATGGGGTACACCCACACACTTCTCGAACATGTCATCAAAACGGGGGGATTTATAAAATAATTTCAGGAGAGCCTATCTTTTTTGAGCAGCGGGAATGCTTGTGGTTGACCCGACGACGGTTCGGTTGGCATTACTGATGTTGGCAGTAGTGCTGCCCACACGTGCCTGGTTCTGCTGCATCTGCTGCAAGTAATTAGGCGGAAGCGGATGCTGCTGGGCGACATAGGCCGGTGTCCGTGAATTGCCGGGTTTTGCAGTGATCCATGCTCCAAGCACGATAGCAATGCTGATAAGCAGGCCTGAAATTAATATTGATAAGGGAATTAATAAAATTTCTTTTCTGATCTCTTGTTTGATTTGCATATAATTTATTATAGCTTATATGATAATATATGTATATGAAAATAATCATCGGATCAGACCATGCGGGCTTCGAATTAAAAAAAACACTCATCGGATTCCTCAAGAATGCTCAGTATGATGTTGAAGATGTCGGGGCGTTTTCGTTTGTTGCGGACGATGACTATCCGGATTATATAAACAAGGTGGCTGAAAAGATCGCAGTAGCCTCCGACGACACGAAGGGAATCATCATCGGCGGTTCAGGCCAAGGAGAAGCCATTTCAGCCAATCGCTTCAGAGGTGCGCGTGCAGCACTATATTACGGCGGCGATATGAAGATAGTAGAGCTTTCGCGGGAGCATAATGACGCTAATATCCTTTCGCTCGGCGCGCGTTTCATTTCGGCTGAGGAAGCTGAAAATACCGTCTCGCTTTGGCTTGCGACTCCGTTCTCGAATGAAGAGAAGCACCTCCGGCGCATACGGAAGATAGATAGCAAACCTGAAATATGATAGTCCTTCCTGCGATTCTGCCAGAGGATATCGATGATCTTGCCAGCCATCTGCATCGGGTGAAGAATCTTGTCAGGTCAGTGCAGATCGACGCGTGCGACGGCCGGCTTACAGGTTCCGCGTCATGGCCTTACTCTGGCAATAGGGGGGAATTCGAGGAAATCCTCTCGCAGCAGGATGGACTGCCTCTTTGGGACAAGTTCGATTTCGAGATCGACCTGATGGTCCTGAATCCGAGCAGGGAATTCGAGAGATGGATAGACGCGGGCGCTTCGCGGATCATTGTCCACTACGGCGGCAATATTGAAAAGATAAAGGACATATTCAAGGCAATGAAAGAACGCGGAGTCGGAGCGGGCCTTGCCTTGCATCTCGATCAACCGATCGAAGCGCTTGATGATTATGCTGCTGACATCGAGGTCGTCCAGCTCATGGGAATCCGCCGCATAGGCTTCCAAGGCGAACCCTTTGACGCCGAAGTCGTCGAAAGGATAAAAGCCATCAGGAAAAAATATCCGGAGCTGCCGATTAGCGTCGACGGCGGCGTAAATGTCGGCAGTGCCGCTCTTCTTGCTGCTGCGGGCGCTACTCAACTTATTGTCGGATCAGCACTCTTTGACAGCGATGATATTGGCGAAGCATTCCGTTTCTTTGAAGCCCTCTGATACGGCAGGTTAATACTGAGGATCGATGCTTTTTGTCGTTGTCGAGTATTTTCCGTCAGAATAATCCACAATCGTTTCCGTCCATTTGCCAGTTGTCCGATTCACATCATCGCTTACTGATTTGGTCATGGTAAGCTTGCCGTTCACATATTTGTATGTCTGAGTTATGCCGCATCCCGCGCACCAATTGCTGAAATAATAGAGATTTCCATTCTGATCCAGCCCGGTTATGTCTGCCCCAGTCAGAGCTTGGTCGAATTCGAATTTCTTAGTGGATGGATTATAAAGGAAAAAGTCATTGTCGGTGTTTCCTGTAGCGCCAGTGCTAACGGTAATCATTATGTCCTTATACCCGTCGAAATTGAAATCGCCTGCCTGCACTGCGCCGTCATCAGATGAATCAGTGGCACTCTCATAAACTGGATTGCCAGAATCATCCTCTCCACTTTCCAGAAGATATCTCGTCGAATTGGAATTATTTATCACCTGATAGCAATCGGTGCTTGTTGAATTATTCTTGTGGCTCACGTAAGCCTGAATGGTGTAATTGGGCAAGCCATCTTTCACGTGGATATTGTACGAAGGCCCCGGAACGTCCACTTGGCTGCATGGATTGGTATCCTCTGCCGTCGAAGTCGCGTTCTGGGGGAGGGCTGCCGCTTGCTTCACTATCTTCTGGGTGGTTATGAGAATCAGATAGATGAACGTTCCGCCGACCGCAAGGATAACAATCAACGAGAGCCAGAAGGAAGGATTTTTTTTCATATAAAAATTATATAACGTATGTTAGAATAATACTATGATTACCGATAACGAAAGGCAAGAATTGGAGATCAAGGCTAACGGCGTGCGGCAATCCATCATTAGGATGCTAGTGGAAGCCAAGTCGGGACATACTGCCGGCCCTCTTGGCATGGCAGATGTTTTCACTGCCTTCTATTTCTATCTTTTGCGTCATGACCCGAAGAATCCCACTTGGGCGGAACGGGATTTGGTAGTGCTCTCGAATGGCCACATTTGTCCGGTCCTTTACGCGGCTATGGCGCATGCAGGTTATTTCCCGGTAGAAGAATTGCAGACTTTGCGAAAATTCGGCTCGCGCCTCCAAGGCCATCCTCATCGAGAATTCCTGTCGATACTTGAAACAAGCTCAGGACCGCTTGGCTCAGGCCTTTCGCAGGCAGTCGGCATGGCCCTCTCGCTCCGTCATGACAATAATGAGGAGCGCTTCGTCTATTGTTTCCTTGGCGATGGAGAGCTGGACGAAGGCCAGAATTGGGAGGCAATCATGCTTGCTGGCAAGGAAAAACTAAGCAACCTGATCGCTATCGTCGATCGCAACAATATCCAGATCGACGGCTTCACCGAGAATGTCATGCCGCTCGAGCCGCTTTCAGACAAGTGGCAGTCATTCAATTGGCATGTCTTCGAGATAAATGGGCATAATTTCGACGAGATAATTTCCACTGTCGAAGAAGCGAAGTCGATCCATAATCGGCCGGTGGTCATCCTCGCAAATACCATTCCTGGCAAAGGAGTGAAGGAATTCGAGAAGAAATTCGAGTGGCACGGCAAAGCGCCCACTCAGGCCGAAGGCGATAGGGCCTTGGCAGAGCTTCAGGCAATTATGATATGAAAAATATTACCCCTCACCAAGCCCTTTATCGGAAATACCGCCCACACACGTTCAAGGAAGTAGTCGGGCAAGAACAGGCAGTCATCGCCCTTGAAGGTGCGATAAAAAACAAGAAGATTTCACATGCCTATCTTTTTTCCGGATCACGGGGAACAGGCAAGACGAGCATTGCTCGGATCTTTGCCGACACGCTCGGTGTTTCTCCTGATGACATCTATGAGATCGATGCTGCGTCGCATACGAGCGTCGAGAACATAAAGGAATTGAACGATGGCGTCTACACTCTGCCGTTCCGCTCGGATTACAAGATATATATTCTTGACGAGGTCCATATGCTTTCGAAATCGGCCTGGAATGCATTCCTGAAGACTCTGGAAGAGCCTCCTGCGCATGTCATCTTCATCCTTGCTACTACCGAGATAGAAAAAGTACCCGATACTATCCTTTCGCGATGCCAGACTTTCATCTTTAAGAAGCCATCGCGCGCCGTGCTGAAAGAAGTGATCGAAGATGCAGCCAAGAAAGAAGAAGTGAAGCTCGAAGAAGGAGTTTCTGACCTGATCGCTCTTTTCGGGGATGGTTCGTTTCGCGACAGCTACGGCACTTTGGAAAAGATAATTTCCGCTTCGAATGACAAGAAGATCTCTTTGTCTGAAGCTGAGACAATCCTCGGCGCGCCTAAGGAGAGCCTCATGCAATCGCTTGTCGATGCCATCGTTTCCAAAGATGCTCCTGAAGCACTTAAGATAATAAAGAAGCTTCAGGAAAAAGGAATCGATATGATCAAATGCGCGGAAATACTGATTGAACGTTTCCGCAGCCTCTTGCTTTCATCGGTCACTACGCCGGATTTGCCGAAGAACCCTGTCATTTCGTCTCAGACGCTGCTACGCCTTCTTTCAGCCTATCAGGACATGAAGATGAGCCCTTTGGCAGAATTGCCGCTTGAGCTTGCCGTTATCGATATTGCCTCTAAATAAGGTGTGCTATAATGTACTTCTATCAATAATAATATTCAAATAAAAACATATGCCTGAAGAACACGAACATAACCACGAACACAGAATCGCCTCATCGGGCGGTAAGGTCTGCGGATGCCAGCATCACAATATCACCCCTATCCTCGTCATCATTTTCGCCATTGCAGTATTGCTTGTCGAATTCAATGTCATAACATTCTTCGTCTTCAGCATCGTCTGGCCGATACTTCTCATCATCGGAGCAGGATCAAAGGTAGCAGCGAAGAATTGCAAGTGTTGCTTAGACCGCTAAAATCTGCTAATATAACCTCATGATACGAGCAAATATTTTTTTTGGATTCTTTTTCAACGAAACGGAAAACCGGAGGGAGTTGGCGCGCGTATAAGATCTAGATTCAAAAACCGCCATCCACTCCGGATGGCGGTTTTTGTTTTTTGGACTGTCCTTTAAACGATAGTAAAACAGAAAATAAAAAATGAAACCAAAAATCACATTCCTCGGACCTGTCGGGGCTACCTTCTCGCATGATGCCTATGTGGCGCTTGCAGAGATATTCGGTGCGCCGCAAGTCGCAGATTCAGAATCGGAAAGCAATTGCATTCCGGCTTCATCAAATGCGGAAATCATAAAAACGGTCATTGCTCATGGCGGATACGGCGCGATTGCCATGGAGACGCGTGCTCAAGGCAGGGTTACCGAGCCGCTCGAGTCGTTCATCGAGCTCCTACAATCCTATGGCAAAAACGAAAATTGCCCTTTACAGGTAGCAGGAGCCGTCAGGCTGAAACTTCATTTTTGCCTGATGGTACAGAAGGGGATGAGTAAATCTTCCGTTTCGAGAATCATAGCGCACCCGAAGGCGCTTGGCGCATGCAAAAACAGGATCGCTGAGAATGCCATGCCGACGCTTGAGGTTTCGAGCAATGGCGAGGCCGCGAGACTGGTGGCAGAAGATGAACGATATGCCGATTGCGCAGCACTTGGTCCGAAGTCTGCCGCGCTCAAGTATGGACTGGATATCCTTGATAATGCTTTTGAAGATAGTGAGGCAATCACCGCTTTCTTCCTTCTTACTCCCCGGAGCACGGCAGTTGCTGATGGAAGAAAGAAAGGGGAAGTGGAGCGAGCATTGATAGTCTTCAGCATTTCTCATGACTCGGGCTCGCTTGTGAACGCGCTGCTGCCGTTCAAGGAAGAGAAACTGAATCTGGTCCAGATCCACTCGGTTCACGTGAAGGAGTATATTTATCACTTCGCTATCGAGGTCGAGATGAAGGACATAGAGAGGGAAGCTTTCGACAGGGCATTGGCGGCATTCGCCAAGCAGACAAAGCAGCACTTGCTTTTCGGCCCGTTCAAGGTTGTTTAGGTTTCGCTGTTAGCCAGCAGGCTTGCATTTATGCAAGCTTTTTTATTTTCCGTCTATTTCCTATTCCAGTTCATCGTGACTACGGTGAATTCAAGGATGGTAGCGAAGGAAACCCAGAGCAGATAAGGGATGTTGATGACGGTGACCCAATGGACGAAAGGATAGACTGTTATCATTGCCCAGATGAGGGTGCCGAGGATAAGAAGCACATCAATGGAAGCGAGCACGAAATTCTTCAGCTTGAATTGAAATGTCGTGTAGGTGACATTGAAGATAATGTTGAGGATGAACGGCAGCAGTACAATGAAGGGTATCACACGGGCGAGATAGAGATAGCCTGCATAGCTGAACGAGACCAATATCAGGGCATAAAGGAAGCTCCATACCGGCGCAAAAAGCCACGATGGTGGAGCCCAGCTCGGACGTTTGTATTCCCTGTATTCTCTTTCATTTTGATTTTTCCCTTTCATCTAGTCATTATACCTCTGAATCCTTTTTGCGTCCTTGAAGATTGCTTTGAATATCTTCTCGATTAGGTCAGGGTCAATATTTTTCTCCTTTGCAAGCGCGCGCATATTCTTGATGATCTCTCTTTCTCGCGCAGGGTAACTTATGGGCAGCTTGCATTCTTTTTTTCCAAGCGCCGATTGCCGGCATGTAAGACTGCCTTTTTGCAAGGATGCGGATGAGCCTTTCATCGAGTACATTCAGTTTTTTTCTCATCGTTTCGAGTTTTGTCTTTTTCATAAGATGATGCTTTGTCCCGGACGCTTGATGATGAGATCGAGCTCAGGATTTTCTTTTTCGAGATTAGCGACGATCTTTTCCGAGACCGATTCAGGCGTCATGAAGTCGCCGATGTTTGCGGGAATCTTCTCATTGAAGAGGTCTGTCTTTATTCCGCCGGGGTAGGCGTTGATTATCCTGATAGCTGTTCCTTTGAGTTCCTCGCGAAGCGCTTCGGCGAATCCCTTGATTGCCGATTTGCTTGAGGTGTAGATGCATGAGCTTGATCCGTTGCCGCCGGGAAACACAGTAGTGGAGAGAATATTGATGATCGTTCCGCCTTCTCGATCCTTCATCGCAGCGACCGCCGATTTCATTCCGAAGATTGATCCGAAGACATTAACCTCAAAAAGCCGTTTTGCTTTTTGAGTGTCGATTTCTTCGATCGGCATGCGCGGAATCCAGACGCCCGCATTGTTTATCCATATATCTATCGCGCCGAAGCGCGCAAGCGTCTCTCTCGCCGCATTCTTCACCTCTTCTTCCTCAGAAACATCAGCAAAAAAGGGCGTAACGCCGAGCTCATTCGCGGTTTTCTCAAGCTCTTCTTTTTCGACGCCGCAAATGACCACTTCAACCCCTTTTGATCTGAGAAGTACTGCCAAAGCTTTTCCTAAGCCTCGCTCGCCTCCGGTGATGATTGCTATTTTCCCTTTCATTGCGTGTATTATCTCACTTTTTGTAACAAAAGCATAAATGTGGTGTAAAAAAGCATTGATGCAACCTTTTGCCACAGGGAACGTATTAAGAGTATGAGGCTGTGAAGCCTTGTTATTAGACTAACCCTTAAAAATCAAATGAAAATCAAGAAAATCGCTTCAATCATTGCCATAGCAGCCCTTTTTACCAGCCTTTCACTGACTCTCCCTGCTTCTGCCCAGAGCGTAGGTGTTAACGCGAACGTTAATGTTGGTATTAGCGGAGGCTCGGGACAGCAAGGTCGGGGTCCAGGCGGATATAGGATGGGAGGCATGCGTCCTGCGGTTGTTGGTACTGTTTCGGCTGTGAATGGAAATTCCATCACGGTCAGCGGCCGTCAGGGCATGGGCTCGGGCGCTGCGTCGGTCACTTATACAGTCGATGCGACAAATGCGATTGTGATGAAGAATAATGCTACAAGCAGCGTTTCAAACATCGCAACTGGCGACAATGTCTTCGTCCAGGGAACAGTGAGCGGAACGAATGTCACTGCAACCATAATACGTGACGGCGTCGGCATGCGCGGCGCACCGGGTGCACAAGGCGGACCCCGCTCAGCTTCCGGCACAGCACCCTTCGTGGGCAATGGAAATCCTATAGTTGCTGGAAAAGTGGCATCGATTAACGGAGACTCCGTCGTCATCACTAATTCAAGCAACGTCTCGTATACTGTTGATGCCACGAATGCCAAAGTTGTTGAAGGAAACACCGCTGCAAGCATCTCAAATATCGCAGTCGGTGATACTGTTGTCGTCCAGGGAACCATAAATGGAAATGCTATCGCTGCATCTACCATCATTGATCGACAAGCGGGTGCTAATTCCGGAGGCGCAAATCCTGCTCCAGGACCCCAAAATGCCAAGCCTAAAGGCTTCTTGGCAGGTATCGGCCAGTTCTTCATGCACATCTTCGGATTCTAAGGCAACGTTGATCTGACAAATAAAAATCCCCAGCAAGGGGATTTTTATTTTTTCTAACTTTCTATTGGTTAATCGTTGTCGTGGCTTCGATCCATTGCCTGTTTTTCGAGAAAATGCTGTGGTCATTGGCCATAAGGGAGACGGTTATGAGATGCTGTCCGGGAGGGACATCGTCGAGGTGATACCAATTACCGTAGACGACATACATCTTGCTGTCGACATACAAATGCGCATGGCCCTGATCTACGACGGGCGCCTGATTCACGTTCTGCGGCGTGAAGATGAAGTTCGTGGTGGTGATATGCACATCCCAGCCGCCCATGGCCACAGGATCCTTATTGATAGTGAAAGCGACGGTGGGAACAGGATCAGTCGGAGCAAGGTCGAGTGTTTTCAGTGTCATGCCTGCAGGCGCCATGGCGCCGGGACCGGTGCTTATGCTTTGATCAGAAGGCGCTGTTGCTGCGGGTACGTGAGCAGATAGAATGATCGAGCCAAGGATAATGATGCCAAGAATTAGAAGCTTGATGATGGTATCTTTCTTATCTTCGCGGACGACGGCAACATGATGGGGATCTTTCCATATGAGGCTGTCAGCGCTGTAAGCTCTCCATGAATGGCCGAACCACAAGGCAGCGGCAACGAATGCATATATAACGGCACAGCCCATGTCTGTCGAGCCTGCCGCATATGGGCCGCCGAATCCTTCTCCGACAGACCAGATGAGCAGCGAGAAAACGATGCTTGTGGCCAGCGTAATGTGGGTAAGGAAGCCAAAGATGAGGGAGAGGGCAATTGCGGTCTCAGTGAGGGCGATGATGAGAGCAAAAAAGTGAGGATTGATGCTGATTATGGATATCCAGAGGTTGATCCATGCCTGGACCCACCCCGGCTGGCCGGCGAGCATTGATGTCAGCATGTCGCTGAGACCATTAAGGAATGCAGGCTGCCACTTGAACCAGGCATCAATAGCCCAAACGCAGCCGAAGGCGATGCGGAGGAAAGCGAATTTCTTTTCGGTGCTCATGGATATATTATAATAAAAAATCTGGACAGAGAGAATTGGTTAATTATTCCGCCATGGCAATGATTTCCTTGTAATGAGCTTCCGAGACAGGTTGGACGGAAAGGCGCGATCCGGTAGCTGCTACCATGATGCCTTTGAGCTTCGGGTTGAATTTTATCTGTACCAATGTCACTGGCTTTGCCAATTTTCTTTTGAATTTTATTTGTGCCGCATACCAGATCGGATCTTGCCTGGTGGCTTTCGGGTCGAAATGATCATCTTTCTTGTCTAAGGCTGTCTTATCGAATACGGACGGACCGGATATTTCTGCAACGCCAACGACGCCGATCACCTCGGTGCTTGAATGATAAAATAGAGCAAGGTCGCCCGGCTTCATCTCATCCCTCATGAAATTCCGTGCTTGGTAATTCCTGACTCCGGTCCAGAGCGTTTGCCTGTCCCTTGCAAGGTCGTCAATCGAATAGCAGGTCGGTTCGCTTTTTATGAGCCAGTAATTTTGCATGGGGACAGTATACCAATTTGAAATAAAAAACACCCCGTCTAGACTTTCGTCCGGACTGAGTGTGTGAGAAATCAAACTGCTTAATTTTCAAGGAAATGAAGTTTCAGCCCTATTTCATTCTTGTCGGGTTCATTTTCCTGATCCCGCCAGCGCTTGAGGTCGAAGAGCGAATCATTCATATCCAAATGCAAATGATCCAGGATGACCAAGCTGCAAGTCCACTATCTCCGGACTAACGAGCTTCATCCACTTGATCAATTCCAGTATCCGCTCAGGGTAGTACAAAAGCAGGACGCCGGGAGTTCTCTTGTGAAGTGGAAGCTCTTCGTCAGTAATGACGAAGTCAGGGTTGGTGAGTGCGCAGCTGAGTTCCT
The DNA here is from genome assembly GCA_963834935.1 of Candidatus Nomurabacteria bacterium. Lineage (GTDB taxonomy): Bacteria > Patescibacteriota > Minisyncoccia > Phycocordibacterales > CALRBL01 > CALRBL01. The sequence goes on along the minus strand of CAWIDS010000003.1, from coordinate 78,822 downwards.
CAAATGCGGCCAGTTGACCGTCTCGACGAAGTTTCGCCCGGTGGTTCATGAGCACGCGTATCTGGCTATTGCGCCAGTCGAACTGATCGAGTATTGCCGTGGACTCGAATCTTTTAGCTCAAGGAACATTCCTGTTCCTGTCCAGCCGTTGCCTAATTTGCCGCGGTAGTGTCTGAAAGGCTCGCTGATGGTGAGGTACGTTCGTAGGTTTTGGAGCTGTTGCTCCGGTTCTGATTCAGGCATATTTTCCTTTCGGATCATCTGAACGAATTCCCCTAGCGAGACATCTGTCGGTGTCTCGTTTATAAGTCATATTCATAAAAAAATATGGAAGTAACATATGAAGCGGTAGAGGATCCCATGGATCCAGAGGGTATTCGCAATTTAGCAGGGCTTTTCGACATCTTATTTAAAATAGACAGGATAAATCAGACAAGAAAAAAGCGATTGAAGAAAGAGCCTGAGGGTTTCCCCCTTGAGAGCGACGGGTAACCGATTGTCTTGTCTTCACATCTTTATTTGCAGCAGTTAAAACTTCTACAGTGCCGTTTATAAGACTTCTTTTTATCTCAAGTCCAACAATATTTCCATAATCAAAAGCATTGCAATTGCCTCCAAAAACATTATGGGTCATTAAGCCCCACTTAATAATATAAACGTGCTTGTTTGTCATAACCAAAGCTTCACCAAATGAACCCCCTAATTTTACAAGAACGGTTTCATCTTTGTGAAGATTTTTCTCAAGCAAATTTTCACCTCGTGATCCTATAGATTCAATAAGTTCCGTGTTCATAGTTTTTAAAATATTATAAACCTAATTGTATCATTTAAACTTAACCACCATCCCTAGTGCTGTTCGAGTCTCTTTCCTGTCATGTATCTAGGACTCGAACGGAGTGACTTTTTTAGGTTGAAAAATATAACGCGAGTCGGTCACTCGGCGTGTAATACGCTGGCTGCGAGACTAGGACTCGAACCTAGATACTCAGGACCAAAACCTGATGTCCTACCATTAGACGATCTCGCAATGTAAGGGCGGTCCCTTGAGGTTCCCAATTTAGCATATTTCAAGCAAATAAAAAACCTGCTTAGCGCAGGCTGAGGGTGGTTGATATAGCCTTGATGGTTTTTTAAAAATCATTATGCCTTTCTCCTCGCGATATTGTCTATTTTTTCAGTTATCCACAACTATCTGCTTGACGGTGAACTTAAGTTCACCTATACTATAAATATAAGAAAATTATCAAATAACCAACAAAAACATGAGCAATCACGCATTAAGTAGGAAAATAGAAAGGGAATTGTCGAAGCTGAACGCAGAGATCGATATCAAGATCATCAAGGGCCTTCCATACAAGAATGAAGCGCGCCGACACAAGTTCCTTTCGAGGCAGCTTCGCGACCTACAAGGCTACACTTCATCATGGCTTTCCGAATCTCTTAGTTTTTTAAGCGCTTTCGTCCTATAATACAGGAACAAAAGCATCAATATGTACGAGCAATACAAGAATAAAATAACTTCCTTCTACAAGCGGCATCGTCGCATGCCTGGGTATAAGGAGATCATGGATCTGGTCGGCTTCAAATCCAAGAATGCCGTCTACAAGCTGATCAATAAGTTGGTTGAGGAGGGAATAGTCACCAAGGATGACAACGGCCGGCTGACGCCGACATCATTGATGAACGAATTGCCTCTTCTTGGGTTGGTTGAAGCCGGAATCCCTTCGGTTGCCGATTCCCAAGTGCTCGACATGTTAAGCCTCGACGACTATCTTGTCGGCGACAAGGACAAGACCTACATTCTCGAAGTGAAAGGCGATTCAATGATCGATGCCGCCATCCAAGAAGGCGATCTCGTTATCGTTGAGCGCAAGAACGAGCCGAAGGATGGCGACATCGTCATCGCCCAAGTAGATGGTGATTGGACGATGAAATATCTACGCAAGAAAGGTGGTAAAGTTTACCTTGAACCTGCTAACAAGAAATACAAGCCGATCTTTCCGGAGAATGATCTCACTATTGCTGCTATCGTGAAAGGCGTCATTCGAAAGTATTAGACAGAAGCATTAAAATTGCTCCGCTGGCTTTTATCTTCCATATTTATCTTTAAGGCGCACTATATCATTCTCGTCAAAAGTTCCTTTTGATATCTCTAGGATGAGGACATCATCGGTTGGCGCTGAGATGCGATGCTTGATAGTTCGCAAAACGGAGTATTCTTCATCAGGATGAGCTTCGATAGTTTTTTCCCCGATGACAAGCTCCGGATTTCCTTTTAATATTTTCCAGAATTCTTCCCGATTCTGATGATACTGCAGGCTCAGTGCCTCACCTTTTTTCACAGTCAGGAGCTTGACGGTCGAATTCTCATTCTGCGTCAGCGTCAGCGAATTTCCCCATGGTTTCGCTTTTGAAAGTATGTTCATCAGAAAATAATAGCATTTAATGCTTCAATCTCAAAGATTGTCCGCAAGCTCCCATAGCTTCATGCTATTGCTTGCCTTGATCAGCACCAGCGAACGTTTGATGTTGGATATGAAGAATGAAGAAGTGCACTCAGCTGTTGTCTTGAATGGGACGAATATTTTTTCTTTGGCGGCAGCCTTTGAGAATTCCTCGCCGACAAGGATGACATGCGTGAAGCGCCGCAGTCGGATCAGGTCAACGATCTTCTTGTGCTCTTTTTCCGATTCAAGGCCGAGCTCTTTCATGTCGCCAAGGATGAGGTATCGCATCTTGTCTGTACGTATCTCACTGAAGGCCTCGATTGCCGCCTTCATGCTCGAAGGATTGGCATTGTAAGCATCAAGGATGAGCTCATTTCCTCTTTTGGTTTCCTTTCTCTCGCCGCGCATGTCTTTAGGCACGTAGGTCTTGAGGGTATGATTGATCTGCCGCACGGGCACCTTGAAGAAAAGGCCGATTCCATAAGCAGCCCTGACATTTTCTCTGTTGAATTCGCCGAAAAGCCTGTCGTTCTCGGGAATTTCCTCATTCCCGTACCAGACTATATTTACTGATTTCTCATAATTCACTTTTAGCGCCAGCTCCTTCAAATCCCTGTCCTTCTCATTGACGAAAATGGTTCCGCCATGATCGCGCACCCAGATATACAGCTGGCTCTTGGCGAACGCGACGCCTTCCTTGCTACCGAAACCTTCAAGATGAGCCATTCCTATGTTGGTAATTATCCCATGCGTCGGCTCGGCAATCTCACAAAGATCCTTGATGTCGTTCAGATGATTCGCGCCCATCTCAATGACGGCAATTTCCGTATTCTTGGTGAGGCGAAGCAGGGTCAACGGCACCCCGATGTGATTATTCAGGTTTCCTTCAGTCGTTATGACTCGGTATTTTTCATTGAGTACGGTCGAGACCAGTTCTTTGGTGGTAGTCTTTCCATTACTGCCAGTGATTCCGATTATCAGGATGTCGAATTGCTTCCGGTGCTGATGAGCAAGTGCCTGAAGGGAGGCGAGGCAATCTTTCACCTTGATGATCCTGTTGTTTTTCTTCCCACCGAATCTTGCATCATCGACGAGGGCGTATTTGGCTCCTTTTTCGAGCGCTTCAAGCGCAAAATCATTGCCGTCGAAATGGTCGCCTTTGAGGGCAACAAAAAGGCAATCGGGCTTGATCGATCGAGTGTCAGTACACACTCCTTCACATTCCAGATATGTATTGTAGATTTCTGTGGTATCCATGTTAGAATTGTAACATTATGAACGTAATATATTTAGGAACGGCATTTTTTTCCGGCATTATTAGTTTTTTAGCTCCATGCGTCCTTCCTATCATCCCAGGCTTTTTAGCCTATCTCGGCGGTGCTACTACAGGTGAAAAAGGAGCAAACAGGCGGGAAGTCTTCATTAACAGCGTCTTTTTCGTTCTTGGTTTCTCGGTCATCTTCGCCTTGCTCGGCGTCCTCCTTCAGACTGTCCTGCGGGCAGTCGGCTCTGATGTCCAGACATGGCTCTCCCGCATCGGCGGCATCATCATCATCGTCTTCGGGCTTTACCTTGCAGGCTTCCTTCATATCGGCTTCATGGAAAAGACCTACAATGTCAAAGCTAAGAAATTCAATTCGCGTTATCTGACCTCATTCGTCTTCGGCATCGCTTTTGCGGTGGGTTGGACGCCATGCGCCGGAGCGGTTCTCGGAAGTATCTTAGCTTTGGCTACTTCAGCTCCTGTTTCCGCTTTCTTCCTGCTGCTCGCTTATTCGCTCGGCCTTGGCGTGCCTTTCCTCTTTGTCGGCATTTTTACCGCCGAAGCGACCGCTTTCATCAACCGTTTCGGCAAGGCAAGCGTCATCATCAATCGCATTTTCGGCTATCTCCTGATCCTGCTCGGCATCTTGGTGTTCACTGACAACATCAGGCTGCTTGGTGATTTCCAATCGATTACCAGCCTGTACAAATGATATGAATAAATTTAAAAAACACATCCCTCTTGTCGTTGCAGTCATTGTCATAGTTGGCCTGATCGCTTTTCTTGAATCGAAAAAGGTCCAGACTGCTCCCGTAGATCTTTCGAATTCGATCATTCCGGTTGACGTGAACGGTCTCGGTTCAGCTACAAGTACCGCGACCACGTCAGCCGCTGCGAATACAAGTCAGCAGGCGCTTGCCACTATCATTCAGGAAAAATCACAGAAATATGACCGCGCCCGGGAATTGACTGATCCTTCTGCTTTCATAAACACTGATCCTTTTACGATCAAGAGCCTCATCGGCAAGAAAGTCATTCTTGTGGATTTCTGGACTTACAGCTGCATTAATTGCCAGCGCACTCTTCCATACGTCACTTCATGGTACCAGAAATACAAGGACCTCGGCCTCGTAATCATCGGCGTCCATTCTCCTGAATTCGAGTTTGAAAAGAATATCGATAATGTTAAAAGGGCAGTGGCACAGTACGGAATCACTTATCCGGTGGTGATGGACAATGACCTCGGCACTTGGAATGCTTATCAGAACCGCTTCTGGCCTTCGGAATACCTCATCGACATCGACGGCTTCATCGTGGATAATTCGATCGGTGAAGGCAATTACGATGTCACCGAGCGAAAGATCCAGGCTGCCCTTCAGGAAAGGCAGCAGAGATTAGGTTTACATGACACCATTCCAACTAACCTTGTCTCTAAGTCATATACGATTGATACTCAGAGTCCTGAAACCTACTTCGGTTCGGCACGCAACGAATATTTCGGCAACGGCAATGCCCAGCAAACAGGAACTCAGACGCTTACGCTCCCTCAGTCGATGGATATGAATAAGTTCTATCTTGACGGCACATGGGATTTCCAAGGCGAATACGCTACTACCAAATCAGCGGCCAAGATCGTCTACAAATATGATGCGAAAGACGTGTATATCGTCGCTTCATCTGATCAGCCAGTCACTGTCAATATCATCAAGGATGGCGTGCCTGCCGGCCAAGTGACCATACAGAATTCTGGACTCTATCCGCTCATCCAGGATTCCGCCGAAGGCACTCACACGCTTGAGCTCGATATTCCTTCGGCCGGCCTCAACGCTTTCACCTTTACTTTCGGATAGTTGATAAATATCGCAGATGCGATAGTCTAGGGCAAATAGGACCTTAAATATGAGATACAAATTGTTTCCGACCTTTGAAAAAGGGAGTCTTCCGATATTCTCCCCAAACCCTCCTGATGAAGAAATCATAAATGCCGTCTGTGATGGCGGCGGTCCGGTAAGGGGTTGCGACCTTTGCGGCCGGGTACATTTCGACCTTAACGGCGAGTATATGGAGGAGGGAGAGCTTCGCAGTCTGCTTGCAAAGCAACAGGAAAATCCGAGGAAGTATATCGGAAACGATAGCCAAGTTTTTTTCGGCTACATCGACGGAAGCGCGGCTGTAGTCGGCTGCCCGTGCAACGGCCTGACGCTTTACCAGGATTTCCTGTGGGAGACTCGCTTTATCATCCGCCATTTCCTCGTTGCAACTGCAAGCGCGAATCTGGGACAAGCCGAGACGGATTCGGAGGCCGCAGCTGAAATCGCGGCCGCGGTTCAAGAAGAGTAATATTCCAGTTTGCGCTGTACGCTGCCTTAATCGGCAGCTTTTTTATTTGATAAATAATTGAGGAAATTTTTTCTACCACTTGAATGGAATTTGCCACAATGCATGCATGAGAAAATATTTATTGCTACTTATCATCTCGCTGCTCTGCTACTCGATGTTTTATTTCTATCCTGCCTATGCCGCGTACCGATTTGCCAATTTCAAGGCGAGGTCGCCTATCCACATCTGGGGAAAGACATCAGCCCTTCCGCAAGGGCTCAGCCCCGACCAGATAAAGCAGATTTACAACTTGCCGAAAGCCGGAGGAAAGGGGACTATCGCTCTTATCGGGGCATATGATGCGCCGAGCATAGAGAAGGACTTGGCAGTTTTCGACAAGGCCTTTGGATTGGTGGATTGCACGGCAGCGAACGGATGCTTCGAGAAGCATAAGATGTCGGCAAAAGTAAGAAGCGATCCGGGATGGGCGATGGAAACGAGCCTGGATGTCGAATGGGCTCACGCCATCGCGCCTCAGGCGCACATTCTGCTCGTTGAAGCTGATACGCAAAGCGGCCCAAATCTTCTCAAGGCCGTCGATTATGCCCGCCAGAGGAAAGATGTCGTCTCAGTCTCGATGAGCTGGGGCGGTCCTGAGTTTTCTGACGAGACATCCCTTGATAGTCATTTCGTTTCTCCTGATCCTGCGCATCCGATAGCATTCTTCGCTTCATCCGGAGACCAAGGAGCAGGAGCAAGCTGGCCTGCAGCCTCGCCGAATGTCATTGCTGTCGGCGGCACGAGCCTTGCGCTTTCTTCATCCGGAAATCTTCTGTCTGAAACGGCATGGGCCGGCAGCGGAGGCGGCATAAGCCAGTTCGAAAAAGCTGGAACGTATCAAGACAGTTTCAATATCAGCAAATCAGGCGGTATGCGGGCAATACCTGATGTCTCGTACGATGCCGATCCGCATTCCGGCTATCCGATATATCGAGGAAAATGGTATGTCGTCGGAGGAACGAGCGCCGGCGCTCCTCAATGGGCAGCGATCGCCTCAATGGGTCCTATCAGGGACTCAATTCTTTATGCAGACAAGGCAAGTGACAATCCGCAGAATTATTTCCGGGACATCACCAGCGGTTCGAACGGCGCTTGCGGATATTTCTGCACCGCTCGGAAGCATTATGATTATGTGACGGGCTTGGGAAGCCCGGTAACCAGTTCTTTCTGATTTTAACTAAAGCCACTCGGGAGGGAGAGTTCCTGTCTCTTTGAAAGCGATAAGGTCGTCGAGCGTGATATCGAGAATAGTCTTTCCGCGTTCAGCGTGTCCGGGGCTTGCCATTAAGGCATTTTCAAGTTCCCTGAAATAGGCAGAGAAGCTTTTGCTCATGTCTCCGTCGATGTTTGACCACTCGTTCATGATCGCATTTCTCATATCATGATTCCCGACATCTACCGTCTGATCAGGGTGATTTCTGATATAGAGCTCCTCAGCAAGGACCATCTGCTTCTGCAAGCGGTCTTTGGGAGTGATCTCGTGGTTGAGGATTCCTGATTCCTCTTGTGCCATTTCTTCGGCATTTTTCATACAGGCGATTATACCATATACTTCAATCCACATGACTCAAAAAGAAGCTCTCGACATCCTCAAGCTCGGCTGCAATGCGTATATTACGGGGCCTGCAGGCTCGGGTAAGACTCATCTTTTGAATCAGTACATCGATTACCTTAATCATCATGATGTCGATGTCGGAATTACCGCCTCCACGGGCATTGCTGCTACGCACATGGGAGGCGTGACTATCCATTCCTGGACAGGCCTCGGCGTGCGTGACAGCATCAGCGACTACGACCTTGAGGCGATGCTCGAGAAGCCGTATCTCTGGAAGCGCATGGAGCGCGTGAAAGTGCTCATCATCGACGAGATATCCATGCTTCATCATTTCCGCCTTGATCTGGTGGAGAAGATAGTCCGCACTTTCAAGAGGAATGACAAGCCTTTCGGCGGCATACAGGTGATCCTTTGCGGCGATTTCTTCCAGCTTCCGCCGGTATCGCGGATGGGCGAGCAGGATGCGCATTTCGCCTACCATTCCGAATCATGGAAGAATGCCGGATTCAAGATCTGCTATCTGGAGGAGCAGTACCGACAGACGGACGACCACGCGCTGACCGTCCTCAATGACATCCGCGGAAACAGGGTAAGCGGAACCACGATGGATCATCTGAAGAAATGCTTCAAAGCCAACAAGAAGGAAGAAGAAATGAGCATCCAGCCGACGCGCCTTTATACCCACAATATCGATGTGGACAAGGTGAATGAGAATGAGCTCGACGTGCTCGACGGCCAGTCGATGAATTATGACATGCATACCTCCGGCTCCGACATGCTGGTATCGATCCTGAAAAAAAGCTGCCTCGCTCCCGAGAGGCTCCGATTGAAAGCGGGTGCGCGCGTGATGTTCGTCAAGAATGATTTCGAGATAGGCTTCGCCAACGGAACCCTCGGAATCGTGCGAAAGCTCGAAGGCAATGCCGGAGGGCCAGTGGTTGAAATACTGCGCACCGGCGAGTTCATTGAAGTTCCGATAGCAAGCTGGACCATCGAGGAAGAGGGAAAAGCCAAAGCCGAGCTTCAGCAGTATCCGCTCCGGCTGGCATGGGCAATCACGGTTCATAAAAGCCAGGGAATGTCGCTCGATGCGGTAGAAGTGGATCTTTCTAAATCCTTCGAGAAGGGAATGGGCTATGTGGCGCTTTCCAGAGTGCGCACTCTTGCAGGCCTTACCATACTTGGCATGAATGAAAGCGCTCTTGAGGTCAATGACGAGGTGCTGGAGCACGATGAAGAGCTGAAGGTTCAATCAGAGACGGCAGTCAAGCAGCTCAAGGAATACGCAAAGAAAGGAAAGCTTCAGTCTGCGCAGGAAAGCTATCTTGCCTCGATCACTTCATCAAAGCCGAAGAAAGCAGCGAAGCCTTCGACATTCGAAGTCACCCACGAGCTCATCAAGGAAGAATTGCTTATCGAGGAAATCGCAAAAAAGAGGGGAATCACCGAGCAGACAGTCATCGATCATATTGAAAAATTGGTCGAAGAAGATGCTGCGGTCCTGCGAGAAGTCGAATATCTCCGCAAAACCATTCCTAAAAAGCGCTTTGATCCGATTTCTGAAGCGCTTGCCATGATGTATGAAAAAAACAAGGACTGGCGCTTGGCACCTGCGAAGGATTACCTTGAGAAGAACAAGAAGAAATTCAAGCTGAGCCCTGCAGTGAGTTACCGCGAAGTGCAGCTGGTTCGGATTTTCGTGAAGGCCGAGGTCGAAGGGGACAAATAAAAAACCCTCAGATGAGGGCGTGTTCTTTCGCTCGTTCAAGCTGATCCTCGAGAAGCTTGCGCCTCTCTTTGGAAAAGTCGGTTTGGAGGGATTCGTATCCCGCAAGAACTCGTGAGATGGTTTCCTTTTGCCAGCTCGAGCCATCGTAATGGCTGCTGATGTGGCGCTCTTCTCCGTTGAAGAAGATAAACGCATACAGTACTCCGCCTTGGCATTCGATGGCAAAGCCAATCTTTCCGCAATGGGAAGGCCGTTGGTCTCCCCAGATGAAATCCACGGTTCTTTTTATTTCAGTCGTCGGCATAATGTGCTCCTTTCGAGCGAGTATATATGATTCAAATAAAAAAGCCATCTTGCGATGGCCGGGCGGCATTTCTGCCGACCGAGTTTCGTTCAGGGCTTTTCTCACTGATCAACCAGATATTGCCATAGCCGTCTTTGGCTGCAAGCAGCAAGTAGGTTCCCTCGGAAAGGTAAGCGATCGCTTTCCGGTCTTCCATTTTACTGATCGGAATATGCCCTCGGCCAGCCACGATCACGCGGATGCGGTCTCCTTCATTAACCTTGGCCTCTCTGCCGAGACGCTCACCGAGCTGTTGGCGGTCAGGCCTCGGCGTTCGCGACCGAACAGTCTTTTTCACTGGAGGCGTTTCCTCCGAAGCAGCCGGTTCAACATGTCCGTTTTCAGCATGGCGCGCCTTCGGCGGCCTTCCTTTCCTTTTCGGCGGATCTGCCGCCACTGCAGGTTTCGTCTGTTGGGGAACGGGGACGCTCTCTTTGGTACTGGAACGAGCTGAAAGCAGTCGCTGCACTTCAGCAGCACTGCCGAATCCTAATTTCTCTAATAGGTTCATATTTTTTTCCTCCGATTGGAAACTTTATACCTTTAAATAGACGTGTCAATAAAAGAGGTCCCGCGCGGCATGTGAGCCGTCGCGGGACCATTGTTGGATTTCCACCTATGACAGGAGTGTATTCCAGCCCTTTTCATCATGAGTCGGCTGCTGGCCGTTGGGCGACTGTATGGCCATTTGCACTGTTATTCTCAATCACCTGATTCTGTCAGACCGGCGGCACAAAGGCGTTTTATCGTGTCTTCATGCCCGCTTTGACTTTTTGGCGCCAAAGCCTACTTCTAATGCCAAAGCAAAGCATTTTCATTTTTTGTGCGAAGTGGCGTTTTTTCATTGGGTCGGCAGCCGGATGCTGGTTTTGTTGTCGCGCCGTCCCAAGACCAGAAGGGCGTTATCGGCGCATGCTTTTCCTTCATAAACATATCATTAAAAAAGCCCCACGCAAGCGGAGCATTCATTTCGGATGTTTATTCCTCTTTTGGCGCCTCAATTTCTTCGCGGCGGATATGCACATGTTCCACACGAAGACCACTAAAAGGACAAAAATCACACAAAAGAGATTGACAAGCTTATGCCAGATTTTATTGATCATGAAGCCTCCTTCGGTTTCGGAAACAGTATACTCTTTGTCTGGTTCTGGGCAAATTCAGTCAAATAAAAAAGCCTGGTCCGGGGGACGCAGGCTGGGGTCGCTAAACCATCTCGTTCAGGACGTCGTAGGGAATATGCGTGCTGAGTTCCCGGTGTACAAGCTCAATACAGCCGACGTATTCTCCTTTACCCTCGCGTCTCGAAACGTCGCGCCGGTAGAGAAGTTTAAGTTGGAGCTGATTTTTACGGCGGTACGCGGCATTGTGAGAAAAGGAGTTTCCGAACTTCCTGACATGATTCACCGCCATTATGGCGAGCATGATGTCACTTGTTTTCAAATTCTCTATCTCGATGCCGAAACCGATGATCTGGTCTCCAATTTCATTCAACAATCCGATTTGGCTGCGCGACAGTGGCTGTCCCCCATACAAGGTCTGACGCTTGATGGCGAGAAGGGTACCGCTGTTCCTAAGAAGATGTTTTGCGACATCTTGAGGCGATGTCAGTGTGCTCATTCGGCCTGTATTAAACCTTATCTGTTCATTTCTGTCAAAACAAGTTACAATTGCGGCATGAAGCCCTTGAAGCACGTCAAGAAATTCTATTTCAAATATGAAAGGCATATCTCGTCTCTTTCCCTCATCAGCGGATTCATTTTCGATGCGGTCAGCCTGACGCGGGTGGACCTGTTCTGGGATAACCTGTGGGTCCTCGCTCATCTTTTAGTAGCTGCATTCGGCATCATCGCCATCAATTTTTATACCAGGAATTCCGAGGGCGACAAAAGGGTGCATTTCTGGCTGGTTATCTTGATCCAATTCGCCTTCGGAGGACTGTTGAGCACGTTCATCGTCTTCTACTTCAGGAGCGCCACGCTGGCGGTAAGCTGGCCGTTCCTCCTTGTCCTCATCGCGGTCTTCGTCTGCAACGAGGCCTTGAAAAAGCATTACACGCGGCTCGTCTTTCAGATAACAGTCCTCTTCGTCTCAATTTATTCCTTCGCCATCTTCATCGTGCCGGTAATGGTGCATCAGATCGGAGACGAGATCTTCGTCTTGAGCGGATTCATCAGCCTGGTCATCATCGGCATATTCCTTTTCATCCTGAAGAAGATCGCTCCCACTCAGTATGCGCAAAGCCGCAAGCTGGTCCTCATAAGCGTGTTCAGCATCATCGTCATCATGAACGTCCTTTATTTCTACGATATCATCCCGCCGCTGCCGCTTTCGCTTAAGGATGCCGGCATCTATCATTCGATCTCCAGGAATGGAGATGGCACGTATGCCGTTACCGCGGAAGAATTGCCGAGCTGGTGGAATTTCTTCGAATTCCAGGAGACGGTCCATATCGCTGCCGGCGATCCGGTCTATGTCTGGAGCGCGGTCTTTTCGCCGACCCACCTCAATACCGATATCTATCATGTCTGGCAATATTACGACGCCAAGAGCAAGAAGTGGGTCGAGACGGCGCGCATCGACCTTCCCATCGTTGGCGGCCGCGACAACGGCTTCCGGACGTATTCCGAGAAGGATTCCTTGGCGCTCGGCTCATGGAGGGTAGATGTGGAGACTCGCACGGGCCAGCACATCGGAAGGATAAGCTTCAAGGTAGAAGCTACTTCCACCGAACCTGCTCTTTTTAATCTTACGAAATAGGGTAGAATGGAAGCATGAATAACGAAGAACTAAAAAAGAAATTGACTCCAGAAGAATATTCGGTCCTTCGCGAGAAGGGAACGGAAGCGCCTTTTACCGGCAAGTATTGGAATAGCAAGGAAAAAGGAATTTATACGTGCAAGGCCTGCGGACAGAAGCTCTTTCCTTCCGATACCAAATTCGATTCCGGCACTGGCTGGCCAAGCTTTTATGATGCGCTTCCTGGCAGCGTCGAATTCATCCATGACGATTCTCATGGCATGAGAAGGACCGAAGTAGTCTGCAGCAATTGCAAGTCGCATCTCGGCCATATCTTCGATGATGCCATCGGCACTCCGACCGGCAAGCGCTACTGCATGAATTCAGTCTGCCTTAATCTCGAAACGGAAGAGAAAAAAGATGATGAGAAGTAAGCTGATCATCATTGCCGCTTTCATCTTTCTCGCTTCCTTTCATTCCGCCCGCGCTTCAACAATCCCTTTTTTCTATTCAGGCGAGAAGGTATTCTATTACGTTCCCACCACGAAGGGCTTCGCTTCGCTTTCTGACAATATCGGAAAGATCGATATCCTCGCTCCGCAATCTTACGGACTTACCGCATCAGGCACCTTGTATGGAAGCGTTCCGGACAGCGTGCTTGCATTGGCACGCGCTCACCAGACCAAGATAATGCCGCTTGTGGTGAACCAATCGTTCAGCGAAAGCGGCATCGAAAGCGTCTTGGATAATCCGCCGGAATATCAGGCGATAGCTCAGGCTTTGGTCAAGGAAGCCAAAGCTCAGGGTTTTGCAGGCTGGCAATTGGATATCGAGCATATCGGGGTGGCGTACAAGGATAAATATTCCGCATTCGTGCAGGCGCTCGGGACCGTCATCCGCCAGAATAATCTCACTTTCAGCGTTGCTGTCGTCGCCAAGACCAGTGACGATCCGTCGAACTACCCCGCAGCTTCCTGGAACGATTGGGTCGGCGCTTATGACTACAAGGCTCTGGCTCCTTCCGTCGATTTTCTTTCCGTCATGGCTTATGACGACCCGCATTCCATCGGTCCGGTCGCCGGCTTTCCATTCTATGCTCAGGCATTGAAATATGCTTTAGCGAATCTGCCGGCAAATAAGATATCGTTCGGCATTCCGGTGTACGGATGGAACTGGAAGCTCGGAGCGGATGCCAAGTCAGCCGAGGATAGCTATTCTTATGCCCAATCTATCTTCAAGGATAAGCGGCAGATTTCCTACGGCATCGACCAGACGCAAGAAGTGCCTTGGGTCATATATATGACAAAGGGTACAAAAACGAAGGAAAAAAGGATATTATGGTATGAGGATGTCACAAGCCTTCAGGAGAAGCTTCAGCTTCTCACTTCGAATAATGTCCGCGGAATGTCGGCATGGGTTCTCGGCATGGAAGATCCCCGCTTGTGGAATATCCTGAAATGACATGAAAAAAAATATCCTTCTTACTCTTATAATCGTCGTCATTGCCTTGGGCAGCTTTTTCATATACCAGAGGATCGGCTTCGCTCCCTCGCTAGCTCCCGTCCAATCGCATGCTCCCGATCCTGACTTGTCTCCCAATACGACCATCACCCTTTCCGAAAAAGGCATCGTCAATGCGGTGGTCTTTGATGATCTCACCGACGGAATGGTGATCTCATCGCCTTTCGCCGTCTTGGGAAAGGCGCGCGGCTGGTATGATGAAGGCACTTTTCCTGTCGAGCTCATGAACGCAAAAGGCATCTCCTTGTTCAAGGGAGATGCCGAAGCGGAAGGCGACTGGATAAGCGGCAAATACGTTCCTTTCAGCATTCAGATTACCTTTGCCAAGCAGCAATCCGGAAGCGAGGGAACGCTTGTTTTCAGCAAGAATAATTCAAGCGGCCTTTCAAGCAACGATGACTCGGTCATCGTACCGATCGTCTTCAAATGACCTACTGAGTAGCAGCGGCTGATGTCGTGCTTGCCATGTCTGGTCGGATCTGGATCGAGGATGCCTCTATACTGCCGTCTGAATTAGTCTGTCCTGATACCATCACTTGCTGGCCAGTTGAGAGATCCTGAGCAGCTCCGGTTACGCTTTTGGTTATCGCAGTGCTCGAAGAGATGAATACTATCTTTGATCCTCCGGCGCGAAGCTGGACTGTGATGCCAGTCGGATCGACTGAAAGGATGCTTCCTGCAGTGACGCTTCCTCCTGCGGCTGCGCCAGTTCGTCCCCTGAAGCCTCCTGCTTGCGCTGTCAAAGGCTTGGCCGTGCTCTGATCATATTTGATTCCTCCGTAAAATGATGCTCCTCCGACGATGATTACTGCTACGATGATGCCTGTTATTTTTTTTGCGTTCATATTTTTAAATTAATTTTTAATGATAATGCCTTATTCGAACCTCAACGCCTCGATCGGATTGAGCCCGGCAGCCCGCCGAGCGGGATAATAGCCGAATATGATTCCGATGAGGGCCGAGACGCCGAAGGCAAGAAGGATAGGCGAGAGGGAAAGCTGGGCCTGGATGATGCCGAAGTAATTCAGGAAGAAGGAGATGCTGCAGCCTAATATGATACCTATCATTCCTCCGGTAAACGTAAGGGCGATGGCTTCGATCAGGAACTGCAGGCTGATGTCTTTTTTCTTCGCGCCGATAGCCTTGCGGAGCCCGATTTCTCGGGTACGCTCGGTGACGGTGGTGAGCATCATGTTCATGATCCCGATTCCTCCGACGAGAAGGGAGATTCCTGCAACGGCACCGAGAAGGACAGTGAAGGTCTGCGTCACGTTTGATGCAGTCGCTACGATATCGGCTTCGTTCAATGTGCTGAAGTCAGCTTGGTTAGGGTCGGTTATCTTGTGGCGAGTGAGAAGAAGGTCGGTGATTTCCTGTTGCAAGTTCGTCATGTCGCTGCTGTTCGGAGCCTGGACGCTGATGGTGGTGACATAATCGGCGCCGGCAAGGAAGCGCAGGTCGCTTGAAAGAGGGATGAATATCATGTCATCCTGGCTTCCGAAGCCGCTTCCTCCTTTTGCCTTGGTTATTCCGATGACGGTGAAATCTATTCCCTTGATGCGGATGATCGAGCCGACCGCTTCAGCGCCGACTCCGAAGAGGTCATCGCGCGCGGTCGGCCCGAGCACTGCCACTTTCGAAAGGTTGGCGACATTCTGGTCAGAAATGAAGTCTCCTTCGTCTATCTGGACATTTCTTACTGTAGGGTAGGCGGAAACTGTCCCCACTACTGAGGTGTTCGTGTTCAATCCCGTAGTGCTTGTCACTTGGTATCTGCCTGAATTTTCCGGAGCGACTGCTTGGGCATCGCTGATGTCCGTCGATATGGCAGTCGCATCTTCCTGGGTAAGCGTTCGCGCCGTTCCTCTTCCTGTGCTTACTTGCGCTCCGGGCGCTCGCTGCGCGCCTGGCATTACGAGGATGAGGTTCGAGCCGATCGATTGGATGCTCGATTGGACTGAGCTCTGGGCTCCTTGTCCGACGGCGACCAAGGCGATGACCGAGCTGATGCCGATGATGATTCCGAGCATGGTCAAGCCCGATCGCGCCTTGTTGGCTGAGAGCGCCGAATATGTCTCGTGAAGTGTGTCGCTTAGAAGCATATTATTTTTTGTAAGCTATCCTTTTCTTTCCGTGCGTCGGATTGTCTTCAAGGATAAGACCGTCTTTGATAAAGATGATGCGGTCCGCGTGCTCGGCGACATCGCGTTCGTGGGTGATGAGGACGATGGTGCGGCCTTCATCCTGGTTGAGCTTCTGGAACGTGCCGAGGACGATATCTCCTGTCTTTGTGTCGAGGTTTCCTGTCGGCTCATCGGCCAGGATAAGGCTCGGATTGTTCACAAGCGCGCGCGAAATGGCGACGCGCTGTATCTGTCCTCCGGAAAGCTGGTTCGAAAGGTGATAGAAGTGGCTTTTGTCGAGGCCGGCAGAAAGAAGGGCATTGGTAGCGAGCTCTTCTCTTTTCGTTTTCTCGATTGACGAATACATCAAGGGAAGCATGGTATTGCGGATGACGGTAGTGCGGGGAAGCAAGTTGAAAGCCTGGAAGACGAAGCCGATCTTATCCTTGCGGATGTCGGCCAATTCATCGTCCGAAAGGGTGGAGACGTCTTTGCCATCGAGAAAATAGCTGCCTGAAGTCGGCGTGTCGAGCGCGCCAAGGATGTGCATGAGCGTCGATTTTCCCGAGCCGGACGGCCCCATGATCGCCACGAACTCTCCGTCCTTTATGGTAAAGCTTACGCCTTTGAGAGCTTGGAAATCATAGTCTCCGCTTTTATATGTCTTCGTTACGTTTTTTATTTCGATCATTTGATTTTAATTTCCCCGAGCCGCTCCGGCTCCTGCCGCTCCAGTTCCCCTGAATGCGCCCGCCGCTCCTGTCGTCCTGCTTCCGCTGACGCTGCTCAAGATGCTTGGCGTGGTCGTCGTTTTTGCGGTGGAAGGAGCGATGGTCTTGGTGACGATCTGATCTCCCACGTTCAAGCCGGAAGTGATTTCGGTCGAAGTGTCATCGGCCAATCCTATCTGCACTTGCTGATCGATAGGCACTTGTGCCGTAGCTATTCCTGCAGCGCTTGAGTTTGCGGGATCTGAAGGAAGGGCAGGGCTGAATATCTGCACGTAGGTCACTCCGCCTTGGGTCTTCAATGCCGCGTTCGGAACGGTAATGACATTCTGCTTCATATTGGTAATGATGTTCGCATTCACGCTCATGCCTGGCCTTACCCTGCTATCCTGGGTATCGAATCCGATCTGCACATTATAAGTAACGACTCCTTGGCTGACTGTTCCGACTAGATCCACCTCTCCAACAGTCCCTGAAATGGTAAGGTCGGGAATCGCATCAAAAGTAAGCGTTACTTTCTGGCCTACTTGCACTTTTGCCGCATCCACTTCGTTGAGGGAAATGGTAGCTATATTTTGATTGGTGATGAAAGTTCCTACGTTCTCTCCGCTCGTGACAGCGTCATCCTGCTTGATGCTGAGAGTCGCAAGAGTTCCGTCGAAAGGTGCTGTAATGAAGCTGTTGTCGTACGCTACTTGCTCCTGCTGCACTTGCAATTCCTGCGTCTGCACGTCGATAGGATCAGGGCCGTCCTGAAGCTTGATAAGGGAAAGGTTTTTGTCATTGATCGAGGCATTGGCGCTCGTGATGGCATCCTTGTCGGTCTGTATGGTTTCTTGTATTGAAGCGAGGTCTGCCGCGTGCCCGGACATCAAGGTCAGCCAGTTATTAAGATTGGTCTGAGCCGAAGTGATCTGAGTGCTCGTGATGCTTGAATTATATGTATTGAGATTCTGAACCAAGTCAACGGTATTTTTTGCCGCTTTTACGCTTGATGAAAGGGAAGAGGCGGTATCGAGAGTTTCCGCGAGAACGCTTTCAAGCGTGCTGGTAGGAGTCGTCGTATTGATTGCCTGGTAATCCTGAAGGTTTGAAGTGTATTTTGTCTTCGACGCGTCAAGCTGCGCTCCGGCAGCATCCCGGTCGGTACGTATCTCGTCGTTCAGATTATAAAAGCTTCCGCCTGGGCTCAGTAGTCCCTGGGAAGTGTTGAACATATTGTTCATTCCGCTGATGACGCCCGGCATATCGACGAACGTATCGCTCATCGTCTTGAGGGCATTGGCATAGGCTGTCGTGAGGTCGCTTTGAGCCTGCGCTTTTGAAGTGATCGCGTCATTCAAGGCATTCTGAGCCTCGACTAATGTCACTTGGTCAGCTGGCTCAGTCAATTTCTGAAGGGCAAGCTTCGAATTTTGCAGGGCGAATGATGTATCGGTGTCATCAATCTGGGCAATGACATCGCCGGCCTTGAATGTTTGGCCTACGGCGCCTGTAACGGATGTTAAATTCCCCGATCCCTTGGCGAGGAGGTCGATCTGGTTTGAAGCCGAGACCTGGCCGGTTCCTGTCACTGTCTGGATGATAGCGCCGTCCTGGACGGTCGCCACGACATATTTGGTTTGATTGCTCGTATTAGTGAAAGCATGCACCGCTTCATATCCGCCGAAAAGGATTACGACCAACACTATTCCGCTGATCACCTTGTGCGCGAGCGCATATTTTTTTATTGATGCGAATAAATTTTTTATGGTTTGGATATTCATTGGATTTTATTGATTATTGGTTTGAAGTGGTCGCCGTGCTGGTCGCATCTGGGCTTGGAGGAGGCGTTGGCAGCACGCGCACGAGCTTTGCATCGATCTCTCCCTTATTGTCAGGCGTGCCGAGAACCACCACGAAATCATCTACCTTGAGATCTTGCGCCGTGATTACGCCGTGAAATTCCCTGAAGGAAGTATCATTTCCAAGAACCACGGTCTTTTCGGTGTTGTCCGGGCTTGAGACGATGATGTCAGGCAGGCTGATCTTTATGATCTTTCCGGAAGCTCCGTCGCCTCCCATCATATTGTCACGCGTATCCATGATACCTCCGCGAGGACCCATGAAATTGCGGGAGTAATTGTCACCGAATCGGTAAGAGAAAGAGGCTTTGTGATAGCCGACGAAGACTCCAGCTTGGAAAATCAAGATCGCTACTATCAATCCGATGATGCTTGAAAGCACGTATTTCGTGTATTTTGTCATAAAAAATGCTATGCGGTTAAGAATAATGTCTCAGCATCCTGAAATGCCTTTGCTGAAGACCAGATGAAGAGTCCGAGAGCGCCAAGCACCAGCATCACTGCCATCAGCGGCAGCGATTCAACGAGAGACAATGAAAGCTCCTTCCAATAAGTGATAAGGACGCTGCTGTCTGAAAAGGCGAGGGAAAGGTACTGATCGAAGCCAGTCATAAGGATATTTCCAGAGATACATCAGGCTGCCGATGACTCCGCTTAATGACGTCAAGGAAATGCAGCTAAAAAGAGCAAAGTGAAACCTTGCTCTTCGGTTTTCCAATTCATCTATTTTAGACAAAATGGCCTTGCTGAGGCCTTCCGGTACTTCGATATATTTTATTTCCATATCCACTACTACGCTATAAGAGAGGTTTTTGGTGCAGGTCAGCATGCTTCTTAAGCTCTATCAATCCTCTTCGGTATTGGCTTTTGACGGTATTTATAGGCCTCTTAAGCGCCAAGGCAATCTGCTCGAATGTCATTTCCTCGAAAAGGTGAAGAAGTATGATGGCTCTGTATTCGGGATTAATCTTCGGTAATATGCTTTCGGTCAGCAGCTTCCTTTCATTCTGCTCGAAAAGCTCGTCGGCAAGCGGCGAGAGGTCAGCGATATTTTCCTCGAATGAATCATCAGATCCTTCCCTCTGCAGCTGCGAAAAGGTAAGCGGCTTGCTTTTCCTGATCCAGTCAATAGTCGCATTCCGCGCAATGGCTAAGATCCACGCCTTGGCATTTCGTTCGGGGTCATATTTGTTTATGTTCTTCCATATGCGGATGAACGTCTCCTGGGTGAGGTCCTGCGCTTCATCGGAATTTCCAGTCATCCTGAATATGAAATTATACACCATCTTGATATGGGCATCGATGAGTTCCTTCAGCTGCTGATGCTTACTTTTTTCCATCACAGGTGTTTTGAGCCCAAAGGCCTCTTCCTTGCTCGCGGGCGTCTTCTTCTGCTTGCTTGAATTCTTTTTGATATTTGTAGGGGGTGTCATAGGTATATTCATACGCGTAGCCGTCCCGGACCTCTTCAAGATTAAAGTTGGTCCCGTCCTCTAGTATTACATATCCCAACGTTCTTCCATACTTGTCCAATGCATTTTGCGAAGAGTCGGTCTCGATGCGAACCTTCCTGCCCGAAAGGACTTCTTTCGCATGATGAGATGCTTCAAGGCCGAAACATTGGATGGGACGGCGGGGATCGACGCTTTCGGGCGTATTGATGCCAATGAAGCGTATTTTTATCGGCTTGCAGCCTTTCTCTATCTCAATCGTGTCGCCATCTATGACGCTTATGACCTGGAAAAGGGAATTGTCGCCCGAAGGCGGATGGACAGTGTCTTTTTTGCAATCATCAAGATAAAAACTCTTCTGCATATTCGCGCTGAAAGAGCTAAAGGGCTGACCTTTTGGATCTAAAAAGACGACGGCGGAAATCAAAAAAGCTGAAGCTATGAAGTTGGCATATTTCATCTGGCGTATGTTACAATGAATATATATGAATCCGGAACAAATACCAGAAGAGGGACGCATCTCCTTCAATACTTCGTTGGGAATAGCTTTCGTCCTCGGCCTTCTTATCGGCTTTATCATCGGAAACATGTCTGCGGGCAAGTTTGCCGGCGGGGTGAACACTATTCCAAACAATTCGGCGGTCTCCACCTCGACTTCCGTTTCGGCTTCGTCCACGAGCAGCTTAAGCGCTGAATGGGTTTCTGTTTCTGATCAGCCTGCAGGAAATTCAGTAACCCTTGCGACGCTTTCGCTCGACAAGAATTACTGGGTTGCCATCCGCGACCATATAGAGTCCACTACCACTCCTCGCGTCCTCGGGGCCCGCAAGATATTTGCAGGAAATTATCAGAATGCTTCCATATATGTATCAAGAGCGACCGTACCAGGCGCGACTTATGACGTCGTGCTTTACAATGACAGCCCTGATTTTGATTATAGCCCGTCAAACCTGGTGATGAATGGTTCTGATATCGTCCGCGCAAGCTTTAAGGCCCAATAATGATTTTTTCAGTAAGCGAATATCTCGGAATCCTGCAGGAAACGATCGCTCCACTTTCAGGAAGCGTTTCCGGGGAAATAGGCCAGATTACCATTCGCGGCAAGGCGGTCTATTTTACTTTGCGCGACATGAAAGACGGGAGCGTCCTTTCCTGCTTGATATGGCTCTCCACTTACTCGATGCTCAGCCTTGACCTGAAGGAGGGAACAGAAGTGCTCGTTATCGGTCAGCCTGAAATATACAAGCCGATGGGACGGCTGACGTTCAAGGCGCAAGTCATCGAACTCGTCGGCGAGGGCGAACTTAAGAAAGCGTATGACAAGCTGAAGGCGAAACTCGAAGCTGAGGGAGTGTTCGCCGAAGCTCGCAAGAAAAGTTTGCCTGCTTTTCCGTTGAAAATAGGGGTGATCACCTCCAGAGAAGGCGCAGTCATACACGATTTTCTCAATAATCTCGGTCAGTATGGTTTCCAGACAGAATTGGTCAATTCGCGAGTCGAGGGATCAAGAGCAGTCGAAGAAATAATCTCCTCGATAAGGACATTCAAGAACAGGGACATCGATGTACTGGTCATTATTCGAGGAGGCGGTTCCCTCGAGTCATTTATCGCCTTCAATAATGAAGCGGTCATACGCGAGATTTTGGACCTGCCCTTTCCTGTCATTGTTGGCCTTGGCCATGACAAGGACGTGCCATTGCTTTCCTTTGCTGCCGACATGATGACATCGACGCCAACCGCCATCACTGCGCTTCTTAACGAGCCGTGGATGAGCGCCTCATATGAATTTTCTCTCCTTTCAAACAAGATTCAGAACGCCTTTTCAAGACTGGTACAACAGACTGAAGGAGCATTCGAAATTTACTCAAAGGACTTCAGAAGACATGCTAAAGAGATCATTGCCGAGACCGAAAGGCAATTCCAGAATTTTTCAGTCATTTTTTCAGCACATGATCCGGTCCGGCAATTGAATCGCGGCTTTTCGATTGTTCGCTCGAAAGGCAAGGTTATATCGAAGTCAAAATCGCTTAGGAAAGGCGACGAGATAGAAGTTCAATTTGGTGACGGAAAATCTGAAGGTGTGATAATATGAGGCCCTATGGCGAAGAAAAGTAACAAAACTACACCCGGCTTGTCGGACATACTGAAAAAGCTCCGCGAGATAGCTTCGTATTTTGATGATGAGATGGAGATTGATGTCGAAAAAAGTATTGAAAAGCTGAAGGAAGGGTCGGAATTGCTGAAACTCGGCCGCGCCGAGCTCAAAGAGAAAGAGAATGTCTTCAAAGAAATCGAGAAATCACTATGATAAAAGCACTGAAGCCCTATAGCCTTTTGATTTTTTTCATATTCATTTTTTCCGTGGGTGCGAACATCCTTTCGCTTTTCTTCCCCAAGAAGCTTGGTGAGTATATAGACCTCTACAATAAAGGCAATTTCAATGCAGAGGGCGCGCTTCTGGTGCTTGGCGGCATCGCACTGATTGTTCTTCTATTGACGTTCATACAGTCAGCAATCGCCAGTTACGCTTCGGAAAAGATCGGACTCGATTTGCGCAACAAGCTCGTGGCTTCGCTCAAAGACAGGTCATTCAAATACATGCGAAGCGTGACGGGAGGAAGGCTGATCACTGTCATGACATCCGATGTGGATGCCGTAAAGAACTTGGTCGCTTCGGGAATCGTCTCTATCCTGACCGCCGCAGTCACTTTAGTAGGCGTCGTCATTTTCCTTGTGCTTATCAACCTGAAGCTCGCATTGCTTACCTTGTCTGTCATACCGCTCATCATCCTGGTGTTCGGCCTCATTTTCGGCAAGATAGGAGCCCTTTTCGGCAAAGGGCAGATAAATCTCGATGATATAAACAAGACCATCAATGAAAGCATTATCGCTTCGGCATTGGTGCGCGTGCTCAATGCCACCCGCTTCGAATTGCAGAAGTTCGATGTGGTCAATAAGCTCGGAACGAAGATCAGCCAGGATATTGTCACCTTCTTTGCTGGACTAATTCCGATCATCACTCTACTTTCGAACTTCGCGGTCCTGATCGTCCTTTGGTACGGAGGAAGCGATGTTATAAAAGGTAATCTGTCGATCGGAGAGATGAGCGCATTCTTCTCATATACGTCAGTTTTCATCTGGCCGTTCTTCATTCTTTCGTTCGCCGGGACCTTCGTCTCGCGCGCGCAAGTATCGCTAAAGAGGATCAACGAGGTGCTTGATGCCGCTGACGACGAAGGCTATCGGACGACCCAAGTGACCGACGATGTCCTCAAAGGACATATAATATTTGACAGTGTTACTCTCAAATACGGAGAAAAGGAAATACTGAAGGATATTTCTTTCGAGATCATGCCTCATACGCGCACAGCAATCATTGGTCCGACAGGAGCCGGCAAGACAGAGCTCTTCTATCTTCTTGCAGGCCTTGCGGAGCCGACCGAAGGAGAGATTACTGTGGACGGCAAGCCTTTGAAGGAGTGGAATTCCTCGACATTTCTGTCTCAGGTGGGAATGGTCTTTCAAGACAGCATCATCTTCAATACGTCCTTCAAGGAAAATATCCTTTTCAAAAGCGATGCAGATCAAGCTATGCTTTCTAAGGCTATCGATGCCGCTGAGCTTTCTTCCTTGGTGAAAGAATTGCCGCAAGGAATCGACACCAATGTCAGCGAGCGCGGTACGAGCCTTTCAGGGGGTCAGAAGCAGCGTCTCATGCTTGCTCGCGCCCTTTCCCTCAATCCGAAGATACTGCTTCTTGACGATTTCACTTCGCGCG
This sequence comes from Candidatus Nomurabacteria bacterium, assembly GCA_963834935.1. GTDB lineage: Bacteria > Patescibacteriota > Minisyncoccia > Phycocordibacterales > CALRBL01 > CALRBL01. The sequence goes on along the minus strand of CAWIDS010000003.1, from coordinate 54,924 downwards.
TCGATGCGGGAACTGAGGAAAGGATATTGAAGAATATCAACGAGCAGTTCGGTGGTATCACCCTTATTTCCATTACTCAGAAAATAGAGCCTATCAGGCACTATGACCACATCATCGTGCTGATGGAGGGAGAATTGATAGCCCAAGGAACGCATGACGAGCTCATCAAAGGCTCTCTGGAGTATCGCCAGATTTATGAATCGCAGCAATCGACCGAATCCCATTAAAATTTATGTACTACGATCTGAACAGCATAAAGAAGAATGAAAAATCCTATTTGAGAAGGCTTTATCAGAGTGGCAAGGAATTAGGCTCGTATCTCAACAAGAAAAGGCTTGCGTGGTCAATCGTGCTGGTGGTGCTGAGCTCGATCGCATCGATAGTCACGCCTTATTATCTCGGAGATGCGATCGACGTCTATATCGCGCATGGAAATCTCGCCGGACTAGCGCGCCTGATATTCTTTTTGATAATTCTCTATCTCGCAAGTGGTGTCATTACTTATTTTCAGCAGAATATCATGGGTAAGGTCGGACAGCAGGCACTTTATAAGCTCCGCGCTGACATCTTCAAGAAGATCCAATCCCTTCCGATCGCTTTTTTCAATCAAAACAAGACCGGCGACCTGATGTCTCGCATCAACAATGATACCGACAAGCTCTCGCAATTTCTTTCGGAAAGCATCCTTCGCTTTGCCGGAAGTTCATTCACCTTGGTCGGCATCGGTGCATTCATCCTGTATCTCAATTGGAAGCTTGCTTTGGTGCTTCTTTCTTCGACCATCTTTCTTCTTGTTGTCACTCGCGTCGTTTCTCCTTTCCTCGAGAGTGCTAATAGGAAAAGCTCGGCATCGCTCGGAATATTCACTGCTGGGGTTGCTGAGCAGCTTACCAACTTCAAGGCCAACATCGCTTTCGATCGGCGCAATTTCTTTGAAAGCTCGCTATCGGATCTCAACAAGCAGGTCTATTCGAAGTCCCTTCTTGCCAGCTTCCTCAATCAAGTCTTTTCGCCGCTCTATGATTTTGCCGGCTACATCGCTCAAGCCGTCGTCTTGGCATATGGCATCTACCTCGCCATGCATGGCCAGATAACCATTGGGCTTTTGGTGAGCTTCCTTAACTATAGCCAAAAATTCTACGATCCGCTCCGCTTTATCGCAAACATCTTTGGCGACATACAGGTATCGCTCGCATCGTGGGGAAGGATCAGCGATATACTTTCCCTGTCATCAAACGTCGTGCAAGTCTCGGATGGCAATCCTTTTCCTCAGGGATCGGATCAAGAAGCTGTGATGCTTTTTGACAATGTCGGTTTTGGCTATGAGGAGAAAAGCCATGTTCTCAAGAACGTAACGTTTTCTTTATGCAAAGGAAAGACATATGCATTGGTAGGGCCGACTGGAGGAGGAAAAAGCACCATCGCTTCGCTTATGGCTCGCCTGTATGATCCCGTTTCCGGAACGGTCTTCTGGAAGGGCAAGGATATGCGCACCTATGACCGGGACCATCTGTCAGGACATGTCAGCGTCATCCTCCAGGAGCCTTTCCTTTTCTCGGGAAGCGTAGCGGACAATATCCGCTACGGAAACGACAAATTCTTCACCATGACTGATGACGAGCTTGAAAAGCTTCTTGAAGAAAAAAAGATGGCAGACTTGCTGAAACGATTTCCTGATGGCCTGAAGACCCACATCGAAGGCGGATCGGAAAACATAAGCATCGGCCAGAAGCAGATCATCTCTTTCGCCCGCACCATCCTCCGCGAGCCGGAATTCCTCATTCTTGACGAAGCCACCGCCAATATCGACACGGTCACAGAAGCGAATCTCCAGAAGCTTATCGATTCGCTGCCTGAAGATACCACCAAAGTCATCATTGCCCACCGCCTCAACACCATTAAAAAAGCTGATGAGATACTGTTCGTCGGCGGCGGTGAAGTGAAGCAAGTGGCTGACGAGAAACAAGTGCTTGAGCTCTTGAAAAGCGCGTCGAAGAAATAGGAGTCAATTGCAGAAGGTCATTATTACTGTTATAATCATGCAATGGCAGAGATCTCATGCAATGAAGTTTCTTTCTTAATAAAGAAGAAAACGATTCTCAAGGATATTACTCTAAGCATTCAGAAAGGAAGCATTACCGGAATACTCGGATTGAATGGCGCCGGCAAATCGACGCTTCTTTCGCTTATCATGGGATTGCGCCGGCCGTCTGAAGGGACTATCGAGTCAATGGGGGAAAAGGACCTATCAAGCAAAAGATATAGGCAGCGGATCGGGGTCGTCTTCCAGGAGACCGCATTGTATGAAGAGCTGACCGTATTCGAGAATCTCCAATTCTCGGCTTCGCTATATGGCGTGAAGGACCCGAAACAAAAAATAAAAGAGGTTCTTGATCTTCTTGGATTGTCTGACAGGGCAGCGCAGATGGTTAAGACCTTGTCCGGCGGATTAAGGAGGCGCATAAGCATCGCCCGGTCTTTGCTTCACGATCCCGACTTGTTCATCATCGACGAGCCGACACTCGGGGTCGATGCCGAAGCGCGCTATGATATCTGGTCGTATCTCAGGCTGCTGAAATCGCAAGGCAAGACCATCATTGTCGCAACCAACTACATCGATGAAATCCGGGCGCTGTGCGACAGAGTTGCGGTCCTCAAGGATGGACGGCTGGTGGCATCAGAGTCATCCGAGGCTCTGCTTTCAAGGATAGGAGTCTGCCTTGATATGGAATGCGGCAAGGAAGAAGCGAAGTCGGTCGTGCCTCACATCTCTAGCCGGCCGGATATTATGCGCGCCGACATTACCTCGAGCGGGTTCTCGCTTTACTTGAAGAGCACGTCGATTTCCCAGGAAGTGATAGCCTTCGTGCTGAAAGAGGTCCCGAATGGCAGGTTCCGCATCCGCGAGCCGGACCTTGCGGAGGTCTTCAGCACATTCGAAGAAAAAAATGAGCAATGATTACTCTTCTTTTTACGGTTCCTTCCGCTCGGAATTGATCAGGCTGGGCAGGTCTCCTTTTTTATTGCTTCTGACAGCGGTGCAGGCGATCACCTTCATCTTCCTTGTGAATTTCTTCGGCATGGCAGGATCTTTCGCGCCGACCGGGCTCGTAGATAATGACCATGCAGCATATTCCGATCTCTTCATCCAAGATCTTCAGGAGGCACATGACTCATTCGATCTCATGAGGATGGATCAGAAAGAAGCCTCAGCTGAGATGGATAAGGGGCATATTGTGGCGATAATCACTATTCCCGAAGGCTTTTCGGAAAAGATCTCGTACGGCTCGGCCGCTTCAGCCAATCTGTCTTTGAATAATATCGATACGGACATGACTGACGATATCCAGAGAGCTCTTCCTTCGGCAATCACTCATTTCGGAAACAGCCTGAATCTTCCAGGCATTTCGGTCCGAGCGCAAGAGAACGACCTTATCGATCATGATACGGGTTTCATCTCTTACTTGGTCGTAAGCGCTTTGGCTTTGAGCGCATTCATCATCTCCGGAATCCTTGGCGCGATTTCAATAGCAGCTGAATTCGAATCGAAGATGATCAACCTTCTTCGCATCTCGCCGGCAAATCCGTTAGTTTCCCTTTTCGGGCGGGTATTGGCGGACAGCACAGTCTCGGCTGCTGCACTATGTCTTGTTCTCGCACTTGTCATATTCGGCTATGGAATCAGGCCGTATCATCCTCTGAAAATGATGTCAGGGCTTATCCTGTCGGTCCTTATTTTCAGCTTCGTCGGGGCGGCCATCGGTGCCCTGATCAGGAAGCCGCTGCCAGTCGCTTCTTTGATTTTTGGAATATCCATGCCACTCTATCTCATAAGCGGGGCTTATGAGCCCCAAAGGTTCGATGGCGAGCTGATCTGGAGGATAGCCCATCTCTCGCCGATGTATTATTCCGTCGGGATATTGGAATCATCGATGCTGAATCTCAAAGTCACGCCAGAATCGGTGGCGATGGATTTTCTCATCCTAGGCATATTTGCCGCTATAGCGCTTTTCATAGGATTTTTCTCCCTTAATAATAAAATGCAGCGATGATCAGGAACATATGGAAATTAGCGCAGCTCGATCTACTTAGGTGGTGGAGGATGCCGCTCGCGATGGCAAGCGTCTTGCTGCCGCCGATAATGATGACTTTCTTCCTGGTGATCCTGAGCTTTACGGTGACGCAGCAGCCAGTCGCTTTGGTGCTTGGCAGCAACGGTACAGCCGCGCAAAGGATGTCGCACATCATCCAGGCTGACGACGATGCGTATCTGCTTACATTGACGGACTCGAAAACCGCCGAAAAAATGCTCTCAGACCAAAAGATCGCGGCAATCATCACTATACCCGCCGATTTCGATGCTGAAGTGATGAAGAATGGCGGAGACGTGATGCTGACTTTGAATAATATTGATATCGATTTCGCTGACGACATCAGGCGAAGCGTCGACCGCTCAGTCGGCCAATTTAACATATCTTCCTCAGATGCCGGCAAGAATCCGTATCTGATACAAGTGGACGAGCACGACATTCGAAAGACGAATGTAGATTGGCTGGATTATCAGATCATCCCGGCTCTGGTCCTGCTGATCCTCAATGTAGGATTGATGGGAACTGCCCTCATGTGTGCTCAAGACATTGAGAGGAAGACCTCTCGCCTGCTTCTCATTGCTCCACAATCGGCATCCACTCTGATTGCCGGGCGCTTGTCGGGGGGCTTGCTGGCTTCATTGGCAGTCCTTATTCCTGCAGTAGCGCTTTGTTCCTTGTTCGGCATCATAAATCCTCCGCTCTATCATTGGTGGGCGATCATATTAATTTTCATTGCTACCTCGACATGCGCTTCCAGCCTGGGGGCGGTCCTCGGATCGCTTTTCAAGGAAACAAGGACTATCGCGATGGCAGCTACTGTCTTTGCTACTTACATGTATTTCTTAGGCGGAGGATTCACCACCATTTCTTTTCTTTCTCCATGGCTTCAGACACTCAGCTCCTTTATTCCCATCCGATATGCCATCGACGGATTAAGGCAAGCTCTTTTTTATTCTTCATTACAGGGAATTTTAAAAGACATCATAATCCTGTTTCTGACTGCATTCATTTCGGTGGTAATCGGATCATATGCGATAAAGTGGTCGTGGGCGGATTATTGAGATAAAAAAACGCACCCTAAGGTGCGGTGGTAAAGGCCAGCGAATTTAATTCCGCGCTGGAAAATAGTCATAAATTCGGCAGTCGCCGTCTATAAGCATTCCTTCGGCATAGACGCACGCTCCTCTGCCTGGTGATAGGAATCTCACTCCTGCGCCGAAGAACTCATATGCAACTGGCCGAGGCAGGCTGCTGACATATGGATCGTGAGTGATGACGATCACCACTTCAATATCTCTTTCCCTGATGAGCTCGATTACGCCTTCATAATCCCGCTTACCGTGGCCATCACCATCAAACCAGAGCAGCTCATGCTGCTCGTATTCGATATCGCCGAGCGCGGCGGCAATAATGTCAGCGCTTTGAAGCGCTCTTAAGGCAACGGACGAAAGGATGCGGATGCTCGTTTCATCGCCGATGTTTTCCTTCAGAAGGCAGGCGAGCTCCCGGACTTGGCGTTTTCCGTTGTCGCTTAACGGGTAACGACCGTTGTCGTTTCTATACTCCCCGTGACGGAGAATGAATATTTTTTTCACAGCAAAAAAGTCCTTTCCGCTATAAAGTAGAATAAAAAAATTATTATGTCAAATGACGGGTACGGTTAGATTTCAACGTTCGGCTGGATCAAAGCCTCTACGTCGCCTGATTCAGGCTTCTTTCGCGCATAAAGCACTTCGTAAGTCGAATCGTCATCATTTCCGGCGTAAGAACGGTAGCTTGAGACTGGCACCCATTCAGTGTCAATCTCGCCAACGTAGTCCTGCGGAATCATGTCTATTCCGCTCTCGTTGACAGTTTCTTCTCTTGTCTCATATCCTTGGCTTTCGAGTTCTTGCTTTTTCCTTGCAAACTCTCTTGCGTGATCAATATCCGTTTCAGTCCTTCCGTCTCGAGGCAATTCTTGTCCTGACATTTTTTATTAAGTTAATTTATAAGTATGCAAATATTATAAGACACAGCCTGTTTTCTGACAATGAGGGCGATTGAACGCCATGTTTTACATTTACTCGTTTTAACCTTAGACTGTACCCATGGCATTCTTCACTAAAAAGATAGGTATCGACCTTGGAACGGCGAATACGCTGGTTTTTCTGCCCGGCAAGGGAATTGTGCTTAATGAGCCGTCAGTAGTGGCCGTATCCGAGGACAATAAGATCCTTGCAGTCGGCCTTGAGGCCAAGGAAATGATAGGCAGGACGCCTGATTCTATTGTCGCCTATCGCCCCATGAAAGATGGCGTAATTGCCGACTACCGCGTGACCGAAGCGATGCTTCGCTATTACATGAACAAGGCTCTCGGCAAATGGAATTTCTCGCGGCCGGAAGTGATGATATCCGTTCCGGCTGGAGTCACTTCCACTGAACGCCGGGCCGTCATCGAAGCCGCAATCAAGGCAGGAGCCAAGAATGCGTATGTCGTGAAGGAACCGATTCTCGCTGCGATCGGCGCGGGCATTTCCATCCAGGAAGCTATCGGCCACATGATCGTCGATATCGGCGGAGGCACTACCGACGTCGCCGTGATCTCTCTCGGAGGCATCGTCGCTTCCACTTCGGTGAAATGTGCCGGCAATCGCATCGATTATGCCATTACTGACCATATCAAGAAGACCTACAACCTTTCAGTTGGAGACAAGACGGCGGAAGACATAAAAATAAAGATAGGATCAGCCGTTCCTATGGAAGAAGAGTTGTCGATGATGGTGAAAGGACGCGATCTGATGACCGGCCTTCCGCGCTCGATCGAGGTAAAGACTAATGAAGTGGTCAAAGCTATCACCAAGGAGCTTCGTGAGATGATAAAGGCGATAAAGGATGTCTTGCAGGAGACTCCTCCTGAGCTCGCATCAGACATCATCGACCACGGCATCATCATGACCGGCGGCTCATCACTCCTGCGCAACCTTCCCGAATTGGTATTCCGCCGCACGGGCGTGAAAGCCGTCCTAGCTGACGACGCGCTTTACTGCGTGGCAAAAGGCACCGGCATCGCCCTTGAGCATCTCGACGTCTACAAGAAAAGCGTCATTTCGAAACGGTAAAATAAAAAGATAAAATGAATCTTTCAGATTTCATCCCATTGCACCATGCGTATCTCATCGAAGGGGATGCGCGCTCATCCCATGTGAAGCTGCTCAAGATCCTGAAGAAGGAACATGGCATTAACATAGAAAACAACCCTGATTTTCTGACAAGTACTTTTGGTACCTTTGCCATAGAAGACGCGCGAAACATAAAGGAGCAGGCTTCGCGCCGGGCAGTCGGCACAGGCAAGAGAATTTTCATCATTAGCTTGAATTCGATGACCCGAGAGGCAGGGAATGCCTTGCTTAAGACGCTTGAAGAACCTACTGAAGGCACTTATTTTTTTATCCTTATTCCTTCGATCAAGAGGATACTGCCGACTATACTCTCGCGTTGCCGTGTCATTTATTTTTCTGGCGAAAAAGCCGCCTCACTTGCCTTTGGTGCTGGAGATTTTATTTTGTTGCCGATACCGAAGCGTCTCGCCGTCGTAAAGGATATTCTTTCAGACCTTGAAAAGGAGAAAATATCAAAATCAGATGTCTTTTCTTTTATTCAGGAAGTCGTTAAAACTAAACATAGCCAGATAAAGAACATCGAGGAATTCAAATCGCTCGGTTTTTCGTCAAAAGTTGCTTCCTATGCCCTCGACCAGTCTTCATCGGTTAAGCTTATCTTGGAGTATCTGGCATTATGTGCTTAGATAGGAGGAGAAACCTTCTCATATGAAAAATAAGCCAAGAGAACCTTCTGCTACCGAGCAGTGCACGTACCTTTTCAATGCCAGTTTTAGCGCTGATGACGCAACATACAATCCCGACATCACGCCTAAGGCAATCATAGCTTTCAAGAAGCGTTTCGACGGCTTTTTGTGGCTTGTAAACCAAGACGGCGTGATTATCGGTCATAAGATGGAAAAAAGCCGGAGAATCAATTTCAGGATTGATTTTTCGGCCGGGAGGACAGCGGAATACTTCAATCTTCTACCGACAATTTTTGCCAACAAGGCTACTCGCATGATTACGGCTGCATTTTCGCTTGCCGTGGTTTACTATGATGACGAAGTGTCAAATGAAACCACCGAGCACAAGGATGTGATAATGCTTTCCGATGGATACTTCTACCTCAAGGATTTCCGAAGGGTATGGGAGTGGAAAATGAAATGGGCGGAGATACTTCGCATGGATGCTGCGGAGCTAATGGATAATCTCTGACCGTCTTTATGACGGTTTTTTTATTTGCTTATTTCTTCAGCGCATTCTTGCCGGCAAAGAACGCTTTCTTTCCGAGCACTTCTTCGATGCGGAGGAGCTCGTTGTATTTGGCGACGCGCTCCGAGCGGCAGAGCGATCCAGTCTTGATCTGCCCGCAGCCGAGGCCGACGACGAAGTGAGAGATGGTGGTATCTTCGGTTTCTCCCGAGCGGTGAGACACGACCGCAGTCATTCCTGCCTTGTGTGCCATCTTGATTGCGTCGATGGTTTCGGTGACAGTTCCGATCTGGTTCAATTTTATGAGGATGGAATTGCCGGCTTTCTCATCAATTCCGCGCTGGAGCCGGGTAATGTTGGTTACGAATAGATCATCTCCGACGATCTGTACTTTCTTGCCCAGAGCTTTGGTCATCAATTTCCATCCTTCCCAATCGTCTTCTGAAAATCCGTCTTCGATCGAGACGATCGGATATTTCTTGAGCCATGCCGCATAGAATTCTACCATTTGAGCTGAGCTCAGCTTTCGTTTTTCGCTTGCAAGGTCGTATGTGCCATTCTTGAGAAGCTCAGTGGCAGCTCCATCGATGGCGATAGCAATGTCTTTTCCAGGCTTGTATCCGGCTTTGACAGCCGCTTCAAGAATGACTTCGATTGCCGCCTCATTCGAAGGGAGCGAAGGAGCGAAGCCACCTTCATCGCCGACGGAGGTGTTAAGCCCCTTCGAGTGCAAGATCTTCTTGAGCGAGTGGAATACTTCAGCACCCATCTGGAGAGCTTCAGCGAAAGTCCTAGCTCCCACAGGCATGATCATGAATTCCTGGAGGTCAGTTGAGTGTTCAGCGTGCTTTCCGCCGTTCAAGATATTCATCATCGGAAGCGGAAGCGAGACAGGCTTTCCGGTCTTTGCGATATTGGCGAAATATTTATAGAGCGGCTTGCCTTCGGCATCGGCTGCAGCGTGAGCGAAAGCGAGCGAAACGCCGAGGATTGCGTTTGCGCCGAGTTTTCCTTTGTTTTCCGTGCCATCAAGAGCGATCATGGTGCGATCGAGAGTTTTCTGGTCGAACGATTTTCCCTTGAGTGCCTTCAGAATTGTCTGGTTGACGTTTTGAACAGCTTTTCTTACTCCCTTTCCTCCATATCGTTTCTCGCCATCGCGAAGCTCTATTGCTTCATGCGAGCCGGTCGAAGCTCCAGAGGGAACTGCAGCCCGGCCGAATGAGCCGTTCTTGAGGATGACGTCGACTTCGACCGTCGGGTTGCCGCGCGAATCCAGGATTTCTCTGCCAATGATGTTCTTGATGGTGTGCATTTTTTATATTTCTTAATTAGTAGAATGATATGGTATCATATTTTCATGAACACAACAGAGAAAAATAAATGGATAGCGATCGTCATCGCCCTTATCGCCGTTGGCATCGCTTTAGGCGGATATAGCCTTTACCAGAATTCGATGGGACCAACAGTAGTGTCGGCGCCGGATACGAATCAAGCGGCGACATCGGCAGCATTAACAGCACAAGCAACAACAACCACAAACATGAACGAACCAACAACGCTTCCTGATGGCCTTATTATCCAGGACGAACAGATAGGAACAGGTCCCGCAGCCAAAGCTGGGGATCAGCTTGAGATGAATTATGTCGGAACGCTCGAGGATGGTACGAAATTCGACAGCTCGTATGACAGGAACCAGCCTCTGCCATTCACGCTCGGAGTGGGTCAGGTGATCAAAGGATGGGATGAAGGAGTTGTTGGCATGAAAGTTGGAGGAAAGCGAAAGCTGATCATTCCGCCAGCTCTCGGATACGGCAATCAGGCAGTGCCTACGTCGACCGGAACTATTCCTGCGAATTCGACATTGATTTTCGAGATTGAGCTGGTCAGCATCAAATAATGTCGGTTTTTAAATTCTCCATACATAAGAGACTGGAAGGGACACTAGGCCGTGCCGGAGAAATTTCGACATCGAACGGGATTATCAAGACGCCTGCATTCGTGACAGTAGGAACCAAAGCGACTGTCAAAGGCCTTTCGCCTGAACAAGTTGCAGACGCCGGCGCGCAGGTGGTGCTCGCCAACACTTACCACCTTTTTCTTGAGCCTGGCGACGAGAAGGTAAAAAAGGCAGGCGGCCTTGGCAAGTTCATGAATTGGCATGGCCCGACGATGACCGACTCAGGAGGCTTCCAGGTTTTTTCTCTCGGTGCTGCATACGGAAAGGGAATAGGCAAGCTGCTGAAGCCCTCTGAAGAGCCTTTGCTTGCGCAGCTTCCGGAAGATACCATGCCAAAGCTGGTGAAGATTGACCACGATGGCGTGATGTTCCGCTCGCATTTGAGCGGCGACGCGCACTACTTCACTCCCGAGCGTTCGGTGGAGATTCAGCATAATCTCGGAGCAGACATTATCTTTGCTTTTGACGAATGCACTTCGCCCCACGAGCCATTTGCTTACCAGCGTCAGGCGCTTGATCGGACACATCGCTGGGCGCGGAGGAGCTTGGTGCGCCATGATGAATTGAAAAAGGAAAACGGAAGCGGGCCGGCCCTTTTTGGAATCGTCCAAGGCGGAAGACACGAGAAGCTGCGCAAGGAAAGCGCGGAGATAATAGGGACGATGGATTTCGATGGCTTCGGCATCGGCGGGTCCTTCGCCAAAGAAGACATGTCGACAGCTGTAAAGTGGGTCAATGAAGTATTGCCGGAGGACAAGCCGCGGCACCTTCTTGGCATCGGCGAGCCGGAAGACCTCTTTATGGCGGTGGAGAATGGCTGCGACCTTTTCGATTGTGTCGGCCCGACGCGCACAGGCCGCTCCGGCACTTTATATACATCGGCTGGCAAGATTCATATCTTGAATACGTCATACCGCGAAGATTTTTCTCCGATTCAGGCAGGCTGTAATTGTCATACATGCACCCATTACACCAAAGCATATATCGCTCACCTTTTCCGCGCCAAGGAAATGCTCGGCTGCACGCTAGCTTCGGTGCATAATCTCCATTTCATAATCAATCTGGTCGATGGCATGAGGCAAAGCATTCTGGACGGCAATTTCGAGGAGTACAAGGAGGCTTTTCTGGGAAACTATTTGAAAGATTGACTTTGATTCTGTTGAGTTATAAAGTCCAGCTAGTATGTTCACTGGAACTGTCGATGTGGGACGACTATACCCACTTGATGCCAGAGAAGACACGGTACGGCAGATCAACAAGCTGCTACGCCTTCAACACTCTGAAGCATCCGAAATCACGAGCCTCAAACAGCTTCGTGAGCACATGGCATCCTTGCGCGTCTTCATAGCACGCATGGATGATAACATTGTAGGAATGGCAGTCATTCTTCCTTCTAACCCGCTCGGTCACACTTGCACGGAAATAAGGAACCTGGTTGTCATGAAGGGACTTGACACCCTCGCCATCAGGAAACGCCTCCTCGAATCGATCAGGGATAGCCTGCAAGGCAATGCCTATCGATACGTTGAGATGAAGGTAAACGAGTATGATGATGAATTGAGGGATATCGCTCTCGTTCTTGGTTTCAAGCTCCGGCCGAAAATCGTGTTCCGTCTTAAGATCAAGCAGGAAAGGCTGCCACGAAAAAAGAAGTGATGAAAGCTGTTGAACCAGCGCCCCTAGCATGAAGGGGCTTTTTTATTGCAAAAAAGCGCAACCTACGTGAGGTTGCGCAAGTCGGAATATCATTCCTTTTGATCCGTCCGGACTACTACCGTGCCAAGCGGACATTCTGCTCCGTCGCCAGAGCAATCTGCTGTTTCGTCCGGGTCTTCGCCTGGAATGCGATCCAAAGGCGCTTCTCCTGTTCCCTGGTCTGTTTCCGTTACGTTTAATGTTCCTGCCATAAGTTGTTCCTTTCAGCACCCTTTTTAGCACGAAAAAGCAAAAAAGTGTATAGTTAAGTAATGGCAAAAAAAGAGCAGAAAAAAGAAAACCTATTCAAGATTTCCACCCGATTTGCTCCCGCAGGGGATCAGCCAAAGGCTATTGAGAGCCTCATTGAAGGTATCGAGCGAAGCTACAGGCATCAGACATTGCTCGGAGTGACAGGCAGCGGAAAGACTTTCACTGTGGCGAATGTGATTGCTCATGTCGGCAAGCCGACGCTGGTGATTGCCCACAACAAAACTCTCGCGGCCCAGCTTGCTCAGGAATATCGGGAATTCTTTCCAGATAATGCCGTCCACTACTTTGTTTCCTATTACGACTACTACCAGCCGGAAGCCTACATGCCGACGACTGACACATATATAGAGAAGGAAGCGCAGATAAATGAGGAAATTGACCGACTGCGCCATGCTTCTACTCAAGCGCTTCTTAGTCGCAATGACGTGATTATCGTCGCGTCCGTTTCTTGCATCTACGGCTTGGGAAGTCCTGTGGAATATCAGAAAGTCAATATGAAAATACAGGCAGGCGCAAAGACCGACCGCGCAGAGTTCATCCGCCGGCTCATTTCCATCTACTTTACGCGTACCAATGCAGATTTGAGTCCGGGAACGTTCCGGGCGATGGGAAACAAAATAGAAATCATGCCGACATCCGAACGGGTGATCTACAAAGTTGAATTCGGCGCAACTGTCAAAGGCGAAAGCGTGATACAAAGCGTCTTCAAGATAGACGAAATAACCCGCAGGATCGTCGAGGAGGTCCCCGTCTTCTTCTTGTTTCCTGCAAAGCATTTCGTCACGCCGGAAGACGAGCGCATCCGTGCAATCAAGGACATCAAAGCCGAACTCGACAGGAGGCTGAAAGAATTGGCAGCTGAAGGCAAGATACTCGAAGCTGACCGCCTGAAGCGCCGAACCAATTACGACCTCGCGCTGATCAAGGAAGTCGGCTATTGCAACGGCATAGAGAACTATTCCCGGCATTTTTCGGGCAAGGCTCCCGGAGAAGCACCCGATTCGCTGCTTTCATATTTTCCCCATAATGCCGATGGCAGTGCGGATTTCCTGACCATCATCGACGAGTCACACGTCACCATTCCGCAGATAGGCGGAATGTATGCCGGAGACGCTTCGCGAAAGCAAAGCCTCATCGAATTCGGCTTTCGATTGCCATCTGCTCGTGATAACCGCCCTCTCAAGTTCGAGGAATTTGAGAAAAAAATCGGTCAAGCTATCTATACTTCGGCTACTCCAGGCAAATACGAATTCGAAAAAAGCCAAAACATTGCGGAGCAGATCATCCGTCCGACAGGTCTTGTCGATCCGATCATTTCCGTCAAGCCGATCGTCAGTACTACTGACAAGAAATACCTTGGCCAGGTGATCGATTTCACCGAAGAAGCGCTCGAGGTGATCAAGAAAGGCTTCAGGGTGATTGCAACGACGCTTACTAAGAAAATGGCAGAAGATTTAAGCGAGTATCTGAAGGAAAAGAAGATAAAGGCGGAGTATCTGCATAGCGATATCGAGACGCTTGATCGCATTCGCATCTTGACCGAGCTCCGTAAAGGCACATTCGACGTGCTTGTCGGAGTGAACCTTCTTCGCGAAGGATTGGATCTTCCCGAAGTGGCGCTTATAGGCATCCTCGACGCGGACAAGGAAGGCTTCCTCCGTTCGGAACAAGCGCTCATTCAGACCATCGGTCGTGCAGCCAGAAATTCGGAAGGCCGCGTCATTCTCTATGCCGACAAGATTACCAATTCGATGGAGAAAGCCATGAAAGAAACCGAGCGTCGTCGCACTATCCAGCTTGCCTACAACAAGGAACATGGGATTACTCCGACAACTATCATCAAAAAAATCAAAGATATCACCGAAGAGATTCAGAGTGAGCATGAGAAGACCATAAAAACTCTTTTGAAGCTCGATGAAGAGGCCTACCAGAAAAATCCAGCCAAGCTCATTAAGGAAAAAGAAAAGCAGATGAGCGAAGCGGTGAAGGATCTGGATTTTGAAACTGCTGCGATACTTCGCGATGAAATAAAAGCGATTGTAGAAAGGATGGACAACAAAGTGAAGCGCGACAAGAAAGAAAAAAAGGACGAGAACAAGGGAATTAAAGGCAGAAAGGAGTATGGCAGGGGATAAATAAAAAATCCTGACCAACTTGACTGGTCAGGAAATATTAAAAAATGTTGCTTTTTGTGCAGATGTTTATTAGCCAAAATCTTCATCATCATCGAGGCTCTGTATGGAAATCGAAATACACTCAAGTGCCCAGCATTTCCATTCAGGATGTTTTTCAACGATTGCTTCAACCATCTCGATTTCCAAGGGCATATCCGTGTCGAATGCTCCGACACAGGCATCCTTGATCAAGTTTTCCATTTGACTCCAGCTTTCATCTGAATGGGAATCGGGGGTCAATGGTAAAATGACAACCATACTACGGTCGCCAGTCTGTATAAGAACAATAGGTTTCATCTATGTGAGTAAACCACAAATATATACATAAGTCAAGTTGTAAGTATTAAATAGTGACCTTCAATAGTTCTTCAAATTTTTGCTGTCTTTCTTCTTTTGAAAAAGAAAGTGCCCAATTCCAGGCAATCTGATAAAAATACATTTGTCTACATTACTCCCTCTAGTGTATGATAATTACACTTATGAAGAAAAAAACTCCGGTGTCCCGCTCATCATATGACCCTTTCAAGATAGAGAAGAAGTGGCAGAAAGACTGGGAAAAGAAGAAAATCTACAAGACAGCTGAGGAGGGCAAAAAAGAGAAATGCTATATCCTCGATATGTTTCCATATCCGTCCGGAGAAGGCCTTCATGTCGGCCATCCGAAAGGATATATTGCCACTGATGTCATCTCGCGCATGAAGCGAATGCAAGGCTTTAATGTCTTGCATCCGATGGGTTTCGATGCCTTCGGATTGCCTGCGGAAAACTATGCAATCAAGACCAAGACCAATCCAGCTGTCGGTGTAGCGAAAAATGTCGCGCACTACAAGAAGCAATTGGAAATTCTTGGCTTCGATTACGATTGGTCGCGCGAGGTGAATACCACTGATCCGAAATATTATAAATGGACGCAATGGATATTCTTGAAATTGCTTGAGAAAGGCTTGGCCTACGAAGCGTACGAGCCTATCAACTGGTGTCCGGTAGACATGACAGGCCTGGCCAATGAAGACGTGGAGAACGGCCGCTGCGAGCGGTGCGGAGCGCTTGTCGAGAAAAAGATGATGCGCCAGTGGATCTTGAAAATCACCGACTATGCAGACCGCTTGCTCAAGGATCTGGATGCGACCGAATATGAAATGCCGGAACTAGTCGACAAGGTCAATCCGCATCAGCCGGGAAAACCGCTTGTCATCCGAAAGGTCGCTCATGCGATCGTCTTCGATCCAAAGACTAAGAAATACCTGATCATCCGCAACAAGAAATTCGGCTGGGATACGGTAGTGATCGGCGGAATTGAAGAAGACGAAACCGCAAAAGATACGGTTTTCCGCGAATTGAAGGAGGAGACAGGTTATGTCGATGTCGAATTCAAACGCATTCTCGGTGGCCCGACCAAGGCTTCGTATTACACCAAGCATAAAGGCGAGAACAGGGTAGCGATCGCCACCGGCGTCTATCTTGAATTGAAAAGCTACAAGAAAGTCTCGATCGGCGCCGATGAAGACAAGGATAATGAAATCCTGTGGATCGACGAAGCTGATTTCGTTCCGGGCAAGATGGTTAATTCGGAATTACCTATCTGGCTCGAGCGCCTCAAAGATCCGAAAAAAGGATTTCCAAAACCGCTTCTTGACTGGCCAGAATCGATAAAGGAAAGCCAAAGGAATTGGATTGGAAGAAGCGAAGGAGTCAATTTCAAATGCAAGGTAAAAGATCTCGATATAAGAGTTGAGATGTATAACTCAGTGCCGCAGTCATATCATGCCGAAACGTTCACTGCTATTGCGCCGGATCATCCGCTCATCGAGGAATTAGTCAAAGATACTCCTCATGAAAAGAAAGTGATGGAATTCGTGGCCAAGCTGAAGCAGAAAAAAGCCCAGAATAAATTCGATGTTGAGAAAGACATGGAAGGAATCTTTACCGGTAGATATATAGAAAGTTTTGCCGATACAGGAAGGGATCTGCCTATCTGGATCGCATCATATGTCTTATCGGATTACGGAACAGGAATCGTCAATTGCAGCGCCCATGATGAGCGTGATTTTGCTTTTGCAAAGAAATATGACATACCTCTCAGGGTGGTCACTGTTCCTGCAGATCCCGTCTTAGCTCAGAAAGTAAAAAATCTTGAGGTCTGCTACGCGAGGGATTGGAACGGAATAATGCTTGAACCTTCAAAATTCAAAGGAAGAAAATGGGGAGAAGTGCGGCAGGACATCATCAATCACATAGTCGAGGGAGGATTTGGAACCCGCAAGGTCAACTATAAGCTCCGCGACTGGGTTTTTTCTCGGCAGCGTTATTGGGGCGAGCCGATTCCAGTATTCCATGCCGAGGATGGTACAATCATTCCGGTGAAGGAAAAGGATCTGCCTGTCATTCTTCCTAAAGTGAAATCATATGAGCCGTCAGGCACGGGCGAATCTCCGCTTGCCACCATCCCGTCATGGGTCAATGTCGGCAAGCTGAAAAGGGAAACGAATACCATGCCGCAATGGGCCGGCTCGTCGTGGTACTATCTTCGTTACATGGATCCAAAAAATGCGAAGAAACTCGTCGATCCGAAGAAGGAAAAATACTGGAATGAAGTGGATCTTTATGTCGGAGGAGCGGAGCATGCGACCCGTCACCTTATTTATGCGCGATTTTGGCACAAATTCCTTTTTGATATCGGTGTGGTCTCTACTATCGAGCCCTTCAGGAAACTTCAGTCAGTAGGACTCATCATGGCAGAGGATGGTAGGAAAATGTCGAAGCGCTGGGGCAATGTGGTCAATCCTGATGATATGGTAGACACATTCGGAGCAGACGCATTCAGGCTTTACGAGATGTTCATGGGTCCGTTCGACCAAGCAATCGGCTGGAATACAAACGGCTTGGTAGGAACTCGGCGATTCATCGAACGCGTCTGGAAGCTGAAGGAGAAAGTTTCGACAAAAGGCGATAGTGCCGGTATAGAAGTAGTCCTCAACCAGACAATCAAGAAGGTGACCGAAGACATCGGCGACATGCATTTCAATACAGCAGTCAGCCAGCTGATGATCTGCCTCAATGAAATAGAAAAGATTGAGGCAATATCAAAGAAAGATTTTGAAACATTTCTCAAGCTGCTTGCTCCATTCTCTCCTCACGTGACCGAAGAACTGTGGAATGAGATGGACAATAAGAAATCAATACACGTGGCATCGTGGCCTGTTTTTGATCCTAAAAAAATCGTCAGTTCGGTCGTGACGATCGCAGTACAGATCAACGGCAAGACCCGCGAGATGCTTCAAGCAGGCAAGGACGCAAGCGAAGAAGAGGTAAAAGAGCTTGCCATGAAGCTTTCATCGGTAAGGAAATGGACGGATGGCAAGTCGTTGAAAAGGGTCGTTTATGTCAAAAACAAGATTTTGAATCTTATTGTTGACTTATAAACTAATCAATGATATAAATAATTCAACAAATCATGCCCGTAATAACATTCAAGCCAAAACAGGTCAGCAAAAGACTCCTTTCATCCCTTCAGGACAGGGCGAAAGAGGTTATTGTGAACCGTTACGGTCTCGGTGCTGATCCAAAGCGTATGACTTTGGAGTCTATTGGCAACATGTACAGCATTACTCGCGAGCGTGTCCGACAGATCGAAAATAGTGCTTTTGCGAACATCCGGAAATCCGAGGAATACAAGAAGGAAAAAGCGGTCTTTGACGAGCTTGAGAAGATCCTTCAGGATCTCGGCGGCATCGTTGCCGAGGATGATCTACTCGCTCATATCTCGAAAGACCCTTCAATCCAGAATCACATCAATTTCCTGCTCGTGCTTGGCGATGCATTCAAGAAAGAAAAAGAAGACGATGAATTCAAGCATCGCTGGTATATCGATCCTGAACTGTCGAAAAAAGTGCACGAATCGCTCCGAAGCCTTTACAAAGGACTTTCTGATGACGATCTCGTTTCCGAGGCCGAGCTTATCGCGCAGTTTCTCGAATACGTGAAAGATGTGAACGAAAAATATAAGAATGAGGAGGTGCTCAAGCGATGGCTTTCCTTATCAAAATCGATCGATCGCAATCCGCTCGGCGAGTGGGGACTTGTCTCTTCTCCCAATGTGAAGACCAAAGGAATCCGCGACTATGCCTTCCTCGCGATGCGAAAGCATGGATCTCCTATCCATTTTCGCGACATTGCCAAGATCATCACTGATCTTTTCGACAAGAAAGCCCATCCTGCAACCACTCACAACGAGTTGATCAAGGATCCGCGCTTCGTTCTCGTCGGACGCGGCCTCTATGCCCTTTCTGAATGGGGCTATCTTTCCGGCGTCGTCAAAGATGTCATCAAAAAAGTCCTCGAGAAGAACGGACCTCTCACCAAGGATGAAATCATAGAAAAAGTGCTCAAGGAACGCTACGTCAAGGAAAATACTATTCTCGTCAATCTGCAGAATCCTAAATTCTTCAAGAAAACTAAAGAAGGAAAATATTCTGTGGTATAATCAAGGCATGAATGATCCACAAGGATTAGCCGGTATCGTCATACAGACGCTGTACGCCCTCTATATATTGCTTATTTTCGCCATGCCGGTTATGCTCGGCTATTTTTTCTGGCATGCCTGGGTCAAATACGTACGCCTCGACTTCATCTCGCAGCAGAAGTTCATCCTTCTCGAATTCCGCCTGCCTAAAGAGATCACCAAATCTCCTATCGCTATGGAGGTTTTTCTTAATGCTTTGTATCAGGGCGGAGGTGAGGGAAATTGGTTCGATAAATACTGGAAAGGAGGCATGCGCTCATGGTTCTCTCTTGAGCTCGTCTCTATCGAAGGGCAGGTGAAGTTTTTCATCTGGACAAATGAGAAATTCAAGAAAATAATCGAATCGCAGCTGTACAGCCAGTATCCCGATGTAGAAATCGCAGAGGTTGAGGATTACGCCGCTCCTGTGGTTTTTGATAAGTCAAAAATGGATCTGTGGGGCGGCAAATACATCAAATCAAAGGATAGTCACTATCCTTTGAAGACGTATGTGGATTATGGCCTCGATCGGGATCCGAAAGAGGAATTGAAGATCGACCCAATCACTCCGGTGATCGAATATCTCGGCTCGCTTGGCGCTGGCGAGCAGGCATGGATTCAGATTCTTATCCGTGTTCACAAAAATGAGATGAAATTGCCAGGCACCTGGTTTCAGAAAGTGGACTGGAAGCATTTCGCCAAGGAAGACGTAAAGGCCAAGATGAAGCGCAACAAGGGCGAAGGAGAAAGCGCCGACCGCATGACCAAAGGCGAAAAAGCTGTCATTGAGGCAATCGAGAAAAGCATTTCGAAATTCGCGTTTGATGCGGGCATCAGGGTCATCTATCTTGCCAAAAAGGATTCATACAATAAATCGAATCAGAACGGCATGAGGGGAATATTCATGCAGTTCGGAAGCAATGACTTGAATTCGCTAAAAACCGAGGGAGGCACAGCCTTCGACTATCCGTGGGAGGACTTCATGGATTTCCGCCTCAATAGGAAGAAAAAGGAAATACTTGATGCTTACAAGAAACGCGCATTTTTTAAACCGCTCTTTCCTCATAGGCATTTCGTCATGACGAGTGAAGAAATAGCCACTCTCTATCATTTCCCTGGAAAAGTGGCGCACACTCCAACATTCACCCGCATCAATTCGAAGAAAGCCGAGGCGCCTTCTAATCTGCCTATCTGATGAGCAAGCCATTCCTGGTATCCTTCATCATCTTTCTCCTATTAGCTTTTGCCTTTTTTTATTTCCTGCTTTTTGTCCCTTTTCATTTTTCTCCGATCACTATCGACATCCTTCCGGAAACGAGCCTTGAGGACATATCTTTTTCCTTCTCGAGGGATCATCTCATCAATTCGCCGTCATTTTTCAGGATCATCGCGAAGCTCGAGGGCAAGGACACTTCCATAATACCGGGCGAATATCTGTTTTCGAAAAAGGAAAGCATTTTTGGCGTATTGGCGAGAATTACCTCAGGCGATTTCAAGATTCCACAGACAAAAGTGGTCTTGCCTGAAGGCCTGACTAATCTGCAGATGGCAAGACTGATCAAGCTAGCTTACCCTGATTTTGATCCTTCTGATTTCACTAATTATGCATCGAAGCTGCAAGGATATCTTTTTCCTGATACCTATTTCTTCAAAGGGTCATCAACTGCTCAAATTATCGCCGCTCTTCAAAGCAATTTTGAAATTCAGACTGAACCGCTGCGAGTTCAAGCCGAAAGCGAAGGAAAAGATTGGAACGAGATCGTTACCGTCGCTTCTATCCTCGAGGAAGAAGGCAATAACAAGAACGATTATTCCATTATAGCGGGAATCTTGGAAAAGAGGCTTAGCTTGGGTATAGCGCTTCAAGTGGATTCCGATCCTACCACCTATAAGCAAAAAGGATTGCCATTGGAGCCGATATCGAATCCTGGTATCGACGCACTGAGTGCGGCGCTCAATCCGACTCAGACCGGCTACTTGTATTACTTGACCGGCAAGGACGGTATGATGCATTATGCGAAGACTTATGCCGAACATCTTAAGAACAAGAAAAAATATCTCTAAGGAAAATATCGGCAAGAAAGTCTTTGTTGGCATGTCAGGAGGCGTCGATTCTTCTGTTTCTGCTGCGCTTCTTAAGCTGCAGGGATACGATGTTACGGGGGTGTTCATAAAAGTCTGGCAGCCGGATTTCATGCCATGCTCATGGAAGGACGAGCGCCGGGACGCAATGCGGGCTGCCGCGCATCTTGATATTCCGTTCATTACCCTCGATCTGGAAAAAGAATACAAGAAAGAAGTGGTGGATTACATGATTACAGAATATCGAAAGGGACTGACGCCTAATCCGGACGTCATGTGCAACAAATACGTGAAGTTCGGTAGCTTTTTTGATTGGGCGATGGGGCAGGGCGCTGATCTTATTGCTACCGGCCATTATGCGCAGACTGACGGCAGGAATCTGTTCAAAGGGCAGGATGACAACAAGGACCAGTCATATTTCCTTTGGACGCTTGGGGCAAGGCAGCTGGCGAAAACTCTTTTTCCTGTGGGCGATATTCCGAAGTCCGAGGTAAGAAGGCTCGCAAGAAAATTAAATCTGCCGAATGCCGAAAAGAAAGACAGCCAAGGATTGTGCTTTGTGGGCAAAGTGGATATGAAAGAATTTCTCAAGCATTACATCGCAGAAAATCCTGGTGATGTCCTCGATGAGAATGGTGAAGTCATCGGTCATCACCAAGGCTCGCTCTTTTATACGATCGGCGAGAGGCATGGATTCACGATTACTCAGAAGACTCCAGACGACGCTCCTTACTTTGTTGTGTCAAAAGATGCAGAGAAGAATGTCCTTGTCGTTTCGCATAAGAAAGTAGATCAGTCGCTCATGCATGATGCTAAGCTGATGACATTCAGGATAAAAGATACGAATTGGATCGCCATTCCCAGCAAGAATATCGCCTATCAGGGCAGGATACGTTACCGAGGCATGCTCCATGATATGAAGATAAGAATCTTGGGCAATAATGAAGCCCAAATAACATTTCTTGGACAAGCTGAAATCCCGGCGAGCGGGCAGTCGCTTGTCGTTTATGACGGGGGAAAATGTCTTGGAGGCGGAAGACTTGACATCATCTAGATATAGTGAGAAGGTAAAAACGAAAAAGCACCAATATATGGAACAGAGAATAATGGACTACTTCTTGAGGCCACTCCCGTCTCCTACCGAGTTTTTTAAAGGAGTAGACACCAACGAGCTAATCAGAATGCTGTTTTGCATAAGCCTAGATTTCGCATCCAACGCAGACGCCTTCACGGCCCTCATTGCTTATGTCATCAATCGCGACGACGTCGATATGCCGAACCTGATCGATTTCATGGTCTGGGTCGATGAATCGAAGATATTCGAGAATGGCATGAAGCTTAAGTTGAGCGGATCTCCGTTGAACAAATTCAAGGGACTGGCACTGCCTGAACAGATGGATGTGATGCGAAACATCGACTGGCATGCGGATCCGCGACGGAAACATTGCTGGGACGAGCTCGCCGATATTGCAGGTTCATGCCCGCTTTGAATGCCTTTGAATCCAACCGCCGCACCATGCTGGCGGTTTTTTTGTGCTACAATTTCAATATGGCATACACATTCGGATACAAGAAAAAGCTGTTTGAGCCGGCAAGCAAAGCTCCATTCAAGCTTTCGCGATCAAAAATTGATCTCTTCATCGAATGCCCCCGATGCTTCTATCTTGACCGCCGGCTTGGCGTCTCCCGTCCGCAAGGATTTCCTTTCAATCTCAATAGCGCCGTCGACCATCTTTTGAAAAAGGAATTCGATGCTCACCGAAAAGCCAAGACCGCTCATCCACTGATGCTGACTTTTCATATCGATGCCATCCCGTTTTCACACGCGGAAATAGATACCTGGCGCGAGAATTTTGTCGGCGTCCAGCATCTCCACGAGAAGACCAACCTGCTTATTTTCGGCGCAGTTGACGACGTATGGGTCAACCCTGAGGGCGAACTTATCGTCGTTGATTATAAATCGACGAGCAAAGAGAGCGAAGTGAATCTGGATGCCGAGTGGCAGGGCGGATACAAGCGGCAGATGGAAGTCTACCAATGGCTGCTCCGTCAGAACGGCTTCAAGGTTTCCGACACTGGATACTTCGTCTATGCGAACGGCCGCCGCGATCTCGACAGCTTCAATGCGCGGCTGGAATTCGACATCAAGGTGATCCCTTATGAAGGCGACGGAAAATGGATCGAGAAGACTCTCATCCTGATCAAAAAATGCCTGATGGATGAGCGTGTACCGAGCCCCTCAGATAATTGCGAGTATTGCAGATATCGCACCGATGCTGGCAAGGCGCTGATCGAGTCGAAAAATAAATAGGAAGCAATATAAATGACAAAAAAAGACAAACAGATCAAGAAAATTCATAACGAGGTGCTGAACCTGAAGAAATCTCCCCTGTACGCGTACCGAACCTCAAACAATTATTTCCCGGTAATCGGAGAAGGGGATCTCGATGCAAGCATAATGTTTATCGGCGAAGCCCCTGGAAAGAATGAAGCTCTCACGGCAAAGCCGTTCTGCGGCGCGTCCGGCAGGGTGTTGGATGAACTGCTCTCGATCATAGGTCTTCAGAGAAATGCCGTGTATGTGACAAGCATTGTTTTGGACCGTCCGCCGGAGAACCGCGATCCGACACCTAAGGAAATTGAGATCTACGGACCGTTCCTCGATAGGCAGATAGATATCATTAAGCCGAAAGTGATCGCGACGCTCGGCCGCTTCTCGATGGATTACATCATTCGCAAATTCGATTCGCAATTCCACATGCCGATCTCGCAGGCCCATGGCAATGAAATGAAATTCAAAGCCTCATACGGCGAGATAATTATCATTCCTTTGTATCATCCCGCAGCAAGCATCTACAACCAGCGTCTGAAAGATACGCTCAAGGAAGACTTCATGCTTCTAAAGAGGTATATCTAGTGGTATACTCGGCTGATGAAAACATCATGGAACCTCAAATTGCTTTACAAGTCGCATATCGACCCGAAAATCGAGGAGGATCTGAAAAAAGTCGAAAAGGCATATTCTGATTTTGAGAAGAAATACAGAAGCAAGGACTTCATTTCGAATGAAGAAGCCTTGCTCAAGGCTCTTTTGGATTATGAAAAATTAGCTGCTACTGGAGGAGGAATCACACCTTACCTTTATTTTCACTACGTAAGGGATCTGAACGCCGCAGATCAAGAAGCAGAAGCGCAGATGAACAAGATAAATCAGAGGCTGACGGCGATTCACAACAAGATAGTTTTCTTTGAGATCATTCTCGGCAAAATAGGCAAGAAAAAGCAGAAAATGTTCCTTTCATCAAAAAGACTCTCGCATTTCAGCTATTATCTCAAATGTGTTTTTGGTCAGGCAAGCCACATGCTTTCGGAGGCTGAAGAAAAAATACTTTCGCTCAAATCACTTACATCGCGCCAGCTATGGATATCTGGCTTCGACAAGATGCTGAGCAAGCAGACGGTGAAATGGAAGGATCAAGAACTGCCGCTTTCGCAAGCAAGTTCGCTCATTTTCACTTTGCCACCGAAAGACAGGTACAAGCTGCATGGTTTGCTTATGGAAAAGCTTGAATCCATAAGCGAATTCACTGAAGCAGAAATCAATGCCATCTACACCGACAAGAAGATCAACGACAGCCTTCGTGATTTCAAGAATCCATACGATGCGACTCTTCTTAGCCATCAGACTGATGAAAAGATGGTTTTAGCTCTGCGCGAGGCCGTCGTCAAATGCTCAAAGACAAGCCATCGTTTCTACAAGCTCAAGGCAAAACTTCTTGGGCTTAAAAAGCTGGCTTATGCAGATCGCGGGGTGCGGGTAGGCAAGGTAAAGAAAGAGATATCTTTCGAAGCCGGCCTTGATCTAGTAAGAAAATCCTTCCGCGAAGCTGATCCCTATTTTGAAAAAGTGTTGGACAATTATCTCGAAAATGGACAGATCGACGTCTATCCGAAGAAGGGAAAGACAGGTGGCGCATATTGCTCGTCGTCGTTGAATAATCCGACATTCGTCCTGCTTAACCATGTCTCAAGCATGGCTTCGGTAACTACGCTTGCCCACGAGATGGGGCATGCCATCCATTCTGAATTTTCAAAGGAGCAGAGTCCTTTATATGTGGATTATTCGACTGCAGTTGCCGAAGTGGCGAGCACATTCTTCGAGCAGATTGTCTTCGACAATATTTTCCAAACACTCAGTCGCAAAGAAAAGATAATTGCCCTCCATGATCGACTGAGCGAAGCAGTTCAAACAATCTTCAGGCAGATAGCTTGCTTTAATTTCGAGGAAGAGCTTCATTTGGAAATAAGGAGTAAAGGAGCCGTGTCGAAGGAAGCGATTGCGACTATGATGAATAAGCACATGAAGGCCTACCTTGGCCCTGTGTTCGACCTGAAGGAAAATGACGGCTATTTCTTCGTCCAGTGGAGCCACATACGCAATTTCTTTTACGTGTACTCTTATGCTTACGGCGCGCTAATCAGCCGCGCTCTTTACAAGAAATACAAGAAAGACCCTGCATATCTCGATAAGATAAAGATATTTCTTAAGGCGGGCGGATCCAAAAGCCCTCATGATATTTTCAAGGACATTGGCATCAATACATCTGATCCCGCATTCTGGAAAGAGGGAATCGATTCGATCGAGGGAGATATAAAACTGCTTGAAAGTATGTTAGATTAGTCCCTATGAAATCCTCGGAAATCCGCCAGCGGTTCATATCGTTCTTCGAGAAGCGCGGCCATGCCATCCTGCCGAGCGCCTCGCTTGTGCCGGAGAACGATCCGTCCGTGCTTTTCAATACCGCCGGCATGCAACCGTTGGTGCCATATCTTCTCGGCGAAAAACACCCTCTTGGTGCGCGATTGGTCAACTTCCAGAAGTGCGTACGGACGGGTGATATTGACGATATCGGCGACAACACTCACGCGACTTTTTTTGAGATGATGGGCAACTGGTCGCTTGGCGATTATTTCAAGGAAGAGGCCATCAAGTGGAGCTTCGAATTGCTGACCTCGAAAGAAGATGGCTTCGGCTTGGATCCGAAAAGGCTTTATGTGACCGTTTTCGAAGGAGACGAGAATGCTCCTTGTGATGTGGAAGCTGCGGCTATTTGGAAAAAATATCTTCCCGAGAATCGCATCTATTACCGACCTGCAGACAAGAATTGGTGGAGCCCGGGCGATAACGGCCCTTGCGGCCCCGATACCGAGATGTTTTACGATGTCACAGCCGATGGCGTGGGTGATCTTTCGCTCGAAGAATACATAAAAGCCGATGATGATCAGAAGCTTGTGGAAATTTGGAACGACGTCTTCATGGAATACATCAAGAAGGATGGAAAAGTGATAGGTAAGCTTGAAAAGAAGAATGTCGATACTGGTTCAGGCTTCGAGCGCGTGACGATGGTCCTTCAAGGAAAGGACAATATTTTTGATACTGATATCTTTGAGCCGGTCATGCAGAAGATTACCTCCTTTATTCCAGAGGGCAAGAATCAGGATGTGCGTGCAGAACGCATAATCGCTGATCATATACGTGCAGCAGTCTTCCTTATCGGTGATGGAGTGCTACCTTCAAACAAGGACCAAGGCTACGTACTTCGAAGATTGATCAGGCGCTCCGTCCGGCAAAGCGATCTGCTCGGCATGAAGCATGGCTCGCTATTTTGGATTGCCGATGCTGTGGTACAGACGAACCAGGATGCCTATCCACTTCTGCTTACCCAAAAAGAACATATCAAGAAGGAGATTGACGATGAGGAGCACAAGTTCCGCTCGACTCTCGATAAAGGCATGAAAGAATTCGATAGGCTTTCGACTTCCGATATTTCTGGCACTGACGCATTCCTACTTTTTTCCTCATATGGCTTTCCGATCGACATCATCAAGGAATTGGCTCAGGAAAAAGGAATCAGTATCGATCAAAAAGGCTTCGAAAATGAATTCAAGAAGCATCAGGAGCTTTCCCGCTCAGGAAGCGACCAGAAATTCAAAGGCGGGCTGGCAGGAACGGGCATTGCCGAGACAAGATATCATACAGCCACGCATCTTTTGAACGCCGCCCTACGCGAAGTGCTTGGTACCCATGTCATGCAGAAGGGAAGCAATATCACCGCTGAACGCATGCGCTTCGATTTTTCTCATCCGCAGAAAATGACAGAGGAGGAGAAGAAGAAAGCAGAAGATCTGGTTAACATGAAAATAAAGGAAGCCCATCCGGTCACCTTCAAGGAAATGCCGAAAGAAGAAGCGGAAAAGATCGGAGCCATTCATACATTCGGAGATAGATACGGCGATATCGTCAAAGTCTTCTCGATCGGCAATGAGACCGACGGTTTTTTCAGCAGGGAATTCTGCGGCGGCCCCCATGTTTCGAATACTTCGGAGCTTGGTACATTCAAAATCGTCAAGGAAGAAGCTGTTTCCGCCGGCGTGCGGCGCATAAAGGCTGTCCTTGAATAGGATTTTTGATACAATGTAGGAATGTCCCTTAAATTGATCATCAGAGATCATTCATTTCTTTGCTTCATCAAAGGCGAAAAGCTTGTTGAGACGAAATTCATCTCGGATCAGCAGTGTCTTGAATTTATCAAGGCGCTGATAAATGAAAAGAAACCTGCTTCAGTCGATTGCCTTTTTGCCGGCAAGAGAATCAGATCTGAAACGAAGACTTTCACTGCGGCAAGCAAGGAGGAGCTTCAAGATAAGATTTCGGAAGAAACCAAACAGTTTCCTGGCTATATTTCTCATAAGATAATAGAAAATAAAGTAAGCGGCTATCCAGTCGCTGTAGTACCGGCTGATGCCGACAATATCGAATCTGTCATCTTTTTTGAAGCGATTGATCCCTCATTCAGGCAGGCGTTAGGTAAGAATATGAGCTTGGGATCCTTTGCCTTCAGCTGCGCAGAAAAATTATATGCGTCTCATCAGAATGAAGAATTTATCGGACTTCTCGTCAATGATTCTGATTCTGATCTTTTCGTCAAGAAAAAAAGCACTTTTGCCGCGCTTTCATTGCCTTTCGGTAATGAAAGCGTTATCAAGATTATCTCGGAGCATCTCGGAGTCACTCCTGAAATCGCAGCTTCATCATTGTCTTTGTATTCGGAAAAGACCATTGATCCTGCGCAGATGCAAAAAATGTCTGAAGCTATCTCTCTTTTTCAAACCGCGAACGACAGCCAGATAAAGGATACACTGACAAAACTCGCTGAAGGCATCTCTTTGCCCGCTGCCGTTCATCTCGTTGCTGAAAAGCAGTACGCACCGTTTTACGACGGTTTCTTCAAGGCGGATTCATATCACGCGCTTTGCTTCACTGAAAAAGGTTTTGACGTAAAAAACGAGAGCGAGTATGATATAATCGACGCATGACAAATAAATCTTTCCAAGATATTATCCCCGCTGACGACTCCAAACGGCGCACCATCCGGAATATTCCTCTCCGCGAGAAAAAAGAAAACAAGATCGACGAATTGCTCGTGGAGACTGCGGAATTTCGTGCAAAAAAGCGCGTTCCGCCCGAAACCAATGCAAAAAAACCTCTGCCTCCAATCCCTCCGAAAACTTCTTCCTCACGCCGCGCAATGTGGACAATCGCATTCATTTGCATCATGGCGCTTCTCGGATCGCTTCTCTTCTTTTTCAAGAAGGCGGAAGTTGATATTACTTTGAAAGTAGAGCAGATTCCTGTCGATATCATAGCAAGTTCGACGCCCGACACTGCGTGGGCGACTGGAACCTTGCAATACAAGCTGATGACAGTCGAGAAGGATGGAAGCATTCCGCTTCCAAGCAACGGTACGCCTGCAAATGTCCAGAAAAAAGCTACCGGAACTATTGCTATATACAATAATTATGGACCAACATCGCAGATTCTTATCGCTAATACCCGTTTTCAAACGAGCGGAGGATTGATTTTCCGACTCGACAAGACCGTGACCGTGCCTCCGTCTCCTGGAAGCGTCAATGCAGATATTACAGCTGATCAGCCTGGTGCGAATTACAACCTGGCTGACCAGGACTTCACTATCCCTGGTTTTCAAGGCACTCCGAAATACAAAGGCTTCTATGCGCGCTCTGTCACTCCGACAACTGGCGGATTCTCAGGCTTGGCAGCGAGCGTGAGCGATGCGGACCTCCAAAAGGCGCAGTTAGAACTTCAAAGTTCTCTTGCTTCAGGCATACAGCAGGAATTCTTGTCGGAAGTACCTCCGTCTTACGTATTTTTCAAGGAAGGCATCAAGGTCAACTACACATCTGATGTCCAATCAGGAGCGTCCGGCACTTCATCACTTGAAGGAAAGGCTATTGCGGTCGGTATGGTATTCGACAATAGTGAGATTACCGATCTCATTTCCTCTCAGCTTTCCAAGACCTACCAATTCGACAATCTCGGGTCGCTTGATCTTTCCATTCTCTCAGATAGCGCAAGTTCGACTACGCCAGGCTTCGTGAACAGCCAGCCGCTTCTGATAGAGCTGAAAGGAACACTAACGACCGGTAATTCATTTGATAAAGCAGCACTCCAAAAAGCCTTGGCAGGAAAATCGAAATCCCAGCTTCAGGAAATATTAAGCATGTATCCGGAAATCATCTCTGCTGACGCCACTTTGCATCCTGTCTGGATGACCAATTTCCCCAATGACCCTGATAAGATAGGGATAAATGTTGTTAAGCAGCAGTAAAGAGTGTATAATGAAAGCCCACAGCTAATAATGGAAACGAAAGACACAAAAGCATACGGAATAGTCACTGAAGCCCTCCCTAATACCGAATTCAAGGTGCGTTTAGAAAATACCGATACTATCATTCATACTTATATGAGCGGCAGGATGAAACTGAACAGGATCAGGGTGCTGATAGGGGATAAAGTGGAGATAGAAATGAACCCATATGAGGGCAAAAGTCGCATTATAAAGAGACTTTAAAGATTACCTCAATATACGCTTTACATCATATCTATAGTGTGATAGGCTCATATTTACCTGAATAAATTTTATGAAAGTCAAAGCATCTGTCAAAAAAATCTGTCCGAAATGCAAGGTAGTCCGACGAAAGGGCTATGTGTATGTGACGTGCAAGGGCAATCCCCGACATAAGCAGCGACAAGGCTAATTTTTAAATATCATGCGAATCCTAGGTATAACAATCCCCGATAATAAGCGACTCGAAATTGGCCTCACGGCGCTTTTCGGCGTCGGACGCCCTCGCGCTCACGCCATCTTGGACAAGGCTGGCGTCGATTACGGAAAGAAGTCCCAAGATCTCACTCAAGATGAGGAGAATTCAATAAGGACCATCGTCGAAGGCTTCAAGATCGAGGCAGACCTCAAGCGAGAAGTTTCTGGAAACATCAAGCGGTTGAAAGACATCAAGTCATACCGCGGTACTCGCCATGCCAAGCGCTTGCCAGCTCGAGGCCAACGGACCAAGACGAATGCCCGAACACTCAAGGGTGTAAAGAAAACCATGGGTACTGGACGAAAGAAGGAGTCTAAAAAATAATCTTAATAAATAAAATCACCATGGGCAAAAAAAGAATCGTAAAGAAAGGGGGAGATGAGGAAGCAGTAAAAGCTGCTTCTCCTTCGTCATCAAAAAAGAGAGTGGACATGGGCACTTTGTACGTCAAATCGACCTACAACAACACCAAAGTCGTCCTTACTGATGACAAAGGCAATGCTCTTGCCTGGTCTTCGAGTGGTTCGATTGGCTTCAAGGGAGCCAAAAAGGGCACACCATTCGCTGCGGCGAAGATTGGCGAGACTCTCGGAGCGAAAGCTCAGCTTCTCGGCATGAAGGAGGTCAATGTCGTGGTAAAAGGCGTTGGTTCAGGCCGGGAATCAGCCATCCGAGGCTTCGTAGCCAAGGGAATCGTAGTGAATACCATCAAGGATATCACCCCGGTTCCTCATAATGGTCCCCGACCGAAGAAGCCCCGACGAGTATAATTTTTAAATAATATATATGATAACAGGACCAAAATACAAAATAGCGCGACGGTTGGGTGCTCCCATCTTCGAGAAGACCCAGACCAACAAGTACAAGCTTTCTGAGGAGCGAAAAATGAATACCAAGAAGAAGGGACGCGGACGAAGCACTACTAACTTCGCCCTTCAGCTCAACGAGAAGCAGAAAGCCCGCTTCACTTATGGCGTTTCTGAAAAGCAGTTCAAGAATTACGTCAAGAAGATCATTGAAAGCAAAGTTAGCAAACCTCATGAGAAGCTCTTCGAGTCGCTTGAGCGACGCCTCGACAACGTCGTCACCCGCATCGGTCTCGGCACCACCCGTTCATTCGGACGTCAGGTCGTATCTCATGGCCACATCTTGGTAAATGGAAGAAGGGTAGATGTCCCTTCATTTTCTGTCTCTGTGGGAGATGTCATCTCCATTCGCGAAGGAAGCAAGAAGAAGCCGATGTTCAAGGATCTTGAAGAGAACATGAAGACGAAAGAATTTCCGAACTGGATCTCATACAACCATGAGAAGAAAGAATGGAAGATACAGGGAATGCCGAAGATGGATGGCGAAATCCTTCTGTTTGACCTTGCCGCAGTGATACAGCATTACAAGAGATAGTTTTTATTACGTTATTAATTTATTTAATTTAAATATAAATATATGTCTGACTATCACGTTTTATTGCCTTCAAAGCCTAAGATTATCGAAGAAAAGGGAAACCGCGGCATTTTTGAGATTGACGGCCTTTATCCTGGATACGGACACACTCTAGGAAACTCTTTGCGACGCATCATTCTTTCGTCTCTTCCTGGTGCAGCCATCACTTCCATCAAGTTCAAGGGCGTGAATCATGAATTCTCCACTATTGCTGGCGTAAAGGAAGATGTCATCAGCATTGTCCTAAACCTCAAGAAGGTGCGCATCGAAATGTTTTCAGACGAGGTCCAGGTCATTTCACTCAAGACTAAAGGAATCAAGGATGTCACAGCGGGAGATATCGAGAGCTCAGGACAGATCAAGATCCTCAATCCTGACCTTCACCTTGCACATGTCACCGATAAGAACGTCGAACTCGATATCGAGCTTACTATCCAGAAAGGACTCGGCTATGTTCCAAAGGAAGTCCTCCAGAAAGAAAAGATGGATATTGGAACTATCGCTCTTGATGCGCGATTCAGCCCTATTGAGCGAGTAAGCTACGAAGTAGAGAATATGCGTATCGGAGACAGAACCGATTTCAACCGCCTCAAGCTCGTCATTGAGACTGACGGAACGATCGCTCCCAAAGCTGCCCTTGAAAAATCGATAGAGATCATGATCACTCAGCTTAAGGCCATCATCGGTTTCAAGGAAGACGAGAGTTTTCTTATCGAGGAAGAGCGCGGATCGAAAGCCAAGGAAGAGGTTGCCGAGGATAAGGAGGAATATGATGATTTTCTCAAGACTCGCATCGAATCACTCGAGCTTTCATCGCGAACTATCAATGCCCTTATCAATGCCAATATCCGCACCGTCGGCGGCCTTGCCCGGAAGAAGGAAAAGGATATCTTGAGCATCGAAGGCCTTGGCTCCAAAGGGGTCGAGGAGATCAAGAAGATTCTCGCTGACAATAACATCACCCTTAAATAGTCGTTGACAAAGAGTCAAAGAAAGCTAGAATAGACATTCACGCCATGAGACATCATAAAAATACACGAATATTGGGACGAAACAGGAATCAGCGAAAAGCGCTGATAAAGTCCTTGATGTACTCGCTTTTGGTTCATGAGCACATGGTCACTACTCTTGCAAAGGCCAAGGAAATGCAGAGCCATGTAGAGAAGCTGGTCACCAAAGGCAAGACGGATTCTCTCTCGACGCGCCGTCTGGTCTATTCCCGCATCGGTGAAAGCAATGCTTCAAGGAAGCTTTTCGATACTATCGCCCCCAAGTACAAGGAACGAAAAGGAGGATATACGCGCATTACTCGCATGCCTCGCCGAAAGAGCGATGCTGCTGAAATGGCTCGAATTGAATTCGTATAATTTTATGATAAAGACAATCGACGCAACGAATAAGAAACTAGGCCGCGTAGCAAGCATGGCCGCTACTTCTCTCATGGGAAAAGATACTGTCGATTTTGCCCGACATGTCCTTACTGACGTCAAAGTCGAAATCATCAATGCAGCAAAGCTTGATGTCGACGACACCAAGAAGCGAAACAAGATTTACAAGCGATATTCCGGATATCCAGGCGGACAGAAGGAGATTTCCCTTGCCAAGATCGTCGAGAAGAAAGGAAACAGCGAGATCCTTCGCATCGCAGTACGGGGAATGCTTCCTACCAACAAGCTCCGTGCAAAGATGCTTAAGAACTTAACTGTCAAAGAATAATATTTCAATATATGCCCGAAGAAACAACCAAAAAAACAGAAAAACGATATATCGAAGCAGTAGGACGAAGGAAAACCTCTGTTGCTCGAGCCCGAATTACTGAAGCCTCGAAAGCTTCATACCTCGTTAACGACAAGGAACTCTCCCATCATTTCAAGACATCTGACCTTCAGAAGACCATTACCGACGCTTTTGTGGTAGCGGGCACTTCTGTCCCGTTCAAGGTCACTATCAAGGTGAATGGAGGAGGCACCGCATCGCAGGCGGTTGCCGTACGTCATGCTCTCTCCCGAGCCCTCATTATCTTCGACACAGAACTTCGTGGTAATCTTAAGAAAGCCGGATACCTCAAGCGTGATCCGCGAGCCAAAGAACGACGAAAGTTCGGCCTCAAGAAAGCGCGAAAAGCGCCTCAGTGGAGCAAGCGATAGACAAAAAGATCCCCGAAAGGGGATTTTTTGTTGTCATTCGAGCGAGAACCAGTTATAGTATAAGTCCTATGAATACTGAAGATACGAACCAGGACGATATTGTCATCGAGGATGAGAACAACGAAGTAGGTGACATCGATGGTGGCGATGCCATCAAGAAGCTTCGCGAGAAGCTCAAGGTTGCCGTAGAAGAGAAACAGAAATATCTCGACGGCTGGCAGCGTGACAAGGCAGATTTCATCAATGCCAAAAAGCGTGCAGATGAAGAGCGCACGGAATTCATGAAATTCGCCGAAGCTAATCTCATGTCAGAGCTCATACCTGCGCTCGACAGCTTTGAGATGGCAATGGCTAACAAGGAAGCTTGGGAGAAAGCCGACAAGAATTGGCGCACGGGCATCGAATATATCTACTCGCAGATCACCAGCACGCTACAAAATCATGGCCTTGCAAAAATAGATCCAAAGGGCCAGCCATTCGATCCGAAACATCATCACTCGGTAGCTGTCATTCCGACTGATAAGCCTGAAGAAGACCATAAAGTCCTTGAGGTGGTCGCTTCTGGATACTCGCTTAATGGAAAGGTAATCCGCGAGCCGCAAGTGAAGGTCGGCGAATTGACGAAATAAAACTTTAAGTTTATTGTATTAACAAATACAACTATGCAATTAACTGCCCCTAAAATTCATGTCATAGAGCGACTTGTAAACACCCCAAAAGGGCTTTTTTTGGCACGTTTTGCTGTGATTGAAATCGGCGGCACCTACAAGGCTCGTCTCATTGAGATGATTCCTGCGCCATCCGACGCAGCTCTAGTTCACGATTCATCGGTAATCTTCCTTCTTGAAACGCCGCTGAAAAAAGAAATACCCGCCAGCCATTTTATCGGGCCTACCAAACCTACCTCGCCTTATTTCGATCTTTCTACTTTTTTCGTGAGCCAACCCACCCGTGCCCCTGCTTTCTAAAAAAACTTTCTTGAATTATTAATTTAAACTTTAAACTAATGGCTAAAATAATAGGAATTGACTTAGGAACAACGAACTCGGCTGTTGCCGTGATGGAAGCGGGCGAGCCGAAGATATTGGAGAATGCAGAAGGAGTCCGCACTACGCCATCGATTGTTGCACAATCGAAGACAGGCGAGCGCATCGTCGGCCTCATCGCAAAGCGTCAGGCAGTTACCAATCCAAAGAATACTATCTTCGGAATAAAGCGCTTCATCGGGCACACATTTGATGAAGAAGCAGTCCAGAAAGACAAGAAAACCGTGCCTTTCGAAGTGAAGAAATCATCGAATGGTGGTGTCGAAGTGAAAATGGGAGATGCTGATTACCGCCCTGAGGAAATTTCAGCAATGATCCTCACCAAGCTCAAGCAGGATGCTGAAGCGAAGCTTGGCGAGACGGTAACGGAAGCTATCATCACTGTCCCTGCATACTTCAATGACTCGCAGCGACAGGCTACAAAAGACGCCGGAAAGATCGCCGGCCTCGACGTTAAGCGTATCATCAACGAGCCGACAGCAGCAGCGCTCGCATACGGATTCAACAAGAAGAAAGACGAGAAAATAGTAGTATACGACTTCGGTGGAGGAACATTCGACATCTCTGTGCTCGAAGTAGGAGACGACGTGGTTGAAGTTAAATCGACTGACGGAGATTCGCATCTTGGGGGAAAAGATATCGATCAAAAAATATTGAACTGGCTTGCTGACGAATTCAAGAAGGAATCGGGAATCGACGTCCGAAACGACGCTCTCGCTTTGCAGCGACTCGACGAAGCGGCTGAAAAAGCCAAAATCGAGCTTTCAACAGCCCTGGAAACCGAAGTGAATATTCCATTCATCACTTCAGACAGCTCTGGCCCTCGTCACCTTCTCATCAAGATGAGTCGCGCCAAGCTAGAAGAATTGTGCCGAGAGTTCATCGATCGTTCGATCGAAATCACAAAGAGGGCGATGGAAGCTTCCCCTTTCAAGCTCAATGAGATAAACGAAATCATTCTCGTCGGAGGACAGACCCGAATGCCCGCCATCATCAATGCAGTGAAGGATTACTTCGGAAAGGAACCTAATAAATCGATCAACCCGGACGAAGTAGTGGCTCTCGGTGCCGCGATCCAGGCCGGAATTATCCAGGGAGACGTCAAGGACATCCTTCTTCTCGATGTCATTCCGCTTTCTTTAGGAATTGAGACTATGGGGGGCGTGGCTACGAAGCTCATCGAACGAAATACCACTATTCCGACTTCAAAATCACAGATCTTCTCGACTGCAGCTGACAATCAGACCTCGGTAGAAATCAACGTCGTCCAGGGAGACCGGGCAATGGCAAGCGATAACAAGTCTCTCGGCCGCTTTATCCTTGATGGAATTCCACCTGCACCTCGCGGAGTGCCGCAAGTGGAAGTGATGTTCGATGTCGATGCTAATGGAATCCTGAACGTGAAAGCGAAAGACAAAGCGACAAACAAGGAGCAATCGATCCGCATCGAGGCAAGCTCTGGCCTTTCTAAGGATGATATCGAAAAAATGAAGAAAGACGCAGACCTTCATGCTGATGAAGACAAGAAAAAGAAAGAAATGGTCGAAGTGAAGAATATGGCTGAGCAACTCGTTTATACGACTGAAAAAGCCTTGAAGGACGCTCCTGCTACCTTGCCTGAAGATATCAAGAAATCAATCACTGAAAAAGCGGAGGCTTTGAAGAAAGACAAGGATAGCGATAATATGGATGCTATTAAGTCTTCGACTGAAGCCCTCTCAACCGAACTTCAGAAGATCGGACAGTACATGAATTCGACTGAAGCAAAAGGACAAGCCGCACCTGAAGGAACCACGGCTGA
Organism: Candidatus Nomurabacteria bacterium; assembly: GCA_963834935.1. Lineage (GTDB taxonomy): Bacteria > Patescibacteriota > Minisyncoccia > Phycocordibacterales > CALRBL01 > CALRBL01. The sequence continues at coordinate 18,233 of CAWIDS010000003.1, read as the reverse complement.
AAATAAAGATGCCGGAACCGAAGGAAATGTCCGTGACGCAGAAGTGAAAGAATAATAAAAAAACGACCCTGTACACGAGCATCACTGAAGTGGTGTAAGTGATATATAACACTCTGTCAATGAATAAAGACTACTATAAAACACTCGGGGTTGAGCGGAATGCCACTCAGGATGAGATAAAAAAGGCCTTCCGGAGGCTTGCGCATGAGCATCATCCGGACAAGAAGGGCGGCGATGACAAAAAATTCAAAGAAATAAGCGAAGCCTACAATACGCTCGGCGACGCGGAAAAACGCGCCCAATATGACCGCTTCGGATCTGGTTTTTCCGGTGCAAGCGGCGCAGGAGCAGGTGGAGGCTTCAACCCTCAGGATTTCGGCTTTGACTTCAATGGGCAGAATATCGAATTCGACCTCAATGACATCCTCGGCCAATTCTTCGGCGGCGGCAGAAGCCGCGTGCGCAGAGGCAAGAATATCCGCGTCGATATCGAGATTACATTCAAGGAGTCGATCTTCGGCACAACCAAGGAAATAAGCATAAACGGCCAGAAAATGACTCTCAGTATTCCGACAGGCGTCGAGAATGAAACGACGCTCCGGGTAGCAGGTAAGGGTGAATCGCTACAAGGGGGTCAGCCAGGCGATTTGCTCGTGACACTTCGTGTCATTGCTGACCGGCGGTTTAGGAAAGAAGGCCAGCACATCGTCACCGATCTTTCAATTCCTGTCAGCATGGCGCTTCTCGGCGCGGAAATCAAGATCGAGACGCTTGATGGGCAGATTACTTTGAAAATCCCGGAGGGAATCAGCAATGCGGAATTGCTTCGAGTAAAAGGAAGGGGCGTTCCCGATGAGCGCGGACGGCGCGGCGACTTTTATGTCCGTGTTCTCGTAGTGATGCCGAAAAAGATTTCACGCGAGGCAAGAAAGCTCATCGAAGCTTTGAAGAAAGAAGGAATATAGTATAATGTTCTCATGAACATTTTGCTTAACATTATTTTTTCTTTCTATCCTTCTGTCTTGATCTGGAATTCCATTCCCGCCCAATATTTTTCAAAACTTGAGAAATATAAATTCATCGTTTTCGCCCTGATATTCTTCGGCGTCTATATCGCCATGAAAAGGGTCATCTCCCAAGGTTACGGCTTTGGCGCGCGCAGAGGCTTTCTTCATAACGCTCTTACTATTCTTCTTGCCGCCGCGCTCATACTGATTGCTTTCTATACTATCCTGCCTGGCGAAAGCTTCTATCATGCTCCGCTATTCATAAAAAAATATCTTCTTGCGCCGCCCTATTCGCTTATCGCCTTGATAGCTCCCTTCGTTTACTTTTTCTTCGAATAATCTGACTAGCCAAAATGGCACAATCTGAAGCATGGGAAAGGGAATACAGGAAGCCGCAATTGATGACCAAGAATGCCGAGCCACAAGCCGATGTCAAGAAATTCCTGAAATTTCTTGCCAAACAAAAACACTTGCGGATTGAAAATCTTCATATCCTCGATCTTGGGTCGGGAACGGGAAGGAATTCGAATTATCTCGCTTCACTCGGAAACATAGTACTCGGCATGGAGATTTCTAGGACAGCGCTTGAGCTCAGCAAGTCGCGTGCACGGGAACTCGAAGCGGAATCTTCAGCTGATTACAGGCTTGCAAGCATTGGCGAAGCTTATCCGTGCGCAGATGAGAGCTTTGACTTTATCCTTGATGTCACATCATCCAATTCGCTTGCTGAAAAGGAAAGAGAAACATATCTGTCCGAATCCTATCGCGTCCTGAAAAATGGAGGCTACTTTTTCGTCAAAGCCTTATGCAAGGACGGCGATCATAATGCCAAGAACCTCCTTAAGTTGAGCCCGGGGAAGGAATATGACACTTATGTCATGAATGAACTTGGCCTAACTGAAAGGGTTTTTAGCCGCGAGGATTTTATCAGCCTCTATTCGAGATACTTTGAAATCATATATCTCGAGAAAAAGACTAACTATCCGCTCCTGAACGGAAGAAGCTACAAAAGGAACTATTGGATAGCTTATTTGAGAAAAATTGAATAAATATGCTGGATTTGTTACAATACAAAAACCACTCAATCCCCCTATATGCATCGGCTTGACTTTATATACACTAAAAAAAGCGATTTTTGGAAAAAAGAACAGGAACGGAAGTTGTTGGAGCTTTTCCATAATTGCGTTCACGAAGTCAAGGCTTACAAGAATTTCATAAAAAGCGAGAAGATTGACCCGAGGAAGATACTGACTATCTCTGATTTTGACAAAGTGCCGCCGGTGAACAAGGTTAATTACCTCAGAAAATACCCCTGGGAGGACTTATGCTTCAAGAATTCGCTTTCCGACCAGTCGCTGGTCCTGACTTCGACCTCAGGCTCCACCGGCAAGCCGTTCTATTTTCCCCGCAACAAGATAATCGATTCGCAGTCTTCTTTGTATCATGAGATGTTCCTTCAAAGCAGTAAGCTCAATTACAACAAGTCCACTTTGGTGCTCATCTGCTTCGGAATGGGAGTGTGGGTCGGCGGAGTGATCACCTATCAGGCGTTCAAGGAGATTTCTGGGCGAGGACACCATCCTATAACCATCCTCACCCCCGGCGTGAATAAAAGGGAAATATTCGAGGCTCTGAAGAATATCGGATCGAAATACGACCAGATAGTCCTTTGCGGCTATCCGCCGTTCATGAAGGACGTAGTCGATGAGGCAAAGGAGTATGGAGTCAATTGGCATGATTATAATATCAGGATAATCTTCGCAGCTGAGGCCTTCTCGGAAAAATTCCGTGACTATATCATCAAGAAGACCGGGGTAAAGAATCCATACCGCGATACCATGAATATTTACGGCAGCGCCGACCTCGGAACTATGGCGACAGAAACGCCGCTCTGTATCCTCATGCGCCGGCTTGCCCTCAAGAAAAAAAGCCTTTACGGAAAACTCTTTTCTGATGCAACCCGCCTGCCTACTCTCGCACAGTACATTCCCGAGTTCATCCATTTCGAGGCGGTCAACAAGAGCATTTATTGCAGCGGCAGGAATGTGCTGCCGCTCGTGCGCTATCAGATAGGCGATAATGGCGGAGTGATGTATTTTTCCGATGTCGAAAAGATTTTCAAGGAAGAAGGCATGGACCTTCGAGACGAAGCTAAGAAAGCTGGAATAAGCGATTCGATTTCCGAGCTGCCGTTCGTCTATGTCTACGAGCGTACTGACCTCTCGACCAAGCTTTACGGCGCCATCATTTATCCTGAACATGTCAAAGCCGGACTGTTGCACGAGGATTTCGAGGAGCACATAACCGGAAAATTCACCATGTATACCAAGCATGACAAGAAGCAGAACGAATACCTGGAGATAAACATCGAATTAAAGCCCAAGATTCTCGAATCTCAGGAGCTTTATGAGAAGCTTCTTAAATCAATCGTTCAAGTTCTAATGGAAAAGAACGCAGAATACAAGAACAATGCTCATATGATGCCGGGTAAGGTGCATCCGAAGATCATTTTTTGGCCGCATGAACATCCGACCCATTTCCAGGTCGGTATCAAGCAGAAGTGGGTGAAGTAAGATGTTTTGTGTTAGAATAAAAGCATGGAACAATTATTAAAGGACAAAGCGGATGTATCGCATCTGAAGCCGGTATTTTACAAATTAGGAAACGAGGAAGACCAGAAGAAAGTAGCTGAGCTCATAAGCCAGGGCAAGATACAATTTTCAATTGACGATTACGAGGAAGAACAACTTGAGCTTTTCGGGGTCAAGAATCCTACACTTGTTTACACGCCCGATTTCAAGAAGCTTTTTTCGGACTATTTCGCAAAACTCCAATCAGACAGGTCTCTTTCATATGACGGCAACTGGGTATATTTCCCCTGGAGCTCGAAGATAGTGCACATACTCGCCGAAGACGACTATCAGCTCGTGCGCACTGCGCGCAATAAGAACCTCATCAATCAAGCAGAGCAAGATAAATTCTATAATTCCACCGTGGGCATCGGCGGATTGAGCGTCGGCTCAAGCGTTGCGTTCGCGCTTGTTTTGCAAGGAGGAGCGAAGCATATCAAGCTCGCCGACATGGATCGGATGGCACTCTCTAACACCAACCGCATCCTTATGGGCGTAGACAATCTCGGTATCCTTAAAGTCGAAATGGCAGCGCGCAGAATCTACGAGATAAATCCGTATGCCACTGTCGAACTCTTTCCCGAAGGACTCAACAAGGAAAGTATCGAGCGCTTTTTTGACGGCCTTGATATCGTCATCGATGAGCTCGATAATCTCGCAGTCAAGTACCTTATTCGCGAGCAGGCTAAGAAACACAAGATTGCAGTAGTAATGGCTGCTGACAATGGCGACAATGCTGTCGTTGATATTGAGCGCTATGACCTTGATCCGAACACACCTTTCTTTCATGGAAGGATGGGAGAAGTCACCTATGAGCTTCTGACTGGTCTTGACAAGTTCGGCATAGGAAAGATGATCACCAAGCATGTCGGCCCGGAAAATGTCACTGAACGGATGCAGCAATCGCTCCTTGAAATGGGGAAGACTATCGTATCTTGGCCGCAGCTTGGCGGAGCGGCTCTCATAAACGGCGCGGCAGTCGCCTATTGTGTCCGAAAAATACTCAATGATGAGCCGCTCGAAATGAATCGATCGCTCCTTTCGCTCGACGAGAAACTCATACCGAACTATTCTTCATCAGAGGAAGTCGAGAAAAGAAAGAACGTATCTGACTCATTCAAGAAGATATTCGGCCTATAATATAAGCACTTAAAAAATGCACGAAGACATATTGAAAATCATAAAGGATGGAACGCTGGCTCCTTCAGGAGAGAATTGTCAGCCTTGGAAGTTCTTCGTCGATGGAAGCAAGATCAGCATTTTCAATCTTCCTGAACGCGACCAATCGATCTATAATTTTGCCCAGAAAGGCTCGTATGTATCAAATGGTGCATTGATCGAGAATATGTTCATTAGTGCATCAAAGCTCGGCTATGTAGCCAAAGCAGATATATTTCCTGACGAGAGGCAGCCGGAGCTCGTAGCTGTCGTGACACTTGAAAAAGCTGAATCGAAGTATGACAGCCTTTATGAAAGCATTCCGAAGCGCCACACAAATAGGAAAGATTATAATTCCAAAAAGCTCACGAGCGAGCAGAAATCAGCATTAATACTGGCCGCCAAAGAAAGCAGTTTCGGCGAGATGAAGATAATCGACGATCAGCCTTCGCTCGGCATTCTCGGCAAAGCGCTTGCGGTCAATGAGCGTGTCATCTTCGAGAACAAAGCCTTGCATGATTTTTTCTATGGCCACATCCTTTGGAAAGAAGAAGAACAACAGAAGGCTGGCGGCTTTTACATCAAGACCCTTGAATTCCTGCCACACCAGCTCAAAGGAGTGAAACTTTTCAAGAGCTGGCCGTTGTTGAACATCCTGAACAAAATCGGCAAAGTATCGCAAGTCATCGCCAAAGAGAATGCCGAGAAGTATGCGAGATCGGGCGCGCTTGCTCTTTTCCTTGTAAAAGGTAAAAGCAAGAAGGAATACGTTAATGCTGGCAGGATGATGGAACGCGCGTGGCTTAAGGCGACCGAGCTCGGCATCAGCGTCCAGCCCTGCACTGGCGTCCTCTATTTTATGGAGAATATTTGGGCGGGAAATGACAAAGTCTTCTCAAGGGAACACCAGGAAATCATCAAGCGGGCATACAAGGACATTTCCGAGTCATTCGGCGCTGAAGGCTTCACCACGCCTATGCTTTTTCGCCTGGGTTTTTCCGAGCCATCAAGCGCACGGGCGATGAGGATGGAAGCTGAAGTGGAATTCAAATAAAATGGATAGGCTACAGGAAATAGATTCAGCGATAGGCAAGCTTAAGGATTTTAAAAAAGATCCTTCGTATAAGGATTTGGATTATGGGATTGAGCAGGATATGGATTTCCTTGACTCAATAAGGACAGTTTCCGGATATCTTACATGGCTCCTTAAAAAAGCAAACAAGCTGGACAGGGATAGGCTGGCCGAGCTTACGGATTTTTCTGTCGAGGAATGGGATAGGAAAATGCACGGCCCTCTGATGGAGGTGCAAAGAAATAAGAATATAGGACTGGGAAAACCGTTAGTCGATAGCATATGCGCATTTGTGAAAAAAAATAAGAAAGGCATGGTCTTGGCAAGTCTCGGCGCGGGCGGCATGGAAGCCGATAGGCAAGTGATTCAATCGCTTAAAGGAAGCAAGCATGATCAGCAGGTAATAATTGTCGGTATCGACAGATCTTCGCATGCGCACACCATTGCCTACGAAAATCTGACTTTCTTTGATAAAGACATAAAAATATATCGTTTTGACCGATTATCGCAGAATGATCTGGATGAGATCAGAAAAAATGAGAAGGGAATAGCTGTCGTCTTGTGCAAGAATGATATTTTCAAACTTAAGGATCAATTTCCGTTGCACTATTTCGACCTCACATATCATTCGCTTTTCAAGCACCATTTCATAAAGAGGGATCAGGAGAGATTGGATGAAGTGATGAGTGGCATTTCCAAGCAAAGCCTCGAGTATGACGGATATAAAAGCTGGATCGCGCTGATTCCTCAATCGATAACGGGCTGGAAATATCCCTTATTCCTATCCGATACGGTCTTTTCAATGCTAAGATATAGTACGAAAAAGCAGATAAAGTCATTGTCAGGCAAGATAAGCTTCTTTACCAAGACAGGACATTACTTGCGAGAGATTGAAAAATAATTTTTATGATTTCCCAATATATACTAGAAATTATAGGTAACTTGCCTCTGCATAATTTTGACCTTCTTGCTGTGGGCATTACGATCGCGGCCATCGGAATCCTCGGTTTCGTAATATACATAAATAATAAGCGCAGTATCACCAACGTCTCTTTTCTCTTTTTTTCGGTAATAACGATACTCTGGAGTCTTATCAACTACCTGAGCTATCAGATCACGAACCCCGTCTATGTATTGTGGCTTCTTCGGATTGTCATTTTTCTCGGCGTCTGGCATTCATTCTCGTTCTTCCAATTCTTCTACGTATTTCCCGAGGAAAAAGTCGCTTTCCCTTCGTGGTATAAGAAGATCCTAGTCCCTTATGTCATTCTTCTTTCCCTTTTTACGCTTACGCCATATGTCTTTTCCGGAATAGCACAAGTATCGCCCGATGGCTCAGTTTCGAAAACTGTCGTACAGAATGGCATCGTTTTTTTTGTACTGACAGTGGTCGGCTTGCTTGTAGCAAGCGTTATCTTTTTTGTTAAAAAAATGCGTCATTCCGAGGTTTCAGAAAGGGGTCAATACCGCTTCATCCTTATCGGAACTGTCATCTCATTTACCTTGCTGTTCATATTCAATCTTATCCTTCCGGGAGTATTTCTTGATGTAACCTACATTCCTTATGGCGCCTTTTATTTCTTTCCTTTTGTAGCCTTCACCTCCTATGCCATCTACAAACACAAGCTTTTCAACATTCGGGCTGTGGCAGTAATCGGGCTGACATTCCTACTTTGCGTATCATCGTTGCTTGAAATCATCTTCTCTACGAGCCTCAGCCAGACAATATTGCGAGGCGCAGTCTTCCTGATGGTGCTGGCAGTCAGCATCATGATGAACCGCTTCGTCGAAACCATCAGTGAGCAGAGGGAGCAGCTGGAAAAGGCGAATGTGGATCTCGGCAAAGCTAATGAGAAGCTACATGAGCTCGACCAGCAGAAATCAGAATTCATTTCGCTCGCTTCGCATCAGCTCCGAGGCCCGCTCGGGGCTATCAAAGGCTATGCTTCGCTCATCCTTGAAGGCGATTTCGGGCCAGTATCCGACAAAGTGAAGGAAAGCGTCAATATCATATTTAAATCTACCGAAGCGATGGTAGTGCTTGTAGGCGACTATCTCGATATCTCGCGCATCGAGCAGGGAAGGATGAATTATGATTTCACCACTTTTGACTTCAAGGAACTTGCTTCTGCCGTCGTTACCGAATACCAGCCGACTGCCGAGAAAGCCAAGATCCAATTGAGTTTCGATTGCGACAATAATGACACTTTCAAAGTGCATGCCGATCGCGGAAAGATCAAGCAGGTCATCGGCAATCTCATCGATAATTCCATCAAATACACGCCACAAGGTAGCGTCCATGTCACTCTTACCAAGGAAAAAGACAAGAAGATTCTCCTTGCCATCAAAGATACAGGTGTCGGCATCCTGCCGGAAGTCTTGCCACATCTCTTTGAGAAATTCACCCGGGCGCCTGATGCCAACAAGGTTAATATCATGGGCACCGGCCTCGGCCTTTATGTGGCCAAGAAGATGATAGAAGCCCATAAAGGCAGGGTGTGGGCTGAATCCGAGGGTAAAGATCATGGTAGTCAGTTCTACATCGAGATGTGGAGCGTCTAGTTGCCGCTCGAGTGTGATATAATTTTCGCATGAAAAATACATTAATCCTGCTTTGTCTTCTTTTCTCTTTTAGCACAGCTTATGCGGATACCCAGGCAGACTTGAGTATTCTTGCAGGTCCTATCGTCCAAAACAGGAATGATATTGATTCCGCCAAGAACCAGGTCATCGGCTTCATCGAGTCGAGCATCTCAGACGCTATCAGAAGCATCAGTATGAATGCACCCGACCCTATAAACTCGGCAGTAGCGCTCAACAAGCTGATCACCGCCTCGAGGCAGACGCTTCTCAATGATGTCGACACCGGCTTCAGCCAGGGACCGATCACTCCGCAGGTCACTACAGCGCTTGGATTGAAGATCAACGCCGATCTGAAAAAGATCCAGAGCGTCTTGGCCCCGCAAGCAACATCAGTCAGTATCAACCTTACCGAGCACTCGAGTGATATCACTGCCGTCCTTTCAGACCTCGATACCCAGATGAGCGCCGCTTCAAGCACCCTCTCAAGCCTTAATGCCAATCTCCTTTTTGTGGATTCGGACAAGGACGGCCTTTCTGACTATGATGAGCTCTATATTTATCACACGAATCCGAACAAGGCAGTGACCACGCCGATGACAGGCACGACTACCCAGCTTACAGACGGCCAGAAGGTCCTTGCCGGCATCGATCCTCTCACCAACCTGCCATTCGCTTCGCAGGAAGACGCAAAGACCTCCACCGTCCCCGTAAACCCAGCTTTTAGCATCTCGAAAGTCTCACTCCAGAAGAATCAGAATGGCAATGTCATCCAGATGTCGGGACGCGCATTGCCGAATGCCATAGTAACCATCTATCTCTATAGCACGCCGATCATCGTCAGCGTCAAAGCGGATTCATCAGGAGTCTGGACCTATACCTTCGACAAAGAGCTTGATAACGGCCAGCACGTCGCTTATGCAACCGAGGTGAACAATTCCGGAAAGATAGTGGCCCGAAGCAGCGCCCTCGACTTCACCAAGAGCGCCGAAGCCGCAACCATCGACAGCGTTTCCAACCAGCCTGCACCTGCCCAATCAACCCGCCCAAGCCTGCTTTCCGGCAAAGCGATATACATCTTTGCAGGAGTATTCATCCTTGTATCGTTGCTGGTGTTGGCTTTGATGGGGAGGGGATAATTAAGAAACTATGGATTCCAAACCCCTGCTCACGAATACTTATCTTGGAGAATCAGGAGTGACTTACCTGTTAGAATATTTTGATTTTGTTGATTTTGATGAATTACCGAAAGATAGAATCAAACAGGCCTATGGAGTCTGTTTTTATGGGGATAAAATGGTTATAGGTTATGGAGGACTTAAAAAAAGCTGGGGACTAATTGGGGGAAGTATAGAAAAGGGAGAAATTTATGAGCAAACTCTTGTTAGAGAGATAAAAGAAGAATCAAATATGGAGGTAGTATCATTTATACCTGTTGGTTATCAAAAATTAACTAATACTGAAAATGGAAAAATAATATATCAATTGAGATTTGCCTGTAAGGTGAGGCCATATGGAGAATTTTCTATTGATGGTGGTGATGGTATAACTGAAAAGGGGATTACAGAAATAAAATTAATTGACCCAGATACCTATAAAGAATATTTTGATTGGGGAGAAATTGGTGATTATATTATCAAAAAAGCAATATCACTAAAGGCTTCTTTGGTCTAAAGAAGCGACGGAGACAGTTATCATATAAGCCCTTGCATTTTCCCCAATCTATGGTACTATTGACTTCGTAGAACTTCCGTGGGCTAAGTGGCTCAACAGGAAGCGTCAGTTCACTGAAATTCAGTTAGTAAATGAAAGGAAACAGAGACGTGAAAAACCTCTTTTTTGCAGTTTGTGTACTGGCGATCACAATGATTTCCAGTGCAACAGTGCAGGCCAGCTTAACAGCGACCTCGCTTAGCGGCTCTCAAGTCGCGATGATCGAAGATCCTAACCAAGGCTTTGAGGAAGGTCTTCAGGGTACCATCGACGCTGGGGGTTATCAGACTACTCCTGAGTTTGGCTTGGGAGCGGTCTATCAGAATTCCGAGAATGTGGACGTCGGCCAGTGGATCTGGAATTCCAGCTACCCGCTGACCTGGCTCAACAACGGTGGTGGTGCCTTTACCCTCACTATTGGTAGTTTTGTCACCGATGTGTACCGTCCGACAGATTCATTTGAGGACACAGCTATCATTCTCCAGGGAAATTGGCAGGGAAGCGCCATCGAGTTAGACAATGTCGTCGTCACCACAACTGACGACAATACGTTCAATATCGGAAACCTGAAAGCTGGCCCCGCAGATGGACAAGATTTGGATGCAGTACTCCTTCATGGAACGTCCATCAAGGAAATTCAGGCAACCTTCATTCCTGTTGCTGGTTTTCTCCAAGCCTCAGACAATGACTTCACAGGAGTGTTTGTCACCCTTAAGCCAGGTGGGGGGCAGACCATCCAATCTCAATCGCAAGCAGTTCCTGAGCCGGCGACCTCTGTCACATTTATCGGAGGAATCGTCATGCTTCTCCGGTACCGTCGCTCGCGTCGGTAGAGCAGTATGTTTTCCATACAAACCTTAGGCTAGACCCGTGTGTCTAGCCTTTTTTATTTATTGAGGATAGACACACATAATTAATGGAGGACTATTAAGTTTATTCACTCCCCCCGCACATCCATCTGGATTGACTTCCATGTACCATTTTAATTGATAGGCCGCAGGACAAATTACTCCCCCATTTGTTGGACAAAGTGTATAGACAATTCCATGCAAATCATTTCCTGAAACAACTAAAGGATCAGTACTTGCGGGGGGTCCTGGAATATATGTTTTTAATAGATTATTTAGACTAGTCAAACCGTCAGACGAAGCCCCGTAACATTCATTATTTGTTCCAGTTTGAGCTTCTCCCAAACAGTAATATGTTCCAGTTGTGACCACGGGATAGGTACCATTATCAGTTCTATACAATTCCAGGGCATTTGCATATTCCTTCACTAATTCGATTCGCTTTGCATCGCGAGATTTTGCCCGGGCTGTTTGAAGGCTTGCTAGGACAATAGTAGAGAGGAGAGCAATGATTGAAATAACGACTAAAAGTTCAATCAAAGTGAAGCCGTGATTGTTCTTTTTTTTGTTATTTATTTTTTTCATAAGCCTATTGGTATATTTTATCTCTTACCCCTTGGAAGTATTCAGCTGGGGTTATTTTTGTTCCGTCAGGGAGGGTAATCATAGTATTTTGTTGATGGGGAGCTATGATGAGAAAAAGGGCTGTCCCCAAACAAATCAAAGTAACAACAATTAAAACTATATTTGCTTGAAGTTCATTTTTCGCCAAATGAAGAGAGATGACAAAACGCGGAAGAGTAGGTATCTTTTTTTTCACTTCAATATTATTCAGCCGTAACACCCTCTCTTCGTCGAAGACGACGTTTGACATAGTGGCTACATTATACTCTCAAAATTCTTAGGTCACCAGCGGAAAGGAGATCAGGAAATGCGAGCCGACGCCTTGTATCGATTCGACAGTAAGGGAACCATTCATCTGTTCCACCATCGACTTCGTGATCCAAAGGCCGAGGCCGGTGCCCATGATGCTTTCGGTGTCCTTATTCCTGATACGGTAAAATTTCTGGAAAAGGTTCTTCTGGTCTTCGGCGCTCATGCCGATACCTGTGTCGTCGACGCGGATGAAGAGCCTGCCTTTCTCGATATACTGATGAACTGATACTTCTCCCTTGAGGGTATATTTGACTGAATTGCCAATGACATTAACCAGGATCTGCTTAAGGCGAACTTTGTCTGCTGAGATCTTTTGCTCAGGTTTTGTTTCGTCTGTAGTTGTCAACTTCAAGCCTTTTGCCTCTACTGTGACTCTAAGGGAAGCCGACACCTCATCTACGATCGCTTTCGGATTGTCGATTTCCAACTTGAAAGTCATCCTTCCTTGCTCGATGCGCGAAACATCAAGCATGTCGGCTACCAGCGAATCAAGATCCTTTGCCGACATGTCGATCTTCTGTGCGAAGTCGAGCGTCTTCGGCGAAAGCTCGGGCGCTTCGCGGATGAATTCCGAATAGCCACGGATGACCGTAAGCGGCGTGCGAAGCTCATGCGAGGCCATCGAGAGGAAATCGTCCTTGAGCTGATCGACTTCCTTGAGCTTCTTGTAGAGGGACATGTAATCGATGATGCGCGAATGGCGGAGGAAGAGAAGCATGATGACGATGAGCACGGCGATCAAAATGATGATGCTGCGTTGGATATTGTTCTCGATCTGCATGTCAGCTTCGGAAAGCGTCTGCGTCGAGACCACTACGGCGGTGACATTTCCCGAAGTATCGGTGATAGCGCGTGTGGTTCGGAAAATCCTCTGACCGTTCGATTCATCTGTGATAGTAAGCGAATTAGCCGGCTGGCTGACGGCAAGCGAATAGAGGAATTGATCCTCGTCGCTTGAAGTGGCAATCACATTCTGGCCTGATGAGGCGATAGTGACGTATGGCGATGAAGAGGTCGCACTCTCTGATTTCTCGATCACACGGAAATCCTCGATCGTCTGATTGTCATTGACTATGTCTTTTATTTTCTGATCCAAGTAGTCTGGCTGATCAAGATAATCCCCCGCAAAGGATACGAATGAATCCTGTATCGAGCCGATGCGGACATTGATCAGCCGTTCTTCGGCGTCGGTTGCAATGCCGATGAACATGTTCGCCATGAAGATGAAAGCGGCGATGATGAGCAGGGCAACGAAAATAGTGTAGACGAGCTGGGGATTATCTTTTATCTTCTTCAGCCCTTTCTGTATGGACTCCATTGCGAAAGTATACCATTAAAGCTAGTATTAGATCATGAATCCCTTAGACACCACCCTTTTTGAACGATTTTTTGCCAGGATAAGCGAGGATTGGTCTGCCATGCCTGCAGACGAATTCCTCGGCTTCGTGGAAGTCAAATGCCAGCAGATTCTGACCACTGAAAGGCTTAAAGCTTTGCTTGACGCAAAAAATAAACTCAATGTGAAGCTTGGTACCGACGCCACCGCCAAAGACCTGCATATAGGCCATATCGTACCGCTGATGCTTCTTCGCCAGTTCCAGAAAGCTGGACATCACATCGACTTCATCACTGGCGACTTCACTGCAATGGTGGGCGACCCGAGCGAAAGGGAGCATGCGCGCAAAACTCTAACTATGGAAGAGGTGCAGGGAAATGCTGAAGGCTTCGCTTCGCAAATCAGCCCTTACATCGAGCTTAAGAAGGTGGACTTTCATTTCAATTCGTTGTGGCTTTCTAAAATAAACCTCTCCGACATTTTCGGCCATCTGCAGCATCTGACCCTTTCATCTACCACTCAGCGCGAGGATTTTCGGAAACGCCTCGCTGCTGGACACTCCGTCTCTTTAGCAGAAGTGCTTTATGGCTTCCTAATGGGGCTTGATTCGATCCAGCTGAAGACTGACATTGAAATCGGTGGCATCGACCAACTCATCAACTTCCAGCAGTGCAGGGAGTTGATGAGTTCGGAAGGCATGACGCCTGAAATCGCCCTTTGCACTCCGCTTATCGAAGGCACTGACGGTTCAGGTAAAAAGATGTCGAAATCACTAGGCAATGGCATACCGCTCAATGCTTCGGCTGAAGAGAAATTTGGCAAAGTGATGAGCATTCCCGACCATCTCATCCTTCCATGGTTCATCGCATTTGCAGATGTTCACAAGAACGAGCTCGAAGACCTAAAAATACTGATCGGCACTCATCCGCTCGAATGCAAGAAATGGCTCGGAATCCTCTTGCTCGCTCTTGAAACAAAAAATCTTACCGAAGGACAAGAACAGAAAGAAAATTTCGAGCGCAAATTCGCCAAGAAGGAATTGACTGAAGAAGACTATGTCGGCATCCAAGCAAAGGAGGGCGAGACCTATTTTGAAATGCTCATTCCATATTTTGCCACCAAGAGTGAGCTTCGCAGGCTTTTCGAGCAAGGAGGCGTGCGCAACAACGAGACAGACGAGATTTTTTCCATTGATACCCTCGCCACCGAAAGCCGAATCCGCGTCGGCAAGAGACAGTTTTACAAGATAACTTTAGAAAAATAATATTCAAACCATGAAAACATTCCTCTCGGCAGTAAAACCCACTGGCCGTCCCCATATCGGCAACTATTTCGGCGCCATGAAGCAGTTCGTCGATCTTCAAAACAGCGGCAACAAAGGCTTCGTGATGATCGCCGATTATCATGCCTTGACCACTATCCAAGACAAGGAAAAGATGAAGGAGAACATTCTAGGCATCATCCTTGACTACCTTGCCATCGGACTCGATCCTAAAAAGGTGACTATCTTCAAGCAATCAGATATTCCTGAGCATTTCGAGCTTGCTTGGATCTTCGATAGCATCACTACCATGGCATATCTCCAGCGCGCTCACGCTTTCAAGGACGCAGAAGCAAAAGGAAAGGAAGTCAGCGTCGGCACATTCAATTATCCGATGCTTATGGCAACTGACATTCTGCTCTACAGTCCTGATATCGTGCCTGTAGGAAAGGACCAGAAACAGCATGTCGAGATCACTCGCGATACCGCTGAAAAATTCAATCGTGTTTTCAAGCACGAAGTCTTTAAGCTTCCTGAAGCAATGGTCCTGGAAAGTGTTGCTACCGTCCCTGGTATTGACGGTCAGAAGATGAGTAAGAGCTATCACAATACCATTCCGCTTTTTGCAAGCGATGAGGAAATCAAAAAGCAGGTTATGGCTATCGTCACTGATTCAGATTCCGATATTCCAAAAAATGTCTATGCTATCCACTCGTTGCTCCGTGACAAAGAATCGCTTGATGCCCTGTACCATGAACACAAAGGTAAATACAAGGCACTCAAAGATGCGCTCATCGAAGATCTTATAGCATTCATCACTCCGCTCCGCGAGAAAAGAAAGGAATTCGAAAACAAAATTCCTGAAATAATCGAAATGCTGATGGAAGGAAATGCTCTTGCCAGGGCTGTCGCTGTGCGAAAGATGAAAGAGGTAAGGGAAGCAGTAGGAGTCAATTTGTAAGCATATCCTAGCATATTTGGCCTGTGTAAGCAAAAAGGCCTATTTTACGTCTACTTAACCATGCAAAACGAACAACAATTTGGGCTGAAACTTATTATCAAAGGCCTCAAGGATATCTTCAAATATACTAGGGAGTACAAACGGCAGCTGATCCTCATTTTCGTGCTTATCATCATTTCATCTGCCGTTGATGCAGTAAGCCCGTATATCTGGGGAAGAGTCATCGATTCTATCAATGCTAAGAAATTCATCACCGTTTACGGCCGCTCTTTCCTGCAGGCCTTCGGCATACTTTTCATTTACTTCGTATTGCTTGTCGTACAAAGCTTTGCCGACTTGCGCAATGCTCTCGAGGCACGCTGGGTAGAAGAGAACGTCAGAGTCTCATACCTGACAAAAGCATTCGCCCATCTCTTCAAGCTGCCATTAGCATTCCACAAGGGCGTTAAGGCCGGCGAGACAAGCGAAAAGATAATGAGGTCGGCGAGGGGAATAAGCGACATCTTCTCAAGCGCCATACTCCAGTCGCTACCGCAGCTTGCCACTGCCATCATTATGTTCTTCTTCGTGCTCCTGACGAATATCTACATGGGCGGAGTGGTTGCTATCGCACTCATCGGCTACGTATACTTCTCAGCCATCGAGATCGCGCCGACAGTCGCCTTACAGAGAGAAGTGAACAAATACTACACCAAAGCGAACGGCTTGATACAGGATGCCCTCACCAACATCCGATCGGTAAAAGACTTCAATACCGAGGACTATGAGAAACAGAAAGCTGATGATACGTATCAGAAAGAAGCTATGTCAGCATGGTACAAGCTTGTCACCATACAGAGATATACAGGCGCGATGCAGAACAGGATACGTATCACCGTGCGGGCTTTCGTACTGATAATCTCGATCTACATGATTTCAAAGGGAGAGATGTCGCTTGGAAACATGCTGGCCTACAACACCTATGCGCTGATGATATTCGGGCCGCTCTCGAACATAATCAATAATTGGAAAAGCATCCAGAACGGAATCATTGCCATTGAAGATACAGAACTGGTTCTCGATTTGCCGACAGAAAATTACGCCCCGACAGAGACGATCCACAAGATAAAAGAAGGTAAGGTGGAATTCAAAAATGTCAGCTATTATTATGACATAGAAAACCCCGTGCTCAGGAATCTGGGTTTTATTGTCAATTCTGGCGAGACGATAGCTTTGGTCGGAGAGTCAGGCGTGGGTAAAAGCACTCTCGCAGATCTTCTTCTTGGCTACCATTTTGCAAAAGAAGGGCAAGTGCTGATTGACGATATTGATGTGACACAAATGAATCTAAATGAGCTGCGCAAGGAAATTGCTATCGTGAGCCAGGAAATAAGCCTCTTCAACGACACGATCCTCAATAACATCAAATACGGAAGCTTCGGAAAAACTTTTGAAGAAGTGGTCGATGCCTGCAACAAAGCCCATTGCAGCACTTTCATAGAAAAATTTCCTCATAAATGGGATCAGATCGTCGGTGAAAAGGGTCTGAAGCTTTCAGTCGGACAAAAGCAGCGGGTGGCGATCGCACGGGCAATCCTCAAGGATCCAAAGATACTCATCCTTGATGAGCCTACCTCTGCACTTGATGCAGGCTCTGAAAAGATAATCACCGAGTCATTCGAGCTCTTGATGAAAGGAAGGACGACCTTCATCATTGCGCATCGCCTGAGCACTGTTCGCCGCGCTGACACTATTCTCGTCTTCAAGGACGGCCAGATAGTCGAGAAAGGCAAGCATCAGGATCTGGTCAAGATCGACGGCGGGGAATACCGAAGGCTTTACGAATTGCAGATCGGGCTGCATGATTAAGGGATGCTTGAGCTGCAACACATCACTCCGAGTGAAATCAGCACCCTTGATTCATTTTTGAGAAGACGAGCCTTTATTCCTCTTTTCTTTTTTTCTCCCTATCCGTTGCTGGTGTGGTGCGGGCAAGGATTGAAAAAGCTCTACATAGCCAGACAGGAGGATGAAGAACACTTGCTTGTATGGAATGAAAGCCTGAAGGATGTGCGAATCCTTCTCACTGAGCCGTCAAAGGCGTTTCTCGAAGCCATAGCAAGCCATCTTGATCCAAATTACATCGGGGTTAATGATTTGATTGAAGCGCCTCAAAATTCACCTAAGCATGAAACTACTGAGGAATTAGTCATCGACATCGAGGCTGTTGTAGCACTGAAGGACCCCAAGGTAAGAAGGGATTATGAGAAATGCCTGGAGAGGCATCCTCAGCTTGCCTTCAAAAGATACGAATTCGCCCAGATGGATAGCATTAAGAAATTCCTGATCGACTGGAGCCATACGAGAGATGAAAAAAGGAATAAATTCGCAAGAATCCACAACGATGAATTTTTCCTGGATAATTTCGGAAGGAATAAGGATGTGAATGGTGGAATAGTATTGGATGGCGAAAAAATAGTGGGCATCACTTTCTGCATACCCTCATATGATGGAAATGGCATGGGAATAATCAACAAGACCCTTCGAGGATATACGCAACTCGGTGTATTCACTTTTGTCCAAAGAGCAAGATTGATGAAAGAATTGGGATATCAAAAAGGGTATATCGCTCATATTAACAATGATTTCAAGAAAAAATTCCTTTTGAACAGTCAGAATGTGAATTCCTATAGCTATGAAGCTTTCAGAAAGCCGGAATACGAAATCGACGATTATTACTTGCAACGGTTGA
>CAWIDS010000002.1:0-35969 GCA_963834935.1 Candidatus Nomurabacteria bacterium | reverse complement strand
TTGAAGAGATGCTTGATATAACCGATCTTGAAATGCTCGTTGATATATTCGTTGGTGAGGATCACTTTTGAAAAGCGGTCGGGATTATCTTTGAGCCAGAAGCGAAGAGCAGTCGGAAAGCCAAGTTTTCTTCTTGACGAGGTTTTCTTCGGAAGGATATCTTTCATTGCCTGTCTTAAAATGTATTTGGTCTTCCCTCTCTTGTATTTGAATTTTTCAGGTATTTTTTCAGACAAGTCAGCGATCTTCTTGTCGAGAAACGGCACGCGAAGCTCGAGTGAATGCGCCATAGTCATCTTATCGGCCTTCTGAAGGATGTCTCCCGGAAGCCAGGTCTCGATATCTATTTTTTGCATCTTCTGCGAATCAGTGAGGCCTTTCAGCGGCTTGTATAAGGTGGCAAGGGAAATCTTCTCTTCCCTTTTTTCACCTTCCTGGAACTTCCAGAGACGTTCGATTTCCTTGCCTTTGAAAATATGAGCGTTGCCGATGTAGCGATCCTCAATTTTGGTAAAGAAGCGGCTGAGATAATTCTTGCCATAGAATCTGAAAGGAATCATGGTAAGCGGGCGTATAAGTTTTTCCCTCATCCACTTAGGGAATATCTGTTTCATGCGATTGAGATCGAACGGCTCTCTATACATGTTGTACCCGCCGAAAAGCTCATCTGCGCCTTCGCCGGAAAGCACCACTTTCACCTTCTTTCGCGCTTCTTTGGCCAGAAAATATAAGCCGACCGCAGAAGGATCAGCGACAGGCTCGTCGAAATGCCAGACTATCTTCGGCAGCTCATCGAGGTATTCTTCTGATTTCAAGACGATCTCACTGTGATCAGTCTTGATATGGTCAGCCATCTCCTGCGCCTGCTTTCCTTCGCTGACTTGATCGAAGCTGATAGTGAAAGTAGACACTTTCTTATCTGTATTCTTGCTCATCAGGGCAACTATAGCTGCACTGTCGACTCCTCCGCTCAAAAATGAGCCAACCGGAACATCGCTGATCATATGTGCTTTAACCGAATCCTCAAGCGTATCGCGGACTTCCTTTCTCAGCGCTTTCTCCTCAAATTCAGTATTTTTGAATTCGTATTGCCAATATTGTTCCGCGCTTTCAGCTGCCGGTTTGCTGGTGATGTCTATCTTGAGATAACTTGCAGGCGGAAGCTTCCAGATTCCTTTGAAGAAAGTTTCTTCGAGTGGATTATATTGATATGAAAGATAATTGAATACCGCATCATGGTTTATTTTGCGTTTGAAGTTCGGATGAAGCAGAAGGCTTTTGATTTCCGATCCATATGCAGCGATACGGTCGTTTTCTACCAAGTAATAAAGCGGCTTTATGCCGAAATAATCGCGAGCGATAAAAAGCTCCTGCGTCTTCTTGTTGTAGATCGAGAAAGCGAACATCCCACGGAGCCTGACGAGCATGTTTTCCTTTTCTTCCTCATAAAGATGGATGAGCACCTCGGTATCACTCTTTGTCTTGAAGATATGTCCCTTTTCCTTCAGTTGGTCGTAAAGCTGCTGGTAGTTGTAAATTTCACCATTGAAGACAATTGAGAGGGTTCCATCCTCATTCTCAATCGGCTGTTTGCCGCCCGAAAGATCGATAATTGAAAGCCTTCGCATACCCATAGCGATGAAGGGGTCCACATAAAAGCCATCCTCGTCCGGCCCGCGATGGGTAATGATATCCACCATCTTATGTATAGTCTCAAGCTATGTTCGCCTTTGCCGATGATTCCTGCAATTCCACACATGCCCCTATTCTACCATTTTAAGCCCTTTTTTGGCTTATTGACGGAATATAAAAGCAGTGTTCTGTCATTTGTAAAATTGCAGCTTTAGAGTAGAATGTCGGATTATTGGATAATCAGAAAAATATGAAAAAAATCCGTACACGATACTTTCTTTTGAGCCTTGTTTTTCTTTTTTTGTTCGTGACGGCCGCACATGCATACGTAGTTCCTACGCTTTCATTGCTCAACCTTAATAACGGCACTATCCAAGCGGAAGTTCAAGGTGATCCCAATTCTGCTGTTGAGCTTTATTATTACAATCAGCAATACAATATCGGCTATACGAATGTGAGCGGATATCTCTACACGACGTTGAATGCTTCTCAGTACAATATCCCGGCCGGAGCTTCCGTATATGTGACCATAAACGGCACACAATCCCAGATAGTTTCTTGGCCGTATAATACGTCTAATTATTACAACTATTATAATTATAATGCGTACAATGTGCCGCCTATCACTTTCAATCAGACCAATCTCAGCCTGACGCAAGGACAAAACGCATCACTCACGATGTATGGTGGCTCGGGTTCGTACTATATTTCAGGTAGTGCAGCCCCAATCCTGAACATCACCATCACCGGCTCGACGATGAACGTGTATGCCGCATCGCAAGGTAGCGCTAATGTAGTAGTCTGCTCGCAGAACGGCTATTATGGCAACACTGCGAACTATTATGGCAACAATAGTGTTTGCGGCAGCGTGAATATCACAGTTACCGCGTCATACTACCCCGTTTATTATCCGAATTATCCCACCTATTATCCGAACTACTATCCCGCATATAATTATAATTACGACTACAACGGCGGTTATCGATTGATGTACAGAACATTCTAAGATGATATCGAAAGCTTCTCTATCGCTGATTTGATCCTTCTTAGAGTTTCGTCTTTTCCTAGAATTGCTATCAGGGCAATCGGATCAGGGGATCGCTGTTTTCCTAAAGGGCGAAGCGAAGAGGCCAGAGGACGATTCCTCTTCCCTGCTCTTCGGCAAATGGCCAGATGTCGCCGCCTTTGTCGATTATTTTTGCGGCCTGAGTGAGGATTGCTGCAGTACTTTCGACGCTGACTTCCTTTCCTTTTCTCATCTTTTCAGGCGGAAGGATATCATTTGCATTCTCGTAAACAGGGGGCAAGAAGAAATAGTCCAGTTCGCCATGCATTGCCATTTCATCGACTTCTCCAAAATAGGATATCCTTTCTTTTATGATAGGTAGGACTTTCGGGAATCTTTCTGAAAAATATTCTGTATTCTTGAGCGCTTCAGGAATCCTTTCTTCTACCGCTTTCGATAGGACCGCGTCCTGCAGCTTTTTCATGTATTCCTTGTTCATCCATTTCAACTTTGCGTCGTCAAAAATGGCACCGCCTTTATGCACCTTGTTCAGGTCAAAAAGAGAAATGAGTTCCGCTTCAGTGAACAGCTCCTGTTCGCCGCCTGGATTCCAGCCTACGAGCGAAATATAGTTCAGAAGCGCTTCCGGCAGGTAGCCTATTTTTTTGTATTCCGTAAGTGCGAGCGCTCCTTTCCCTTTTGGAAAGCTTCGTGCGGTCCGTTCCAAGTACGATTGGCAAGTGCGCATACAAGGGAGTGGGCGCGCCAATCGCTTGCTGAATGAGAATCTGCCGTGGCGTGTTAGAGATATGATCTTCGCCACGAATGACATGAGTGATGCCCATCTCATAATCATCGACAACGACAGCAAGATGAAAGAGAGGCTCATCGATGCTTTTTGCTAGTACGAAATCCTTGAGCTCAGTCGTATCGAATTCTATCTTCCCGCGGACAAGGTCATCGAAGGAAATTTTCTTGTTAGGATTCTTGAATCTGATGACAGTCGCGCGATCGCCTTCTTTTTTCACTTCTTCCTGTGAGACATAGGCCTTTCCTTCGTCTATCATTTTCTGGAGATAGAATTTATGTCTTTCGACAAGGTCGCTCTGGCGATGCATCTCATCGTAGGAAATGCCGAGCCACTTCAAGCTTTCGAGGATATTTTCCTCATATTCTTTCATGCTTCGTTCCTTGTCAGTATCCTCGATGCGCAGGATGAATTTTCCGGCATTCTTCTTCGCGAAGAAATAGGAGAAAATTGCCGTGCGGTAAGCGCCCGCATGAAGCGTTCCTGTGGGGCTTGGGGCGAAGCGGGTTATTATTTCAGTCATAGTCATGTATATCTTTACTTCTTTTTGTCCCGTATTGCAAGGAATTGTATTGCTTTGTTAACGGCCCGGGAATCTACGGGCGGCATGAAGCGGGCGATCTCTTTTACGGGTGCGTCAGGATGAGCCTTGATAAAATCATGCAGTTCTACCAAGGCTTCAGCCTCTTTTTCTATCTTTTTTTCTTCCTGAATGTCTATGATCTGTGCTTGTGCCGGTTTCATATATTAACGCTCGTGGCTTAAGCCGATATCGACAAGAGCTTCAGCGATGATATGCGAAGCGTCAGTGCGGGCGAATTCTTTGGCACCTGCGATCATCCTTTGCTTTATCTCCTGGCTTCCCATTATCTTGTTTATCTCAGCTGAGATGATTTCCGGTCTGAGGTTCTGCTCTTCGATAACCTCGCATGCTCCGTTCTTGGCGTAGCTATATGCATTAGTGCGCTGGTCATGGCTGATGCGTTCGGGAATGGGAATGATGATGCTCGGCACGCCGCATACTGCGATCTCGAATATGGTCGAGCCGGCGCGCGAGATGATAAGGTCAGCGACTCCGTAGGCACGCCTCATCATGTCCTCGTCGAGGTAGGCATAAGGCTTGTATCGTTCCGGATGAGCAAGGTTCTCGGTGGTGACTTTGGATTGGCCGCTGACACTCTCGAAGTTCTTTGGACCGGTCTGATGGATGATCTGGTAGCTATCCAAAAGCCGAGGCAAAGCGTCAAGGAGCGCGTCGTTTATGATCTGCGCTCCTTGCGATCCGCCGAGGACAACAATGACCGGCACGCCCTTTTCCAGGCCGAATTTCTCGAAGGATCCTTCCTTAATCGGTTCGGTGATGCTTTTTCGAAGAGGGTTTCCTGTCCATGCAACCTTATCCGCTTTGAAATATCTGGCGGTGTCAGGATATGACACGGCGATGCGGCTAGCGAATTTCCCCGCCCAAGCGTCAATCTTCCCTGGCCTGCTGTCCGACGCATGGATCATCACCGGAATGCCGAGAATCCTCCCCGCAAGAAGCGTCGGAAAGCTGGCATATCCACCTTTGCCAAAGATCACATCAGGATAGATGGTGAATATCAGGAATAATGCTTTGACGCATCCGAGGAAAGTGACAAAGAGGTCACTCGTGTTCTTAAAAATATTGTCGAGCGAAAGATTCCTCCTGAGCTTGCCAGCCGGTATTTCCTTGTAGACGATGTTTTGTCCGTAAAGCAAGTCGAGATTATAAGGCGCAGATGATATGAAGTAGAGCTTCGGCGGAACGATCTTTTTCTCTTTCGATATGTTGTTTATTTCTTCAGCTACGGCAATGAGCGGGTAGAAATGGCCGCCTGTTCCTCCTCCTGTTAGTACAATTTTCATGAATGTTATGCGGTTTGATATCTGGAAACGTTAAGGATTATGCCGACTTCGGCAAGGGTGATGAAAAGTGCTGTCCCGCCATGGCTGATGAAGAGAAGCGGAATTCCAGAAACCGGCACGATGCCGAGCATCGAAGCAATATTGATCATCGACCCTGTGGTGATAAGTATAACAATTCCGACCACAAGCAGTCTACCGAATTGATCGGGCGTGCGCGTGGCTATCTTGAAGCCGAGAAGCGTAAAGGCTACATAAAGAAGTATCAAGGCTGTACCGCCGATAAAGCCGAATTCCTCGCCAGCTACAGCGAACACCGAATCTCCGATAGGCTCAGGCAGGAAGTTGAATTTTTGGACGCTTTGTCCGAAGCCGCGGCCGAAGAGGCCCCCCGATCCGATTGCTATCATGGACTGCTGTATCTGATAACCGCTTCCGGTCGGGTCGCTCGTAGGATCTATAAACGTATGAATTCGATCCATCACATACGGTCGGGCAACGGCGAGTGCTGAAATGCTAATGACGCCGATAGCAAGCAATATCAAGAGATCTCTCCATCTCGCGCCTGCAATCATATACATGGCCAAACCGGCCACGAAGACGACTCCAAAAGTGGCTGTATCTGGCTGGCTCAAAATAAGTGCACCGGAAATGGCGCTCACGGCCAAGAATGATATCGTGCCGTATTTGAAAGTGGCTACTTTGCTTTTTATTCCTGAAAGCCAGGTCGCGAAATAAATGACGAAACCGACCTTATACACTTCAGATGGCTGAAAAGAGAAAGAGCCGAAGCCTATCCATCGGCGCGCACCCTTCAGCTTGATGCCAAGATGCGGCACGAAAAGCATTATTAGGAGCAGTATCGAGAATCCGTAGACGAAAAGGGCATATTTTCTCCACAAGCGATAGTTGATTCGGGAAGTGATGTACATCGCAATGCTGCCGAGGACCAAGCCGAAGCCGATCTGGTTGATGATTACAGACTTGAAAGTATTGTTCGTCTGGGCGAGAAGGCCGAGCGACGCCGAGCAGAATATGCAGAATCCCGCTATCATCAGGATAAGCACGCTGATAAAAAAAGGCTTATCTACGGTTTTTTTCTTCATGGAACTCATCCTATTATCGAGATTATTATGCCGACAGCTCCAGTAATGATTGATAGCACCCAGAATCGCATGGTCACTTTGTACGAAGGCCAGCCGATCGCCTCAAGATGATGGTGAAGCGGCGCTACGCGAAAGACTTTCTTCTTGAAGAATTTCTTCGAGAACATCTGAATCGATGACGAAAGCGAAGTAATGAAAAGCGGGAAAGCCAGTAGCGGAAGCAAGAATGGCTGCCCCGTCAGGAATGCCACGATAGCAAGCGTTACCGAAAGGCCGAGCATGCCTGTCTCGCCCATATAGAATCTTGCGGGCGGAATATTGAACCATAGGAAGGCTAGGATTCCTCCGACAATCACTGCGCAAAAGGCAGCCAGATTTATCTGATTATTGAGGAACGCAATGACCATATATGAGCCCCATGCAGTTGCCATTACTCCCCCGGCAAGGCCGTCAATGCCATCGATCACCGATCCTGAAAAGACTCCGAGCATGACCAGGATGAAGAAAGGTATGAAAAAGATGCCGAAATCGAAATCGCCGGCGAAAGGTATGTGAACTGATGTGTCAGCCAATTTGACTGCAAACCACCAGGCGCCGATCGAGGCAATGAGAAGCACCACGAGCACGCGATACCTTCGGGAAATGCCGTCATCGTACTTGCCCATTCCGCGTATCTGCAGCATGTCATCGATGAAGCCGATAAGAGATGCGAAGATGAGGGCGAAAAGCGGAAGAATAGTTTGATTCTTGTTCAGGAAGTTCAGCTTCTCATTGAGATCTCCTCCGATGACAATGGAGTTCAGATAGATGAGGGAAATGGTAATGAGCACCGATACCCAGATGATCACTCCTCCTACGCGTGGAGTCGAAAGTTCCCCGCATTCATTATGGATTTTTTTGAAGTCTTCAGAAATCTTGTCTTCTGGCCGGTCGCTCACCTCGATCTTGCGAGATTTCTGCTTCCAAAGCCGCTGCATATAGAAGAAAGTGGAGAAAAATGGAGTGATTAGGATGCCTACCATGAAGGAGATAACGGCCGGCGCGAAGACTTTGATGATATCAAGAGTGAGAAAATCCATTGCCTATTTATTATACGTTTGCAGTGTGCTTGAGGCAAGAAGAAGCATGTCACTGAAACGGCCGTCATAGGTTGATCCAAGCACGGTCATTATGACGGGATCACCAGGAGCCCTGTTGAAGAGAATTATAAGGTTTCCGCCTGCTGCATTAGTGAATCCTGTCTTGCCGGCCAGCATTCCGGGGATCTTGTCCGTGATGGTATCCGTATTTTCAGCATGATGAGTTGAAGAATTAGAGGAAAAATCATGCGTTGCATACTTCGTATACTCAAAAATGTCAGGATATTTGTAATATACGTATTCGAAAAGTGAGCTGATTTCCTTGGCTGAACCGACGCCTCCATAAGATGTGCCGTCGTCCGCATCAAGTCCTGTCGGATTCGTGAAATGAAGGGTCTTGAGATTCATAATCTTCGCCTCTTCATTCATCATGGTGACGAACGGCATGCTCGAAAAAGCGTCTGCAATCTGCTGTGCTCCGTCATTAGAAGACATCATCAGTGTGAACTTGAGCAGATCCAGGAATTTCCATTTCTCACCTACCTTCAACCCGCTGTCTCCGAGCTGCGCTATGGCCTGGGGTTCTATAGTGATATCTGGATCCTTGTCTCCGACTGATTCTTCGGCGACAAGCGCTGTCATTATCTTTGTAAGCGAAGCAAGCGGCAGTGGCATGTCGGAATTCTTCTCGTAAATGACTCTGCCCTCCTTGATGTCGTAGATATATACGGCCTTTGCGGAAACAGGGAGATCGCTAAACTGGTCAGCTTTCTGTAGCGCAGGCTGCTGCTGGATTTGAAGCGGCACTATAGCAGCAGCCTCGCTTTGCGACGGCTGAGGATTTATTCCCGAGAGAAAAATTATGATGAAGGAAAAGACTGCTAGGGCGGATATTATCGAGAAGACAATTATCTTGTTGTTCACTTCTTGCTTAAGCATCTCTCTTTTCTTCATTATTCTTAAAATCCTCAATTTCTTTCCTCACTGTCTCGTATTCCTCAAGCTCCTCCAGCTTTGAGATGCCGAGGAGGGAAAGCAGGTCGAGCGTCGGCCTATATGAAAGCCCCCTACCCTCTTTTGATTCTTCCTTTAGTATCAGGCCGCGGATCAGCAGGTTCCTAAGAATGAATCCCGAATTGACTCCGCGGATATAGTCGATTTCTTTTTTTGAAAGCGGGCCCCGATAGAGAATGATCGAAAGCGTCTCAAGCGCCGAAGGGGTGAGTTCCTTGACTAATTCGTCTTTCGAAAGCATTTCGATGAGAGGGCTCATTTCGGGATCAGTCTTCAAGATCATCTCGCCTCCATTCCGTTGGAGGATGATTCCCCTACCCTTGAGCGATTCTTCAAGGGCAGCGAGCGCGGCAGAAATTTCACTTTCGCTCTTATCAAGCACATTCTGTAGCCATGCAGCAGTGACTGATTCATTTTTCCAGAATAGCAGGCTTTCTATTGAATTTTCAAGCGATATATCAGGCATCGTTTATTGATAGTTAGGGATAGTTACATTATGGGTCTCAATCGAGATATCGTCAAAGAGGGCGTGCTGATTGACTTCGACGATGCCCCGCTTCACGAGCTCAAGCATAGCAAGAAAGCTGACGATGACGTTGACCTTCTCTTCTTTCGAAAGGCTTGTGCCGCCGTGCTTGGAGAAATCCTTGAAACTGAGCGTAAGGGCTGATTTGATGCGGTTCGCCAGGTCATCTATGGTCTCTTCGAGGCTTCTGATCTTGCGCACGGTCACTTCAGGAAGCTTTTCTTTTTGCGGCAGAGTGGCAAGGACATTCTTGATGGCTTTGACGAGGGCACCAATAGTGATGTCTGGCGATGGCGAAAAAATCACTTCAGGCAGCCTTTCCTCGGCGCTAAACAGGATATGCCTGCCGAAGCGCGTTTTAACGTGAACCGAGAGCTCCTTGATCCTCTTGTAGGCTTTGAGACGCTCCTCGAGTTCTCCGACGCTTTTTTCCTCTTCTTCGGTCAGCGACAAGTCAGGAAGAAGCGAGCGCGACTTGATGAGAAGCAGTGTCGAGGCGATGACGATGAAATCTGCTGTATCTCCCATGCAGAAATTACCCAGGCTTTCGATGTAGGCGATGAAGTCGTCAGTCACCTTTGCTAGGGAGATGTCATTGATGAAGAGTTTCCTCTTCTCGACAAGCGACAGTAGCACATCGAGTGGCCCTTCGAATATCTCAGTCTTGATGCTAAAAGCCATAGTGATTTATGAGATGATTTTCTGCTGTGTTCTCTTCATTTTCTCCTCAGAGGCCCTCTTGTAATCATGCGAGGTGATATATCCTTCGTAGCGGGTGAAGTACTTCGGTACGCTTGACTCAATAGGCTTCCATTCAGCCATATTTGCCGTGCCGTGCATTGGAAATAGCTTAGCGTGCACATGGTCGACACCGAAGCCTTCGAAGACGAGGGCCGTGCGGCCGACATCATCTAGCTTGCTGTCGAGCAGCTTTGCCACCTTCTTTGCAGCAAGGATGAGGTCGGAAAGCACATCATCAGGCAGATCGAAGGCATAGCTTCCGTAATGCTGCTTAGGAATAACCACAGTCACTCCTTCGGTATTAGGAAAGATGCTGAGGAAAGCGATATGCTTTTCGTCTTCCCAGACCTTATATGAAGGAGCGCTGCCATGTACTATTTCGCAGAAAATGCACGACATAGGCTTTGCCGGAAACGGGTATTATGAAAGATGCTTCGAGAGAAGCTTGGTCATCTCGAACATGGTGACTGTTCCTTTTCCGCCGAAGACTTCCTTGAGTGGGGCGTCAGCAACGATGTTCCGCTTGTTCTTTGGATCCTGGAGATCGTTCTTCTTTATGTAAGCCCAGATCTTCTTGGTGACTTCTGATCGGGGCATCGGACCTTTTCCGACGACGGCAGCAAGTTCTGCGCTGATAGTCATCGGTTTCATAAATGCTGAATTTGATTTTGTGGGCATAAATTTTTGGTTATTACTATGATGCGTAGTATAGCATCATTTTTACTTCTTTACATCAATACCCAATTCCTTGAGCTGTGTTGGTGAAATGCTATCAGGGCTTCCCATCATCAGGTCTCTTCCCTCTCCAGTCTTCGGAAAGGCTATCACCTCGCGGATATTGGGTTCGTTCTGGAGAAGCATGACGATGCGGTCGATGCCTGGAGCGAATCCGCCGTGCGGAGGGGCACCATAAGTGAAGGCTTCGAGCATATGCGAGAATTTCTTTTGCTGCTCTTCCTCTGAAATATTAAGAAGCTTGAATACGTTCTGCTGTAGGCTCTTCTGGTGGATTCGGATGCTTCCGGAGCTTAGCTCATAGCCATTCAAGACCAGGTCATAAGCGTTCGCGCGTAGGGAGAACAGGTCTTCGCCTTTCATGAATTTTTCCATGTCTTCTTCCTTTACCGAACAGAAAGGATGGTGTACCGCTTGAATATTTCCTTCCTTGTCTTTCTCGAACATCGGGAAATCAATGATCCAGACGAAGCCAAGCTCATCAGGATTATTCTTGTTCTTCCGTATGTCAGGCTTATCATTACCATATTTTTCCATTGATTCCTTGTAGGTCATCTGAGGAAACGGGATTTCAGTGAATGTTTTTGAGGGATACAGGGTTTTGACGAGATCAATGAACATCGCTTCGGTGTATTGAATGATTTCTTCTTGATCTGCGAATGATATCTCGTAGTCAAGCTGGGTGAATTCAGGCTGACGGTCGCCTCGCAGGTCTTCATCGCGCATGCATCGCGCTATTTGGAAGTATTTTTCAAAGCCCGCGACCATCGAAAGCTGCTTGAACTGCTGCGGTGACTGCGGCAAAGCATAGAACTTTCCTTTTTCAAGGCGTGAAGGGACGACATATTCACGCGAGCCTTCTGGTGTTCCTCGCATCAGCATTGGTGTCTCAATCTCGACGAAGCCATTCTTGTGCATATAATCCCGGAAGAAAGTAATGATCGAGTCACGCATGTGGAGGTTTTTCTGAAGCCTTTCCCGGCGAAGATCGAGGTATCTGTATTTGAGGCGCACTTCCTCACTAATCTCCGTTCCGGGTGTCGAAAGGTCGAAAGGCGGCGTCTCAGATTCGTTGAGGATATTGATGTTCAGGATCTCAAGCTCTATTGAGCCGTTCATCTTGTCTTTTTGGACATTCTTCTCAGGGCGAGGATTGACTTTTCCTTTTACTTCGACGACCCATTCGGGACGGAGCTTTGATCCCACTGTGTGAGCCTCAGCAGCATTCGGCAGGATAACACCTTGCACTTTTCCGGTCATGTCGCGGAAATCGAGGAAAATCAGCTTGCCTTGGTCGCGTCGGATGTCTACCCAGCCTGCAATAGTCACTTCCTGTCCTGTTTTCTCGGCGAGATCCCTGATGTAAGTGCGGTTGGTCATAGTGATGTGCATTTTAACAGAAAAAGCCCCTAGATTCCAGCCAATGCTTCTTTGAGAGTACATGAGCCGATAATATGCATTTCAGACATTGCTCGGGTGAGTGCGACGTAAAGGAGGTCCTTTTCAATCTTTTTGAATTCATCGATAAATTCGGGATTCAAAGATTGCTCGTCTACAAGACGAAAGAGTTCTTTGTCAATGGCTATAATGCATACAATATCGAATTCAACCCCTTGCGATTCAGCCATGGTGCAAACATGAATGTTCCGATTATCAACGAAAGCCTCCTTGAGTTCCTTAATATCGTCTTGATTTTTACCGATGATCCCTATTGTTTTCATTTCATCTCCTTGACTAGTTTTGGTTGCTATATCCCGAATGTAACTGATAGTTTCATCCGATGCAGATACTATTTTTTCACTCACTTCCCTTCCTTCTTTCAAACCATGAGGAATATCCACGTCAAAACCGAGATTTTGTATATAATTCAAGATTTGCTTAGTATTGCGATATACCTTCTGAAGTTTTATCGCTCGGTCATCCTTTAGGTTTTCTCCTATTTCACCCCAGGATCGTATCGTTCCTAAACGTACTTGCTGAGCTAGGTCGCCTACGTAAATCATTGATTCAGTTTCTTTGTTGATGCATTGCTTGAGTAAAAGAAGTTGTTCAGGCATATAATTTTGAAATTCGTCTACAACCATCAAGGAATAATTTAATATCTTCTTCTCGGTCTTATTCCTTGATGGTTGTCGACAAATTTCAAAATTATATGCCTGAACAACTTCTTTTACTCAAGCAATGCATCAACAAAGAAACTGAATCAATGATATTTTCAGGCGACCTAGCTCAGCAAGTACGTTTTAGAACGATACGATACCTGGGGTGAGATCCCAGAAAACCTAAAGGATGACCGAACGAGATAAAATTTCAGAAGGTATATCGCAATATTAAGCAAATCACGAATTATATACAAAATCTCGGTTTTGACGTGGATATTCCTCATGGTTTGAAAGAAGGAAGGGAAGTGAGTGAAAAAATAGTGTCCCCATCGGTGAAACTATTGTGGCATTTCGGGATATAGCAACCAAAACTCAATAAAGGAGATGAAATGAAAACAATAGGGATCATCGGTAAAAATCAAGACGATATTAAGGAACTCAAGGAGGCTTTCAGTTGATAATCGGAACGTTGATGCTTGCACCATGGCTGAATCGCAAGGGGTTGAATTCGATATTGTATGCATTATAGCCATTGACAAAGAACTCTTTCGTCAAGTAGACGAGCAATCTTTGAATCCCGAATTTATCGATGAATTCAAAAAGATTGAAAAGGACCTCCTTTACGTCGCACTCACCAGAGCAATGTCTGAAATGCATATTATCGGCTCATGTACTCTCAAAGAAGCATTGGCTGGAATCTAGGGGCTTTTTCTGTTAAAATGCACATCACAATGACCAACCGCGGCAGCACATCAGGGATCTCGCCGAGAAACGGGACAGGAAGTGACTATTGCAGGCTGGGTAGACATCCGACGCGACCAAGGCAAGCTGATTTTCCTCGATTACCAGCGACATGACCGGAAAAGTGCAAGGTGTTATCCTGCCGAATGCTGCTGAGGCTCACACCAGTGGGATCAAAGCTCCGTCCCCAATGGGTCGTCGAAGTAAAAGGAAAAGTCAATCCTTCGCCCTGAGAAGAATGTCCAAAAAGACAAGATGAACGGCTCAATGAGAGCTTGAGATACCTGAACATCAATATCCTCAACGAATCTGAGACGCCGCCTTTTCGACCCTTCGACACCCGGAACGGAGATTTGTGAGGAAGTGCGCCTCAAATACAGATACCTCGATCTTCGCCGGGAAAGGCTTCAGAAAAACCTCCACATGCGTGACTCGATCATTACTTTCTTCCGGGATTATATGCACAAGAATGGCTCCGTCGAGATTTAGACGCCGATGCTCATGCGAGGAACACCACAAGGATAGCATGGGTGCCTCGTGCCTTCAGCGCCTTGAAAAAGAAGGAAAGTTCTATGCTTTGCCGCAGTCCGCGCAGACAGTTCAAGCAGCTTTCAAATAGTGAGCCGGGCTTTGAAAAATACTTCCGAATCAACGCGATGCATGCGCGATGTGGATATAAAAAAATCGTCAGCCTGAATTCGCCCAGCTTGACTACGAGATATCATTCGCAGGATCAACCAGAAATCATTCAGATACACCGAAGACGATGCTCATTGATCTCGTCAAAACCCTGTATCCCTCAAAAAACATTACACTGAAATCCCGTTT
The DNA here is from genome assembly GCA_963834935.1 of Candidatus Nomurabacteria bacterium. Lineage (GTDB taxonomy): Bacteria > Patescibacteriota > Minisyncoccia > Phycocordibacterales > CALRBL01 > CALRBL01. The sequence goes on along the minus strand of CAWIDS010000002.1, from coordinate 21,767 downwards.
CCTCAGATGACCTACAAGGAATCAATGGTTCCCTGCTGGTAATGATAAGCCTGAACATACGGAAGAACAAGAATAATCCTGATGAGCTTGGCTTCGGTCTGGATCATTGATTTCCCGATGTTCAAGAAGAACAAGGAAGGGGAATCTTCAAGACGGTACACCATCCTTTCTGTTCGGTAAAGGAAGAAGACGTGGAAAAATTCATGAAAGGCGAAGACCTGTTCTCCCCCTACGCGCGAACGCTTATGACCTGGTCTTGAATGGCTATAAGCTAAGCTCCGGAAGCGTCCGATCCACCAGAAGAGCCTACAGCAGAACGTATTCAAGCTTCTTAATATTTCAGAGGAAGAGCAGCAAAAGAAATTCTCACATATGCTCGAACCTTTCACTTATGAGTGCCCCTCCGCACGGCGGGTTCGCTACCAGGCATCGACCGCATGGTCATACTTCTCCAGAACGAACCCAATATCCGCGAGGTGATAGCCTTTCCGAAGACTGGAGAAGGAAGAGATTCTGATGATGGGAAGCCCTGATAGCATTTCACCAACACAGCTCAAGGAATTGGGTATTGATGTAAAGAAGTAAAAATGATGCTATACTACGCATCATAGGTGATTAACCAAAAATTTATGCCCACAAAATCAATCTCAGCATTTATGAAACCGATGACTATCAGCGCAGAACATTCTGCATTAGTCGGAAAAGGTCCGATGCCCCAATAGGGGAGACCAAGAAGATCTGGGCTTACATAAAGAAGAAAAACTTATCTCCAGGATCCAAAGAACAAGCGGAACATCGTTGTGACGCCCCACTCAAGGATGTCTTCGGCGGAAAAGGAACAGTCACCATGTTCGAGATGACCAAGCTTCTCTCGAAGCATCTTTCATAATACCCGTTTCCGGCAAAGCCTATGTCGTGCATTTTCTGCGAAATAGTACGTGGCAGCGCTCCTTCATATAAGGTCTGGGAAGACGAAAAGCATATCAGCTTTCCTGACATCTTTCCTAATACCGAAGGAGTGACTGTGGTTATTCCTAAGCAGCATTACGGAAGCTATGCCTTCGATATTGCCTGATGATCGTGTTTTCCGACCTCATCCTTGCTGCAAAGGAGGTTGGAGAAGCTTCTGCGACAGCGAACTAGATGATGTCGGCCGCACCGCCCACGTCTTCGAAGGCTTCGGTGGCTGGACCGTGTGCACGCTAAGCTATTTCCAATGCACAGGCACGGCAAACATGGCTGAATGAAAGTTTATTTAGTGGGAGCGAACACGAAGTCCTTCACCCGCATTTCGAAGGATATATCACCTCGCATGATTACAAGAGGGCCTCTCCAGAGAAAATGAAGAGAACGCAGCAATTAATCATCTCATAAATCACTATGGCTTTTAGCATCAAGACTTAGATATTCGAAGGGCCACTCGATGTGCTACTGTCGCTTGTCCACGGCAGGAAACTCTTCCATCAATGACATCTCCCTAGCAAAGGTGACTGACGACTTCATCGCCTACATCGAAAGCCTGGGTAATTTCTGCATGGGAGATACAGCAGATTTCATCGTCGTCGCCTCGACGCTGCTTCTCATCAAGTCGCGCTCCACTTCTTCCTGACTTGTCGCTGACCGAAGAAGAGGAAAAAAACATCAGGAGAACTCGAGGGAGCGTCTCAAAGCCTACAAGGAGATGCGAGAAGGACTATATATACATTAAACGCACTTCGGCAGGCGTATCCTGTTTAGCGCCGAGGAAAGGCTGCCTGAAGTGATTTTTTCGCCATCGCCAGACATCACTATTGGTGCCCTCGTCAAAGCCATCAAGAATGTCGTAGCCACTCTGCCGCAAAAGAAAAAATTCAATAAGTGACCGTGCGCAAGATCAGAAGCCTCGAAGAGACCATAGATGACCTGGCGAACCGGCATCAAATCCAGCCCTTACGCTCAGTTTCAAGGATTTCTCCAAGACACAGCAGCACAGACCTTTTCGATTGATGAGAAGGTCAACGTCATCGTCCAGCTTTACTTGCTATGCTTGAGCTCGTGAAGCGGGGCATCGTGGAGATTCAATCGGCCGCGCCCTCTTTGACGATATCTGGATTTAGAAACCATAATGTGGTTCCTCCCCTAACTATCAATAAACGATGCCTGATATATGGCTTGAAAATTCAATAGAAAGCCTGCTATTTACTGGAAAAATGAATCAGTCACTGCTGCATGGCTACAGAAAGTGTCCTGATAAGACAAAAGTGAAATTTGTGCCGCGCTCCACTGCCCCTTGAAGAATCGCTCAAGGGTAGGGAAATAAGTCCCTCCAACGGAATGGAGGCGAGATGATCTTGAAGACTCATCCGAAAAGCATCCCTCTCATCGAAATGCTTTCAAAAGACGAATTAGTCAAGGAACTCGCCCCTTTGCACAGCTTGAGACGCTTTCGATCATTCCCTATCAGGGGCCCGCTTTCAAAAAAAGAAATCAACTATATCCGCGGAGTCGGAATTCGGGATTCATTCTTAGGAACCTGCTGATCCGCGGCCTAAAATCAAAAGAGGGTAGGGTTTTTGCGTATAGGCCGACGCTCGACCTGCTTTTTTTTTCGGCATCTCAAAGCTCGAAGAGTGTGACTTATACGTAACAGTGAGGAAAGAAATTGAGGATTTTAAGAATAATGAAAAAAGAGAGGTGATTAAGCAAGAAGTGAACAACAAGATAATTGTATTCTCGATAATATCCACCCTGGCCGTCTTTTCCTTCATCATATTTTTTCTCTCGGGAATAAATCCTCACCGTATCGCAAAGCGAGGCTGCTGCTATAGTGCACCTTTCAAATCCAGCAGCAGCCTGCGCTACCGTTTTTTTTCGGTTTAGCGATCTCCCCTGTTTCCGCAAAGGCCGTATATATCTACGACATCAAGGAGGGCAGAGTCATTTACGAGAAGAGTTCCGACATGCCAGTCCGCTTGCTTCGCTTACAAAGATAATGACAGCGCTTGTCACCGAAGAATCAGTGCGGAGACAAGGATCCAGATATCACTATCAAACCCCAGGCCATAGCGCAGCTGGGAGACAGCGGGTTGAAGGTAGGTGAGAAATGGAAATTCCTGGATCTTGCTCAAGTTCAGCACTGATGATGTCTTCTAATGACGGAGCACAGCAGATTGCAGACGCTTTTTCGAGCGTGCCGTTGGTCACCATGATGAATGAAGAGGCGAAGATTATGAATCTCGAGACCCTTCATTTCACCAATTAGAAAGGACTTGATGAATAATAAGTTTCATGTTCATGGAGGCGTGAGTTCAGCCAAGGAAATCAGCTCACTTTTCGAATACGTATATTACGAATACTGCTGACATTTTTGAGTATACGAAGTATGCAACGCATGATTTTTCCCTCTAATTCTTCAACTCATCATGCTGAAATACGGATACCATCACGGACAAGATCCCCGGAATGCTGGCCGGCAAGAAGACAGGATTCACTAATGCAGGGGGCGGAAACCTTATAATTCTCTTCAACAGGGCTCCTGGTGATCCCGTCATAATAGTTGACCGTGCTTGGATCAACCTATAACAGCAGTTTTCAGTGACATGCTTCTTCTTGCCTCAAGCACACTGCAAACGTATAATAAATAGGCAATGGATTTTCTCACTCTTGATATCATCAAAGTCTTCGCGCCGGCCAGTTATCTCCTTCATGGTAGGCATCCTAATCACTCCATTTTTCTCCACTTTCTTCTATATGCAGCGGCTTTGGAAGCAGAAATCTCGCAAGATCGAGGTGAGCGACCGGCCAGAAGACAAGATTTCTCGAAGACTTCAAAAAAATCCATAATGAATGCGGGGAACTTTCGACTCCACGCGTAGGAGGGGTGATCATCTGGGTATCGGTGCTCATTACCATTTCCCTCATCTATCTGAACTCCACTGTGGGGGGGGGAGGTCTCAATGAGAAGCTGAACTTCCTGAACAAGAATCAAACTATTTCTCCGCTTTTTGGCCTCATATTCGCATCTCTTATCGGCTTCATCGATGACATGCTGCAGATACGCGGAATGGGCAAGTACGATGACGGCATTTCCCGAAGGTATCGCGTTTCGTGGTGCTTCTCATCAATAAGCGGCCTGGTGGTTTGCAGTCAAATTGGCTGACACATCAGTTCACATACCTTTCGCCGGCGATTTCGATTTCGGCATCTTTTTCATACCTTTCTTCATCCTGGTCATGCTCGGAGTCTTTTCAGGATCGGGGGATGGCATTTACCTTGCCGGGGGAGTAATGGCAACTGCATGGGGCTCATATATGGTCATTGCGTTCCTCAATAATCAGAAAAAAGATAAATCTGGCTGCCTTTTTGCGCACTGAAAGTAGGAGGAATCCTAAACCTTCCCTATGGTTCAATACTCCGCCCCGCAAGATTCTATATGGGCGAGACAGGCATGCTCGGCCTTTCGGTAACGCTTGCTATCAGTGGCATTCCTGACGGGGCCGCCATTCTTGCTTGCACTACTCGGCTTTCCCGCTTTTCATTACTTCGCTTTCGTCATCGATTCAGATGTTCTCGAAGAAATTCTTCAAGAAGAAAGTCTTTCGGCGTAGCGCCGCTTCACCATCATCTTGAGGCGATCGGCTGGCCTTGGTACAAAGTGACCATGCGATTCTGGGTGCTATCAATCATTACTGGAGCTGTCGGCATAATAATCTCGATAATAGGATGAGTTCCATGAAGAAAAAGTCGGTACGATAAGCCTTTTTTTATCAGCGTGCTTATCCTGATGATAGCGGGATTCTGACTGTACCCTCGGCGTCGCTCCACCTTGTCGCCCAGACGAACAATACTTTCAAGTCTGTAATCATCAACCAGATGACCACTTCGGCTTGGTCCTCGGCAGCATTGCGATGTACATCACTTCCCGAATCAACTATCGCTTGTGGAGGGAAATATCCCCTTTTTGACTCTACGGATTCTGGATGCTTCTCCTAATAATGCTTTTGGTGCAGCACATCTTGGCATCAAGCTGAAGGGTGCGCCACGATGGATGAGCTTCGGCTCTTTCTCTTTTTCAGCCGTCTGAAGTGTATAAGGTCGGTTTCGTCATTTATTTCGCGACCTGGCTTTCAGGAATAAAAAGCAAAGGAGCCACTTTCAAATACGGCACCGATATCATTCTTGGCCGTGAGCGCCATTTCCCGGTGCACTTATTTTGAGCCAGCCCGATACAGTCACTTTTGGAGTCGTCTTCGTGGCCCGTTTGGCCATGTATATGATTGCAGGCGCGAGATGGAGAGATCTCTTGATATTGCTTGCTATCAGCATCAGTAGGTTTTCAAATTTTACAATAAAACGACCGTAAGTGATGATAATATTCATACGTTTATAGATCCTACGAGCGACCCGACCGGAAGACGGTTATCAGATACAGCAGTCCATGATAGGAATCAGATCTGGGGGCCTCTTCGGCCGCGGCTTCGGACAAAGCGTCCAAAAATTCAACTTCCTGCCTGAGCCTATCGGAGATTCGGTGTTCGCTGTAGCTGGCGCGGAATTCGACTTTATCGGCGGTACAGCCTTGATACTTCTTTATGTAGCCTTTACGCTTCTCGGCTTCAAGATAGCCACGCGCACGCCCGATCAATTCGGTAGACTGCTTGTGGTCGGAATTGTTATACTTATCACCACAGGGTCGATGATCAATATTGCTTCGATGCTCGGCATCGTGCCGGTTTCAGATCCGCTCTCTTCATCAGCCATGGCGGGACAGCACTTTTCATCACCCTTGCCGAAGTCGGCATAATCCTTAACGTTTCCAGATATCAAACCGCATAACATTCATGAAAATTGTACTAACAGGAGGAGGAACAGGCGGCCATTTCTACCCGCTCATTGCCGTAGCTGAAGAAATAAACAACATATCGAAAGAGAAAAAGATCGTTCCGCCGAAGCTCTACTTCATATCATCTGCGCCTTATAATCTCGACTTGCTTTACGGACAAAACATCGTCTACAAGGAAATACCGGCTGGCAAGCTCAGGAGGAATCTTTCGCTCGACAATATTTTTAAGAACACGAGTGACCTCTTTGTCACTTTCCTCGGATGCGTCAAAGCATTATTCCTGATATTCACCATCTATCCTGATGTGATCTTTGGCAAAGGTGGATATGCCAGCTTTCCGACGCTTCTTGCGGGAAGATTCTCGGCATTCCGGTGATGATCCATGCGTCGGACAGCAGGCCAGAAGATTGACGCTTGGGCGGGGAAATTCGCTAGCCGCATCGCCGTGTCATATCCTGACACCGCCAGATATTTCAAAGCGGATAAGGTTGCATGGACAGGAAACCCTCTTCGAAAAAGCATCACCGAACCGATTAAGGAAGGATCCTTCGAGAAATTCGGCCTGGAAAAGGGCGTGCCGGTCATTGTTGTCCTCGGCGGATCGCAAGGAGCGCAGATCATAAACGACGCGCTCCTTGACGCTTTGCCTCGGCTTTTGGATAGCTACCAGATCATCCATCAGACCGGTCCAAAGAACTTCGAGAGTGTCAGCGGCCAATCCAAAGTCACCACCGAGAACCTTGCTCATCCGGAACGATACAAGCCTTATGCCTACCTCGACGAGGACATGATGAGGCGTGCCTACGGAGTCGCTGACCTTATCATCTCGCGCGCCGGCTCGACCATATTCGAGATCGCAGTATGCGGCGTGCCGAGCATCATCATTCCCATTCCCGAACGCATCAGCCATGACCAGCGCACTAATGCATATAGCTACGCCAAGAACGGAGCATGCGAGGTTATCGAAGAGCAGAACCTCAGACCGGAAATCATCTCAGCTGAGATAAACAAGATAATGGGAAGCCAGGAGATAAAGCAAAGGATGATCGCAGGTGCCAAAGAATTCGCCCGCACTGACGCTTCGCATATCATCGCTGAAGCTCTTGTCGATATCGGCTTAAGCCACGAGCGTTAATATATGAAACCGGCACAAGCACAGATCATAGACATTCAGGAAGAAAAAAAGATAGAAAAAGAGGCTGAAGCCTTGGTAGAACTGCATGATTTTATCAAGGCTCATCCTGACGCACCCGTAAAAGAGATCGCCCGCTTCATGCCGCCCGTAGATTCCCGGGCCGTTAACAAAGCAATACAATTCCTTGCAATACGGGACAAAAAGAAGTAAAGATATACATGACTATGACTGAAATAATAACCCGCTTCGCCCCAAGCCCCACAGGAACGCTTCATGCGGGCGCTTACCGCACGGCAATTTTCTCCTATTTCTTCGCGAAGAAGAATGCCGGAAAATTCATCCTGCGCATCGAGGATACTGACAAGGAACGAAGCATGAAAGAATATGAGGAAAATATCCTCGAAAGCTTGAAGTGGCTCGGCATTTCCTACGATGAGATGCATCGCCAGAGCGACCTTGTCGAAAGACATAAATTCTATCTCCAGAAAATGATAGACGAAGGAAAGGCCTATGTCTCACAGGAAGAAGTGAAAAAAGAAGGCGATCGCGCGACTGTCATCAGATTCAAGAATCCTAACAAGAAAATTTCCTTCGATGACCTTGTCCGCGGGAAGATAGAATTCGATACGACTGAGCTCAAGGATTTCGTACTAGCAAAAAGCATCGATGAGCCTCTCTTTCATCTTGCTGTCGTTGTCGATGATTATGAGATGGGCATCACTCATGTCATTCGTGGCGAAGATCATATCTCTAACACGCCACGGCAGATTCTCATTCAGCAAGCGATTGGCGCGCCCACTCCCTTGTATGCGCACTTGCCAATCGTACTTGGAACGGACCGCACGAAGCTTTCCAAAAGGAAAGGAGCGCTCGCACTTACGGAATACAAAAAAATAGGCTACCTGCCGGAAGCGCTTCTGAACTATATTTCGCTCGTAGGCTGGAATCCAGGCGGCGAACAGGAGCTGTTCACTGAAGCGGAACTCATTTCTCTTTTTGACCTGAACAAGGTGCATAAAGGCGGTGCCATTTTTGACGACGCAAAGTTGAAATGGATGAACAAGGAATACATGAAAAAGCTGCAGGACGCGGTCCTATCGAAAGCGGTAGAAGAAAGGATTCCTGAAGCGCTCAAGAATACAGAATATTTTTCAGAAAGATTCCCGAAAGTCCTACCTATCATAAAAGAAAGGATATCCTATTTTGGAGAAGTCGATGAAATGGCAATGCATGGCGAACTGGACTATTTCTTCTTGCCCCCTGTTTACGAGAATGCAAATGATATCCTTCCGCCTGAAAAGATGAGAAAAGGAAAGGAAGTCAGCGTCGAAAGTACTGCAGCAATCCTCACTCAGGCCGCAAAAATAATCGACAAAGGCGGCGACATCTGGCCATTTGCCGAAGAGCAGGGAAGAGGAATCGTCCTCTGGCCTCTTCGCTTCGCCCTTTCAGGAAAACAGCGATCCCCTGATCCGATTGCCCTGATAGCAATTCTAGGAAAAGACGAAACTCTAAGAAGGATCAAATCAGCGATAGAGAAGCTTTCGATATCATCTTAGAATGTTCTGTACATCAATCGATAACCGCCGTTGTAGTCGTAATTATAATTATATGCGGGATAGTAGTTCGGATAATAGGTGGGATAATTCGGATAATAAACGGGGTAGTATGACGCGGTAACTGTGATATTCACGCTGCCGCAAACACTATTGTTGCCATAATAGTTCGCAGTGTTGCCATAATAGCCGTTCTGCGAGCAGACTACTACATTAGCGCTACCTTGCGATGCGGCATACACGTTCATCGTCGAGCCGGTGATGGTGATGTTCAGGATTGGGGCTGCACTACCTGAAATATAGTACGAACCCGAGCCACCATACATCGTGAGTGATGCGTTTTGTCCTTGCGTCAGGCTGAGATTGGTCTGATTGAAAGTGATAGGCGGCACATTGTACGCATTATAATTATAATAGTTGTAATAATTAGACGTATTATACGGCCAAGAAACTATCTGGGATTGTGTGCCGTTTATGGTCACATATACGGAAGCTCCGGCCGGGATATTGTACTGAGAAGCATTCAACGTCGTGTAGAGATATCCGCTCACATTCGTATAGCCGATATTGTATTGCTGATTGTAATAATAAAGCTCAACAGCAGAATTGGGATCACCTTGAACTTCCGCTTGGATAGTGCCGTTATTAAGGTTGAGCAATGAAAGCGTAGGAACTACGTATGCATGTGCGGCCGTCACGAACAAAAAAAGAAAAACAAGGCTCAAAAGAAAGTATCGTGTACGGATTTTTTTCATATTTTTCTGATTATCCAATAATCCGACATTCTACTCTAAAGCTGCAATTTTACAAATGACAGAACACTGCTTTTATATTCCGTCAATAAGCCAAAAAAGGGCTTAAAATGGTAGAATAGGGGCATGTGTGGAATTGCAGGAATCATCGGCAAAGGCGAACATACGCTTGAGACTATACATAAGATGGTGGATATCATTACCCATCGCGGGCCGGACGAGGATGGCTTTTATGTGGACCCCTTCATCGCTATGGGTATGCGAAGGCTTTCAATTATCGATCTTTCGGGCGGCAAACAGCCGATTGAGAATGAGGATGGAACCCTCTCAATTGTCTTCAATGGTGAAATTTACAACTACCAGCAGCTTTACGACCAACTGAAGGAAAAGGGACATATCTTCAAGACAAAGAGTGATACCGAGGTGCTCATCCATCTTTATGAGGAAGAAAAGGAAAACATGCTCGTCAGGCTCCGTGGGATGTTCGCTTTCTCGATCTACAACAAGAAGACGCAGGAGCTTTTTATCGCTCGCGATTATTTCGGCATAAAGCCGCTTTATTACTTGGTAGAAAACGACCGTATCGCTGCATATGGATCGGAAATCAAAAGCCTTCTGCTTCATCCGAACTTCAAACGCAAAATAAACCATGATGCGGTATTCAATTATCTTTCATATCAATATAATCCACTCGAAGAAACTTTCTTCAAAGGAATCTGGAAGCTTCCGCCTGCAAGTTATCTCAAGATAGACATCACCAGCGGCAAAGTAAAACAGGAACAATATTGGCAATACGAATTCAAAAATACTGAATTTGAGGAGAAAGCGCTGAGAAAGGAAGTCCGCGATACGCTTGAGGATTCGGTTAAAGCACATATGATCAGCGATGTTCCGGTTGGCTCATTTTTGAGCGGAGGAGTCGACAGTGCAGCTATAGTTGCCCTGATGAGCAAGAATACAGATAAGAAAGTGTCTACTTTCACTATCAGCTTCGATCAAGTCAGCGAAGGAAAGCAGGCGCAGGAGATGGCTGACCATATCAAGACTGATCACAGTGAGATCGTCTTGAAATCAGAAGAATACCTCGATGAGCTGCCGAAGATAGTCTGGCATTTCGACGAGCCTGTCGCTGATCCTTCTGCGGTCGGCTTATATTTTCTGGCCAAAGAAGCGCGAAAGAAGGTGAAAGTGGTGCTTTCCGGCGAAGGCGCAGATGAGCTTTTCGGCGGGTACAACATCTATAGAGAGCCGTTCGATCTCAATCGCATGAAACAGATATTCCCTAAGTGGATGAGGGAAAAACTTATACGCCCGCTTACCATGATTCCTTTCAGATTCTATGGCAAGAATTATCTCAGCCGCTTCTTTACCAAAATTGAGGATCGCTACATCGGCAACGCTCATATTTTCAAAGGCAAGGAAATCGAACGTCTCTGGAAGTTCCAGGAAGGTGAAAAAAGGGAAGAGAAGATTTCCCTTGCCACCTTATACAAGCCGCTGAAAGGCCTCACTGATTCGCAGAAGATGCAAAAAATAGATATCGAGACCTGGCTTCCGGGAGACATCCTTCAGAAGGCCGATAAGATGACTATGGCGCATTCACTCGAGCTTCGCGTGCCGTTTCTCGACAAGAAGATCGCTGACTTGTCTGAAAAAATACCTGAAAAATTCAAATACAAGAGAGGGAAGACCAAATACATTTTAAGACAGGCAATGAAAGATATCCTTCCGAAGAAAACCTCGTCAAGAAGAAAACTTGGCTTTCCGACTGCTCTTCGCTTCTGGCTCAAAGATAATCCCGACCGCTTTTCAAAAGTGATCCTCACCAACGAATATATCAACGAGCATTTCAAGATCGGTTATATCAAGCATCTCTTCAAAGAACACGCCAGCGGAAAAGCCGACAATTCGCGCAAGATCTATATACTTTACATATTGTCTGTCTGGTATGACGTATTCATCAAGCAGGAAATATTTCCCTCGTAAAGCCCCTTAGCTGTACCTACCGAAAAGATATATTGTGCGACGTTACTACTTGGGATAATCCCCTGCTTTGAAACATTAGACATACACTAAATATATTCCCACTGACATCAGGAAGAGTACGCATGCGATTCCTAATAAGATAGCGTTTGCCGTAGCTACGCTTTTTGCCAGTCCCGCTTTGATGACAAGTCTGACCATACCTCTATTTTTATTTGTTCTCTGATATGAGAAAAGATATTTGATCATCTTGATAATAAATAAATTAATATGGATAATGAAAAGAAAAATATAGAAACGCAGACAAGTACTATGTTTGCAATGCTTTCGGTCTTAATTATTCCATACCTTAAGAGGAATCCGACAATTCCTCTCTTTGGCTCGTTTTTTACCTCATCTATTCTTGAGGAAGAATAATTCCCTGCTACTGGCTCATCAAATTGAACATCGCTCATAAATATATATCTATATACCTATTTTAACACAAACAACCAGATAAAAACAGTAAAAAACCAGCGAGGATTGATTCCTCGCTGGTTGGTTAAAGCCAAAAAACTATACCTGTTTATGAATCAGGCCTTGACCTGCTTCCCTTCGATAAAAACCTCCCAGGCTGTCTGCCACTGACTAAGGGTTGCGACCCATTCGTCATTGATCCGGTAGCCTGCTCCTGAAACCAGCTCCAGAGCGTAGTTGACGCGGAGCTTTTCCACGATCTTGGCGATGGCCCGATAGCCGATGCCGCGAACCTGCCTCTTTACCATCTTCACCATGTCTGCCAATGGGACAGCCCTTCCCTCGCCCGCGCGAGTAAGGATTCCCCACAGTACCATGCCTGCCTGACCGGCCATCATGGCGATGGACTTGACCTTTTGCCGGCGGCGCTTGCCTTTGGGTGGGCCGCCACGTCGTTCGACGTGACACTGCGCCATTTCAAAAAGAAGGCGATGGTTGGTAGTTTCAAAATGGCGATGGCGCCGGGATGAACGATTCTGGCCGTGATGCATATTTTTTCTGACGTCACTGAACTGAGGTTTATTGTATGGGGCTTAAAGGCAGATGCACGCGGATCTGCACTCCCAACGAAAAACACTACCATGTATGGCAGTGTTTTTCAAGGATTAGCTCTTCGAGCTAAAATTATGACTGATTAGCTGACTTTCCCCAACAAGGCTCGGATGAGCTCCAAGGCTCAGAACCTTCCTTATCGAACAGCAAAGAAGCATATTTCAAGTTCCCTTCAAGAGTATGGATATCAAGGCCGAGCTTCTCGGCTTTTGCCTCGTGATAGACCTCATTGATCTGCATCACGCCGACATCATAATGATCCACTTTCCCCCTAAAGACATTGCCGTCTTTGTCGTATTGCCTATAAGTTGACTCACATCGAGCAATTTCAGCAAGAAGGGGCTTATTTTTGAAATAACTTTTCACTATTTCTTCGACATCGGCGTTTGAGTTCAAAACGGAGGATGTGGTGGAAGAAGTAGCAGCTGTCTCTGTCCGAACCGAGGAAATGCTTTGCATATCAGCTACTGGAGTGCTTGTTGGAAGCGATGTTCCGGTAGTCGTAGCATTGAAGAGCATGACCGAACTGATCAATAATTGTAAAATAAGCCTATTTTTAGCTGATAATCTCCATGTCCGTTACTCAATAGCATTATGGAGTTGCACAGAATCTTTTATCCCTGGACTTCGGCTTTCGGCCTGTTCTGAGAATAAAAGAGCCAGAGCTAATCTGGTTGGCTTTAGGATATCAAAAAATAACCTTAAAGTCAACCTTTTTGTACATTCTAAAATAGACTAAACACGAATTATATGGCTAATATTAAGGATAATATATACAATATTAATTGACATTTTGTCTACTTATATTGTATATAATTTAAGTCTTAATTCTTACAGTTCTTAGCAAGCTCATATCCGGCTTTTTCAGCTTCCGCAGCGCTCGAAAAAGTGACCTTATTTTCATCTTTTACCTTCTTTGCGGCGATGCAATCAGCGGGAAAGTACTTCTTCCCTGTCTTGGATGCCACGAAAAGTCCGCTTTGTTCAGAACTTGATGAGGCTGAAGCATCAGCCGTTGCAGAGTTGTCCGTGGCTGGGATGCTTGGCACACCAGAAACGCCTGCCTGGCTGGTATTTTGGCTTACGCTTTCTGCTTGGACATTCGGCTTCGATACTGAGAGCCTGCCTGAGGCAAAGGCTGTCCCTGCCAACGCTATTAACACCAAACCCAACAGAATATTGCTTTTTTTATTCATTTTGTTACTATATTCCTACTTATTTAATAATACGTATATCCTACGTAGACGAGATAAAAAGGAACCGAAGCAACTATCAATTAATTATCAACTAGCTAATAAACCACCATGGCAAGTAAAAAAGCGGGGGGATCCGCAAAAAACCTCAATGATTCGAAACCAAAATACCTTGGAGTAAAGCTCTATTCTGGTGAAGTGGCGCAGGCCGGCAGCATCATCGTACGCCAGCGAGGCACTCGAGTCATGGCCGGAAAACATGTAGGAATCGGCAAAGATCATACTCTTTTTGCCCTTAAAGCTGGAAAAGTCGAGTTCGCCAACAAGCGAAAGAACAACTTCAACGGAACAAAAACAGTGAGAAAGATCGTTAATATCGTCTAGAATAGCTTCGTCAGCATGCTAAATAAAAAACTCACTTTGCGATCTGCAAGGTGAGTTTTTTTTAGTACGCGACTTTACTCTTATTGGACAGATTCAACAATCACTTTAAACTGAGCCTCTTTGTCTTGGATCTTGACCGTAACGTCATGCTCTCCCGCTTCCTTGATTGGCTTTGGCATGTCGATGAAATCGGGATGGACGTTTATATGACTTTCTTTCATCAATTCCTCGGAAAGCTGTTCCTTATGAATCGAGGCAAAGAGATGGCCTTTTTCATTAGCTTTAGCACTCAAAGTGATAACCACTTTCTTCAATGCATCAAGGCTCTTGAGAAGAAGCTCTTCTTGGACCTTTTTCTCCACTTCAAGCTCAGATTTCCTCTTCTCTACTTGCACAAGAGCTTTATCGGTTGCCATTTCAGCAAGATTCCGAGGGAAAAGGAAGTTCAAAGCATAGCCGTCAGCCACGTCCTTGATCTCGTATTTCTTTGCAACCTGCGGTACCGGTTTTAGGAATATTACTTTCATAGTAGAGAACAGTATACAGAAAGGGATACTAATGTCAAAAAAGCCCTGACAAAGTATCTTTTAAGATCGATAAGATACTTTGTCAGGGCTTTTTTGATACAATTAACTTCTATGAAAAACAAACAAGTCGCATTGATCATTCTGGATGGATGGGGATATCGGGAAGATACGCAAAATAACGCCGTAGCAGCGGCTAAAACGCCTAATTTTGATGCATATTGGAAAAGATACCCTCATACCCTTTTGCAAGCCTCAGGCGAAGCGGTAGGCCTTCCTGAAGGGCAGATGGGCAATAGTGAGATAGGTCATACTACTATCGGCGCCGGCAAAATCATTGATACTGACCTAGTTCGCATAAAAAAGGCCATTCTTAATGATGACTTCGGTAAGAATCCCGCTTTCGTCTCCCTTTTTAGCCACGTAAAGAAATATAATTCGACACTGCACATCAAAGGCCTTATCGGCTACGGAGGAGTGCATAGTCACCAGGATCATCTGATCGCTTTCCTGCGTGCGGCTAAAAAAGCAGGTATAGAAAAGATTGCCATCCACGCTTTCACTGACGGACGAGACTCGGCTCCTCAAAGCGCGGAAGAATATCTGAAAGAAATCGAGGCTATTCTCAAGGAAATCGGCGCTGGCTTCATTGCCAGCCTGAGCGGCAGATTTTATGCCATGGACAGGGACAACAACTGGAACAGGCTCGCTCGGGCGGAAGAAGTGGTGTTCGAGGGCAAAGGAAACATCCAAAATGGCATAGCGTCTGAAACAGTGAAAGAGCTTTACAAGAGAGGCATCGTTGATGAGCATATAGAGCCTATCGTCTTTGCTGACGGAAATGGAAAGGCATTCAAAGTCGAAGACAACGACGGTATATTCTTCTTCAATTTCCGTGCGGATCGGGCTCGCATGCTCTCGAAGAAGATCGAGCAAAAGATGCCGGAGAAGAATCTTTATTATGTCACTTTGACCGAATACGAAAAGGATTCAAAGGCGGATGTCGCTTTCCCTTCCACTGCCATCTCCACTACCCTAGCAAAGGAGATAGCAGAAGCAGGCCTTTCACAAGCCCATATCGCGGAGACGGAAAAATTTCCGCATGCAACCTATTTCTTGAACGGCGGCATTGAAAAGCCCTACCCGGGAGAAAAACACATCATGCTGCCAAGCCGGAAAGACGTGCCCACTCATGATCTCGCGCCCAAGATGCAAGCAGAAGGCATTGCAAATAAAGCATTAGAGGAAATCGAAGCGGGAACCAATTTCATCTTCATCAACTTCGCCAATCCTGACATGGTCGGACACACTGCCAACGTTCCTGCCATCATCGAAGCCCTTGAAGAGACCGACCTTCAGCTGGGACGAGTCATCGAAGCCCTTTCCTCAAAAGAAGGTATCGCCCTAATCACTGCCGACCACGGAAACGCCGAAGTGAATGTCGACCAAGCCACAGGCGAGAAGCATACTTCGCATACTATAAATCCCGTGCCTTTGATAGTGACTCAAGAAGGACTAGAATTGAGAAATGAAGGCACACTGGCAGATCTCACTCCCACCGTGTTAGGCATCTTCAATATAAAAAAACCGGATGTCATGACAGGCCGAAGCCTGATTGTAGAAAATCGCTGAAATGCGACAATAGCCGCATGAATATAATCACTGTCATTCCCATAGCGCGCGGAATCGGCAAGGAGAACCTCACCTATTTCACTTCTTCCGAGGTGCAGCTCGGTTCACTCGTGCAAGTCCCGCTTCGGAAAAAGCTGATCGAGGGCCTGGTGATTTCGATCGAAGACGCCCGCTCTCGCAAGGCCGATCTCAAAACGGCTGATTTTGCCTTAAAAAAGGTCAGCAGCTTGGTCTCTAAGCCTTTTCTCAGCCTCCCTGCTATGGAAGCAATCAAGGAAATCGCGCGCTACCATGCCTGCACTACAGGTGCAGCATTGAAGATATTTTTAACCAAAAAAATCATTGATGAATTGAAAGCTGGAAAGAGAAAGGAAACTGAAACAAAGACTGTTGTCATCTGCCCGACAAAGATGCAGCAAAGAATAATCAAGGAAAAGACAAAGAAGGAGAAAGATGCTTTAGTTCTTCTACCGAGTTCGCTTCTCGACATTCCAAGAAGCGCATCGCGCATCATCATCGAGAACGATGGATCGCGCGCGTACAAAGGCATCTCGCGGCCATTCATCGATTTTCGATATGCATTCAAGATTTACGCTGAAAAAGCTGGCATCAAGATAAGCTACGAGGACAGCTTGGCTCGGATTGAAAATATCAAGCTGCCCATTAAGAGCCGCAAGCCAGCAGTTGAAAGGATAATCAGCGACCTGAAAAGGAAAGAAAACGAGAAGTTCAACATCATCGGTGATGATTTGCGAAAGTCACTCCTATCAATCAAGCATTCACCAGCGGAAATATTCATCCTCTCCACCCGAAAGGGCCATTCTGGCGTGCTGGTTTGCCAAGATTGCGGCCAAGCAGTGCTTTGCACTCGATGCCAGGCGCCGCTTACTCTTCACCTCAGCAAGAAAGAAGGAGAGTACAACAATCTGCTCTGCCACCACTGCGGACATAGGGAGACGGCACTGAAAAAATGCCTGACTTGCGGCGGCTGGAGGCTCAAGGCATTCGGCATCGGCGTAGAAAAAGCAGAGGAAGAAGTGAATGCTTTTCTGAAAAAGAACGGCATCAGCAATGACTCAGTAGCAGTCGGCACGGAAGCATCCCTTCTGCCGCTCATGCTCCATCGCAAAGAAAAAATCAGCACGTTCTGCGTCATCTCGCTCGATTCCATGCTCTCTTTACCAGACTTCTCGATCAACGAGCGCATCATGCGGCTGCTGCTGAATGTTGAAGAGCAAGTATCCGGCAAGATGATCGTCCAAACTAAGAACATCAAGCACCCGCTTCTTCTCGAGTGGCAGAAAAACGATCTGAATGCCTTCTACGAGCGGGAAATCGCCGAAAGAAAGGCTCTCGGATATCCACCTTTCAATGTCTTCATCAAGTTGAGCGTTAAAGGAGAGAAAGAAAAAGTTGCGGCAGAAATGAAGAAGATCACCACACTGCTTTCAGAATGGAAGCTCTCGGTATTTCCAGCGTTCATCAAGACCCAAAACAACCAACATATCCTTCATGCTCTCATTTCGGTAAAAAAAGAATATTGGGAAGATCCGGCGCGATCCGAAGAGCTTTCGGTGCTTTTGCTTTCACTGCCGCCGAGCGTCACCATTAACGTTAATCCTGAAAGCATGTTGTGATATACTGCCTCCAACATGCCTATTATCCAAAAGGAAAACCCTATTCTTCGCCAGATTGCAAAGAAAGTGCCGGTAAAAGAAATTACTGGACCTGAAATAAAGAAAATACTGAAGGAAATGAGCGCGGCTCTGGCTAAAGAAATCGACGGAGTGGCGCTTGCCGCGCCGCAACTCGGCATATCCCTCCGGATCTTCGTCGTCTCAGGCGCGGTACTTCATTCGCTGAAGACAGGTGAGGATATAGAAATGACCAAAAAGCAGAAGCACCATGACCTCGTTTTCATTAATCCAGAGATAGTAAAGCTGTCTAAAGGCGCAGAATGGATGGAAGAGGGCTGCCTCTCTGTGCGCTATTTATATGGAAAGATAAAGCGGGCAAAAAAAGCCACTGTGAGGGCATATGATGAGAATGGCAAGCTTTTCGAAAGAGGTGCGAGCGATCTTCTGGCTCAGGTCTTTCAGCATGAGACAGACCATCTTAACGGCAAGCTCTTCATTGACAAGGCGAAGGATATCGAAGACATGCCGCCGGAGAAAAGCAGGAAGAAAAAATAAAATGAATACGCCTTTCGTTTTTTTTGGCACATCGCGCATCTCGGTCATTCTGCTTGAGGAATTGAAAAGCAATTTTGGCATCATACCCTCGCTCATTATCACTGCTCCCAGCCGGCCAGCGGGAAGAAAGCAAGAAATGACTCCCCCTCCTGCGAAGATATGGGCGGATCAAAATGACATTCCTGCTTTGCAGCCCGAAAAGCTCAATGAAGAAAGTCTGATCAAGGTCCTGAAGGATTATAAGCTTTTCATCGTGGCATCCTACGGAAAGATAATTCCCCAAATCATCCTAGACATTCCCGAATATGGCACCCTGAACGTGCATCCGTCGCTCCTTCCGAAATATCGCGGTCCGGCTCCTATCCAAGGGCAAATCCTGAATAACGAGAAAGAAGTCGGCGCCACTATCATGTTGATGGATGCATTGATGGATCATGGCCCGATCCTCGCCCAGAAAAAAATCGATTTCGGAGAAACTCAATTCCCTGCCCCTTACGACGATGTCGAGGAAACGCTCGCAATGGAAAGCGCTGCGCTTCTCGCTGAGACCCTTCCGCGATGGCTCAAGAAAAAAATCGTCCCGCAAGAGCAAGATCATGACCTGGCTACCTATACCAAGATGCTGGAAAAAAGCGATGGAGAGATTTCACTTGCAGATGATGGTAGGAAAAACTACCTCAAATATCTCGCCTATCAGCATTGGCCTAAAGTATTTTTCTTTTTCAAGAAAGGCGACCAGAGATTTCGCGCAATCGTCACTAAAGCCAGATATGCCGACGGAAAGTTCGTCGTCGAAAGGGTAATCCCCGAGGGAAAGAAAGAAACTGACTACGAGCCGGCTGACTAAGCCCTTTTGATGATGCCTTTTATTTTGCGTCCGCCTTTCTTGCCGAGCGAATTCTTTCGGGTTTTGGTCTTCTTTATCTCCGCGACTATCTCGTCGCGGACCTTGTCTATGGCGGCATAAAGGGTTTCCCTTGAAGATTCCATGCTGAGATAGGTGCCGCTCATGGTGAAATTTATCTCAGCCTTAAAAGCATCTCCCGCTTTGTGATGACCTTTCCTCTTGCCTACTTTTACTTCTATAAGAAGAGATGCTTCATCGGCATTAACGAGCTTGGCGATACTTTTAATCTTTTTATTGATGTAATCCTTGATGGTGTCCGTCAATTCAAGGTTTGATGCTTTGATATTTATATTCATGAATATATTATACACCACTCCGCGGGCTCAGCTGGCTCAGCAGGTTCAAGTTTACAATATGTTTTTTTTTGCTACTATAGGAACATTCCGCCGAAAGGCAGAAACATTCCCCTGTAGCTCAGCGGTAGAGCAATCGACTGTTAATCGATTGGTCGTAGGTTCGATCCCTACCGGGGGAGCACAAATTGACTAAACAGTATTTTGATGATTTAATCCATCTGAAGCGATCTCATCCCGAGTCGCAGTTTCTCAACTCACAACCTGGAGATTACAGATGAAAAATATTGGAAAGAAATTAAAGGAACATCGGCAAAAAATTCCGATCATTCTCGTCCTGCTCGTCGGTCTCGCCTTCCTGTTATGGTTTAGCAGAGAATGGGCGATCACTTGCTTCAAACCCTTCAAGCCCTTCGAGAGGACAGTGCCCGCATGGATACCCTACAACGCGAGTGTTGTAAACCCTCTCGGCGAGGTGCCTTGGATGAAAACAGGAGGAGGAAGCAGTATTAGGACGACATTCCTGCCGTCGCTAGTTGATTTCGGAAAACTTGCTGGCAGAAGCCGCTTCCCTACAACGGTCGTTTTCAACGCTGACGGGAAGGTTTATTACTCTTCACAAATCGGAGGTTTCCAATTTGTCACCGAAGATGACCTTACGAACAGCGTCGGCAACAAGGAGCCTACGGCAATGTTGGAGAGCGTCGTACTGAAGGAGGACTACAAAACGGTCCTTCATTACGAGAAATCGTGGGGTTTTTCAATATTTGCATTTTGTGGGGGCTTAATAATAGTTTGGATCATCACAGGAGCCTTCCTTTTCCTCACTTGTGTCGGCATTTACAAGTTCTCTGAATGGGGCAGCCGACAATCAGGCCAACTCAAAAAGGAGCCTCCTCTGGCAACTGCCTAGGAAATGTAATGCTCCGCATATGAATCAAACCAGCAGCACCGTCTTCGGATGGTACTTTTTTAGTTACTTCCCTTTTCTACAATTCCCCTCCGAACATCCTCCCAAGTTCGGAGCAACTTCATACCATTGCTTTTTATATATAATTGTGTTATTATTTGAATAAAGAAGCTGATACAACTTCAGCTGAAGAAAATCAAATAGACTGCCCTTTTTAAGCATATGGAAATGATAAAATTGAAAAACGGAGCGGAGGTTCCAAAACCACTCGCTCAGGTGTTGATGATGTCGCTCACAAGCCTCTGGAACGATGGTATCAGCGGGATAACTACCTGCTATGACCTCGTTCAGATCTGCAAGCGCGACCCGAAATACAAGAAATTCGGAACCAACGAGGACACCTTGAAGAGGTTGTCCCTTATCGGTGCGGATGGCCAGCCCCACGAGTATGTTCGCGACGTCGTCCTCTCCGCCTTCACTGGCGAAGGTCTCGACCTCCAACTCGCTCACCGGTTGCTGAATAGGCAACCTCCACCAAACCCACGAACCAAAGCAAGACTCATTGCTCCGGTAGTGGGTTTTGCTTTTTATTTACCACCTCTCCCCATAATTTCTATCCGAACATCCTCCCACCCAGTAGGTCATTGTGCTCAATGAAGTGCGGAGCAAGGTGAACATGTGATTCAGAAGAATCACCTACTGGGTGAACGTTGTGAACGTCATACAGCTATCATAGACATTCCTTCTAATAAATTGTAGTGTTCTCCCAGACCTCCCCCTCACGTGTGTGTTGGAGGAATTCTTCTATAGAAGGGAGAAAAATGCCTGGACCTTATTTTCCAAATCAAGAAGCCGCAGAATGCGGATGCTATTATCCGGATGTAACCCGTATTGAAGACAATCCTACCAAGGGTCTCCGAGTTCTTCACTGTATTACGCACGGCAGAGTCGAGATGAAGGTGGATCCGCGCTGGCTGACTGCACCGACTCTCTCGATTCCTGACGACGACTGGCGCGTGCAGGAACGCACACGACTTCTCAAGTCCGAAGAGCTTCATGAGAAACCAGCTTCCTAGAGCAATAGGGATTCCTCACACAACTCAAGGATACCTGCCCCGTCGAAAGACAGGGCTTTTTTATTGGTTTAGACTTTTCCGAACATCCTCCCACGTGCGGAGTAAAGTATACAAAATATAATTTACGTGCTACTTTAAAAATAGCTTTTGAAGTACAACCTCAACAATAGAAAAAGATAGAGAAATTATGGAAAAGAAGCTCTCAACTCGAGGAGATCTCGGCAGGAAATGGAGATCTTTCAAGAAACATTGCTGGATCATGTATGACCCCTCATGTTTGCCTCCCTGACAAGCGGTGGTTGGTATTGGAGAGTGTTCAGTCGCCATATCCACTTCCCTGT
>CAWIDS010000001.1:0-432723 GCA_963834935.1 Candidatus Nomurabacteria bacterium | reverse complement strand
CAAGGTGATGGATAGTACGCCATTCTTTGATTTGGCGACGATGCCATCCTTTTTTACTCTGGCAGGGAGAGCGAACTCTCTGCGGAACTCACCGAACTCACGTTCGTAACGATACACTTTGCCGTTCTTATCTTTAGATTTGTCTTCTTTCTCGATCTTGCCCGAGAGGGATAGATAGTCATCTCCGACTTCGACATTGATATTCTCAGCATCAATGCCAGGAACATTGGCTGTTACTCGAATCTCGTCTTCTGTCTCCTCAACATCTACCTTAGGAAACAGCGTGCTGACATTGCCGAGCGCACGGTTTCGAAACAAGCTTGGCGACATCATTGAGAACGGGTCGAGTGCATCATCGAAGAATCTATCAATGAGAGAAAAGGGGCTTGCGAATTCATCGCGCCTTTGGAGAGAATTGTTATCTACCTTTTTGATTGCTGTATTCATAGGAGTGTTGATGATTAGACTCTAGTAATGCCCTTGATATCGATCTTGTGCAAGGGTTATGGATGATGTTAGAAAACTGTCGGTTTTCTTTTACTCGCTCGTGCGAGCTTATCTACACATTATTTAATTGTGAAAGGCTATGTGGTATCAGAAATTGAACGAATGAATTTCTTGAGCCACCTTTTGTTTTGAGTTCACATTGTTTGACTTAAGGTTCATTACTTTTTTCTACACCACAGTGAGTGACCACCTCACTGTACACACTATTAAACGTTAATAGTTTGAAAAGGTGTCATCCTACGTATCCAAAAACTGTGGCTTGGTCTGCGTGCGTTTCTTGTCGGCAAATCCAGCAATATCCTTGATGTAAGGATGCTTTTTGAGTTTCTTTTTTGTACGTGAGAGCGAAAGCTTAACGGCGTTTTCTGTGGTGCCTGTTGCAGTTGCGATATCCTTTATCGACATGTCTTGCTGGTAGTACATGAGGAGCTTGTCGCGGTTTGACTGGGGCAGGTCTTGCACAGCCCGCCACAGTGCCTCGGCATCAGACTTCTTCTCAATATCTTCGGTTACTTCGTATGGGATATCTTCTATAGCTTCAACTGGCAGAGATTTTGGCTTGCGGTAGTGATCGACGAGAACATTATGAGCGATGGTGATGAGGTAGGTGAGGTATGAATAACCCCGATTATTGAAACGGTTGAGGTATTGAAAGCCACGCAAAAAAGTCTCTTGCATTAAGTCTTCTGAAAGCATTTTGTCGTGCCCTGTGCGGTACCAGAAATAGTTGAACACTTTATCGGAATATTTGGTGTAGAGTTTCTCGTACTCCTTGGGATTTTCTTTGGCCTTAGCTACTAATTGTATGTCGTCGTTGTTCATACGGTAGCCTTATTTTATCAATTTTTTCAGGAATGTTAATTTACTTGCTTTTTTATTTATACATGAGAAGGCACGACACCTTTTTGAGGGAGATACGTTTAATATGACGTCAATGGTCAGGCGGAGTGGTCGGCCGCCGGAGGACAGGCTTTTTAACCGTAGCTTTTGTCAAAATATGAAAACAAACGTACAGAAAATAAGTATCTCAGTAGTTGCTTGGTTTGTAGCCGCCTTGATGTTCATGACGGCGTCAGTGGCCCATGCCCAAACAGCATCTTCGAGTCCCTATGTAACAACATCGACGACGCCTGATGGCGGCGTCAGTGTCCAGATGAACTTGCCAAATAATTTTAAGGGTCAGGTCTATACGGTATATAAAGATGGAAAATGGCAAACATTCTCAACGACGACACCCTTAACAAGTACGGATATTACTTCGATGCAAAAGGAGATACAGGATGAGCAGAATGCTCTGCAACAACTGTTTGCCGAACAACAGAAACTGTTTGAGCAAGAACAGCAGATGTTTCAAAACTTGTGGAGTAGTACATGGTAATTGTCTCTAACGCCTTACAGTTTAGAAAACCGCCCCTTGATTGAGGCGGTTTTGCTATAGGCTTTTGATATTTTATTTAGTGGAGAATTCCTGCCATATGAAGCAGAAGGAGAAAATATCCGAGCGGGATGATGAACAGTGCCCAGCCCAGACCCATACCGACAGGCGATCCCCAAGAGAACCACGAACCCCACGCTTTCCAAATGAAAGAGTCTTAATAAAAAGATGAGTTATTCAATCGATCCTTTGAATATTTTTGGTCCTTGATTTTGTGTGCATCGGGGCCTCTGTGTGCCCCAAGGGGAGCGAGGCGTGTATTCCAATGAGGTAATTGTAATCCAGATAGTGGTTTATAGGAAGTTCAAGTTTGCTTACATTGACTTCTCGTCCCGTTCGATCAACGATCATGCATGAGTAGCGACACAAAGACTTTTCCCGAAGTGGGTCCCTAGGTTAAATACTACCTTCGAACTATTAAAAGATGAGTCTCTGCAAAGGCAGGAGAGTCCTTTCATGGTTGCGAGTCCTACAATGCTCCGAACTGTTGACGAAATAATGACCTATTTTAAGACCACAACCGAGCTCCATTACATCCCGAATTTGAAGGACGGCATCTACAAACTTACTCGGCCGACGAGTGAGCAGTTGGCGAAAGCTATTTAAAATTCTCCGACTTCGAGCGCAGGATACGATTCAACGTATCGCTCGGCGCGAGCTCCGAAATACGAGACAGTCCGCGCGGAAAAATCCACGTCATAGCCGATGATGCCAGCTTTCCACGAAGCAGAGAGGAATTCCGGAAACGTACTCTTGTCAGCCTGATCGGTGCGAAGGGCGGCGATAAGCGCCTCCTCGCTGAAATCAGGAACGTCGGCCATGCCGGAAACAAGCGGCGTGCCTTGCTGTACCACGACGCCGTCTTTCATGACATAAATACTTTGCGCTCCCGGCAAAGACCAGAGATTATGCTCGACTCCGCTTTCCGCAGGCACTCGGCTAGGAACGGAAAGCCTCCGACCTTCGGCCTGTTGGCCATCGCGTATTTCATGGCGACCTGCAATTTTTCTTGTGGGGTGTTCATGGATGTATTTATTGCGTGATAGTGGTCGTTGCTTCGATCCACTTTCCGTTCTCGGAGAAGATGCTGTGATCATTGGCCATGAGCGATACGGTGATCGTGTGCTGTCCAATAGGAACGTCATCGAGGTGATACCAATTGCCATAGACGACGTACATCGCGTCATCGACATAGAGATGGGCATGCCCTTGGTCAGCGACCGGAGCCTGATTCACATCCTGCGGAGTAAAGGTGAAATTCGTCGTGGTGATATGGACATCCCATCCTCCCATCGAAACAGGATCGCGGGTAATGGTGAAGTTGACTGTCGGTACAGGATCAGATGGTTTGAGGTCGAACGTCTTCAGCGTCATGCCCGAGGGAGCCATAGCACCAGGTCCCGTGCCCATACTCTGATCGGAAGTCATTGGCATTGAGGGTGATGAAGTGGGAGGCACATGTTCCGCGAGAAGTATCGAACCGAGGATTATCATCCCAAGGATGAGCAAGCTGATGATGCCGTCTTTCTTGTCATTACGAGGAGTGCTCTGCTTGCCGTCCCTCCACAGCAAAAAGTTCGGATACTTTTGCTGCAGCAATCCGTCCAGGCTGTATGCCCTCCATGAGGCGCCAAGATACAGTCCGATAGCGACGAAGATATATATGCAGGCACAGCCGATATCGGTGGAACCGGCGACATATGGTCCGCCGAACGCCTCGCCAATGGACCAGATGAGAAATGCAAAGATCATGCTGACCCACAATCCGATGCGGGTGAGAAAACCGAAGATGAGACTGAATGCAATTACGGTCTCAATGAGAGCGATGAGAACCGCAAACAGATGAGGGTGGACACTAACCATGTTGATCCAAAGATGAATCCAAGCTTGGACCCATGCTGGCTGGCCGTCGAGCATTGATGTCAGCATGTCGCTCAAGCCATTGAGAAATGCTGGTTGCCATTTGAACCAAGCGTCGATGGCCCACACGCAGCCGAATGCGATGCGCAGAAAAGCAAAGTTTCTTTCTGATTTCATGCTGTAATTATATGACAGATTCGAGTCGGGGCCTATAGCTATTGACCACGTCGAGATATCGGATGCAAATGCGCCGCAATGCCGATGGCGGCCGCGATGATGACGAGATTCTTGATAATGTACTGGCCTTCAAGCGTTGGCACGAGGAATCCCGACCATGTCTCCTGCGGGATGAGAAATAGCGGCAGGAACGTAGTGATCATGTGCAGGAAAAGGAGCGGGATCACTACGCGCTCGCATCCCTTGAATAGAAATAAAAGGCCGATAAGCATTTCAAAGAGTCCGAACAGGACTATGAATACGGAAAAGGGCATGAACGGAATGGTGTGCTGAAAGAGAGCTCGGTACGAGCGGAGTGGCAGGGCTTGCACCAAATACTTTCAACGCTCCGAACCAGAAAAAGACCACGAACAACCCGATCCTTGCTGTCGGCTCGGATATTTTTCTGAAGAAATGGATGATTTCGATATCGAGACTGCGGAGCTTCATGCGTATATTCTAGCACGCAAATCATTTCTGATTCTCGCGATATTCCAAGAGCTTCTCCGCCGGCGAAAGGCCGCCGATGATCTTGTGCGGAAAATAATTCCAAGCATCATTCACTAATTCTAAAATAGAATCGAGTTCTGCCGCACCTTGTCCTGTGTCAAACATTGCAATGACATCGGTCAGGTCGTCCTGGCCATCCTCGTTGTAGATGATGTCCTTAATATGATCCACGGTAAAATCGCTTTTTGTTTCCGCCAGAAAATCAGCAAGCTCCTGCTCGATTTCTCCTCTTTTGGCCAGAATGTGCTCTTTTGACTCGATTTCCATATGTTGACGATTATAGCTTGTTTTTCTCCTTTTTGACCAGTATAATACTTGTACTGTGCAAAAAAGGCAATTTATGCCCAGTACAGCTAAAATACTATGCTAAAAACGACTGTTTTAAAACAAAAAGAGGAAAAAGAGCGACTTTTGTCACTTCCTTACATAGAGCGAACCAAGGAAAAAGAGGCTAAAAAATGGCTCTCATCTGACCTTATAAAAGTTATTCTCGGACCACGCCGCGCAGGCAAGTCCGTATTTTCGCTGATGCTGCTCAAGGATCAGTCTTTTGCCTATTTTAATTTTGATGACGAATCGCTTCCTGGTGAAGATCAGCTCGACCTCAATGAGTTGATGCAAGAATTAAAACTTGCCTATGGAGATACGAAATATATTCTCTTTGATGAAATACAAAACTTACCGAAATGGGAATTATTCGTAAACAGGCTTCATCGTGAAGGATATAATCTGGTTATTACCGGATCGAACGCTCGATTGCTTTCAAAAGAACTGGCTACGGCACTTACGGGACGACATATACCGATACAGATATTGCCTTTTGATTTCAATGAAATACTGAAAGCTAAAGGATTTCAACTTACCGAGGGAAATCTCGCTTCTCCGACTGGGTCCGGACAGCTTTTGCAGATTCTTAACCAATACATGACAAACGGTGGTTATCCCGAAGTCGTGCTTAAAGACGTTGATCCTCGAGGCTATCTTGATGTGCTTTTTGATTCACTCCTTTTTAAGGATGTGGTGCGAAGGCATCATGTGCGATTTTCCGGACAGATAGACGGTCTTGGAACGTATCTCGTAAATAATTTCACCTCGCTCTACAGCATACGGAAGATGGCGTTGGCACTTGGATCAAAGAGCGGGACTACTATAGAAAAGTATCTCGGATATCTTACCGAAGCGTATTTGATATTCACTCTGAATCGATTCTCAGCCAAAGTAGGTCTCCGGTTGCGATCTCCAAAGAAAGCATACGTGGTTGATAACGGATTTGTGGCGGCAAAGGCGGTCCAGCATTCTCCAAACAATGGCAAGCTGATGGAAAACCTTGTTTTTACCGAATTGGTAAAGCAAGGCAATGAGCCTGGTAGAGAATTGTTTTATTACCATACTCGAAACCAAAAAGAGGTTGATTTTGTTGTTAAGAAAGGAAATGAAGTACTCGAGCTTATACAGGTCTGCTACGAGGCAAGCAACCCAGAAGTCGAGCAGAGAGAAGTACGGGCACTTGTTGAGGCTGGGAAGGAGCTCAATGTGAATAAGCTTACTATTTTGACGTGGAATGATAAGCGTGAGGTTAAGAAAGACGATGTGACGATTGTGTTTAAGCCTTTGTACGAATGGTTGCTTGATCTGAACAAAAAATAATCTTATGAATCCCGTTGCAAACCAAAACAAAACAGAAACCTACATTAAGTGCAAGAAATGCGGTACTGAAATTCATTTTGAAACGCACAGCAATTTAACCTCATGCGAATGCGGGGCTATTTCTGTTGATGGGTCTAAGGATCGAAGAAGGTGAAGATCCTAGACTTATTTACACAGTGAGAGGAACGGTCCCGTGGTTATTACAAACACTCATTGCAACCCTAAAGACAGAGTATTATCCTCATATTTTAGATATTGTAGAAAAATTGGCTATAGATCCTGCTCCGCACGTGGGAGGATGTTCGGATAGTGGTGAAGGGAAGTAAATAAAAAAGACCGGAGCTCCATAGCTCTCGGTCGTAGGTTCACTTTTGGTTTTTCTCCTCCTCTGCCAATTTGAAGTGCATATCAATGTCTATCGTCAACCATTCATCGGGAACACGTTCCACGAACCATAGGCTCTTTGAGGGATTCTGCAGTTCGGTTACTACTACCCAATACAAGGACAGGGCGAACGATACGAAGAAGACGCAGGTGGTGCCCGTCCAGGCAGACTTGTATTCGAGCAGGGAGATGATGATGAGCACCGGAAGTGACATAACGAGGATAAGGAGATGGATCATGATGGGAATCCTGTCATCCCGGTAGCAGAGGAACGTCTCCTTGTCCCTCTTGAGAATGCTCAGCATGATCTTTCTGTATTTCTCCCATACGGTCTCGAAGACTGAAGTGGTAGTGACCCGGTCCCCAAATTTTAAACACCCCTTCTACACAATTAACAGCTAATTTGTAGAATACATACATGAAGAAATATCGTATCGCTCCCGAAGTAAAGGAGCAGGTTTTAGGTAGGATTAAAAATGATGGCATATCGGTAGCGGAAGCGGCTAAAGACCACGGAGTTTCCCACCCACACCATATACAAGTGGCTGGGAGGCTCGGCGGACGGTCCCTCGTATGCCGAGATGGCACGACTCAGAAAGGAAAACAAAGCTCTTCTTGAACTGGTTGGAGAGATGACTCTCAAGCTGTCTGAATCCCAAAAAAAGAATTGAGGAGTATGAAATCTTCTGACAAATCAACGCTTGCCAGGGAGCTTGGCGTTTCTCGAGGCACTTTGTACTACAAGCCAAAGAAACCTGACAGGGATTGGGTGCTGAAGTGCCGGATTGAGGAAACCCTCAGGGAGCATCCCTCATACGGCTCAAGAAGGATTGCTATCCACCTCAAAATGAACCGAAAACCTGTTCAAAGAGTCATGAGCATATTCGGCATCAAAGCATATCGCAGGCGTGGCAGAAAATGGAAGAAAACAAGGAATATCAAGGTCACTTACCCCAATCTGTTGTTGACGGAATACCCTTCATGCGAGAACCATATCTGGGTGTCGGACTTCACCAGAATTCCTTTTCAAGGGAAGGTTGTGTATGTGGCAACCGTTGAGGACTTGTTCACCAGGAAAGTGGTTGGTGTGTCGGTCTACACCAACCATTCGGTGCAACTGACCTTGTCAGCCTTGATGAATGCGATGCTTTCAAATTCAAGACCGGAAATATTTCACTCCGACAATGGCAGTGAGTACAATTCGGAGACATTTGTTGGAGCATTGCAAACAGTCGGAGTATCCATTTCCCGTTCAGCTCCCGGCTGTCCATGGGAGAACGGCTACCAGGAATCGTTCTATGACAAATTCAAGGTGGAGCTTGGAGATCCTTCCCGATTCAAAACACTCGGTGAACTCGTCTCAGAAATGTACCGACTGATCCACTACTACAATCAAAGCCGCATACATTCCGCACTTAAAATGTCTCCGTCAGAATTTGCGAAAATACAGAAAAAAGAGTTAAACTTAGTGAGTAGAATGAGTGTCTAAAGAAAGGGGTCCGGTACATTGTTCTTTTTCTTTTTGAAGTACCTCGATACTTTTTTCTTGTTCATCAATAGTTTTTTGACGTTCAGGATTTCCTTTTTCCTTTTTAAAATACTGAAAACGTAACTCCTTTATTTCTTCAGCTATCTTTTGACGACCTTCGTGAGAATATCTTTTGCTAAATTTTACTAATTCTGTATGACTGTTTTCTGCTTCTGAGACCTCTTTTTCTCCTGACACTTCAGAGTCTGATCCAGAAGCTTTCATATTTTCTTCCAGTAATGCGGAATTAGGTTTTTCCATATACCTAGTATTATAGCAACAAATCTCAGTTAGATGATTACTTTTCAGACGCGACTAGTGCGCACGAGTTACTCTTGACAAATGTGCTAGCACGTGTTGGCTGCGGGACTTGGACTCGAACCAAGATACACAGATCCAGAATCTGTAGTCCTACCATTAGACGATCCCGCAATGTTTGGCCCAGATTAGTAACATAGGGCCGATAAAACTGCTTGCCTACAATAACGTTATTTTCCCTTCCCTGCAACTTTTATAAACTCGCTGAACAGCGGATGCGGGCGCAAAGGGCGGGCCAGGAATTCGGGATGGAACTGAGCGCCGAGGAAGAAGGGATGCTTTGATTTCGGCAGTTCGGCGATTTCCATCAGCGCACTGTCAGGAGAAGTTCCGGAGAAGGTCAGGCCGGCGGTGACCAGGTGGTTGATGAACGTAGCATTCACTTCATAGCGGTGGCGGTGGCGCTCGTCGATCTTTCCATTCTTGATCCAGCCGGCGGTGCGGTAGGCGGTCTCGGCAATGCTTCCCTTCTTCAGGATGCAGGGATACGAGCCGAGGCGCATCGAGGCTCCATATCTTCCTTCTGCGAGATGTTTTTTCTGATGTTCCATGATGTCGATGACCAGATGTTTGCTCTGCGGATCAATCTCCGAAGTGTGGGCATCTTTCATGTGAGCGACGTGCCGTGCGAATTCGATGACCAATAATTGCATGCCGTAGCAGAGGCCGAGATACGGAATCTTCTTCTCGCGGGCGAACTGGATGACGTTTATCATGCCTTCAATGCCCGTCTCGCCGAAGCCGCCAGGCACCAGGATGCCGTCCGCTTTGCCGAGCTTGGTCTGAAGCAGCTTCTTGATGGCCTGCGGGCTTTTCTTTTCGAAATCCTTGGCATTGACCCAAGTGAGAATCGGCTTCACTCCCTGATGATACGAGGAGAATTTGATCGCTTCGATGACGGATACATACGCGTCGGACAAAACAAAATCACCTGTGTCGAAATATTTTCCCACAACGACGATATTCACTTTTTTCTTGGCTGATTTGACCTTGCCGACGAACTTTTTCCATTCATTCAGATTGACTTTCCTGCCGTTAATACCGAGAGCCTTAGAAAGCATCTCGCCGATGTGATCGCGCTCGAAATTGAGAGGTACGTCGTAGATGCTTTCGATGTCGGGAGCGGAGATGACATTTTCCGCAGGCACACTGCACGAAAAGGCAATCTTTTCCTTGCGCTTCTTGTCGAGAGGCCTGTCGCTTCGGGCGATGATGAAATCCGCCTGCACGCCGTGCGACTGCAATTGGCGGATGGCATTCTGGGTGGGTTTCGATTTCATTTCACCGAGCTTGCCAGGAATCGGCAAGTACGAAACCATCATGAAGACCACGTCGTCCGGCTGTTTCAATTTCAAAACACGGGCGGCTTCGATGAACATGATGTTCTGATAGTCCCCCACCGTTCCTCCGATCTCAATAATCGAAATGTCAGAACGATTGGTACGCGCCGCGTTCTCGTAGCGATGGACGATCTCGTCGCGGATGTTGTCGGCGTCGATGCACTTGCCTTTGAAACCGAGTGCCCGCTCCTTGTCGATGACGTGCTTGTAGACCATGCCGGAAGTCATGTAGTCGTCGGCGGTCAGATCGCGATTCATGAAGCGTTCGTAATTTCCCATATCTTGATCAGTCTCCAGTCCGGAATTCAAAACAAAAACCTCACCGTGTTCGGTGGGGTTCATAGTTCCTGCGTCGACGTTCAAATAGGGATCTGCTTTTACGATATTTACTTTGTAACCTTTAGCTTCAAATATTGTTCCGATAGAGGAGGTGGTGATTCCCTTTCCGACTCCGGACATCACTCCTCCGACAACGAAAATATATTTGTGTTTTTTCATTGAATTTTATTTTATCACAGCCGGCTAGCTGCTTCCTGTTGACACTTTTACTTTCGAGGGGCATAATCCGCCTAGAAGCACATTTTATGACACACGAACCCAAACCTAAAGGAGAGGACTCCGAGGCGAAGGCCTGGAAATCCTCGGCTGCTACTTCGCTTACCTGTGGGCTGAAGCCCGCTGGGGAGGCTATCTGAAAAACTTCGGCCTGAATGCTGAAAAGTCCCGGAACAAGGTGCTCAGATGGCGGAAAAGGACCGCTGTCTTCCTCTCCGCTGTAGCGGTATTGGCTCTTGTCCTTGGGGCAATAACATACATCAATAAGGGAAACCATCCACTGCCGAACTACATCGTTACACCCTCGGTGTTTGCGCTGCTGTTCTTGATCGCCGCCTTCTTCTTTGATTATTTCTTCCCCACCAAGCGTGAAATATACGTCAGCAAGACGGAGCGCATGGTGGGGAAAGAATGGTCGAGAATGAGGAAGTGTGCGCTCCGCGGCGGAATCGTGGCGGAAATAGCCCAAAAGATCCGGGGCAAAAAGATTCCCTCGCGCGTCCTGGCGACGCGTGAAGAAGAAATCCCGCTTCTCATCGAGATCGTCGAAGATTGCATCGAGACAAGGATTACTTGGATCGACTCCGAGATCACACAGCTCATTGATCCCGGCGAATGGCGCCTTCACGCCGGTAATGTCATGGAACGAAGCAGGAGGACACGGCAGCTTGCCGCAGCAAAAGAGGACGTCCTCTGCTTCAGACAAGTCACCTGGAATATGAGATTCGAAGTTCATGCGTAATACATGCGCATGAACAGCCCCGCCCCAGCGGGGCTTTTTTATTGACAAAATGAGCCTATCGACGTAATTTGTTTAGTGGATATATGCACATATGAGACCTTTAAATACTGAACCTAATGAAATGCGCGTCTTCACCAAAAAGGAGGCGCGCCACGCAATCCTCAACCTCTTCGGCTTGAGGTTCAGCCGCGAGATGATCAACAAGGTGAGCTCCATCAACATCCAGATTGCCTCAGCGCGATCGGCGGAAGAATACCTCGCCATGGTCAATTCGAGGTGGAACCAGATGATCTGCGCCGCGTTTCTTGTCTTGGCGCTTGTCGCCTGTATCAGTCTCGGGCTGTGGACCAAAAACGCGAGATTCTCCTACGCCTCATTTTTCTTCGACGCCGCCATTGTCACCTGGATCCTGCAATTTCGCTCCACGTGCCCGTGCCCGGATGAGAATGTCCGTGCTGTGGCAAGATACTGGAAAACGGTGCAAATAAAACTTGTTCAGAGCGGCTTTGCGAGCGAGCTTGCAGAAATCATTCGAACGTCGTCTCCCGACATCCAAGACGAGCTGCACCAGCCGGTGCAGCCCGATGCTCTTGAGGTGATGTTCAGCGAACTGTTCTTCAAAAAACTGCTGGAGCTGTCGGAGATGATCCGCGTAGAGGAAAGAAAGGAAGAATTCCAGGAACACTGTGAAGAGCTCATCGATACGTTCAGCGATATTTACGAGTTTGCTCGCGATGTCGGCTTTGCTGTCCGTCCGATAGCGTATTACTTAGAGGACGACACGGTGCTTGCGCCGACATCGTCCGGCTCGTAATTCGGCTGGATTTCATTTCAGGACCCATGACTGCACCTTGCCGGTGCAGTCATTTTTTAATTCATTATCATTGACAAAACAACTTAAGTGAAGTACTATTTCAAGCCGTATGAGCTCTTTGACTCCTAACCCGCAACGGGCTTTCTCTCTCGAGAAAGCGACACTATCAACCTTCAACCTGCTCGGGCTTCTTTTCGCTCGGGCACAAGCCGACGACGATCTGATCGACAGATCTGCAGAAGAATATCTCGCTATGGCCAACAGCCGGCGAACGCATATCATCCAGTCCCTCATCTTCCTGGCCTTCGGCCTGCTGATGTTCGGATTATGGTTCCATTCAGGACTCAAGCTGGCAAGCCTTTTGCATATCGGAGACCTCGACATCGTCGGTTTTGACTGTTACGTATTGTGGATCAGCCTGAAGCATCCGAAGTTGAATGAGGACTGCCTCGACCTGGCCAGAAAATGGCGGACAGTACGGAAAAAATTGAAGCGCAGCGGCTTCGTCAAGGTGCTGGCAGTAAAGGTTGTAGAGCACCCGAATTTCGATTCGCTGCTCCGACATCCAGCTACTGTGGTCATCGATGACAACATCGTCGCCCGCGAGCTCGGTGGCATGCTGAAACGAGCCGCTGAAGAGATGATTGACGGAAGAAAGGGATCCCTTTTTGACGATCTCTATGACGTCATGAACGAACTTGGTTTTCCTCTTGAACCGAAAAGCTACTTCTACGTCTTCAAGCCCGGAGATTCTCCTCAAGGCATTCCAGCTTAAGCAATTCGTCCGGCTGACTACGCCGCACTTCCCCTCACAGGGACGTGCGGCTTTTTTATATTTCATTTTTCAAGCTAGACTTTGATATATTTCTCCACTGCCAAGTAGCTGGAGATGGCGCCGAAGATGATTCCTGCGCCGAAGACGACTGCAGCGATCTCAAGGAAGTTGCTGAGATAATATGTGAAGATATTCAAGCCGGTGCCGAGGTTGTAAGTGATGGGGCCGAGCCAATAGGCCACAGGATAAGCGATGAGCAAGGTGATAATAGCGCCGACTATACCGTAAATGATTCCAACGACGAGAAACGGCCCCTTGATATAGCGTGCGGACGCTCCCACCAGGCGCATGACAGAAATCTCATCGCGCGAGACGTAAATAGCGAGGCGTACGGTATTAAAAGTGATGAGAATGGAAACCAAAATGAAGAAAAGGGCGATGACGATACCGAGGCGTTCGGATGAATGAATGATGCGGTCGAGGGCGTCTATAGCGTCCTTGTTCTGCTCATAGCTCACTTTCTTGACGATGCCGACGGTATTGTTGCCGGAAGCGTTCTCCGTCTGGATGAAATCGGCGAGAGTCTGGTATTGAGAAGGGTCCTTGGCTTTGACATTAATGGTCGGCTCGAGAGGATTGCCTCCGACTTCATCGAGAGCGCTCATGAGCAAGGCATTGTCCTGATGGCGGGCACGGAAATTGGCAAGAGCCTGGTCGGCAGTGGTATATGTGGTGGCGGCCACTTCCGGCTGGGCATCGAGCGCCTTCTTGAAAGCCATTATCTGATCGTCGGTAGCGCTATTGTCGAAATAGATATTGATGTCCACTTTCTCCTTGATGCCGTTAAGAGTCGACTGGAGAAGGGCGCCGGTAAAGACGAGCGAGGTGATGACCGAAAGGGTAACCGTCATCACCAGAGTCGAGGCAAGGGATACCGAGCCGTTTCGCACGAAGCTCACCCACCCTGCCTTGATTATTCTTTTTACTTTGGTCCAGAACATTTTTATGATTTATTACAGAATATACGTGCCTTTCTTGTCGTCACGCACTATCTTACCACGCTCCATGGTAATGACGCGCTTGCCGAGTGAATCGATCACCCCCTTATTGTGGGTCGTCAACACCACTGTGGTGCCGAGATCATTGATCTTCTTCAGGATCTGGATGATTTCGTAGGTATTGAGCGGATCGAGGTTTCCTGTCGGCTCGTCGGCAATGATGATGTCCGGCTGATTAACGAGAGCCCGGGCAATGGCTACTCGCTGCTTCTCTCCTCCCGACAGCTGATAGGGAAAATTCCAGATCTTGTTGCCGAGATCAACAAGCTCAAGGACATGAGGCACGTCGACGACTATCTCCTCTTCCGTCCTTCCGGCCGCCTCCATGGCGAACGAAATGTTCTCGAAGACATTCTTGTGAGCCAAGAGACGGAAGTCCTGGAAGACGGTGCCGATTTTCCGGCGGTATTCGTTCATTTCCTTACGATTAAGGGAGTGGATGTCCGTTTCCTCATAATGGACGGAGCCGTAGGTGGGCTTTTCCTCGCCGAGAATCATCTTGATGATGGTGGTCTTGCCTGCCCCCGACTGTCCCACGATGGAGACGAATTCCTTCGGAGCAATCCTGAAGGAAATATTATCAAGGGCAGTGGTGTTATCGGAGTATATTTTTGAGACGTTGTCGAAATTTATCATTGCGAGTCCTTGAATTGTAACATATTTTCTATGAAAAACGCCAAATAAAATGTGCTTTTCTCGCTCGGGCGGCAGAATAGCCTAAAGCGCTCGCTCAGCCTCAATAAATTCGTCAAGATATCCGTTAAGAACCTTGTCGGCATCATGTATCTCGACGTTGGTACGGTGATCTTTGACCAACTTGTAGGGATGAAGGACGTACGAGCGGATCTGATTGCCCCACTCGATATCGGTGGTCTTCGAGACATACATGCCTTTTTCCTTCTTGATGCGCTCCTCTTCCTGGCGGGCATAAATTTTCCCCTTGAGGATGGCAAGCGCCTTCTCCTTGTTCTGGGCTTGGCTGCGTTCCGATGTGACATGGACCGAAAGCTTGGTCGGAATGTGGACGATGCGGACTGCCGTTTCGCGCTTGTTAACGTTCTGTCCGCCTGGGCCGCCGGCGCGGGCAATAGTGATATCGATTTCGTCTTCCTTGAGTTCGAGCGGCGCGGTCTTGTCGAATTTTGGAATGACTTCCACCATCGAAAATGAGGTGTGGCGGAGCTTCTTGGAATTGAACGGCGAAAGGCGGACCAGGCGATGCACGCCGGATTCCCTTTTCAAGTCGCCATAGGCATTCTTGCCTTTTACCTCGAAGGTGATATTGCGATAGCCGCCTTGGTCATTCTTGTTCTCGTGAATAAGTTGCGTCTGCCAGCCGCGTTTGGCGATGTAGCGTTCGTACATCTGAAGAAGCATGCGGGAAAAATCCTCGGAATCGTCGCCACCTGCCCCGGAAA
Source organism: Candidatus Nomurabacteria bacterium (assembly GCA_963834935.1). Lineage (GTDB taxonomy): Bacteria > Patescibacteriota > Minisyncoccia > Phycocordibacterales > CALRBL01 > CALRBL01. The sequence goes on along the minus strand of CAWIDS010000001.1, from coordinate 417,616 downwards.
ATATAGTAATGATGGCGTCGCCGGCGTCATAGCCGGGAGCATCCGATTCCCCACTTTTCAATTGCTCGTATTCGCGGACGATTTCCTGCGCTTTGCTTTTGTCTTTCCAGAAATCGCCGTCCAGCATCAGCTCTTCTATTTCCTGGATCCGCTTTTCTTTTTCGATGGATCCTATCATCAAATTAGTGCGCCTTGAACGAGTTTATGACGGTATCAAGGACTGAAAGCGACTGCGTGATCGATGAGCTTTCTGCTGCGGACTGAGGAAGGGTTCCGACATTGCTGACGCTTACCTTGTAGCAATTGCCGTTAATCTCGCTGACGTATTCATCAGTCTGGAAATACCGGCTGCCGCTCTTGCTTCCATATTCGTATTTGTAGAACGTATTAGCGTTTATAGTCGATTTTCCAAGATCTTTTAGCCAATCGTTTCCGACAGGGGCTGCTATGCAGGCTGCCGAGCTGACTCCTGCAGCCTTTATCACGCTGAAGCTCGAGATATCGGTGGTGTTCGAAGGCGTTGCCATCGAGGTGGTGTCATTCAATCCGTTGGCGGTAGCGACGAATCCTCCTGTCACTTCCTGGACCGGCGAAGCTGATTGAGAAAGCTTGAGCGATGAAGGATAGTTGAAGCTGAAGCCGAAATCCGAGTAGCCGTTCAAGCCATTGACCGAAACGACAGCAAAGCCTGGATTTGTCGCAGATGAAGTTGAAGATGCAGATGCAGATGTAGAAGTCGCTGTTGAACTAGTAGAAGTGCTTTGGCTTGTCAGGCTTCCATCGCTCACCGGCAGGTTTTGATATTGATGCTGTCTATAAACAAGGATACCTATGACTATGATTGCCACTATGGCTGAAACGATATATTTCTTTTGTGTGTTCATATCGGAAGTCTACTAAATTAGGAAAGAAAAGTCTAAGTGGCGGAAACAGTGAGCCGAAGGCGAGAATCGAACTCGCGACCTCTGCTTTACGAAAGCATTGCTCTACCAACTGAGCTACTTCGGCATTGCGCGGGCCGACACCGCACCCATCGCTGAGCCATTGTCCGGGATTGAACCGGAGACCTCCCCATTACCAATGGAGTGCTCTACCAACTGAGCTACAATGGCGAAATTTAATATGAATATTAAACGATTTCCTTCTTTTTGGGTACGATGCCGTTGGCGATGAGAAGATTGTCGAACTCTTCCCTTTCAATAGTCTCGACAGCGACGAGACGCTGGGCGATCGCATCAAGCGCCTTTCGGTGAGTAGCGACGATTTCTTCGGTCTTCTTCATCGCTTCATTCATTATTTTGGATACTTCTTCATCGATGAGCTTGCCGACTTCCGCTGAATATTCCTTGTCTTCCACCCCGCGACCAAACATAGCACGACCGCCGGAACTTTCAAGGGCGATCGGACCGATCCTCTCGGACATTCCGTATTTGGTGACCATGTCGCGCGCCAAGGCGCTCGAGACCTGTAGGTCGTTCGAAGAACCTGTGGTGAGGTCGCCGTAGATCTCCTTCTCGACGACATAGCCCCCGAGAGAGACAGCAATATCGTCGAGGAATTCCTTTTTGGATTGAAGCTTCCTGTCTTCAAGCGGAAGCTTGAGAGTATAGCCGGCGGCACGGCCGCGCGAGATGATAGAAACCTTGTGCACCGGGTCGGCATACGGAAGGACCGAAGCAACAATGGCGTGTCCGGCTTCGTGATAGGCAGTGAGCTCTTTTTCTTTTACTGAAAGGATATGGCTGCGGCGTTCAGGACCGAGCATCACTTTTTCGATCGAACGGATGAGGTCGAACTGGGCAACTTTAGTGCGGTTCTCGCGAGCCGCGAGGATAGCTCCTTCATTCATAAGCGAATAAAGGTCGGCGCCGGAAAATCCCGGCGTTCGCTCTGCAATCAGTTTCAAATCGACATCTTCGGCAAAAGGTTTTTCTTTTGAATGCACTTCAAGTATTGCCTCGCGATCAGACCGATCAGGAAGGTCTATAGTGACACGGCGGTCAAAGCGGCCCGGGCGAAGAAGCGCAGGGTCAAGGACATCGGGACGGTTAGTGGCTGCCATGACGATCACTTTCTCGTTCGGTTCAAAGCCATCCATTTCGACAAGAATCTGGTTCAAGGTCTGTTCTCGCTCGTCGTTTCCGCCGCCCATTCCGGTTCCTCGAACACGGCCAACAGCATCGATCTCATCAACGAAGATGATTGCGGGCGCGTTCTGCTTGGCGACCTTGAAAAGATCACGGACACGCGAAGCACCGACTCCGACGAACATCTCGACGAATTCCGAACCGGAGATCGAGAAGAATGAGACATTGCTCTCTCCAGCTACAGCGCGGGCAAGCAAAGTCTTTCCGGTTCCAGGCGCACCCATAAGCAATATTCCCTTCGGAATGCGGGCACCGATGTCCAAGAACTTTTTCGGATTCTTCAGAAAGTCAACGATCTCTGAAAGCTCTTCCTTGGCTTCCTTGGCGCCAGCGACATCTTTGAAGGTAACACGCTGCTTCTTGTCATCAGGGCCTGTCATGCGCGCCTTCGATTGGCCGAAGCTGAATGCCTGCATTCCCGTCCCTTTCATCTGGCGGGTAATTATCCAGATGAAGAAAGCCACTCCGATGAGCGGAATGACGAACGGAGCGAGATTGATGAACCAATAGGCGAAGCCTCCCTCGTTCTCGATGTCAATCTTTACCGCGTCAATCTTTGCCGCAGGCACGCCATAATTCACAAGAGTAGTGGAAAGCGAATCTTCAGCCTCTTTTTTTGAAGTCTTTATGGTCTTGTCGGCATAGGTGATAGTAAGATCCTGTCCCCTTACGACGATTTCACTGACTTTTCCGGCATTGACGTCGTTGGCAAGGTCGGAAAGAGTGATGGAATTATTGGATGTATCGCGAGAGACCAGAAAAGCATAAGCAATGATGAGCAGGATGAATATGACAAGGGCATTTATCAGGCTATTGCTTCGGGGCATCCTGGTCCGTTTCTGATTCTTCTTGTGTTTATTTTCAGGCATAGTATGGTGCATTATACAATAATAGGATAAGTCATGCTAACATTTGATCATGGAGCTTTCATCTAACAAAAAGGCATATTTCAACTACGAGATCAAAGAAAAGATGTCGGCAGGCATCGAGCTTCTGGGCACCGAGGTGAAATCCCTGAGGCAAGGAGGCTCTTCTCTTGAGGGCTCATATATAATAGTGCGCGGCGGCGAAGCATTCCTCGTCGGAGCGAATATTCCTGCTTTCCAGCCAGCCAACGCTCTTTCTTCATATGACGCCCATCGTCCCAGAAAGTTACTCCTCCACAAGAAGGAGATAAAAGAGATGGCGGACATCGATTCGAAGAAGAAGCAGACCCTCATTCCCCTTTCGATTTATACTTCGAAGAACAAGATAAAGATCGACATAGCCATCGCCGAAAGCAAGAAGAAATTCGACAAGCGCCAAAGCATTAAGAAACGGGATACTGAAAGGGATATCGGCAGGAAGATAAAATAAAAAAGGAAGAGTAAATGCCGGCCCCCATGATGGGACCGGCATTTTGATCGCGGCAGCAGCCGATGTGGCCTTGGCGGGAGGCTTCGGCCGCCGCGGGGCGATCAGTCTCGACGAGGGAGGGCGACGCCGCTGGAAGCCAAGATGGAATAATTGCTACAGCCGCGGAGGCTCACCGGGATATTACGCTGACAATTGGCCTTTTGGCCATGGTCTGATTTGATCATATTTTTATTGGATCGCCTGCTTCCCCTGCTCACCATGAGAGCGGAAGCTGGTATGAAAAAGATACTAGCATGCTCTTTTTCTATGTCAACACCGTTGAGACAAAACTAAAACCGCCCCTTGAATGAGGCGGTCTTAGTTTTGTCACGTTCAGTGAGCGACTATCCAAGAGAGACTAAGGATTGACTCCGTTTGTCCTCCATGTTGATAGACCGTCCATGTAGTTGGTTGTCGTGAAGTTCACTCCATCAGTCGATGAATTGATTCCCGATATCTCAACTGAATATGGTCCGTTCGTGAGAGGAGCGTTTCCATACTTACCTGCGAAGCTAAAGGTCACTGGACCGATAGTTGCTGAGTTCGACTGTGGGATGTAGAACGTGTGAGCTGGCTGACCTGAAGTCACGACTCCTGATCCGGTAGGGATGATGAATCCTGAGCTTGTGGCAGCAACTTGAGATGTCACGTCATTTCCTGCAGCGTCAAAGACTTTGAAGGTAAACATTGGATTAGGAAGGGTCTGATCATGGAAGTAGACGTTCGAGCCTACTGCTTTGACGTTGACGTAGAACGTCGCTGTCACAGTAGATGTACTCTGGGTGCTTCCGCTCTCATTGACCCCATTGACCGAAATCGTCGGCGTCGATGCGAGGCTGAACTGTGGTCCCTTTCCTACTACTGTCTGTGTGTTTCCTACAGCTGATCCGTTGACGATCGCATTCTCGTCAAGAGAGTTGTAAGCGACAAGGTCTCCGCTGTTGATAGTTGCAGTAACAGTCGTTGGAGTTACTCCTACGTTTGTTACGTCAGCACGTACAGTGAATGGCTGTGTCGAGTTCAAAGCGACGACTGCTGCTGCGGTATTGTCAGGAATGTTGTTGAACACTGCTGTACCGTTGCTGCTGTTGATCGAAGCTGACTGTATAGGAGTTGAACCCTGGTACAAGTAAGCGGCGGTCAATGTGCTTGTAGCGTTGCTTGTGAATCGAACTGTCAAGTTGTGGATATGCAATGAGTCATTCTGAGCATTGATATCGAACAAGAGGACAGGAAGGCCGAGGTACTGATTGTTTGTCGTGTCAGTAACTGCCTGTGTGTTGGTAAGGGGAGTCGAAGGATCAGCCGAAAGGTTTGCCTGAGCATTGTCAGTCAAGCTTGGGTTGATAGTAATGGTCTGGCTGATTGAGCCTGTTGGACCGTACTGATCGATTCCTGCTCCGTCAATTCCACGAACTCCGTTTGACATTACGCTTAATACGTAAGGAGAAGCGATGTAGTTTGAGTCGATCGAAGAGAACAAGTCAGCCTTGATGACGATATCCTTGTAGGTGTTCTTTGGAACAAGGATGTTGAAGCCAGTAAGGTTGACTACGTAATCTGTACCGCTCTGAACTACAGTAGTCGAGTTAAGAGGAACTGTCGCTAGGACATTGGTTCCGTCTGTAACGTAGAACTGGCTGTAGATCTTGTTGTAGATGGTGGTTGATGAACCAACGTCAACAGTGATTCGCTGGACGGCGATATCTGAGTTCTGAGCCTGAGCTCGAACTGTCAATACCGGAGCCTGAGTCTGGCCGACGTTGACTACTGAGGTTGAGATAGGACCCTGAGTGATGCTCAAGATACCTTCTGCGCCTGGAGTAGTGATGCCGGTAGCAGTAGAACCAGTTGATGATGTTACAGGAGCTGCAGTACAGTTGCTTGCAAGAGTCATTCCGTTAGGGCAGAGAGCTACGGTTGAAGGTACAGTACAATTGCTCTGAAGGGTGTTTCCGTTAGGGCAGAGCTGCTGTGCGCCTGACGTGTCGCACGAAGCGCCGGTGGTTGTGCTGAAACCGACGTTCGAAGTACAGCCGTCAGGAAAGGCGGTCACTACCCCATGAGTGTTGAGATAGTTCCTGGTAATCGGGCCGAAATATCCGACTGAAGGCGAAATGTTCACGCTTGCCTGAAACAAGCCGAGAGCTGCCTTAGTAAGCGGACCGAAATATCCTTCGGACACTCCTGGAGGAATGACCAAGAATCCCTTGCCGACAAGATATGCTTGAAGCTCCACGACATCTTGTCCGGTGCTTCCTACCGTAAGGTCGCGAGTGAATACGAAACCTGACGGAATGGTTGCTGCCGTGGTAGTGGTAGTCTGGGTGACCATTGTCTGATCAGCAGACACCAGCGACGGGATGAAATTCAATGTGAGTAGAAATGCTGCCAATATGGCAATAATTTTTTTAATCATATGTTTATAATGCTAATAATGTTAAGCGACCTTGATAATGTATATCGATCCGGAGGGCTTGGGGCCCTTCACGTTTTAAAAGGACGTCTCTGGACGCCCTATCTTACAAAGCCTACTTGAAGACAATAAAATAGTGGAAATGCCGAGAATTGAACTCGGGTGCAAGAGAGGTTCCTGACTAATCTACGGCATGTAGATGATTTGTTCGAATGACGGCCTTGAAATCAACAAAATGGTCGTCAGCTTTGCCCCTTGTCTTGGTCGCCGTACGGGGCGCTTGGCGAAGCATCCTCATCTTTATAACACTCCGCTGTTCCCGAGAGGACTAGGACCATGAAGCGTCGCTAGGCGCGAGTCTAAAATTTAGGCTCGGACGTAAGCGAAAGCGAAATCGTTGGCTCCGAAATACGGAGACACAACAGACTTGGCCATTGAAAGTGCAGATTTTGCATTTCGGTTTTCCGGGCTTTTAAAGAGTTCCCGGAGCTCTATGCCGCAAATCAGGAATGGCTTCTCCTGTCGATGCCTGTCATTCCCATTGGTTGATTTTCAATGAACTCTCAAATTATAACACGAAAAACTAACTAAGACAATTAATCATCTCCTCCTTATCTAAGACGGCCTTGAACGGAAATATTTCAAAGGTGCCGATTTTCCTGTCACCGAACATGATTGATCCTGTCCCCTTCTCAAAATCATCGTAATGCGCTTCGATGGTCGATTCGCCAATGAGCGGATGAAAATATTCTGCAAGACGCTGCTTCATTTCGGAAAGCGAGTCAGCTTGAAAACTCTCCAAAAAGGAGTCGAGACTTTCCTGGGATATGGGGCTTTCCGGAGATCTCATGAACATTCTTCCATATTATCATAAAATGATGATGAAGATATGATATATTTATCCGCATGTGGTGGTCAAAAAAAATAATCTATTTCATCAGGCACGGCCAGAGTGCTAATAATGCCAGCAATGTCCGCCAAGGAGCATCGGGGAGCTTGAGCGAGCTCGGCCAGACGCAGGCGCGATTCGTCGGAGAGCGATTCAAGCATATACCCGTCGATATCATCTTCACGAGCCCCTATCAGCGCGCCAAGGAGACCTCTACTTTCATCAACGAGACGCTCAAGAAGAAGATCGTCGAGAGCCCTCTGCTCATCGAACGCAAGAATCCTTCGGAAATCGTAGGAAAGGATGCGGACTCTCCTGAAGTCCAGAAGATAATGGATGTCATCGACCGGAGCTTCCATCAGAGCGACCTTCGTTATTCGGACGAAGAAAACTTCGAAGACCTGAGGAAACGGGCCGAGAATCTGCTTGCATTCCTCGCTGCCCGGCCGGAAAAACACATCATGTGCGTCTCTCACCGCATCTTCCTGAAGATGGTCATCTCCTACATCGAGAAAGGCAACAAGCTTGAATCCCACGAATTCGTCAAACTAGATTTTCTCAATCCTATAAACAACGCTGCGGTGACCGTTGTCCAATACTCCCCTCTCCAGAAATGGCGCAGCAAGAATCCCTGGAAAGTGCTCGTGTTTAACGATTACGGCCGTATCGTGAAGTAATACTTTCATATTTCCCTTAATGTGTTAAAGTATCATACACATTAAAAGTTAAATTTTAGCACTTGGCACATACACCACATACGCGAATAAACCATCAAATAACTGCGCCTGAACTCCGGGTCATCGGCGCTGAGGGAGAAAACTACGGAGTGATCACCCTTGCGGATGCCTTGAACAAGGCCCGGGAAGCAGGGCTGGACCTCATCGAGATTTCACCCAAAGCCCTTCCCCCGGTTGCAAAAATCATGGATTATGGTAAATTTCAGTACGACGAAAACAAGAAGCTTAAGTCCTCAAAATCCCGCGTCCAGATCGCAGAAATCAAGACTCTGCAGGTCAAGATAGGAACCGGAGAACACGATCTTGAACTCAAGGCTAAGAAAGCGTCAGAATGGCTTAAGGAAGGCCATAAAATCAAGATAGACCTCTTCCTTCCCGGAAGGTCCAAGTATCTCAATGTCGATTTCCTCAAAGAAAGGCTCGACAGGATACTCAAGCTGATTTCCGAAGAATTCAAGGCTGATGAACCGAAAAAAAGTCCCAAAGGGCTTACAGTCATCATCGAAAAGGCATAATAAAAAAATGAAAACAAACAAATCATACATGAAGAGGCTCAAGGTCACAAAAAACGGCAAGATCGTCGCTCGAAAGCCGGGCCAGAACCATTTCAACGCTAAGGAATCAGGCCGAAGCCAGCTATCGAAGAGCCGATCAGCCTCATTCACTATGAGCAACAAATACAAGTCCCGATTCCTCATCAAGAGCAAATAAATTTAACATAAACATATGACACGAGTTAAAAAAGGAGTAAACGCACTAAAGAGCCGACGAAATATCCTCAAGCAGGTAAAGGGTTATCGTTTCGGCCGATCAAAGAAAGAAAAACAGGCCCAAGAAGCCATCTTCCATGCTGGAGCAAGCGCATTCGCCCACCGACGCGACAAGAAGAACGACATGCGTTCCCTCTGGACAGTCCGATTGAATGCCGCTCTCCGCCCTCACGGCCTTTCATACAGCAAGTTCATCGGCGCACTGAAGAAATCGAACATCGCCCTCGACCGGAAGGTCCTTTCGCAGATCGCAAAGGAATCCCCTTCCACCTTCGAAGCAATCGTCAACGAGGTAAAGTAAAATAATCGGAAAAATAAAAAGCTTATTTTTTTATTATTTTACAGCCTTATCTCCTCTTTCTCATTTTTCACCATCTCAATGATCCTCGCTACGAGAGCCTTAGGGTCTTTGCCGAAGATGATCTTCGGATTAGTCCTATGGCTTTTTTCCATTATGTTCCTGATGACTTCATCAGTATCCCAATCTCCTTCAAGCACGCCGACCGGCTTGTTATCTTCGTACGAAATAGTGAATTCGTGAATAGTGCCTATCCTTCCCGGACCGATGATGACAGCGTCTGAAGATCGAGTGAGGAGAAGATCCCGGCCAGTGTAGTTGAATCCCGTGTACACGATAATATCCATGTAATCCAAAGGTAGCCGGTATGTCTTGACGTGTTCTTTTTCAGTTGATGCCGGCGAGAAACCGATGGAAATGCCTTTTTGTTCCTTTGCGCCCATGGCTGCCCAGAGCGGAAAACCGGTGGTGGCGCCAGTGAGAAGGGTTGCTCCTTGGCGCACAATTTCGCGCCCTAGCTCTTTCGCCCGCTCGTAATCTTCAGGCGGAAGGAAACTCATGTCAGCCGAGCCAGAAACGCAAATCTTTATCTTGTTGTTGCCATGCTTGTTATCAGTGTTCATATTCTATATATATTAGCATTCTAAGATGACGCTGTCTCCTTGCATCGGATTGTATGCTTCAATCCCGTAATAATCACGGAGACGCTGTACGAGGAAAAGGGATGATTTCGGCTCTCCCATGACCACGAAGACCTTCTTCACCGTATCTGCCGTCTTTGCAGCGAATTCCACTAGATGCTCGGAGTCCTTGTGAGAAGAATAGCCGTCGATATGCTCGACGCGGGCGCGGACAGGCACGTTCTGGCCGAAAAGAGTGACTGATTTCGCTCCTTCCCTGATTTGACGGCCGAGAGTATTGACCGCCTGATAGCCTACAAGAAGAAGAGTGTTTCTCGGATCAGGAAGATAATTCAATTCATGATGTGTGATGCGGCCACCATTGGACATTCCGGAACCGGCGATGATTATCTTTGGGTCGGGAGTCATCTTGATTGCTTTCGATTCGTCGGAAGTCGAGGTGAAATGAAGTTTAGGGAAATTGAAGATGTCATCGCCTCCTTTGATGAGCTTCTGTGTGGCAGGATTGAAATCCTGGGGATAGCGCTTGTAGATTTCGGTGATCTTTATAGCCAAAGGCGAGTCGATGTACACCGGAAGTGACAGCACGCGGCCTTCCTCGATGAGGTCATTGATCTCGTAGAGGATCACTTGCGTCTTCTCGAGTGAAAATGACGGAATCATCAGTACCCCTTTCCTTTTCACGGTATCTTCGATGACATCTTCGAGCTTGGCTTTCCTTTGTTCCTTCTCTTCATGATTGCGATCTCCATAGACGCTTTCCATGATCAGGTAATCAGCGTCAGTAATATCTTCGGTATCGCGGAGAAGCGGCGTGGGTGAGTTTCCTAAGTCACCTGTGAAAACTATTTTTTTGCCGTTGTACAGTATTTCATACATCGACGAGCCAAGGACATGACCAGCGTCTTTTATATACACTTCGAATTCAGGGAAGATGGCGGTCTTCTGATGATAAGGGATAGTCTTCCAGAAAGAAAAAGCTTTTTGAACATCTTTTTCCTCATAAAGAGGCAGCACGCCATTGCGGACTGCTTCCTGACCGAGAATCTTGACGCTATCTTCGAGCATCAGGGCCGAGATGTCTTTGGTTTCGGGCGTGGAATAAATGATTCCTTTGAAGCCGTCCTTCACAAGCTTCGGAATCTTTCCGACATGATCGATATGGCCATGAGTGACGAGCAGGATGTCTATCTCGGCAGGATCGTACGGAAAAGGCGCGTGATTGAACTGATCCGCTACTTTCGTACCTTGTTCCATTCCGCAATCGACGAGTATCTTCACGTTCTCATTCTCTAGAAGAAAATCCGCTCCGGTCACCGATCCCGATCCGCCGCAAAAAGTCAGCTTAAGTTGTTTGGACATCAGCTGATTATAACTGATTTTCTTTTTATCCAAAAGCTACTGCTAATGAGTACGTCTTATCACCAAGGACATTCCCCGATTTGTCATATGCTTTTATCTCTAGCTGAATGGATCCTCCGCTTATACCATCGTTTCGTATCACTCGTATCTCAGGAATAGCATTGATATTCGATATGTTCAATGGAGTCCTACCATCGCAAGCCGTTTTTGCGGTGCCGTTCGACGTATAGAGGCTCAAATTCGTCGGACACATCAAAGTCATGCTCCAATGATCGATCTTTCCTGCTGAAGATCCAGTAATGGAATCAATTGAAAGGGAGCTGTCTTCTGTAGTGACCGAATTATTCTGCTTCTCTTCCCCTAGGAATTTTGAATGGATGAGGAAATTAAGAGCTGACGTGCTCGGTGCCTCGATAGAGAAAGATTTTGAGGCTGACTGGAGGGATGAAGGGTTGGTAGAATTATTGAAGAGCAGCCCGAAGCCGTCTGAAGGGGTGATAGTCGTCGGAACTTGCCACTTGAAATCGCCAGCCAAAGCATTTACCGTCCCGAGAGTGATATTGCTTACGCCCGGACCAGTAAGAGATATGGTGTAAGTGTCATTCGCTCCCGTAAGCGACTTCCATTTTATGTCATAAACCTGCCCAGTGGTGAGAACTGTACCTGAATCCGGAAAAGAAACTGAAAGATCAGGCACTTGAGAAGTCACCGTAAAAGCATTATCACTCACGTCACTCTTGGTACTACCGGTGAGGACGAGCCTTAGCTTGTATTCTCCTGGCGCAAGTCCTGTAGGAACTTGCCATGTATATGTCCCGTTACCGTTTTTGACTGATGTCACAACTGCTATGACATTTCCAACGACAGTCGTATCGACAGATGATGGGGCGGTCAAGTAGCTGATCGTAAGGTTGGTAGTATTAGGGATCTTTGCAAGGGAGTATTTTATGCTGATGCTCTGATCGGGAAACACTTTGAATTTGCCGTTTGGAGATACGAGAGTCACTGAAGCCCTGTTCAAGCAGCCATAAAGCTGGTTAGCTTCAGCAAAAGTAGGAGCGTCGAAAACTCCCGGCACTGCGCCAGGAATATTGTATTTGTTCTGGAAAGCAAAGACTGCCTTGACGGTATCTATTCCATAGACGCCTTTAGCATCGTTTATGGAAGCGCCTTCGCTAGTGGTGAGAATATTCTGCAGCTTGGCAGTGTCATTCTTGACTGCCGTAGCAAGATTGCTTACGTCGACAGCCTGCTGCTGGTCATTACTGATATGGCTGCTTGCGTAGCTAGCATAGCCATACGCAAAATTTATCCAGCTTTCCTGGCCATATTCGAGTGTACGGCTGAAATCGGTACAAGCGACCGCAGTCGTGGTAGTAGTGACGGCGGGAGCTACTTGAGCAGTCTGATTAGAAAGGTCGAGAAGCTGAAAAATCGAATCGAAAAACGAACTGACTGTGCTGCCTATGCTAGCCGACGCTAACGTGGGTACGATCAATGATAATGCCAAGAGAAGGCCTATTGTTTTTTCATCTCTTAATTCTACATGAGAGGGGGGACGGCACAATGGAGTTACCCCCATCTATTAAAATAAAAGCTGAAAACAAAAAAACGCCGCAGCAATGCGGTGCTTTTTAGGATTACCTAGGGGTATTAGCCCTAGTTGATTACTAGGTGGGTGCTCTGACATGACGCCAAGGCGTTTCCGTACGGCGAGCTCCCTTAACTAAACTTAATCTAAGTTAATACCTCAAGTAATCCTGAACTCATTATATACTTTCCAATGTAAAAACAAGTTTACAAATTTTAATTTGCATCGTACAGAACTTTTTCCTGCACTAAGACGTAGTCCACAAGCTCATTTTCCAAGAACCAATGAGGAATTTCCATATCCGCTTCTGGTATCGAGCCGGATGCGTGGATGAGATTGCGCACAGCACGCTTATCATCAGCCGAAAGGACATATGAATCATGAACGAAGTCGCCACGGATGGTTCCGACATCTGATGAAAGAGGCTCGGTACTACCGACGAGCTTGCGTGTCAGGCCGACGGCGTGCGCTCCCTGCCAGACCATGGCCACAATCGGCCCGCTGGCGAGATAATTCGTAAGCCGAGTGAGTATTTCCTGTCCTGCTTCAAGAGGATCGGCCGTTGGCGGAGTGAGCCCTTTGTCTAAATAACCTTTTATATTCTTCTCACCGACGCTTTTTTTCCAGGCAGAGTCCAAAGTATAGTGCTTCTCGACAAATTCCTGAGTGGGGGTGAACATCTTGATACCGACAAGCTTCATTCCTACCCTTTCGAAGCGGCCAATGATTTCCCCTATCAAACCTCGCTGCAAGGCGTCAGGCTTCAGCACCACTAATGTCCTTTCGTATTTTGGATGTGTCATCAGTCGATTCTAGCACATTTTCAGACCTTCAAACTATCGAATGGGTTGGCTGCGGGAGCGGGTTTGGGCACGGGTTCTTCTTTTTTGTATTTTTGCAGGATGATTTCCTCGATTGTTGCCCGGTCGGTGCCGTATTTAAGGTATGAAAGCTGCTTAAGCGATTCGAGGTGTGAAGTATCTACCTTGTTTGGGAAAGGCACTGCGATATTGAACGGACGCGCCGGCCGGCCATTTATTAGAAGCTTGGCATAGGCATTAAGATTATCTAGATTCATGATGTCATTGGCTGCGAATACCGGCGTGAATTGCTTCTCCAGATACTCGGCATCTTCTGCTCCCACGCGATATGAGACGATTGAGCCGACGTTGCCAAAGACTGCATCGCGGATATCGTCCTTGAGCTGGGCAATGAACTGGTGGGCGATATGGAGCGACAGCTTGTACTTGCGGGCCTCGGAAAGGATAGTCGAGATGGAATTAGTGGTGATGTTCTGAAACTCGTCGATGTACAAGTAGAAAGGCGCAAAACCTGTGGCAAGCGAATCAACGCGCGAAAGGGCTGCCATCAGGATCTTTCCGACCAGAATGAGGCCGATAAGATTGGCATTGATGTCGCCAAGCCTGCCCTTCGAGAGGTTTACAAGTAGGATCTTCTTCTTATCCATCACTTCCCGGAAATTGAAAGAGGATTTTTCCTGGGCAATGAGCGGGCGCATGATGTCGTTCGACAGGAACACATCAAATTTGCTGGTAATGTACGGCACGATATTGGCAAGCGACGATTCCCCGCCGGCTTTGGCGGCTATCTCCGTCCAGAACTGGGTGACAATCGGGTTCTTGCAGCGGGAAATCTTCAGGTCGCGAAAGGCTTTGTTCGAAAGCACGCGAGAAACATCTACTAGTGTGTTGCCGCTTTCAGGATCCTCGAGCACGAGCATGGTGGCATTCCTGAAATATTGCTCGAACATCGGTCCTCCGGTAGTCTTCATATCGAAAAGCTTGTCAAAAATAGAAAAGAGCTCATTGACCACGAAGGTCTTTTGCTCAGGATAGGCAGGATCGTATTCGAGCATATTCATGCCCATCGGACGGTCATGGTAGCTCGGGTCGAAATAGATAACGTCCCCGTAACGCTCCTTCGGCACGCGAGCAAGGATATCTTGCACGTCCGATCCATGAGGATCAATGAAGCAGACTCCTTCCCCGTTCTCAATATCCTGGACGATCATATTCTTAAGAAGAGTCGTCTTTCCCGTTCCGGTCTGGCCTATAACATAAAAATGACGCAAGCGGTCTTCGGGAGACATGTAAACAGAAACATCATGGTTGCGGTGGCTGTTTATTCCGAGGTAGACCCCAGTCTGAGGAATATCAAGTGGTGCGGGAGCAGTACCGGCCTTAGCCTGTTTGAGCTGGCCTCCGCCTAGGATGCCTGCTCCGGGAAAATGCATGAAGGTGGTGATTTCGGCAATACTCAAAGGAAGCTGCTCGCCATGCTCGAACATCCTAAAAGTGAAATCGCGAACGAATTGAGGTAATTTTTTTTCCGGAATACGCTGCCACTTGAACGTATTGCCAAGCGTATTCTCGAACTGATTGAAGGACGACTCGATTTCTGATATCACTTCCGATGCCCGCTCGGCATTCTCGGCTGATACCACTATCCTCATATTGGCATTCATGATCGGCGTGCTGATCTTATTCTTTATGTTTTCGACTGCAGTCTCATCGAGTGGCTTCGGCTTGTCGTTCTCCTTCTTGCTTGAAGAGACGGCATCGTTGACCATATCCAAAGCCATTTCCTTGAAGCCTTTTCCGATTTCCCCCATGAATGTGTGACGTATATCGATAGCTTTCTTCACTGGCACTCCCTTCAGAATCTGACCGAGGGCATCCTTGTAGCGCTTGACGTAGTAATCACCGGCAGGATTGAGGATAAGCTGCAGTGATGCGCCTTCGCCTCCTTTCTTCAGCTTGGAAAAGGCATTTATGATGACATTGAGCGGATCATAATCGAAATTCTCGTAGGTCTTGATGGGGTAAATGGCATTCTTGGCCTGCGTGGCGACCGACGCAACCACCGCTCCATCCGGATTGAAGATGTTATAATCGTCCTTCTTTATGACCAGCTTCGCATGCGGAAAGACCGAGAGGATATTCTTCTCAAAGAGGCTTTTTTTCTTGTCGGGAACAGAGACGTAAAAGATGAACTCGTCGCTATCATGGGAGAGGGCCAGCTCAATCGAAAAATAATTTTCCTTGTCGCTGCTGTCAGCCACTGAAAGCATTCCCGCGTAGAACTGTTCCATGCTTGAAATGAGCTCCTTGAGATTCTTTTCTTTTTCGTCTTTCTTGGCTTCGGGAAGAGAGACTTCAAAAAGGGTGTGGTTGAGAGACCGATAAAGCGGAGTCTTTTCCTTGAGGTTCAAAGCCGGAAGATTGCTCTTGATGTACTCGACGAGATAACGGTGAAAATCGTCTTCTATATGCGGATTCTTCATGGCCTCGACGACCGCGAGCGTATTGAGCACCCCTTTCCCCTCGAGCAACGCCATTAATTCGCCCATCTGAGCGTCATGCTCTTCGGGAAAAAGGTCGAGTGCTGCCTTCTTGATATGCGGCTCGATCATGCGATGGCCCTTGGCGAGGATTTCGGCCTGCGGAAGCTTCTTGTACTCCTCTATCTGATTGAAGACCGCGGCATCACGATCAGGCTTTTCGCCTGCCTGCTTCAAAAGCTCTTCCTTGTGAAGGATCTCTTGCTTCAAATGTTCGATCTCTTCTTGGGGCGAAGAAAAAAGTTCCATGAGAACATTATACCCTAAAAAAATTATTCCTGAGTCAAGATTTCAGCAACTCCATCAACGATCGCGACCGTATGCTCAAAATGGGCGCTCCGCTTTCCGTCAGCGGTCCGGTAGGTGTAGCCGTCGGGGGCAAGGACGATCCTTTTCGTGCCTTCGTTGATGATCGGCTCGATGGCGAAGGTCATGCCGTTCTTGATTGCCGCTCCTTGGCGAGGCTTGCCGAAATTGGGAACGAAAGGATCCTCGTGCACTGAATGACCAACGCCGTGGCCGCCAAGCTCTTCGGGAATTCCGAAGCCGTATTTATTAATCACCTTTTCGATTGCGGCGCCGATATCTCCCGTCTTCTTGCCGATCTTGGCTGCCGCGATTCCAGCTGCCAGGGATTCTTCCGTGCCTTTGAGAAGCTTCTCTGCCTCGGCGTCTATCTTTCCGACACCGACAGTGATTGCGCTATCAACCACTAATCCTTTGTAGGTAATGCCCATATCGAGAGTAATGATATCCCCTTCCTTGAGGATCTTCGGATTCTCATTCGGCATGCCATGGACGACTTCGTCATTGACTGAAATGCAGATGCTCGAGGGGTATGGCCGCTCTGCCCCGTATGGAGTGTAGTTCAAGAAGCTGGGTATGACTTTGTGCTTCCCGCACAGCCTGTTTGCTTCATCATTCAGAAAATCCGTCGTAACTCCGATTTCAACTTTTCCTTTTATCTCGCGCAAAATAGAGGCAAGGATCTTGCCTCCTTGTCTCATGAGCTCTATTTCTTTTTCAGTCTTGGGTAAAACCACAGAGAGTAAGTATGTCGCGATGGACGCCGTCTACGGCCTGCTCGCCATTTATCTCGACGAAATGATAATAGGGATTATTGCGGAAATAATCAATAGCAGGAAGAACATCGGACTCGAACCAGTCCAGGCGGCGCTTGATATCTTCGTCCTTGCGGTCGTCTTCCCTGCCGCGCGCTTTCAAATGCTTTTCAGACCATGCGCGGCTGACATTGAGATAAACGATCAGTGGCTTCGGCCTGCCGTAAAAAAGCATGGCGGTGTGAAGGGCTTGTGCTTCCGGCAATGAGCGCGGGGTGCCGTCGACAAGCAGATGCATGTTCTCCTTAAGATGATCGACAAGCACGTTCGCCCAGACCCAGATAGCGAGGAAGTCCGGCTGGCGCTCGGCATTCTGAGCGACCTTGAGGGCAAGGCTGTTGGAATACCCTTCATTGCGGATAAAGTGCCTGAATTCCGGACCGGTTTCAAGATAGAAGAGCGACCGCACTTCCGCGTCAGTCTTTCCGATATATTCTTCCATCAGTTTCGACTGCGTTCCCTTTCCACAACCCGACCGCCCCATTAAAACTATTGTTTTGATATCCATAAAGTAAGTCTAACACAAAAGGATTCTGGTGGCTCGCAGCCTAATCCTTAAGGTTTAATACTCACGCATTGAGATTTGGGCATCGATTTTCTTTACGAGATCGAGAACTACTGAAACTACGATGAGAAGGGCCGTTCCTCCGATAGCGAGCGATGAATTTCCTGAGTAAGCCTTAAGGATGAGAGGAAGAATGGCGATGACGCCGAGAAAGACGGCTCCGACAAGGGTGATGCGGGTAATGATCTTCGTAAGGTGCATCGAGGTGGCGTCGCCTGGGCGGACTCCAGGGATGAATGCACCATTCTGCTGGAGATTCTTGGAGATTGAATCCGGGTCGAAAGTGACAGCAGTGTAGAAATAAGTGAAGAAGACCACCAGCAGGAAGTAGATAACTGCGTAGATGAGCTGGTTATTCAAGACATTGAGGACCCATGTCGAAGCATTATTGACAAAAGCCCCGAATGCGCCGGCAAATGAGATCTTGGCGAGGAAGTTGAAGATGAGCTGAGGGAAAAGAAGGAGCGAAAGGGCGAAAATGATAGGAATAACGCCAGCCTGGGTAAGGCGAAGTGGAAGATAGGTCGACACGCCGCCGTACACCTTGTTGCCGCGAACGCGCTTGGCATAAGTGACAGCCACTGGACGCTCTGCTTCAGTGACATAAACCACTGCGTAGACGATTACAAGGGCGACTATTACGAAAAGGGCATAAAAAGGAATGTCAGATGAGCTGTAAGTAAAGACAGTCTGGCTGACTGCCTTTGGAATGCGTCCGACGATACCGGCAAAAATGATAAGCGATACGCCGTTTCCAATTCCGAATTCAGTAATAAGCTCTCCGATCCAAAGAAGAATGACGGAACCAGCAACGATGATCATGACGTTAGTGAAAAGTCCAGCAAGAGTAAGAGCCGGCACGATACCCTGCTTCTCAAGAAGGATGATGAAGCCGAATGACTGAATGAGAGCAAGAGGAACGGTAAGAATTCGTCCATATTGGGCAAATTTTTTCCTGCCGGCCTCGCCTTCATTCTGGTAAAGGTCCTTGAGCTTCTCTGACATCATAGTGAGAAGCTGCATGATGATAGAGCCTGTGATGAAAGGAGAGACTCCGAGCATGACGATGGAGAGATTCGAAAGGCCTCCTCCCGAGAAAATATTCAAAAGTCCGAGGAACTGATTGTTTGCAAAGAATGTGGCCAGCTTGTTCTTGTCGACTCCTGGAATAGGAATCGAGGCCAGGAACTGGAAGATGACAAGCGCTCCCAGAGTAAAGAGTATTCTTCGTCTCAAAACCGGGTCACGGAAGACGAGGTTTATTTTTTCGAAAAAAGTATTCATGGATTTATTTGACGCTGCCGCCTGCTTTGACGATGGCATCCTTGACGCTAGCCGACACAAGGCATCCTGAAACGATGACTTTCTTTGAAAGTTCAGTTCCTCCGAGGATCTTGATGTTCTGGTTTCGGCCTTTGTAGTGCTTGACGACGCCTTTCTTCATTAATGCCTGAGGAGTGACTTTGTCCCCATTCGAGAAATGAGTCTCAATTTGAGAAAGGGAGACGATAACAGGTTTTACCTGGATAGAAAGGAAAGAATTCTTTCCTCGTCCACGAAGCTTAGGAAGCTTCTTGATGATGTCTCGGAGCTCAGGGCGCAATTTTCGTCCTGATCGGGCAAGCTGCCCTTTGGTTCCTCGTCCAGCGGTCTTTCCGCGCTTTCCTCCTCGACCTACTTTGATCGATTTTTTATTCTTATGTACTCGCGTGATTTGGTTTATTTGCATGGCAGTATTGTTATGATTGAGGCTTTGCTGCGAGGGCGCTTCTTCGAAGCATCGAAAGAGCCTTGATTGCCACACGGGCATTATTGAGCTTATTCTTTGAGCCAGAGCGGAGCTTGGCAGAGACATCTTTCATTCCCGCAAGCTCAATGACGTCTCGGACAGAGCTGCCGGCTGAAATTCCCTTTCCGAGAGCGGGAATGATTTCCACTCGGGAGCTGCAGAACTTCGCTTCGACTCCGTAAGGAATTGACATCTTGTCATTCAAGACGACGTCAATCATGTTCTTCTTGGCATTCTTGAGCGCCTTGTCGATAGCAAGAGAAGTATCTCCGGCTTTTCCAGTTCCAACCCCCACCTTGCCCTTTCGGTTGCCAGCAACAAGAGCCACGCTGAAGCTGAATCGTCGTCCACCTGAGGTCACTCGGGTCACTCGGCGGATATCGATGATTTTCTGGTCGAATTCAGGCTTTGCCCGAGGCTCGCGGCGAGGCTTTCGGTCGCCACCCCTTCCTCCGTCGCGAGAATTTCGCTCATTGCGGCGTCGAGGCTCAGCTGCTGCAGGAACGGCTGAAGCTGCGGCGGCTGGAGCTTGAGTATTTTCTTGTTCAGTTGTGATTATTTCTGGTTCCATAAATTTAGAATGTTAATCCTCCTTCGCGCGCTCCCTCTGCTAATGCCTTGACTCGGCCAGTGTAAATATAGCCTCCTCGGTCAAAAACGACCTTCTTTATCTTTTTCTCGATCGCTTTCTTGGCAAGCTCGATTCCAGTAGCCTTTGCGCTTTCTGTCTTGGTCTTTCCTTTAAGGGCCTGAGATGAAGCAGACACGATAGTGACACCCTTTTCGTCATCGATGAGCTGAGCCTGCATGTGTTTGAGAGATTTGAAGACAGCGAGGCGAGGAGAAGAAGCCGTACCCGAAATCTTCGCTCGGATGCGATTTCTTCGTCTTGTTCGCTGTTCTTGTTTTGTGTTTATTTTAGTCATAAATATTATACGGACTTCTTGCCTTGTTTTCGGCGGACCACTTCCTTCTCATATCGGATTCCCTTGCCCTTGTATGGCTCAGGCTTCTTCAAGGCTCGGATGTTGGCGCTGAAAGCACCCACCTCATCCTTGTCGATTCCTGCAATGGTAAGCACCCCTTTCTCGTGAGTAACGGTAAGCGTTTTTGGAATGGCGACGACAACAGGGTGCGAGAAGCCGAGCGCGAGATTAAGATTGCTTCCGGCGACATCCGCCTTGAATCCGATTCCTTCGATGATCAGCTTCTTTGAGAAGCTTTTATTGACGCCTTCAATCATGTTCATGATATGCGAAGCATAGGTTCCCCAAAGGGCGCGCGAAGCGATGTCATTTCGCTTCGGAGAGAGGGTGATCGCCTTGTCTGCGACCTTGATCTCGATCGAGCTCTTGAAATGGCGGCTGAGCTCCCCCTTAGGTCCCTTTACCTTGAGATTGCCGTCCGCAAGAACAACCTCGGTTTTTTCAGGGATTATTATGTTTTGTTTTCCTACTCGTGACATGATTTTATATTATTACCAGATTTTAAAGAGAACTTCACCACCGACCTTTTGCTGCTTCGCTTCCTTATCAGTAAGGATTCCATTCGGCGTGGTAAGGATGAGGGTTCCGTATCCGCTTTTGACTGGGCGGATTTCCTTTGAACCTACATATACGCGCTTTGAGAATTTCGAAACGCGGTCTACTCCGGTTACCCGAGGCTGCTTTGCTTCGTCATAAGCGAGTCCGAGCTCAAGGACCTTGCTCACTTTCTTTCCCTTCTTGGTGACTGACTTGATATAGCCTTCCTTGAGGAGAACGTCAGAAATGGCAAGCATAATCTTCGAATGAGGAACAGTGACAATCGAAAGGCCGCGATCGCTTGCGTTCTTTATCTTGGTTATTAGTTCTGAAATTGAGTCTCGCATATATTGTATTTAAATTTTTACCAAGATGATTTCTTAATGCCTGGAATCTTTCCTTCATTGGCAAGCTCACGGAAGCAGATTCGGCATAGGTCGAAGTCCCTCATATAGCCATTCTTTCGGCCGCACCTAAAACATCGCCTTACTACTCGGCTTTTGAACTTTGGTTTCTTTAGTGAACGTGCGACGACGGATGTTTTTGCCATAAATAATGTTTCGCTATGCTATCACTTTTTGAACAAAAAGCCAAGGTGCTCGAGGATACTTCGAGTTTCCTCTTTATTGTTCGAGGTAGTCACGATGGTTACCGCCATTCCGAAGACGTCTTTGAGTTCCTCATCAGACGTCTCTGGAAAAACAGTGTGCTCCTTGATGCCGAAGGTGACATTACCCATCTCATCGATCGACTTCGATTCAAGGCCGCGGAAGTCCCGAGTTCGAGGGAGAGCAATATGAACGAGTTTATTGAGGAAATCGTACATCCGTGCTCCTCGGAGAGTGACTTGGTAGCCGACAGCATCGCCTTGGCGCACCTTGAAAGTAGCGATCGACTTCTTGGCTGATTTCTCGCTCACCTTCTGGCCGGTGATCTTGGTAATCCTATCTCCGATCAATATTTTCTTCTTCGGGTCCTTGACGGATCCGGTGGCCGAGCTGATCACCACTTTCACAAGCTTCGGAGACTGCATGATATTGGTATAGCCATATTGTCCCTTCAAGGTATCGAAGAGGGTTGATGCTTTTTCCTGGATGTTTGGTGAGTTTTTCATAAGATTTATTTGTCTGCTTTCTTGGCATTCGATATGTGGAAAGGAGAAGCAACCTCGACAATAGATCCCTTCTCGTTGGTCTTTCGGGCCCTGCGGTGTTTCTTCTTGATATTGACGCCGGAGACGATGATCATATCCTCCTTAGGCAAGACGCGCTCAACAGTGCCGGTCTTGCCTTTGTCTTTTCCTGCCAACACTATTATTTTGTCTCCTTTTTTAATCATTTTAATTTTTCAGTTATACGATTTCAGGCGCAAGCGACGCTATTTTCTGGTAACCCTGCTCTGCGATTTCCCTCGGGATAGGACCGAAGACGCGTCCGGCTAAAGGCTCTTTCTTTCCCTTTTCAAGGATGACCACCGCATTCTCGTCGAATCGGATGTATGATCCGTCGACTCGGCGGAGCGCCTTCTTCTGCCTTACGACCACCGCCTGAAGGACATCTTTCTTCTTTACTCCTTTTCGAGGCTCAGCCTTCTGGACTGAAAGGACGACAATATCTCCTATTTCGGCATATCGCTTCTTCGAGCTTCCGAGCACTTTGAAGATACGGCCGATCTTTCCTCCGGAGTTGTCACTGATATTCACGATGCTTCTTGGCTGGATCATATTATTATTTTACTATTCTGAAATGCTTGTCTTTGGAAATCGGGCGGCATTCCTCGATGGAAACCTTGTCTCCGATCTTCACGGTATTTCCCTTGTCATCAGCCTTGAATTTCTTGGCAAGCTTCTGGAATTTACCATACTTCGGGTGTTTGACAAACCGGACCACCTTTACGACGGCGGTGTCCTTCATCTTGTCTGAGACCACGATTCCCGAAAGGGTTTTCTTTGTGATTTTTGTTGTATTCATAAATTTATGCTTTTTTCGCTTCCATGTTGGCTTCAGTAAGGATGCGGGCAATGTCTTTTCGGAGAGCCCTGCCTTCCTTCACGTTCTTTATCTTGCCCGTCGAAATATTGAAGCGGAACTCGGCAAGCTTCTTTCTCTTCTCTATTAAAAGCGTTTGTGATTCTTTTTTCATATGTTTATGCTTGTTCGCGCTTAAGGATCTTTATCTTCACAGGAAGCTTCGTTCCCGCCTTTCGAAGGGCCTCGCGTGCAACCGCTTCTGGAACTCCATCAATTTCGAAAAGGACTCGGCCCGGCTTCACTTCGAAACAATATCCTTGCGGATCTCCTTTTCCTTTGCCCATTCCCACCTCTGCAGGCTTTGCGGTGTAAGGACGGTCGGTAAAGACACGTATCCACATTCTCCCTACTTTGCTCACTGAGCGGGCCAATACCTTTCGGGCTGATTCTATCTGATTCGAGCGGATGCGAGCAGCACTGACGGCTTTGATGCCGTATGAGCCGAAAGAAAGAGTGGTACCCCGCGTCTCAACTCCTACTTTCTTAGGATTTACACGGCCAGTCTGCCATTTTCGATGCTTTACTTTTTTAGGAATTAGGGATGCCATAAAGATTAATTAGTTTTGCTTTCCTCATTAGCGAAGATCTCTCCCTTGTAGATCCAGACTTTGATTCCGAGATCTCCCTGAGGGATAGTCGCCCGGCCGATCGCGTAATCGATATCCGCGCGGAATGTCTGAAGAGGGATGCGTCCTTTCTTCAGCACTTCTGAACGTGCCATATCCGCACCGCCGAGGCGGCCTCCGAGGTATATCTTTACTCCCTGAACGTCTCGATTAGCCATGACTTTCTCTACCATCTGCTTCATCACTCTCCTGAAAGGCATTCGCTTCTCGAGACCTTCAGCGATCATCTGAACTACGATAGCCGAATTCGATTCCGGCGACTTGATTTCCTCGATGTCAATCTTCAGTTCCTCGCCGTGGCTAATCCCAATCGCATCAAGCTTCTTTACGATGTCGTTTCGGAGCTTTGTCGCTCCTTCCCCGCTTCGGCCGATGATCATTCCGGGGCGAGATGTCTTGATGACGATGCGGAATGTCTTCTGGCTTCGCTCGATTTCAATACCACTCACATACATGCCCTTAAGGCGCTTCTCAAGGAACTGCCGGATGAGGATATCGCACTTCAAAAAATCGCGATACTGCTTGTTGTCGCCGAACCAACGAGACTTCCAGTCTCTGATAATTCCAAGCCTATGAGAATATGGGTGGACGTTGTGTGACATAAAATTATTATTTGCTCTGCTTTTCTTCCAAGACCACTGAAATATGGCTTGAGCGCTTGTTAATCCTTGATGCTGATCCGCGAGCTCGAGGCATCATCCTTTTTAGGACGACGCCTTTGTTCACTTGGATATCCTTTATGAAAAGATTCTCTTCCTTTGCATTGAAATTGTTCTTTGCGTTCGATACCGCGCTCAGGATGAGCTTGGCGATTGGGTCGGTAGCGCGCTTATTGGTGAAAACCAAATCGCGTAGAGCCACAGTGACCGCCTTGCCTCGTACCGCATCAGCCACAAGGCGGACCTTGCGGGGAGATTGTCGATAGTTTTTGAGGTAAGATTTCATAAAATATTAAATATGGCTTATTTCTTAGCGACGTCAGATGATTTTGCGGCCTTTGCTGCGGCGATCTCAGCGTCCTTCTTTGCAGCTTCCTGCTCCTTCTGCATCTTTCCTCCGTGTCGGAGGAACTTCTTCGTATGAGAGAACTCTCCCAAGCGGTGACCGACCATTTCCTCGGTAACAAGGACCTCGATATGCTGCTTGCCATTGTGGACTCCGAAAATGAATCCAATCATCTCAGGAGAAATTTGGCTTCGGCGGTACCATGTCTTAATAACCCCGGTTTCGGTAGGTTTTTTGCCCTCAATCTTCTTGAGGAGTCGTTCTTCGACGTATGGTCCTTTTTTAAGTGATCGTGTCATTTAATTGAAATTCTAGGGCAAATTAAAAGCTCTTTAAGAGCCGTAAAAGCAATACTAGCAAAGATTGGGCTAATGTCAAACCTTTATTATTTCTTTCCGTTTCCGACCGCTTTTTCGATGCTTGAAAGGGTGCCTTCGACTATCAAAGGAGGATTAGCGTGAGTGTTTTTCTTGCCTCCCATGTGATATTCGATGCCTGATTCTGAGAATTTGATGCCGCTAGCCGTACCAATAGTCACTATTACCTCGTTTTCCTTGATTTTACCCTTTTTTCTGGCCTGAAGGACAGCATTCAAGGCGACGGCTGTCTGCGGGCAGATGTTGGCCCCCGCACTCATGAATAGAGCTCTGCTTTGTTGAATCTTTTTCTCATCAACATCGAAGAACTCGATTCGGAACTCCGGATAAAGCTTTTTGATGCGAGGAAAGCTAACAGGGCTTTGGATATTCATGGCTGAAGCGATGGTTTCCTTGAATTCTCCTGGCGCATATTTCTTGAAATCGCTCTTTGACCATCGCACCAGGGTGTTCGCCCCTTTTGTCTGAGCAACGATAATCTTAGGAAGTTTACTGATGAGTCCGCGTTTCTTCATGCGTAGAAGCGAGGTAAGAAGCGCGGTGAGGTTGCCTCCGTTTCCGCAAGGAACGGAAATCCAATCCGGTACCTTCCAACTCAGATCCTGGCATATTTCAAGCGCGATCGTCTCTTGTCCGACAAGCCTGAGAGCGTTCTTTGAATTCACCAATACGATTTCGGGGTGATTGGCGCAATACTGCTGAATGAGTTCCATGCAGCCATCGAAGCCTTTCTTGTGCTTGATAGCCAGGACCTTGGCTCCATGTGCCATTGCCTGGAAAAGCTGGCCAGGGGAAATGCGCTCATGAGGAAGAAAAACTAGGCAGCCGAGCTTGTCTTTCACGTAGGCGCTGTAGATAGCCGCAGCTGCTGAAGTGTCACCTGTCGAGGCGCAAGCAACATACTTGATGCCAAGCTTAGGGTATTCGCTCTGCAAACGAAGCGCTTCAGAAATAGCTAGCGACATTCCCCGATCCTTGAAGCTTTCTGACGGAAGCTGCCCTTCCATCTTTATGTAGAGATGCTTGAGACCGATCTGCTTCTGGAGCCACTGCGGAATCTCAAACAGATCCGTGAATCCTTCGCGAAGGGAGATGACTAATTCTTTAGGAAAGCCGGGAAGAAGGTGATCGAGCCACATGAAGACTCCGCTGTCATTCGGATATACACTTCGAGCCTTTCCGTAGCGGATATTATCGAAATATTTCTGGGCGGCTTTGCCTTTTCCTACTTTCTTGTCTATCCATTTCTCATCACGCTCGACAGAAAGCAGGCCGCCACATTTCGGGCAAGTATATAGAAACGAATCAGGCGTATAGACTGACTGGCATTCGATGCATTTATGCCAGAAATGTACTTTTGAGGGAATTTTCATCCAAGTGTTCCTATTTCTTCTTTCCTACTTTTCGTCGAGAGACGATGAGATTGTTCGAGTATTTCTTTGGAGTTCGAGATTTCTGACCCTTGCCTGTCGGTTTTCCATAGACTGAGATGGCGCGTCGGCGTCCTCGGCCCTGTCGTCCTTCTCCTCCTCCATGAGGATGATCAACCGGGTTCATAGCAGTACCTCGGACAGTTGGTCGGATACCCATCCATCGACTCCGTCCCGCTTTTCCGAAATTGACCAAGCGTCGTTCGTCATTTGCTACTTCACCTACTGTAGCCCAAGCGGTATCAATGATCTTTCGAACTTCTGATGAAGGCAATTTGACCTGAGTATAGCCACCATCTTGAGCGATGACCTCAGCGTAGTTTCCTGCGCCTCGAGCTATCTTTGCGCCGCCTTGAGGCCGGAGCTCGACGGCATAAACGAATGTTCCGACTGGAATGTTTCGAAGAGGAAGCTTGTTTCCGGGAGTAACAGGGGCTTTTTCTGAAGCGATGACTGCATCGCCGACTTTGAGAGTCTTGGGGAAAAGGGAATATCGTTTCTCGCCGTCCTTGTAGACGACCAAGCTGATGAATCCGCCTCGGTTCGGATCATATTCGACAGTGGCGATCTTTCCTTCGATATCCCGCTTATTATATTTGAAATCAACATCACGGAAAAGGCGCTTGTGTCCTGCTCCCTTGTGGCGGGTGGTGACGCGGCCATGATGGTTGCGTCCTACAGATCGCTTGAAGCCTGAGGTAAGAGACTTGAGAGGCTCGCTTGCAGTGATGACTCCTCGATATGTCGTTGTCGACATGTTTCGTCTCGATGGTGATGTTGGTTTGTAGTGCTTCATGATTTTATTATTAAATGCTATGCCATATCAATGACATCCCCTTTCTTGAGATAGACGTAAGCCTTTTTGAATGAGGAGGTTTTTCCCGCTTTTCCGCGTGAAAATACAGCCTTAGACTTCATGTTGATGACGCTCACCTTCAGAGGAGTGACTTTGTAGAGCAGGGCGACATTCTTGGCAATCTGCTTCTTAGTGGCAGACTTCTCCACTTCGAACGAATATACTCCGCCTTCCGAAAGAAGGCTCGATTTCTCGGTGACATGAAGCTTCCTGATGACGTTGGTGTTTGGCTGGTTCATATGATTATTTTGTTGCTGGATTCATCTTTGCTTCAAGAGTCTTGATGGAATCTTCAGGGTTGGTAATGATCAAGTACTTGAAGTTCAGGATATCGACTGGATGAAGATTTCGCATGTCTCCGACGAAGATATTGCTAATGTTATTGAAAGCCCGTCGCGCAGCCAATTCTTTTGTTGAAGTAGCGATGTATGCCTTGTTGGTTTTCTTGGTGCCCAATCGCTCGAAGCCTTTTACCTTTGCCATAGTCTCGATGAAGCCTTTGGCAAGCTTGGTCTTCGGCTCAAAAGTGAATGAATCGATGAAGATAAGTTCGCCATCCCTATACTTCTTTGCAAGAATAGTGTAGAGGGCTTTTGCCTTCATCTTCTTGTTGACCTTTCGATCGAAATTCTTGTTGTTTCGGGGACCATGAGCGACACCTCCTCCTACCCAGATCGGAGATCGGGTTGATCCGTGTCGGGCGCGGCCGGTACCTTTCTGCTGCCAAGGCTTCTTGCCTCCTCCGGATACTTCTCCGCGTGTCTTGGTGTGAGCGACATTCGTGCGGCGATTCGATTCTTCCGAGACGACCACCTGATGAACAAGGTCTGCATTCCAATTCAAACCGAAAATGCTTTCAGGTAGAGTGAACTTTCGAGCTTCTTTTCCTTCCTGGGTGTAAATGAGAGTTTCCATATTAT
This sequence comes from Candidatus Nomurabacteria bacterium, assembly GCA_963834935.1. GTDB lineage: Bacteria > Patescibacteriota > Minisyncoccia > Phycocordibacterales > CALRBL01 > CALRBL01. The sequence goes on along the minus strand of CAWIDS010000001.1, from coordinate 389,767 downwards.
CCTTTTATTTCTACTAATGTTCCCTTTCGGCCGGGTACTGCGCCTCTGATATAAATCTCGTTCTTCTCTGCATCGACTTTGACGATAGTGAGATTCTTGGTGGTAATGCGATTGCCCCCCATTCGGCCCGCCATTCGCCGAGCCTTGAAAACGCGCTGGAAACCTGCAGTTCCAATCGAGCCTGGCTCACGTTCGCTATGCTTCTGACCGTGAGAACGAGGGCCTCCTTTGAAACCGTGACGCTTCACTACTCCTTGGAAACCCTTTGCTTTTGAATTTGCGGAGACTTCCACTTCATCTCCGATAACGAAGACCGTAGGCTCGATCTTGTCGCCTACTGTCCAATCTTTCTTCATGTTCTTGGCGGCATCCTTCTCCTTGTCGAGGCGGACTTCCCGAAGATACTGGAACATTCCAAGATCCTTGAGATGGCCTTTGAGAGGCTTGTTGGCATTTTTCTCTTTCTTGGCACCGAAGCCGACTTGAATCGACTGATAGCCGTCATTTTCCTTGCTCTTTACCTGTGTGACCACCGCAGGAGCAACCTTGATGAGAGTGACAGGAATGACCGCGCCTTCATCATTGAAGATCTGGGTCATATATTCTTTTGTTCCTAGGATGTATTTCATACAGATATTGATTTTAGAGCATTTTCACGTCGATATTGACTCCTGATGGCAAGTTAAGGTTGGTAAGGGCTTCGATGATGCGGGGAGACGGGTTCAGGATGTCTATAAGACGCTTGTGGACGCGCATTTCGAACTGCTCACGGGCATTCTTGTATACGAATGACGCTCGGTTGACGGTGTATTTCTTGATTTCGGTAGGAAGAGGAATCGGACCGAGGATCTTCGCATCGTATCGAAGTGCAGTATCCATGATCTGCTTCACTGAATTGTCGAGAACCTTCGACTCGTAAGCGCGAACGCGGATCCGAAGCTTGGGTTCGCCTGCTTCCTTCGAAACCTTAGGAGCTGTTTTCTTTTTTGGTGTTGTTTGTGTTGTTGACATGAAGTCAGGATTAGGGAAACGCTTAGGCTACGATCTTTGTGACCACTCCGGCACCTACAGTCTTGCCTCCTTCTCGGATAGCGAATCGTGTCTTGTCTTCAAGGGCGACTGGGGCTACGAGCTTAACTTTGAAAGTAACGGTATCTCCAGGCATAACCATTTCAACGCCTTCTTTCAATGTCACTTCTCCAGTAACGTCTGTTGTTCGGACGTAGAACTGAGGCTTGTATCCTGAGAAGAATGGAGTATGTCGTCCTCCTTCCTCTTTCTTCAAGATGTAGACTTCAGCTTCGAATTCGGTATGAGGAGTCACTGAACCAACCTTTGCAAGAACCTGGCCTCGAGTAAGGTCTTCTTTTTTGGTACCTCGAAGGAGAATTCCTGCATTGTCTCCAGCCATACCTTCAGTAAGCTGCTTGTTGAACATTTCGATACCAGTAACAGTAGTCTTTGAGGTTGGCTTTATACCGACGATTTCTACGTCTTCACCAACTTTTACTATACCTCGCTCGATTCGTCCCGTTACCACGGTTCCTCGTCCTTCGATCGAGAAGATGTCTTCGATAGGCATAAGGAATGGCTTGTCAGTCTCTCGGACCGGCATTGGGATGTAATTATCAAGAGCATCAGCGAGTTCGAGGACTTTCTTTGACCATTCGTCAGTGTTGTCCTTGGCTTCAAGGGCCTTCAGGGCTGAACCTCGGATAACTGGAGCGTTTTCGTCAAATCCCTGCTTTGCAAGCAATTCTCGGATTTCAGCTTCGACGAGGTCGATCATGTCTTTGTCATCAACCATGTCGCATTTATTGAGGAAAACAATAATCTTAGGTACTCCGACCTGCTTTGCGAGAAGAACGTGCTCCCGAGTCTGAGGCATAGCACCGTCAGTTGCGGCTACCACGAGGATAGCGCCGTCCATCTGAGCGGCACCAGTAATCATGTTCTTGATGTAATCGGCGTGACCTGGGGCGTCAATGTGAGCGTAATGTCTTGCGTTTGTTGAATACTCGTTGTGGGATAGGGAAATAGTGATTCCTCGAGCTTTTTCCTCGGGAGCACCGTCAATCTCGTCTACTGCGCGTAGCTTTACATCCATTCCTGCTCGTCCGAGGACGCTAAGAATAGCCGCTGTTAAAGTGGTCTTTCCGTGGTCAACGTGTCCGATAGTACCTACGTTAACGTGAGGCTTTGAACGATCAAATGCATCTGCCATATATTTTATTTAGTTAATATTGTGGCTATAGTTCTCTCAAAAGCCATTAAAAACTTCTGAGTAACCTAGAGCCGGCTTGATAAATTGCTAAAAACGAGCGAAAACAAAACGCAAAAGCGTTGTAGGAGCAATAGTATACAAAAGAAAGATTGTTGTCAAATACCCTAAGGTAGAGTAATGTTTCGGAAGAGATAAACCCTAAACCTAGACTGAACTTTGCGAATTATGAGTGAAAATGTGAAAGAACCGCTGAATCCTGAACACTTCCTGAAGATACCAAATGCTTTCAAAGAAGCAGTCTTGAGATCTGAGGAAGCGCTGCGACAAGCAGAAATAGGAATGAGAAAAACCCGCGAAAGCTACGGCCGAGAACTTGAGGTTGCAAAGGAAGCGATGATCGCGAAATTGGATGCTGGTGAGACTACCGGCGACCCTCTGCACGATCAGCTTCTTCGCCTTTATGGCTTCAAGCGGGAAAGCATCGATCCTGTCCTCATCCTCAACAAGAAGCTCCGGAATAACCAGGACAAGCTCTTGGCTATGCTTTTGGCGGAGACCAGAGAGACTGGCATGGTCCAAAGCGAGCAGTATCGGACGCACTACACGCTCTACATCGGCCTCATCGAAGGAGAGCTCATGTTCGAACCAACTGAGTATAGCCCGATAAGCTACGTCCTGCCGATCCAGAGGTTCTTCAAGACCGATCCGACCGGTATTCATGCAAACGGAGAGTTTGTCAGGAAACGCCTCATAACCGGCGTCGGCAAGAACGGCGAGAAAGACGTGATACACCTCAACCTCCACGGAAATCCGTTCGTCAACGGTGAAATTCGTAGAGGAATGTCTCAAGCATGGTTCTATGTCGGCGACGAGATAGAACCTTCGCTCAGGCAAAGAAATGTATTCCAGTCTCTCTTCGATGAAGAGAAGCTTTCCCGATACATCGAGTCCGTCAGGACTGCTCCTGATGAAAAAGGAGGGGTCGTGCCTATTGGCGGTTCCTGAGCATCCTGATAGCCTTCCCAAACCTGCGCCCCTTAAAAGGCGCTTTTTTATTTGCTTGATTTTTGGAATATTGAGAGTAACATCGCACTGAGATATGCATACAAGAGTACGACGAGAGACAGGTGTCATTTTTGCGCTAGGGCTCAGGAATCATGCTACAGGAGAAGAGCTTGCTCTTCATTTCCGCCGATTTTACGGGATAAGGGCGAGCTCAATCCAGACTGTAATTCTTCCTGATATCGGCCGGCTGATCAAAAGATTCCTGAACGAGAAGGAAAGCATGGCAATCGTTCCTCTCCGGATCGGAGAGAAGAATACTTCATGCCATGATGTGATCGAAGAGATCCACAGAAGGAAGCGCAGCATCAGCCAGCTTGAAGCATTAAAGTTCCGCAAACGTCTCTGTTACGGAGTGTTCCTCAATTCCTATCCTTCAAGACTGAAGCTATAACCAAAAGACCGAGGCTCACGCCTCGGTCTCTTTTTTATTTTAATTTCGTTTATTTCCTCGCTTCAGCAATAGTCGAAGCGACATGAGGAGGAACGACATCGTAGTGGTCGAATTCCATGGTTGCGCTTCCTCGTCCTTCAGTCATTGACCGAAGAGTAGTAGTGTAACCGAACATTTCAGAAAGTGGCACCTTGGCCTTGATGACCTTCAGAAGGTTTCGATCTTCCATTCCTTCAATCTGAGCACGCTTTGAGTTCAAGTTTCCGGTGATGTCTCCCATGAATTTCTCCGGAACGACCACTTCCACTTTCATGATCGGCTCGAGAATGACGGGACGGGCTTTTTTGGCAGCAGCTTGGAATGCTTGGGAAGCGGCGATCTTGTAGGCGATTTCGGACGAGTCCACATCGTGGTATGAACCGAAAATAAGTTCGCAGGAAATGTTGACCATTTTGAAACCAGCGGAGATTCCGCGCTCCATCGCTTCACGTACACCCTTTTCAACGGCTGGAATGAACTCCTGAGGAATGACTCCTCCCTTGATGCTGTCGATGAATTCGAAGTCTTCATAACGCTTTACGTTCTTTGGAATTTTGGCTCCTTCAACAAGAGGTTCCATCGGCTTGATAATAATCTTGACGTGACCATACTGTCCCTTTCCTCCTGACTGCTTGATATATTTATATTCTTCTTCGGCAGAACCAAGAATCGTCTCTCGATAGGCTACCTGAGGCTTGCCGACGTTCGCATTGACGCTGAATTCCCTCTTCATTCGGTCTACCATGATTTCGAGGTGAAGCTCTCCCATTCCGGAGATGATAGTTTCCATCGTTTCAGGGTTTGAAGAGATTCGGAATGTAGGATCTTCATCTGAAAGCTTCTTGAGAGCCATACCCATTTTTTCCTGATCAGCTTTAGTTGCGGGTTCGATACGAAGAGATACCACCGGTTCAGCGAATTTGATTGGATCAAGGATGATCGGATGAGCTTCATCACAAAATGTGTGCGAAGTCTTCGCATCTTTCAGTCCTACGGCTGCGGCGATTTCTCCTGCGAAGACTTTTTTCACTTCTTCACGCTTATTGGCTTGAAGTCGTACGATTCGTCCGAGTCGTTCCTTCTGACCTGTTGTTGAGTTGTATATATATGAACCAGCTTCGATCGTTCCTGAGTAAACACGGAAGAAAGTGAGCTGTCCGACGAATGGATCTGACTGAAGTTTGAAAGCAAGAGCGGCAAAAGGCTCTTCATCTGACGGCTTTCGGAATGTTTCTTCGTCGGTATTAGGATCGATTCCCTTCACTGGAGGAATATCGAGAGGAGATGGAAGATATTCAACGACGGCGTCGAGAACAAGCTGTACACCCCTATTCTTGAGGGCAGATCCGGTGAATACAGGAAAAATATGATTTGCAATAGTTGCCTTTCGAAGAATCTTCTTCAATCGGTCGATTTCGATTTCCTTTCCTTCAAGGAAATCTGTCATCGCTTCGTCATCGTGTTCAACGATTTTCTCAACAAGTTCTGCTCGGTATTTAACAGCATCAGCCATATGTGATTCAGGGATATCTTTTTCGATGATCTTGTTACCCATATCCCCTTCAAAGGCATAGGCCTTCATTTTTAAGAGGTCTATGACTTCTTCAAAAGCCCCTTCTTCACCGATAGGAAGCTGCATTCGGACCGCTTTCTTAGTGAGTCGGTCGATAATTGACTGGAATGATCGTTCGAACGATCCTCCTGTTCGGTCAAGCTTGTTGATGAAGCAGATTCGAGGTACGTGATATTTGTCGGCCTGTCGCCATACTGTCTCGGATTGTGGCTCTACGCCGGCAACTCCGTCGAATACGACGACTCCTCCGTCGAGCACTTTGAGAGATCGTTCCACTTCCACTGTGAAGTCTACGTGACCAGGCGTATCGATGATGTTGAATCGATGCATTTGAGTCTTGTCAGCACCTAAGTAGGTAGGTGTCCAAAAACAAGTGATGGCAGCCGCAGTGATGGTGATTCCTCGTTCCTTTTCCTGTTCCATCCAGTCGGTGGTTGCTTCCCCTTCGTGCACCTCGCCGATCTTGTGTGACATACCTGTGTAATACAAAATTCGCTCGGAAGTTGTGGTTTTTCCGGCGTCGATGTGGGCTATGATTCCAAAGTTACGTACTCGTTCAAGGGGATAGTCGCGATTCATAAATATAATTAATTAGTAGTAGGAGAAAAATAACATTATTTGGGGAAATACGCAATCACACAGCTCTGGAAGTCGGTTATTTTCTTCTTCGTACTTTTACTACGCTTGAACGGAAGGATATCCTAAACGCTACATAAAAGCAGAACAAGAAAATAACCGACTTCCAGAGCTGTGTGATATCATCTTCGATAATGAAATGCGTAATACTGGCTGCTGGGAAAGGAAAAAGGATGGGAGATTTGAGTATTGCCACCCCAAAACCGATGCTTGTGTATAAAGGAAAGAATCTACTTGAACATAAATTTGATGCACTTCCCGATGAAATCACCGATATTGTACTGGTAATCGGCTATCTTGGTGACAAGATCAAGGGGTATTTTGGCAATTCATGGAATGGAAGAAATGTTCATTATATTGAACAAAAAGAAGCGCTTGGTACAGCTCATTCCCTCCTCGAAGCAAAACAACTCCTTACTGAAGAATTCCTCGTCCTTATGGGCGACGACATTTATTCGAAAGAAGATTTGGAAAAACTCGTATCAGAAAAAGACTGGGCGATCTTGGTTAACAAATCAGAAGAGAGACGAAGTGGTGGAAAGATAATAGTCGATGAAAACAATTGTCTCAAAGAAATCGTCGAGGATAAGGAAAATATCATTCCTTCAAATCTCACTTATACCGGCGCCTGTGTCCTCTGCCCTGAAATTTTCAATTACGAAATGGCGCGCCTGAATGGAAGCAATGAATTCGGCCTTCCTCAGACATTTAGTAAAGCTGTTGGCGATCGACCGATAAAGATACATTATTCAACCTTTTGGAAGCAGATTACGAGTCCGGAGGATTTAGAATAAGATATTTTACTTATTATAGATAGTTATGTACTATCGAGGTGAATGAAACCAATAGTTCTCTTGTTGCCAGGTGACCACCAAGCGGTTGTCATTTCACCCTTAAACCCAGATTCCCATTCGGTGGAAAGCTGGCAAAAAATAAAAGAAACCATCTCTGAAGAGTACGTCCGGCTGATGGATGCAAAGCTTCCTCGTGGAGTCGAAGGTACGCTCGCGATGATCACCAAGCATCCTGAATGGAAATGCCAAGCAATTGAAGGTACCTCTATTCCTACCTGGCAACTGGTCGAATAGAATCGTGTATTGAAAATAAAAAACTCCTGATGTCCTCACTAGAAATAGTGAGGTTTTTTATTTCCCCAAAAAAAAATATTTGACAGGGTATTTCAATAATATAGAATGTACTTGTTCTTGTTGCCAAACCAACTTAAAAAAAGAAGGGGTTCGGAGCGCAAGTTTCCAGAATAGGGATTCGTCCCGAAAATTGGTCGGAGTTTACTCCGGCGAAAGCAACAAGAACACAAAAGCTGTCACCCCTCAAAAGGAGACAGCTTTCTTCGTTAAATAAAAAACTCAATCCGTTTGGATTGAGTGGCTAAAAATTTTTTGGATCTTTATCCTATTTTTCCGATTAAGGATTCTTTGGACAGTCTGTGTGAGCCTCGCTTCGTCAGGAGAAACCGCGCCGTATTCAAGACAAGCAATATGAAGTATTTCATGAAGAAGTCCTTCAAGCTGAGTGTCTGGGTCAAGATCTTGATTGATACGAATATAGAATAAGGGAAAACCTTTTCTACTTCGGCTTTCTTCATCAATACCCAAGCCCGCCACAGAAAATAACTGACGAAACTCAACATCAAGAACGTATACCCTTAGGATTCTCTCTATCTCCTGTAGCGGGCGACGAAGAAAACTTTCGTAAGCATCTTCTTCTTGGTATCGCCCATAGAGCCAGCAGACTACCAACCAAGATTGAACTTTTTTGGACGAGGAAAGCCAAACCACTAGGAAGTATTCAAAACTAAAAAACATACTGAATTCCTTATACACCTTTTCCATCAAAAAGCAAAATAAAAAAACGGTCACACAGGACCGAGTTGAGTTAGGATTTCATCTTCATGTCCAAGAGCACATTTGCCGCAAACTTCATTGATCTGTTCTCCGGAAATTATTCCTTCGAAAAGTTTGAGTATATCTCGGGCGATTACAAAAACCCATACATTCTTCGATTTGAGTTCCGCAACAAATACAAGAGCGTTTTTTCATCTACAGAAATGTTAACACAAAAACAAAAAACTCCCATTGGGAGTTTTTTGTGAACGGAGCTTTGTTATTTATTTAAAATACCTTGCGCAGTGCACGAGCAGAGCAAATTTCAGCAGAAATTATGCGTGTATTTTAAATAAATGACAAAGCGTAGTTTTTACCAAGCAAAGTGTGCGAAAGCCTTGTTGGCTTCGGCCATCTTGTGAGTGTTTTCTCGTTTCTTTACGGCTTCACCTTCGTTCTTTGAAGCAAGGATGATTTCATCAGCGAGTTTCAAGTGCATAGGCTGGCCTTTCTTTGATCGAGCGGCGTCGATGATCCATTTCATTGAAAGGAAATTTCGTCGAACTTCTCGAACTTCTCGAGGGACCTGATAGTTGGCGCCTCCAACTCGTCGTGAGCGGACTTCCATTGAAGGAGCAGTGTTTTTTAGAGCTGTATCAAAGACTTCGAGAGGATTCTCTACTTTTTCTTTATCTTTGATAGCCTGGAAAGCATCGTAAACCACTTTTCGAGCAACCGCTTTCTTTCCTCGTTCCATAACGTAGTTGACGAACTTCGAAACTTTTTCAGATTGGTAGATAACATCAGGACCGGGAGCTGGCTGTTTTTTTATTTTTCTTCGCATAAATATTTAATTAGATTTTACTTTCCTTTCTTAGGCTTCTTAGCTCCGTACATGCTTCGACCCTTCATTCGTTTATCTACTGCTGTGGCATCAAGCTTTCCTCGGACGATAGTGTATCGGATTCCGACGTCTTTCACTTTTCCTCCTCGAAGAAGAACCACTGAGTGCTCTTGAAGAGCGTGGCCCATTCCGGGAATGTAGGCAGTAACTTCCATTCCATTAGTAAGTCGCACTCGGGCGATCTTTCGAATAGCTGAGTTAGGCTTCTTAGGAGTCTTTGTGGTCACTTTTGTACACACACCTCGCTTGAAAGGAGACGGGTAGAAACGAGGACGGTTCTTGAGCGAGTTAAAACTTCGCTGCAAAGCGACCGCTTTTGGCTTTCGAGCTGTCTTTTTGCGATTTCGCTTCACTAGTTGGTTGACTGTAGGCATTGTTAATTTTTTTGTTACGGTTTGATAAGACTGCGTTTTCACATCCCTTCCGCTTAGTGCGAGAGGTCAGTTACTCATTCTTATCTTCTTGATAATAAGCATTCGCGAAGGGGCCGAACACGTGAGGGAGACTATACTATACAACCTTATAATACGCAACATATTGGCTAATTTTTTTACATGTTAACCTTTTGTCGTATTGCATAAACAGCTGGAAATGGAACACTCCATGGGTTACAATGACTTTGCGGCAACTGCCCTTGGTAGCGTGAGACAATTTCGCGATAACCTGGAGAAAAAACTTACTTCCCCAAGGTCCAGGAAGTGAGGCTCTGACTTCTCACTACTATCACTCCCGTCACAAAACAAGCTTGTGACGGTTTTTTATTGCTTTAAAAATTTTATGCACCTACTATAAATCTATAAATAATGAAAATCAAAGGCGAAAAAAACTGCCACAAGAAAAGGATGAATATGAGCGAGATAACCAAAGAATGCTTCTCGAGAAGGAAGCGAAAACGTGCCCACGGAAGCGGAAAGAAGGCGAAGAGGATCTTCGATCCGTCGAGAGGTGGGAGCGGAACGAGATTAAATGTCGCCAAGACGATATTGACTAAGATGATGGTCTGAATAAGAGGCGTTGCAGCGGGGAGAAGATTAAAAAAACGCAGAAAAAGGCCGAAAAAAAGGGCTATGGCTATATTTGATGCAGGACCGGCAATAGCAACCAACGCTTCTCCCCATTTCTTGATCCAGGGCTTATCGTAGAAATTGTATGGATTATAAGGAACTGGCTTCGCCCAGCCAACCAAGATAGGCGATCCAGAAAGGATAAGAATCAGTGGCAAGATGATGGAACCGACGAGATCAATGTGCGGAATAGGGTTTAAAGTAAGCCTTCCCTCGTACTCAGCGGTCTTGTCGCCAAGCCTTTGAGCCATCAGTCCATGTGATACTTCATGGACGACAATAGAGAAAATAAGGACGATTATATAGAAAATGGTGTCTGTAAGGGTACCTTGCATAATATGGAAGATATGTTAGCATGACTCTCACTTATGGCCAAAACATGCGCAGTAACAAATAAAGGAAGCATCAACGGAGGCGGATACTCAAACCGCACTCGTGCTACCCAGTTCAACCCTACCGGAATGCGACGACGCTATGCCAATCTTCAGAAAAAGAAGATCTTTGTTCCTGAGCTCCAGAAAAGCATCACTCTCACACTTTCAACCAAGGCTATCAAGACTATCCAGAAAAAAGGCGCTTTTGCCACGCTCAAAGAAGCAGGTTTGATCTAATTTGATATACTAGCTGTACTTATCAGCTAACCTTAAAAAATATGAAAACATTTGAAGCAAGGACTTTTACTATTCCTGAACTTAAAGGAATATCGGCGAAAACGATCGACGAACACATAAAGCTCTACACTGGCTACGTGAAGCATGCAAACCTCATCATCGAGAAGATAAATGAGCTCGGCGCGGATCCTGAAAAGAATTCGTATGCCATCAGCGAGATGCAGAGGCGCTTCGGTTTCGAATTCTGCGGAATGAAGAATCACGAATATTATTTCGAGCAATTCGAAGGCGGAGCAAATCAGGACATCTCTTCCCTCAAGGAAGCTCTTGCCGCCGAATGGGGATCATTCGACGCATGGCTTGCGCGCTTCAAGGCGATCGCTCTCACTCGAGGCATCGGTTGGGCAATCCTTTCATACGACAAGAAGAACGATCGCCTCGTGCACTCGTGGGTGGATGAACAACATCTCGGACAACTAAACAGCGTCGACATCATCCTCGCTCTCGACATGTGGGAACATTCATACCTTTTCGATTACGTGCCTGGGGATAAGAAGAAATACATCGATGCTTTCTTCGAAAATCTCAATTGGGCAACCGTTGAGAAAAGATTCACAAAATAAAAAAACGGAGCCCCTTGCCCCGTTTTTAATTGAATATCTTCAGCTTATGCATGCCTATGTCCTCCCATCCTGCTATATTCTGACTGGTTGGCCAATGCTCCCCAGAGAGACAAGACGGCGACCACTATTCCAGAGACAGCCAAGTTGGTCGTCATGCTTCCGAGGGAAACGCCGAATGACGCAGACAGGATAAGCCACACTCCGACAATAAAGTTAACCCAGTGTTGCCATATCATATGATGTTTTTGTTTTTTAAAGCTTACTAATATTCGACCTGAATCCAACAGACGTCTGAAGAATTTGATTCTTACACTTGACGAGGATGAAGATGACGTAGCATAAGAATACCAGCCATAGCGGAATTGATCCCACCGAGACCGAGGCATAAGGGATAGACGAGAAGATGCCTACGATCCGAAGCTGGTATCGCAGAAGCACAAAAGAAATGAAAGCAAACGGATAGGACAGGACAATGGAGACATAGGAAGTGGAAGCGGCGATGAAACCGAAAAGCATGGTCAGAGGAACGAAAGAAACCACCAGAAGATTGGCAGGCAAGGCGACGATAGAAAGCGCTCCATTCGAATATATCAGGTACGGCAAAAGAAAAAGCTGCGTAGCGATAGTCGAAGAAAGAACTTGTCCGAAAGAAGATGAAGGAGAGACGCGCGCTCTTTTTTCCAAGAAATCCTGGACGTGTGGAGAAAAAAGGATCAGGCCGAGCGTCGCGAGGAAGCTGAGTTGGAACGAGGGATCATAGGCAAGTATCAGCGGATTGGCAAAAGCCATCAGGCCTGCCGATATCATCAAGGCGCGCAAGACATCATACTTCTTGTAGTTCAGTTTCCCTATAAGGGCGATGATGGACATTATTGCGGCGCGAATGATAGTCGAACTTCCTCCAGCCATGATCGAGAAGAGAATGATTCCTATGATTCCGCTGCCATAGCTTATGAAAGAAGGAAGAAACGACAACAAAGCGACGAGCGCCTCAGCGACGATAGTTACATTGTATCCGGAAAGCACGACCACATGAATGAGACCTACCATCTTGTATTCATCTTCCAAAGTCACACCGAGAAGCTGCTTGCCTGCGACAGTCAGGCCGCCAAGAAGCGACGACTCCGGCGCTGGAATGACATATTCGATATGATTTATGAAAGACTGCTTCGCCTTGAAAAGAAAAGCTTTCAGCATATTTCCCTTATTCCTTCCGATCAGCCGGATATGCGAGGTGGAAATGATATAAAAGATGGAATCCTTGGCTAAATAGTGCGGATAATCAAATATCCTACCATTGTCAGCGACAAATGACTGGGGCTTCTTCAGCGTGCCTGAGAAGGAAATCTCGTCGCCGTATCCGACACGCTCATTCCCTCCATACTTTATGATGATATTCTGCGTCTTTTTAATACCCTCGAGACTAACCGCAATTTCCGTGTAATGATCCGCCTCGCCCGGCTCATCGATGACGATACCCTTTCCTGAGAATGTTTTTCCGGCATAAGGATCAAGAAGTGGCTTATTCATCAGTTGGTTGATATCCAAGCGAAGAATGCCTATAAAAAATAAGATCAATCCTATTAATATGACATTCCGAAACTTCCTTTCAGCAATCATCAATGACAAAAGGGTAGAAATCATCAATGCTGACAGCTGCCAAGGGACACGCCACGCGCTAGCAACGGCTACTCCGCACAGAAAGCTGCAAATGAAAGAATAAAGCTTTGCCGAAGGCATGCATTATTTTCCCGCGTAATCTTAAAATCATTCTAAATCTTTCCTAGAGTGCTTATCAATTCATCCTCATCGCTCTTGCTCAGGGCTTTCTTAAAACGCGCGCCTTTCTCGCCTTTGACACGAGCTTCACATTCCGCCCACGTCCGATGGATCATCACTTTGCCGTTGATCGAACTGACATATGAATATGCCTTTTTGCCTTTGGAACTTTTCGATACGCCAGCACTCATCTCCATATTGAAAATGTCTATCTTATAGTCGCTGGCTTTGCCTTTGAAAAGGGACGGTTCTGCCGTTGGGTCCGTAACTGAATCGGCAAAAGCAGTCGCAATCTCGTCACATCTTTCATTCCCTGCTATTCCGCCATGGCCTTTGAGCAGATGCCATTCAATCTTTTTTCCTTCGGTCGATGACTTCAGCTCTTTCCATAAATCCTCGTTCACTACTTTTTCTTTTTGCGAGGTCAGCCAGCCATTCCTTTCCCAGCCGAAGACCCATTTGGTAATGCCGTTCAAGACATAAGCCGAGTCGAGATAAATGTGATAGGCATTCTGAGTATTTTCCGCCGAGTCAAAATAGCCGTCAAAATTATTCAGAGCCTCGATGGCAGCGCGAAGCTCCATGCGATTGTTCGTCGTCAGCGATTCCTTGCCTCCGCCTTCATCTATTTTGAACGTGCCGTGCGAATCGGGATATATTGAAATATAGGCATAGCCGCCTGGGCCAGGATTACCTCGAGATGAGCCATCGGTGAATATGATTATTTTTCCCTGCTGCATTCCCCTATTGTAACACGACGGAAACATCGACGATCCTGAGCCGCAGTTCCGGGAATCCGCGAAACGTAGACTTCTCGAGAGTTGCAAGAAGGGTGAAAGGCGTTCCTGCCGAAAGTGCGCTGAATTCAGGATTATCCTCGGTAAAAAAATAAATAGCAGACACCTTTTTCTGATTCTGCTTGTTAAAGACTAGCTCAAGATGCTCGCTCTTCTTGCCGAAGCGTTTGACAACGGTTGGAACGATATCCTTAAAAAGGAAGATTGGCTTGTGATTGTCTATGCCGAAAGGAGCGAGCTTCTCGACGATGTTCCATAGTGAAAAATCGATATCGTCGATAGAAATAACCCTATCAACCGCCTGCTTTTCTTCGTCTTTAATATTTTTTGAAAATAATTCTTCGTAGGAGGCATTCAAGGCTTCATCTAATCGATGGATATTCTCGGTGGATACGGAAAAGCCTCCCGACATCTTGTGGCCGCCGAAATCGTCGAACAATCCTTTCGGCACATTGCTCATCAAGGCAACCACATCTGTCTGTCCTTCCGACCGGCAGGAACCTTTGAGCAATTCATCTGTTCCCGACTCACTACCGCTTCTGCCCCAGAGAAATGCTGGCTTCTGGTATTCCTTCATCAGGCTGTTGGCAACCAAGCCGAGCACTGCTGGCTTCCATGAGGGATTGCCGAGGACAATCACTTTCTTCTCTTTAAGTCCGCGCTTGTTTATCTTGTTCTTGATCTCCTTCACTATTGCAGCCACGACCCCTTTGCGCTCGTCATTCAGGAGATTAAGCTTCTCGACCAGCATCGCAGCTTCAGCAGGATCATCAGTGGAAAGAAGCTTGAAAGCATCTGTTGGACTACCCATGCGGGAAGCCACGTTGATGCGCGGTGTGACCATGAAGGCAATATCGTCTTCAGTGACGTCCTTTTGGGAAATCTTCAACGAAGAAAGCAATTTCTGGATTCCGGGACGGGGCGACTTCTGGAGGACCTTCAATCCGTATTTGGCAAAAATCCTGTTCTCGCCTTTGAGAGGAACCATGTCGGAAAGCGTAGCCAAGCCAACCATGTCGAGAAGCCACTTTTCTTTCCCTTCCGGAACTCCCCTCCTGTCTTTGGAAAGCATGGCTTGCACGATCTTGAATGCGACACCCGATCCGCAAATCATCTGATCGGGATATTCCGGGCTCAGCTTCGGATCGATAATTGCGAACGCTTCAGGCAGCGCTTCTCCGGGTAGATGATGATCAGTAATGATGACGTCAATCCCTAATCCATTCGCCTTTTCCACTTCCTTTATGTCAGTTATGCCGCAATCGACGGTAATGAGCAAAGTTATTCCGTTTTTTGAAATGATCTCGATCGCTTCTTCGTGCAGGCCGAACCCTTCATCATGCCGGTGTGGGATGTAGTTGGTGACGTTCATGTACCCGATCATCTTGAAAAAATCAGAGAGCACGACTGCCCCTGGAATACCGTCAGCGTCATAATCGCTGTATATGAGAATCTTTTCTTCCTTTTTTATCGCTTCATCTATGCGGGAAACCGCCTTCTCCATGCCGGAAAGCAAATAAGGGTCATTCAGGCCTTCTTCATATGAAGGATAGAGAAATCGTTCTTTCTCGTCTTGTCCGACGATCCCACGATGAAAGAGCAAGTGATCAAGCAATGTTTCCCCTTCCTGTTCCCGGATGACGACCTTCTTCATGTATGGATACCTATTTGTCTAAAGCTTCGATGCCTGGAAGAGTGCCTTTGAGAAGGAATTCGAGCATCGCTCCTCCTCCGGTAGAAATAAAGGTAAATTTATCTTCAAGATGAAGCTCCTGGATCGAAGCAAGCGTATCGCCTCCGCCGACAACCGATTCTGCTGAGCCTCCGCCGATCATCTTGCAAAGCGAGACAGTAGCCTCCTTGAATCCTTTTTCGTAAAAGCCGAGGGGTCCGTTCCAGAGAATGTATTTCGCATTCTTCACTTCTTCGGCGATCGTACTCATCGTCTTCTCTCCAATATCCATTATCATATCATCTTTGGCTACGGCAGAAATAGCTTTTGTCTTTGTCTCGTCTCCATTCTTGACCACCACATCGACAGGAATGATGAGCTTCGGATCATTAATGATGTCGCTTATGTCGATCAGCTGATCTGAAACCACGGACACACCCACTTCATAGCCTTTGGCTTTCAGCATATCATTGATCAGCGCGCCCGCCACGAAAACCTTGTCCGCTTTTCCAAGGAACGTATTTATGAGGGGAAGCTTTGTCTCGAATTTTGCTCCGCCGAGGATGAAAAGGAATGGGTGCGGAGTGCTTGCGTCGATCTTCAGATGCTTGATCTCATCCGAAAGCAAAAATCCTGCGTATGAAGGAATGAATTTCGGAACGCCGACCACCGACGCATGCTCTCGGTGCATGACAGCAAAAGCATCGTCGACATAGATATCAGCAAGCGAAGCGAGATGCTTTGCGAAATCCATATCATTCTTTTTCTCCTGTTCATACTGGCGGATATTCTCGAACAGGATCACTTCGCCGTCCTTGAGGGAAGAAATCTTCAGTTTTGCCTCGTCATTGAAGCAATCTTTCAGAAAAGAAAGCTCAAAGAGATTCGAGAGGTAATCAAAGACGGGAACGAGCGTCGGCGTAACATCTTTTGTCTCGATATGGCTTAACAGAAGCACTTTTGCCCCATTTTCGCGAAGAAAATTGATGGTCGGAAGCGCCCTGATGATCCTGTAATCATCAACCACTTTGCCGTCCTTCACCGGCACGTTGAAATCAACGCGCACGAGCACTTTTTTCCCTTGGATATCCGATGGAGACAGGTCTCGAAGGTTCCGTATCATGAGAGTAAATCCATTTTCTTGGCAATCTGGATAAAATTTTCTGCCTTCAGACTGTCGCGTCCGACAAGAAGGCCGTCGACATCACCTCCTTTGACCAATTCATAAGCATTCTCGGCATTGACTGATCCTCCGTAAAGTATCGGTATCTCGAATGCCTTCGCCTTGCCGTACATGCCGGTAAGCACCTTCTTTATGAAAATATTCCTCTGATGTATCTCATGCGAGGTCACTGGATCCTTCGCTCCGATCGCATATACCGGCTCGTAGGCGATGATGACTTGGCCGATATTCGCCGTTGTCACTTTCGATAGGCCGATTGAGAGCTGTTCCTTCACGAAAGCAAGATGCCCGGCATGCTCGTCTACGGCCTTTTCCCCGATGCAAAGTATCGGGCTTATCTTCTGCTCGATGAGCAATGCCACTTTTTTCGAAGTATCTTCATTAGTCTCGCCGGCCGCGCGGCGCTCAGAATGACCTACGATGGCGTATGAAGCACCCATGCTTTTAGCCATTGAAGCGGAAATTTCGCCGGTAAATGCGCCTGATTTCTCTTTTCCGATATTCTGTATGCCGTAGCTGATCTTTTTAGAAGATGAGGTTCCTTTCAGATTCGGGAGGTAAATCGAGGGCGGACAGATGATGATTGATGTCTTCTTTACCGACAACGCTCTCCTTTTTATCGAATCATTCAATGCTTTCGCGTCCTTAAAAGTATCAGGGTTCATCTTCCAATTGCCTATCACGATTTTTTTCCTCTTTTTCATGTCCGTCAGTATATCACACTCAAAAAACGAGACTCTACTTAATCGATTGCCAGCCGATCACGCTGTAAAGACTCGAAGTCAAAGGAAAATCAGGCGGAGGGGCGTAAAGCATGTTGCCGTCGTAGTTGAGATAGCGGTTGGTATAGCCCGTGCCATCGCTGTAAGCAAAGCCGTAGCGAGTGTTGGTAGCAATCATGCCGTAAAGGGTGAGATTGGTGCGAGTGGCATAAGGGCTGCATTGCGTAGCATAGTAAAAACGGCCGACTCTGCCGTTCTGGGCAACCAAAGCGCCATCGATCGTAAGTGTGTCCAAGCCGTACATTCCCACATTGACATTATTCTGAGAGACGAGAGAGAGCGAGTCAGTTCCGTCAAAATTAGTGTAGAGAAGGTTGTTGTTCACCGTAATACTTGTCCTGGTCGAAGGATTATCGGGGAATTTTCCTGAAGCGATAGTAAGGCGAGCATGATTGATCTGACCTTCGACCCAGACATTATCCTCGATGAATATCACTCCGCTTGAAGGAAAAGTATAATTCTTGAGGAATTGCTGCGTCTTGACTGACCACGATCCCCATCCTACTGTCGCTGGACTGGGATCGCTATAAGTGGTGCATGAATTCGTAGGCGTTTGCAGCTGCGTCACCTTGTATAAATCGTATGTTCCGTTCGTCTTCAGGATAATGTTGTAGCCGTAAGAGCCGGAGCTTGCGAAGTAGCTGTTCGAGGTGGAAGCCTGGGCAGTGGCTTTCATCGAAGCAAGGTCGGTGGTCATTCCGGTAAAATCAAATGTCGTCACGGGAAATTGCCTGCCTGCCATGAAGACGTCGCTCCGGGCTGCGGGCGTGCTTGGTGGAGCCTCAGCTGGAATGGATCCGCTGTACGTGCCGCTTCCTGGCGGGGGAATGACCGCAGTGTAAACTCCAAACTGCGTGTAGCCTGTGTCTGGATCGACGTATGAAGAAAGTGCGCTCGAGACAAGATTGTGAGCGACGCCATCAAAATGGATTCCATAATTGGATTGGATAGGGCCGTATACCGTAGTTCCTTGGCCGAAACGCATATTGTCGTTGGCAACGACAGCGAATTGGGCGAGCGACGGAATAGCAAGAGTAGATTGTATCTCACGGCTTTCCGAAGAAGTGACCACATTACCCGTCGATTGGACCTTCACTACCGTCGAGCCGGTAAGCGGTGGAATTATATTCAGCGAGAAGCTTCCGATCAGATTGCTATCCTTGTCATAGAATTGATGGGACATAAGGACCCGATTTGCCAGTGCCGTCCTGAAAATCCTGCGAGGCATGAGCGAGGTGCCAGCGATAATAATCCACGCCTGCTTCCGCTATCTGGAATGCTTTTTCCTTGTCAGTCAACCGTTCCGTAAGCTCGATATTCGACACAGCTCCGCTGACGATAGTGCTCATGATGAGCACGGCGATCGAAGCGAAGACGAGAATGCCCACGAGCATGAAGCCTTTATTTTTTTTCGCTAAGTTTTTCATAAATTATTCTTCAGATTACGGATGGTTACGCTTGTCGATTCATTAAGCGGCGACAGCGGCTTGTTCGGATCAGCATCAATGATGACATTCATATTGACCAGGCTTATGCTGAAAATATTCAAAGGGTACGAAAGCGGGGTTGAAGAGGCTTGTCCGTAATATGTATCGTCATAGTAACTGAAGATCGGCGTCGTGCTTGCATTGCGGACATTGGTGATGAGCGTGGTGATCGTCTCGGATGACGGATTATAAACGACAGGATTGCCTGATCCATATGTAAGCCCGCGCTCGAGCGTCGTCCCTGATAAAAAATAGCGTATTTTCTCCTTGCTGCCGTCATTATTGATATCATCGTAAAAGGTGATTGTGCTCGTTCCTGCATTATCTATCGGATAAGCACCTGCACTCGAAGGCGACATCGACCTCATCTCGGCAGCCATGGTCTTGAGTACTGAAAGTGCTTCCAAATCCGTGGTATTTCCTCCCTGGAAGATTTCGTCATAGATAAATATCTTCGCTTGGAAATCGGACACAAGGGCGATGAAAAGGGTGAGAATGCCCATCACCACGAGCATTTCAAGCAATGAGAATCCTTTTTTTGCTGTGATTTTTGAATTCATATTATTGGGATAAAGGGACGGTAGCTGACTGCCATGGCGAAGCAATGCTCGTAGATTGGCTGCTCGTCTGATAACCAGCATCCGACACACTAAGCGTATAGCTTCCTGAAGAGAGGCCGCTGAAAAAAACTTGTCCCGGCGGTATGCATGAGGAAGCGAAAGTAATGGTGACATCGGAGATGTTCGGGGTATACGCCGAATTAGCCGTCGAAAGATACATCTTATAGCGGATATAGCGCGTGCCGTTCTGAGCCGCGTTTATTGTCTGATCAGCCGTAGTAAAATAGGTCGCAGACGTCCCATCAGGACCGACGAAATTCCACGTAGTAGTTGCAGTGTCCGTATTCGAAGTAGCGATCTGGAATGCTGTGCTTGAGCCGGTCTGCACTGGCTCGTCGTGTGGATTCCAAAGGATCTGCGAGAAATTGGTGCTCGTGCCCGTGTCATAAGTTGAGGAAACGAGCTGTCCAGATGAAACATAGCTGCCGAATACTTGCTTGAGCACTACGCCGCCCGGAGTTCCTGTAGTATCAATATTCGAATCGTCGGAATAATATTGATTAGCATTGATGCTGTCAGACTGGCCGCTTCCTCCCGACCAATCAGTCTGGCGGATGAAGCCCTGCCCAGTAGTCAGAGTAGAATTGTATCCGCCATTCGAAAGAGTCACCGAAGCATTTGTCAGAGGAAGATTGGTGGTGGAATCGGTGACCGAAACTACGAGCGTGTCAGGGTTTTTCGGTTCGACAATCAGATTCACGCTTTGCGTGCTACCAGGAAGGATGCTTAAAGGGAATGTCGGATTTGATCCGATAAGCTCATAAGTGGAATCATTCACCAAAAGCGAATAAATATCCCACTCAAGATTTGAAAGCACAAGCCTCCCCGTGCCGTCAGTTGTGCTGGTTGAGGAGTACTTGTAGACGTTCGGCGTGCCTATAAGCTTTGAGCCTGTAATGCTGGTGGTGACATTCGGAATGGCAGCGCAAAGGTAATTCTCGGTATTGATGGTCAGCGAGCTCACCTTGTCGATCGAGAAGCTTGCCTGGCTCAGCTGCTGGAGAAGGACAGTGACGTTCTGCTTCGTTGGATTAGGATTGCCTGAACCTCCTACCGGATAAGTCTGATCAATCGAATAGCCCGGTTTCGAGACAGTAATCTGGTAAGCGTTCGTACCAGGCGGTACGTCCACGATAAGCAGGTTGCCGGCGTCGTTGGTAACGTCATCGATAATGATCGGTGTTGTGGTGGCGACATTGACGATATGGACATTGGCATCAGCAACCGGATTACCATTTGCATCAAAGACTTTTACTAAGAGGGCACCATTTGTGGATGCGGTCTCAAGATTGAGTGGAGCCACAATAGTATCGAGCTTCAGGCTCTTGAATGGCACAGACGAAGAGGCATCCACTTGCACTTCCACTGATTTGTAATCGGCTGGAGAAAGGTCAGGATTGGTGCTACTTCCGATCGTGCCATCGAATGGATCATCCACATTGCGGATCGTCGTAGTCAGAGTGAAAGGTATTCCGCCTTCCGTTATGGTGCTCGTGTGAGGAATCTTGCCGTTTGGAATGCCATTCACTTCCCCTACCTGGCTGTACGGCAGATTCCTGATGAGCTCGATCTGTTCATCTGCCGCATCCAAAGCAAGTATCTTCATCTTGTTCAAAGAAAGCACGTTGAATACTTTTATATAAGTCGTCGAGATCGCCGTGGTGATAAGCAGGAAGACGGCTATCACTATGAGCATCTCGACTAAAGTGAAGCCTGCGGATGACTTTTTGAAATGCAATGCCATGTTAGATGTTGTTGAGGACGGTGTAGGTAGGGGTGATCATCGATACGGCGAAGAATCCGACAGCAAGACCGATGATGATCATGAGTACCGGCTCGATGATAGTCGACATATCCTTCGTCTTCTGGTCGACTTCGCCTTCATAGAAGACTGCCACTCCGACAAGCATCGCTCCAAGCCTTCCGGTCTCTTCGCCTACGCTCATCATTTCGCCGACAAAAGCAGGATAGATATTCTCGTTATCGGAAAAGACTTTCGACATCGGCTGGCCTTTCTCAATGAGAACTTTGGCTTCGTCGAGGACTTTCTTGTAGTAATAGTTCTGCAAGACTTCGGAAGTAATCTGGGTGGCAAGGATGAGATCGACGCCTGAATTCAGGAGCGAAGAAAGGGTGCGGGCGGTGCGGGCTGAATTGGATTCGATGACTATATTGCCGACAACAGGAAGGCGGAGCACCAGAAAATCAAAAGTCCTCTTGCCTTTTTCCGTATGCAAGATGCCATAAATGCTTCCGACTGCCGCAACGAGTATCAAAAAGGAGCTGAAATAGTGGTTCTTCAGGAAATCGCTCAAGGTAATGACGAATTGGGTGCTGGCCGGAAGCTGGGTATGAAGGTCTTGGAACGTGCTTGTGAGGCCAGGCACCACGTAGATAAGCATCAGCACGCCGATGACTATCATCAAGGTGAATATGATCGACGGATAAATCATCGCTCCTTGTATCTTTTTCTGGAGAAGATAGCTCTTTTCTATCTGGTCGGCCACTTCTTTCAGAGAGTTTGCAAGATTGCCCGATCCCTCGCCAGCCTTTACCATGGAGATGAAAAGGGTATTGAAGACATGAGGGTAAACTGCGAGCGCTTCATGGAATGTCTTGCCTTGGCTGATCGTGGCATTCAAGCTGCCGAAAATGCCCTTGAGGCGCTTGTCTTTGCTCTGATGTTCCATCACCTGGAGGGCGCGGGAAAGCGAAAGTCCCGCTTCGAGCATGCCGCCGAGATTTCTAGCGAAGATTATCTTGTCGTGCATCTTCACTCCGCCGATGAAAAGCGGCACTTGCAGGCGCGACATGAAGCCTTCCTTCACTTCTTCGCAAGAAACGATCGTCTCTTCCTCTTTCTTGAGCTGCCTGAAGAGCTCGAATTTGTCGGTCGCTTCGCGGACGCTCTCATACTGCTGCCCGTCTTTCTTTATAGCCTTGTAGGCGAACTTCATGCGGAAATTATACCACAACTAATCCGCGTAATGGTCTTCAAGCTTGATGGTATTGTCTATCCTGTCGTCGATGAGGCGGTTTGTATCCATGATCGGCT
This sequence comes from Candidatus Nomurabacteria bacterium, assembly GCA_963834935.1. Taxonomy (GTDB): domain Bacteria; phylum Patescibacteriota; class Minisyncoccia; order Phycocordibacterales; family CALRBL01; genus CALRBL01. The sequence continues at coordinate 367,418 of CAWIDS010000001.1, read as the reverse complement.
CGTGTTCAAGGACATATCTCTTAATGACGGTGCGAGGAGGGTTCTCGATTGATTGGAGGATATCATCTTTCTTCACACCTTCAGCAAGATACGTAGCCATCGGCTCTGTCGGAGGAATTTCAGGTTCCTGGATTCCAGCTTCCATGTTTTTTTTGACAATAGCCGCTACCCTTTCCTTAAATGGCCTGAAAATAAACTGCTTTACGATGGAAAATATTCTCTCGGCGGTATCTTTCCTTATTTCCGAAGTGCTCAGGATATCATTCACTAAATCGCCTTCTGAAATCGATCCCAGGATAACAGCACTGATACTGCTTGAAAGATAACTGACATCGCTATCGGCTACAGAAAAATCTTCAGCTATCTTTGCCACTAAATCATCGAATTCACTGGAATTGACGAACTTATTTGCTTCAGTGAGTATTGTCTTAATCATTTTTTAGCTCCATTTATCATATCCTTCTCCTACGTCCTCACTACCGGCATTTGGGATAGGAGTACCAACAACATCCTTGAGAGGACCTCCGACTCTCACATATTTAAGCGCACCGGTAGGATGTTTCCTACCATGCACAATACCCCAATTTCTTATCTTTTCTCCTATGTCATGTTTTTCTGCTGCACTAATTCCCGTCTTTTCCAGATCTTTCAATTGAGCTTCTGATAGATGTTCGACAATTGAATCATCCGTAATAGGTACTGGGGCTGCCGGAGAGCTCATTGCCTCATAAATATCGCGCCCGCTCATATTCTTTATGATATCTTTAGCGTCAACACCCGCTACTCCTCGTCCGTTCAACTTATCAAGCAGATGCTCCTTCCTCTTTTCCTTCATCGCCGTCTTCTGCGTCTGAGTCAAATCTCCACGCTTGCCGATTTCATCGCGTATTTCTTGGCTGAAGTTCTTGTATACAAGAGGATTATTAGCAAGATCATCAGGAAGAGAGGCCTTTTCTTTGACAGATAGATTGCTATTTTCCATGGCGTTCTTAATGGTTGTCGCGTTTCCAGTCGCTACCGCCTCCTTGATGACTGCTACTCTGTTCTCAGCTACCCGCGCTTTAGTAACATCATCTATATCTTTAGAATCCATGACCGATTTGACTTGATCTGGGGTAGCATTCTCAATTATCATCCTATTATTCAAGAACTCTCCGCCAAGCTTAGCAAATTCACCCGAGCTAAACTCCTTAAGAGAAGATTGAATATCTGCAGGAGTGCCTTTAGAAATAGAATTCTTGAGTTTTTTCTTCTTCTCTTCGAATTTAAGGTTATTCTCGCGAGCTTTCTCTTCCTGGACATACTTCTTTGCTCCTCCAGTTCCGTCGACTGTTCCAAGTCCTCCTACAGCTCCTGAGGCTCCTTTTCCGGCAGAAGTATTTCGAAGATCCCAAGTGCCTTTTGCCCTGTTATCGACAATGCCTGCCCCAACTCTTGCAAGGCCTGCTCCATAAGTACGAGGATCTGAGATCTTCAAATTGGCATTTCTCATCCTGTTCAAAGTTCCGCTCTCACTTAATTTATTGAAACCTCTTCCCAAAGTCTGTCTCGCCATCCACGCACCTGCTCCGAATGTGGCCTTTCCTGCAACATTTCGCGCAAATCCGCTTCCTGCTGCGCCGAGCTGCTTGGCGATGATGAGGCTGCCGAACATAAGGCCGATGAGAATGACGAAGGTATAGAGAGTGCCCACGGCGCTTCCGTTCGTCACCAATAAATCAGCGAAGCTGGTGCCTTGCGTGGGAGTGGCCCCAACTGCCGGAGCCATCGAGTTCAATATAGCAACCACGATATAGATCATTATCAGATATAACGGAGCAAAAAATGACTGCGTCATAAGCGTTCCTACCCATTTTGAAAATTGTCCTTTGGTCTGCGGAAGAGTGCGGGCAAGAAAGGCGAGAGGCGAGAGTATCATAACGAACATAAGGACGACAGTCCGGACAATGAACATTATTCCGCCCGCAATGAAAGCAAAGGCAGCAATAAGTATGAGTATGGATCCTCCGAGGCCGATCGCGATGATATTCTCACCGAGATTCAGACCTCCGGGGGTCTGAGTAGGATCAGGTGAACCTTGAAGAGTCGCTCCAGAATTATATATGCTCGTTAGGCTAAGACCTTTGAGAAATGCCTGAGAAATGCCACCATCTGAAACTCCTCCGAAGGGATCTGCGCTTGCTCCTTGTCCTCCTCCTTGCAAGCTTATCTTATTGTAAAATTGCAATGCGAGGATGTTTGAGGCATCAATCACTACTTTAGTGAAGAAAAGGCTGAAATTAAGAATAAGGGCGGTAATTATCACTTGCACCAAGAGCTTCTTCACATTATAGCTATCGATGCGAAGAATGGTCCCGATAGCGATAGCAAGCAGGATGAAGATGAAGCAGATGTTTGCAATGTCGCGAAAAATCTTCCATCCCACATCAACTACAGGAATATGCGTAAGCAACGCAGCAAAATTTAAGCCTATATCGAGAGTCTTATCGAAAAATACCCCTGCAACCCACAAGAAGCGAGCCGTTACCCAAAGCAGAAGATTGCTCGCCGAGGCCATACAGCCCGTGATACTGAAGCTGGTCAGATAGCCCAATCCTGATTGGCTTTCATCAAAACATGTCGCTTGAAAAGTAGAAGCAGTCGGGGCTGGAGGAACATAACCACTAATATCCTTAGCTCCAAGCATATATGAAGCATCAGAATCCATTGGATTTGTTTGAGCATGGACAGGAGTAAAAAAGCCAAAAAAGATCGGGAATATTGCAGTTATGATGAGTATTGAAAGTAAGGCTTTTTTCATTTATTGAGTACTGTTGTTATTGAGAACATCACTTAACGCAACCTTAATGAGCTGGTTCACCAATGCACTCACAACCTCATCAAATTTATCCGCTACTTTTAGTCGGTCCGTTCCAGCATTCAAGCGATTATTCAAGGTGTTCTCAATCACGCTTCCCGGCGTGGTGATTTCGCAGGCTCCTTTGACTGTCACAGGATTGCCGCTGCTATCGGTGGTAGTGGAATCAGGATTGCATTTCTTAAACGAAAGGAATCCTCTTCCCGTACTAAGATCAATCTGGGCGCTATTGCCTTGTATCGATACCCTTCTCTGCAATTCCTGCTGAGCCTGCATATATGCTCCCATGGGATTGTTCTGGGGATTCTGAGTGACGGCGAGCCAGCTACCCCAACCGCCTGACCCTGTTCCTCCAGGACTAGTATACACCTGGAAATTCTGGATATTGTTCCCGATCTGGCTCAAGGAACAGCCTTGTATCGAAGAAGGATTCGCTTGTCCGCTGCCAAGCCCTGTCACAATACCTACCCGGAATGGCTGACAAATATTCACACCAGTGACCTGGCCGGCCACTTCCTGAAGGAAATTGGCTGCGGTATTGTCGGCAATGTCGCTGAAGAATTTCTCAGGATCCTGGACGAAAGCAGGATTGCCATTGAAGCCGGAATTGATCCAGTTGACGGTCGCTTGGGTGATATAGGTCAGGATGGCATTGATGGCGCAATAAGCGATGGAGTCGAGGCTGGGCGGATCGCCGACCTCCAAACCTCCACTGCTAGCCTTATCGTTTCCAGAGATCGTTCCCACTTTGGTAAATGAAGAAGGAATAATAGTGGTGATAGCCGAGGAAATAAGGCTTGAGACATAGCCTGAACCGATGCAGCTTGCTGCATCGCCTACTCCTGAGATAGCAGCCTGTGAAGTGGCAGCGCCGGAATTAGTATTATACTGGCCTTTTACGTAATTAGCTCCTTGGGTATTTGCCGCAGGCTGGAGAGTCGTACCAGCATTGGCCACAGCGCCGCCGAAAGCGAGGATAGCAATGATGACGAGGGTGATTGTTTTTAAGAATTGTTCCATATTGCTCCTATTTCGCTTTTTGCGAATATTATACCATTGTTCTGCATTTCAACCTGGATATTTGTAAACAGTTGCTTCATGTCTGCCTGGTTGGTCTGCAATGTCTTCACCGCAAGGAGAGCTTTGACGGGGTCGGTAGTCTGATCATTAACCATTATCTGGAGCGACTGATCAGAAACATTGAAATCGTTAAGGATTTTCAGGTGGTTAAGCACCAGGCCGTCAGGAACAGAAAGCTTCGAAAGGGCGTTGATCATGATTTCATATGATTGGATGGCTGCTTCGTTGGATTGTTCGCCGGATATGAGGTCATTGTTGTCGGAAAGTATCTGGGCAAAAGCATTTCCGTAGGCCCGGAGGGTAGTCTTGTTTTCCGGAACGACTTTGATATCTGAAATGGTGTACTTCGGAGGAATGGTGCCAGGATTTACCGAAGCGAGCGTGTTCGAAATGATCTGCGCTTCAGAATCAGCATCGAGCGTGCCATTCGTCTGAACCGACATGAACTGCGAGAAGAGAGTCTGCGAAAGCTGTGTCGAGATATTTCCCTGGTCTTCCGATGCGCTACCTGCAAAAGCATCGAGAGAAGTGCTTGCCACTCCGCGGGTCAGCTCAAGGCTGTCATTAGGACCTTTCACCAAAGGATCTCTTCCTTCCGCCACCTCAACCCCGTCAGGAGTGCCGTCGCCGTCAGTGTCAGGGTTATGAGAATCAGTTCCCCACAATGTTTCCTGCCAATCCTTGAGGCCGTCGCCGTCGGAATCGATATTTGATTGATCGGTGCTGGTAGCTTGATCAAGCACAAGCGAACTGCTGCTCGGCTTGTTTTTCGAAAAAAGAGAAAGGACTGCAGATTTGACGTTCGAGTGATAGAGGAAGAAAGCGGCAAAAAAAGCGACGACTATTATTATCAATGCCTGTATTCTTTTGCTTGGAGCAACCATGACGACATTATACCTTAGTTATACACAAAAAAACTACTGATGATATAATCAAAAGGTGAAAAAAATCCTTCTATCAGCACTTTTTCTTCTCACTCTGCTCGCCTCGGCACACGCTGCCCAAGCGGCTGACCTTTTCACCAAAGACCTGAGGAAAGGGATGACTGATCCGCAGGTAAAATACCTTCAGATGGTACTCAATGCCTCGTCGACCACACAGGTGTCGCCTTCCGGAGCAGGCTCTCCCGGAAAAGAAAGCTTTTATTTCGGCATCAAGACGCTCAAAGCTCTCGACATCTTCCAGACTGATTACAATTTAGGCACCTGGGCGGGTCCGTACTTCACGCCATACGGATATGTCGAAGCTAATACCCGTGTGGTTCTGAACACCCTCGCCACCTCATCCAATCCGGCATTCCTCAATAGCCTCTATCTCCAGAATGCCAACTACAGCAGTCCGGTAATAACCGGCATTTCGCCTCAGACAGTGAAGAATGGCGATACTATATATATATCGGGAAGCAATTTCGGAGCTACTTCGACAGTCATGGCGACATATGATGTCTACAGCAATGTTCCTGTCATCAATGGCCAGCTCGAAGTAAAAGTAGATTCAAGCCTCCAAAGCCTGTTCGATGCCAAGATGAAGAACATGGACAGCGACCAGCGGAACACCACCATTCAGAGAATCCAGCCAATACCGATGTTCGTGACGGTTGAGAATTCAAAAGGAGTCAGCAATGCTTATCAGATTTATCTCAAGATACAATGAATAAGAAATATTACATCGCAGCCCTTTCAATCATTTTGAGTTTTTCTTTTGTTATCGCGCCGTTTGCCGCGCATGCGGAGATTGCCAGTGCAGTCCGTCAAAATCTTGAGGGCACGATATCGAGCGTCGATGTCTGCTGCAACGGCCTGAAGCTTCAGATCGACAAAGGCCAATATACATCGCCGATCAGCGGCTCGATGATCTTCATGTGGCAGAACATGATACCAATTCCCTTCATCGGTTGGGGACTTTATTCATGGTGGGACGTAGCGCCTCAATCAGTAGTGCTCGGCGATGCCATAAGCGGAGGGACCTGCATCACCGTCGATTCGGAATGCGAAAGTACAGAGAGCGTCCAGTACTCGATCCAGCAGTTGGGAACGACGCTTTATACCAGCAAATAATCAGATACTCTTCGCAAGGCAAGCAAAATGCCCAAGCTCGAGATCCTCAGCGCGGGCATTTTGCTTTATGCCACATTCTTCACAGACTTTCGCGGAATCCTGAAAAATTACCTTCAGATTTCCGGCTATCATTTTTCTTTTGTGAGCGAAACTCGCTTTGAGCACTTCGAAGAATGCCCTCTCGCTGATCTTATTTTTTTTGAAATAAACTTTTGATACATCGGTGATATGGAGAATTGCCGAGTCAACGTTCGGCGCAGGACTGAATGATCCGCGCTTTACAGTCGAAACATACTTCGGATTGCCATACGCCTTCACCGAAAGCGAGAGGATGCTTTCCTTTCCGTCGCGCGCGACCACCCTTTCCGCCACTTCTTTTTGCACGAGCATGGTCATCGATACAGGCTGACGCTCGCTCTCAAGAAACATCCGGAAAATCTGGCCTGTAATATAATAGGGAATATTGGCAATCAGCTTATACTCCTCGAGCGGAAGCCTTTGCAGGTCGAATTCAAGGATATCGCCGGCGACGAGAGCAAGCTGTCCTGATTTGATCTCCTTCAAAAAAAGATCTCCTAACATCTCCGCCAGCGATTCGTCTTTCTCGACAGCAATCACTTTCGCGCCTGCCTCAAGAAGAGCCTTTGTCAGGACGCCTTTACCCGGACCTATTTCCAGCACGCAGTCATTCTTGGCTATTCCGGCCGCGAACAAGATATCTGAAAGGGCTTTCGGTGAGTTCAGGAAATTCTGTCCAAGCGATTTTTTGGCTTTATGCGGAATCATTTCTCAAATATACATCAAAGAGGCTAATAGTCGATGAAGATCGACTTTATGCCGACATTGTTTTCGACATTTTCAACAAGACTAGTCGGGATATCCGAGACGAATTCCGATTGGATGTTGTACTTCTTCATGCCGAAAATAGTGCGCACGAGCGCATGGGAAAGGTAAAGCTTCTTGCGCGCGCGGGTCAATGCCACGTAAAAAAGGCGCCGTTCTTCTTCAGCCTGCTCACTTGAGATCTTCGATTCATTCATCTTCTTGTGGGGAAAAAGATCCTCTTCGAGGCCGGCGATAAAGACATAATCGAACTCTAAACCTTTTGCCGAGTGAACCGTCAGCATCTTCACAGTCTTCCTGTTCTCATTCATCTCATCCTGGTCGGAAGCGAGCGATACGTCTTCGAGAAATGCGCCGATGCCATCTTCTGCCGGAAGATGGTCGTATCGCTTAGCCAAAGTCACAAGCTCTTTGAGGTTTTCCACTTTGTCTTCGTCTTCATCCTTGCCTTCCTTGTACATTTTGAAAAGTCCCGCTTCGTTCAATATATAGGTTATGGTATCTGAAACCCTTCCGGAAAGAGCCTCTGCCTTTATTTTCACCAGCAAGCCGAGGAAATACCCGTACTTCGCCGCAACAGCCGCCGGCAAAGTTTCCTTTTTCCCTTGGATGATCTTGTCGATAGTCACTTTGCCGATTCCTCGCGTCGGTACATTTATGATGCGTTTAAAATCGGATTCGGAATCAGGATTGAGAGCAAGGCGCAAGTACGAAAGGGCATCCTTGATTTCCTTTCGCTCGAAGAAGCGCACGCCGAGCACCTGATAAGGCAAGCTGCGAGAAAGAAAAGCTTCCTCGATGACCCGCGACTGGAAATTGGCCCTATAGAGTACCGCTATCTCATCAGGAGAAACCCCCTTCTCGATAAGATTGCCTGAAGTGCGGGCGATGTAGTCTGCCTCGTCGCTTTCATCATAGGCTCCGTATAGTGAAATCTTCTCCCCTCCCTCCTTGCGGGTAAAAAGATTCTTCTCGCGGCGGTGGACATTCTTCTTGATCACTTCATTGGCCGCCTCGAGGATATTGTTTGTCGAGCGGTAATTTTCCTCAAGCAAGATGATCTTTGAATCAGGATAATCCTTTTCGAAATTGAGGATGTTGCGGATGTCAGCTCCGCGCCAGCTGTATATGTTCTGATCTATGTCCCCTACCGCGCAGATATTCTTACTCTTCGCTGCAAGCAATTTGGAAATTTGATACTGCACTTTGTTCGTATCCTGATACTCATCTATGTGTATATATTTCCAAATGTCCTGATATTTCGCCAAGACATTCTCATTCTGCTTTAGCAGAAGAAGAGTTTTCAAAAGCAAATCGTCGAAATCGAGAGCTTTTTCCTTTTTCAAGATCGCTTCGTATTCCCTCCAGACAGCGAGTGACACTTTTTTAAGATAATCATTGCCGACATTATTCTCAAATTCTCGGAGCGAAACGGCATCTCCTTTTTCCCTACTGATAGCCGACAAGACATTCGAGGGATCGTATTGCTTCGGATCAAAGCCAGCTTTCACCAAGCTATCCTTGATCGCCCTCTTGCTGTCACTTCTGTCGAAGATGGAAAAATGCCGAGGCAAGCCGAGAAGCTCGGCATTGTCTTTGATGATATGCACGCCGAGGGAATGAAATGTCGAGATGAACGGGGTGCCCATATGCGGATGAGAAGAAGAAAGCAGCTGGTGAACGCGCTCGCGCATTTCCTTTCCCGCTTTGTTGGTGAAAGTGATGGCAAGTATTGCCTGCGGCGGCACGCCCTTCTCTATCAGATGAAGCATGCGATGCACCAGCGTCTTGGTCTTTCCCGCGCCAGCTCCGGCCAAGACAAGAACCGGCCCTTCTGTCTGAAGGACCGCTTCTTTCTGCTGCTCATTGAGAGTTTCCATCCATCCAATATATCACAGCTCAATCGTTTTTTATTTCGCTTCTCTCAATTCTTTCAGCTTCTCTGCGATAGCCTTCGCATCGACATCTTTCGCGTTCAATCCTTTCAAAGCATTCGCTAAGTCGCTCAAATGTTCCCTGAGTCCCAATCCATCTTTCAAAGAATCTACGTGTGCCGGATCAGTAGCTTCTTTTATGATACTTGAAACGACATCGCTATTCTCCAAGAAATTACTGTCGAGGGAAAGAGTTCCGGAAGCTATATCGAATGGATTACCTGAAGTAATGCCAATATCCTTGTAAGAGCTTGCTCCCTCCTTTACATACTCATTTATAAAGAGATCATATAATGCCCGATCCTTGGCATCAGCGCTCAATGACATGAATCGCGGATCTTTTTCGAGTATTTTCTCAAGGATGGTAGGAAGGTTAGTAGGAGCTTTCACTTCATACGATGAAAGGAGTTGCGTCACTTCGGGAGGAGTCTGCATCTCATGAGCGACAGTCGTTGCCGTGTTCTGAGCAACATCAGCTGTAGATGCGACATGGTCGGCTGATGCAGGCGCAGCTGCGGCAACAGGAGCAGTCGTCGTCTGCGCGTTCTGATGGACATCAGCCATGCTTTTCTTTACTTCTGCGAACCAGCCGCCAGTCGGAGTGCGATGAAGCTGTAGCGCGTTGCCGTCATGAGTGATCGCGTGCGCGATGTCGGGATTCTGCTTGAGCACTTCCCTGGTCATGCCGCTTGTCCAGTCATGGAGGGCGTGCGCATCCTGCATGTCTCCGTTGTATCCGTATTTGTCTGCATTCTCGTGGAGCGTCCGAGTGACCGCCCGTTCCGCCGAATCCGTATGTATCTCGTGATGGGTGAGCTGATCGATCTGATGATCCTTTATCAGGATGGTCTCGACTACTTCAGTTTGGGGCGGTGTATCCACGACGTGAGCCTTGGGAACTAATGAGATACTTATCTTTCCGTCTTTTTCAGAAATGAGCACATTGTCATGAGCGTGCACGGGAGTGAGCGTCCTTTCCCCTTTCGGACCGAACAGTTCCTTGAGCGTCCGGTGCGCCTTGATGCCGGCTTCATGCGAGCTCAATCCTTTGCTCTTGAAATACTGGACGAGCGCATACTCTCGGCTCTGATGTTCGTTTTTCAATACGAAAGTGAATGGCTTTTCAATGACTGCGACCGGAACTTCCGGCTTCGGAGCGGCAGCTGCAGGAATTTCGACTTTCAGTCCCGCCGGCGGCTTTACCGAAGCGGCATGCTGTGGAACGGCAGCAGACGCTGGATGATCCGTTACTAGCAATCGTCGAAGCGGCGAATTATCGATATGAAAATCAGAGTGATGAACGCCAGGCGCCTGTATAGGTGATGAATCAGGCGTCGGTGATGCTGCTGCTTGAGAAGAGCTATTGATCAGATGTTCCGCATGATTATGAGCGACCTGATTCTTTACCCCTTCGGTTACAGTATTCTCGAAATCTTTTCCTGCGACATATCCTGACTTGCTCGCGACTTCACGCGCATGATCATGAATGTCTCCAGCCATATGGGAACTGAAAAGTCCTGAATATTCTTGAATCGCGCCGGACACCAACCCTGAGACCAGTCCTCCGGTAACCGCACCTAAAGCGGCCTGCTTCCCTACATACCAGCGCTGATTATTTTTTATCCTTTCTTCTGCAAGGCCGATGATACCTGCGAGCCTTCCTCGTCGTGTCGATCCCTTCTTGCCGACTATTTCCTGCTGCGAATCCTCATCATAAAAATAGGTATCGGTCGCCAAACAAGCCGTTGCCTTGGAAAGTACCTTTATGAAATTGAATTTATTGCCGATCGCCTCCTTCTCAGCGCCGAACGAAATCCTGCCTTCGGTGAGCTTCCTTTGCGCATACTCAAGCCGCACTTCAAGGGCCTCGACACATTCCTTGTGCTTCTTATGGTATTCGTCCAGGGAACGGTTGGCGTTTCCTGGCTCATTGCACCAAGAAATGTAACTCATCTCAGCAAGCCTGTTCAAGCGGCCGATCTTTTCCGACAAGTCGTCGGCTTTGACGAAATTCTGATCAGTGCTTTTTTCTCTGACGCTGTTTATCTCTGATTGGATTTCTTCTATTCTTCCTTTGATTCTGGCAAGCTCGCCTTCTTTCTCAGCCTGATCAACCTCATTGATAGGATGCCAGTCGCGGGAAATTTCCACCTCTCGCTTCACGTAGCGGGCCTTTTCTTCGATCAATCTCTTGAGCTTCTTATTTGTTGTAGTCTTCTCTTCCGAACCCATCCTGATCAGTTCCTCTTCCTTTCCGAGGCGCTCATGCGCTTTCTTGCCGCCTCTGAACGCACCGAAGCCTGCTCCGACTATGGCCGCAGAAAGGGGTGCTGAGACGATGCCTATGCATCCCGCCAAGAGTGATTTTGCTCCGGCTCTTGCGCCCATCCTCAGTCCCAATTGTCCGGCGCCTTGGATGACTCCTCCAATCAATGATGACCTCCCTTCTATGCCGAGCTGAGCTTTTGCGGCTTCGTTCCTCATATCCCATCCTTTTACTTCGGCAAGCCTTCGGAGCTCAAGTTCCGCATTCGGATTCTCAAGAAGCGATTGATTTATCTTTATCTTTAAATCAACATCATTCAGCTGGAGCATTGCTTCCTTTGCAGATGATCCGGAAGCGTTCAGAAGATTTTCCCTTTCTCTCAGATATGTTTTTTTTCTTTCTTGGAATATCTTTTTCTCTTTTGATGAATAGTCTTTCCATTTGTATTCTGGCGGAACTTCGGTGTATTCGCTGGCGGCCGTATTGAAAGAAACATCTTCGGTATACCTTATATACAAGCGCATCTTTCCTTCATCTCCTTCATATGATGCGATGTCTCCGACACTTTTCACTATCTCGATGACATTAGCGACTTCATCCTTGTACTTTTCAAAATCAAAGGCTTCCCGCGAAAGAGCCTGCTCTTTCTTGTTTACCTTTCCGTTTGAAAAGGTTCTCTTCAATGCCCGCGCTATGCCATTTTTGGTCTGGCGTATCTCGCTTTCAGTCTGCTCGCGCGCCTCTGCGGCGATAACACGGCGCTTTATCTGAGCAAGATTCCTCAAAAGGAATATCGTCTGACCTTCAGAATCCTTGATGTCAGCAAAACCGGGAACTTCTTCAAGCTGTTCCTTAGTCATGCCGAGAGCTGAAAGTCCTCGGGTGATTTCCGGATTTACGGCATCTGTCTTGTTCTCGATATCTGGTTCTAGTTCCGAAGGGAGTTCGGAAGGTTGTTCATCTCCTTTCATTTTTAATATCTCGTCAGCGAATCTCTGATTCACCAATTCGATTACTTTTGCTCTCAATCCATTTTCTTCCGGAAGAGCTCGGATGATAGCATCAAGATACTGATGCGGTTTTTCCCAAGACCCGAACTTTTCAATGCTATCTACGGTTTTTATCACGTCCCCCAGCATACGTGCGATTTTCTGATCCTGTTCATCCCTGTTAAAAATTTCAAACAATTCATAGACGTCTTGTATTCCTGCTATTTCTTCCGCTAAATCACTTTCAGGACTTGCCAGGGTTTCTGGTTCCTGCATTTGCTCTCTTTTTTCATAATTCCCATTCAAGACATCCCAATAAGGACCTTGCTCCGAAGAAAGCTGTGTGAGAATTTCGAGAGCCCTGCCATCCGGAGGCGGATAAGCCGTCACGTTTCCAATATAATCCCTGAACATCCTCAGAAAAAAATCCGAGGAGTTGAGCATGCTGTATTCTTCTATATTTTCCTGCTGTATAGGCAAGGAAAGCTTATTCAGGCAAGATTCTACCTTCTGAAGCAAAATATTTACTCTCTCAAGAGTGAGCTCGGGAAGCGGATTCCCTTCTCTATTATTTCTTGCTTCTGGGTTTTTTGGTACTTCAGGCATAATAAGTCCTATTTATATGCATGAATTTTATCATATATATTGTATAAAGACTTGTTATCGAGCCGTTGTTGACAACGGTCTAGCGCTCGATATCATTGAATGAGCACTTCTCCGACAGACATCATGCAAGGATACAGAATGAAATGGAATGTGCGAAGGTCATAGATTTAAACTCAAGAAAACTTATTTTAAGAAACAAACATAAGAGCATCAAGCGCGCGATATCGAACGCTTCACCTCTCAACATAGCCCTCTTATTGACCCTCGCCTCATCGGGGCTGTTAGGTCTTGCAGGTACAGGAACAAGCGTGGCTTATGCATTAGACACTGATTCATCGAGCTCATCCGCTAATATCCAAACCGTGCCGCTTCTTCAGGCAAATACGAATATCGACCCTCAGGCGGTTGATGACAGTTCAACCACTTATTTAGTTGCGGGTCAAGCTCTTATGGATAATGGGAAACCTACTCCCGGAACATCGACAGACGCCTCGGCATCATCAGATCAGATAAGCACCTACATCGTCCAGGACGGGGATACTGTTCAAAGCGTAGCTGCCATGTTCGACGTGACAGAAAATACCATCAGATGGGCCAATGACCTGAACAGCAAATCAACGCTTAAAAAAGGCCAGGAGCTGGTCATCCTTCCCGTTTCCGGAATCAAATACACGGTCAAAAAAGGCGATACTCTGAAGAGTATTGCTTCTTCTTTCAAAGGAGACTCTGCTGAAATACTCTCGTATAACGGCCTTTCAAGCGAGACAGATCTCTCTGTTGGAGACCAGATTATCATTCCTGACGGCGAAGCAAGTGATGCTCCAAGCACGACATCGGGCTCAATAAGCGCTTCGGTCAGTGCCTCTGCCTCTGCTGGCACCCCCGTTCCTCCGCAATCAGTGCCTCGATTAGCTGCAATCACCCCTCTCGTAAATGGCCAGAAAGTTCCTATCAAGAGTGATGGCGGATATTTCATCAGGCCGATTCATGGCGGCGTCAAGACCCAAGGCCTCCACGGACATAATGCGGTCGACCTTGCAAGCTCCCTCAATACTCCTATCATGGCAGCGGCGGACGGAACAGTCATCGTCGTTCGCGGCGGAAACAGCTGGAATGGAGGCTATGGAAACTACGTGGTCATCAAGCATCCTAACGGAATGGAGACTCTTTATGCGCACATGAACTCCATCTCTGTCACGCAAGGAGAGAAAGTAAGCCAAGGAGATGTCATCGGGCGAATGGGAAGCACTGGAGATTCAACAGGTGTCCATGTGCATTTCGAAGTCCGTGGAGGAATCAATCCTTTCTAGCGGAACCTAATTCTGAAATATCCTTAATTTCGGGCGATATTGGAGCGCTTCCAGAATATGCTCAGCTTCAATATATTCTGCCCCTTCCAAATCAGCTATAGTCCTGGCTATTTTCATAATCCGGTGATACATCCTTGCCGACAAAGACAAGCTCTCAGCCGAAGAATCAAGAAGTTTGAGCGAAGATTTCTTGATAAGGCACGTATCGGCGATATCTTTTGAATCCATCCTGCAATTAAGACATCCCGATCTCTCATATTGCCTGTCACGAGCTTTTGCCACCCTTTTTCGCACATCTTCCGTCGACTCGCTTTCTTTTTCTTTCGTCAATTTTTTGTGATCAAAAGTTCCTACCTCGATCCACAGATCGATCCTATCGGCAATCGGTCCGGAGATTTTCCTTTGATATCTTTGTACGATCTTGTCGCTGCAAACGCAAACCCTATTTGTCGAACCGGAATAGCCGCAAGGACACGGATTCATGGTGGCGACCAAGATGAAGTCGCAAGGAAACACTGTCGAGTTTCTCGCCCGAGAGATACTGAGCCTCCTGTCTTCCAGCGGCTGCCTCAGCGCTTCTATTACTTTGCTGTTGAATTCAGGAAATTCATCAAGGAACAATATTCCATTATGGGCTAAGGTTGCTTCACCAGGATGAGGAATCGATCCTCCTCCTACAATCGATTGAGAGGAAGATGTATGGTGAGGAGACCTGAACGGAGGATATCTGAGCAATTCCGAAGACGATCCTGATGAGGAATGGATAGAACTAACAATCAACGCTTCGTCGAAAGAAAGCTCAGGAGGGAGATATGAAAAAGCTCTGGCAAGCATGGTCTTGCCCGTGCCCGGCGGCCCATGCAGCATGATGTTATGTCCTCCGGCAGCAGCTATTTCCAAAGCTCTTTTCGCTCCTCCTTGGCATTTTATATCCTTGAAATCAATCGTAATATCGCGTTTAGCTCGTGAAAGAGGAATATGCTCAAGAGGAAAAATTATTTTCTTTTCTTCTTTTTCATTAAGATGGCCGATGAGGCTCTTCAAATCCTTGATTGCGAAAATGCTTATGTCAGAAATGAAAGATGCTTCATCGGCATTTCCGAAAGGAATATATACTTCTTTCATTCCTTGTTTTTTTGCCTCAAGGACTAAAGGCAATATTCCTTTTATCTGGCGCAGGCTTCCATCTAGTGAGAGCTCGCCCAAGAATAGCCTGCCTCGCGGATCAAATCTTATGTCACCGACGGAATTAAGATAAGCGAGGGCTATTGCCACGTCAAAATTCGGGCCTTCTTTGCGAAGGTCGGCTGGAGCAAGAGAGATAGTGATCTTATGATTGACGCTTTTAGGCGACTTGAAGCCACTGTTCTTGATTGCAGCGGAGACCCTGTCTTTTGATTCTTCAACTGCCTTGTCAGGAAGCCCTACGATTGAAAATGAATTAAGCCCTTTGGATATGTCTGCTTCGACGTCTATCAGATATGAGGAAAGAAGATGTACTTGAGCACTTGTCGTCTTATAGAAACCCATCTCCAGATTATCAGGGAATGAGATAAAGAAAAACCGAAAAAAGGATCAACTATTTCGCATTGATATGGAGCTTGCATGTGCGAGCTGCGGGATTGGCCATCAAGCGATCTTCTTCGATCGGATCTCCGGACACTTCACAGATGCCATATGTGCCGGCATCTATCTTCGTGAGAGCATTTATTACCTCAGCGAGATTCGATTTGAGATTATCGACGATTCCATAATTCGTCTCATATTCCTCGATCTTGTCGGCTACTTCATTAGGATCGGCGTCGACACTGTCATCGTTTAATGTCCCCCTTGCCTGCCAATCGTTCTTATCCTTGTGGCCTTGCTGGGCAACGCTTGAAAGCTCCGTCTCCAGATGTTTTTTCTCAGCCAATAATTTTTCCTTGAAGTAGTTAATGTCGAGTGTCATCTTTCTTTTATTATCGCTAATCATACCATAATCTTACTTTAACAATAAGCCGGAAATGGCGTTAAAAGTATCGTTATTCTTAGCCATCAAAATAGTATTATTATCCGTGAAGCCATACATGAATAGTGTATTGCCCTGCTGGTCATGCAGCACCCTCACAGCCAAATTGCCTATTTCTTGATCATTGAAATTTCCGACGGAGACGGTCGAACTTGAATCAAAGAGGCCGAGCAAATCCTTCTTCATTGACGGTTCCCATTCCAGCATGCCAGGGTATGCCCTCTGAAAAGAATCAGTCTTCAGGATAATGAAGTTCCCTGCAGGAACTCCGCCGAAAAACCATTTGTCGCTTATGGAACGAAGAAATGACGGAGGGATGGATGGCGAGAGGATGCTTAAGAAATTCCCAGCGGAGGCATCTGTCTGGTAGAAAGTTACTCCTATCGCATCCGGCTTTGCTTTATATTCGTAAGTTGATGGTGAAACCTCTTTCAAAGAATCAAAATATATCAATTCTTGAGGAGCAATAACTGGAGCTTGAACAGTTGGAGCTTTGTTACTCCTATATTGTATGTAAATAAAAATCAATATCAAAGATATTACGACAGACCCTAATATGACGATGATGACCGGCAGAATGTTTTTTCTCTCCTCGGCAAGACCCGATGTCTCATTTTTCTTATTCTTCTCGAGTAATATGTCTATCTTTGAGATAGACTCGTCGCTGACCGCATCTGCGAGATCAGTTTGGAAAGTATGTATGCCTGGTGTCTCCTTCATTTTCCTATTCTACCGTATTTTCCGGAGGATTCTTGGATGAGTTTGGCCTTCGTCTCTTGTTGACGTTTGAAGAAGCGGCGTTCGAAGGAAAATAATTAAGGAGGTATTTCTTGGGATTTTCGCACATGTCGATAAAATCGTCAGCCACTTCCTTTAATTTTCCGGATGATGATTTGCCGAATGAGATGACTTCTACTTGGCATCCTTCATTAGTTTGAAGATATTCTACAAGTGGAATGAAGTCGCCGTCTCCTGAAGCGATCACTACAGCATCGAGCTTGGGAGCAAGCTTAATGGCATCTACCGCTAATCCCACATCCCAGTCTGCCTTCTTCGCTCCGCCCATGAAAATCTGAAGATTCTTAGTCTTAGTCTCAATGCCGATCTTTTCAAGAGCTTCGAAAAAGCTCTTTTCATCGCCTGCTTCGGTAGTGATGACATAAGCAACAGCCCTAATAAGGGAACGGTTGCCGAGGGCTTCTTTCATGATTGCGCCGAAATTCACCCGCGCATGATAAAGATTCTTGGCGCTGTGATAGAGATTCTGAGTATCAATGAAGATTCCCACTCTCTGCTCCTTGTGCTTTATTACTGACATTAGGCTTTCTTCTTAAGTTCGAGTTTTTTGGTAATCGACTGGTAGCGCTTTGGGCTCTTTTTCTGGAGGTATTTCAAATGTGACTGGCGGTCGGCCACAAGCTGAAGGAGGCCCCTTCGGGAGTGGTTATCTTTCTGATTTTTCTTCAAGTGTTTTGCCAATTCATCGATCCTTTTGCTTATAAGGGAAATCTGCACTTCGGAGGAACCGGTGTCAGTATCGTGAATTTTGACTTCTTTGATGATTTTCTGCTTTTTTGCTTTTGTTAACATTGTCACGAAACATTACCATAAACGCATCCTTTTTGCAATATGTTATAATTTGTTTATGTCGCACAATCTTTCGGAGTTTAAGAAGCAATTCCTTGAGTATATCGAGATAGAAAAGGGCCGCGCTTTGAATACAGTGAGGAATTATGACCACTATTTGTCGGTTTTTCTCGAACATACCAAGGCGAAGGATCCGAAAGACATCACCGAAGACGTCATTCGGGAGTTCAGGCTCTGGCTCAACCGCCAATCACAAGGAAATAACCGTTCGACTGGCGACACGATGAAGAAAAAGACACAGAACTACTATCTCATCGCCTTGCGCTCCTTTCTCAAATACCTTGCAAAGCGTGGAGCTTCTTCCCTTGCAGCGGACCAGATCGAGCTGGCAAAAGTGTCAGAACGATCTCTCGATCTGATTACACAAGAAGAATTGAAGAGGCTTCTCGACGCACCAAAGAGCGAAAAAGAACCTCTGAAAAAAGCGCGGGGCGAAGCGATCTTGGAACTTCTTTTTTCTACCGGCTTGCGTGTGTCCGAGCTTTGTTCCCTTTCTCGAGATATCGACCTGAAAGTGGACGAGCTGTCTATCCGTGGAAAAGGCGGAAAGATAAGGGTGGTTTTCCTTTCTCAAGAGGCAAAAGAAGCAGTAAAACGATATCTTTCACTGAGAAAAGATCTCGATGACCCGCTCTTCGTGAAGATATCAAACGAAAGGAAATCAGACAAAGGCGAAATGGGGCTGACACGCCGCTCGATTGAACGGATCGTAAAATATTATGCTATCAAAGCGGGTATATCGAAAAAAGTGACCCCGCATGTCATCCGGCATGTCTTCGCTACGGATCTGCTTTCGAACGGCGCTGACCTTCGTGCTGTCCAGATGCTTCTCGGTCACGCTAATATAAACACCACTCAGATCTATACCCATGTCACTGACAAGCATCTTCGCGATGTGTATAAGAATTTCCATAATAAGAAATAAATATATGAAAATAATCTCATGGAATGTAAACGGTATACGGGCTTGGCATAAGAAAGGAAAGCTTAATTGGATCATCAAAGAAAAGCCGGATATGTTCTGCTTTCAGGAAACGAAAGCTCATCCTGACCAGCTTCCGCTAGAACTCAAAGAAATAAAGGGTTATATAGCTTATTTTGACCATTCAAAAGGGAGAAAGGGTTATAGTGGAGTGGCTATATATACGAAAATAGCTCCTCTGAACATTGATTATGGCCTTGGAGTCGAAGAACTCGATCAGGAAGGACGATTTATCGCCCTCCATTTCGAGGAATTCACTCTTATAAATATCTACTTCCCTAATGGCGGAGGTGGCCCTATCCGCTTGGACTTCAAGATGAAATATTACGATGCCTTTCTGGAATATGTCGACAAATTAAAAAAGAAAGGGGTATCCGTGATTTTCTGTGGTGATGTGAATACTGCCCACACGGAAATAGATCTTGCGCGACCAAAGGAAAATGCAATGAACACTGGATTCCTTCCCCAGGAAAGGAAATGGATCGACAAAGTCATTTCCCACGGCTACATAGATACTTTCCGTTTCAAGAACGGAGACATCAAGGATAAATATACCTACTGGGATATGAAGACCTTCGCGAGGGAAAGGAATGTTGGCTGGAGAATAGACTATTTCTTCGTGAGCGAAGACTTAAAGGACAAGATCAAGAAGGCAAGCATATATGAAGATATAACTGGTTCAGATCACTGCCCTCTTTTGCTTGAGCTGAAATAAAGTTATCCACACTTATCCCTTGACAACATAATCACTAGGGTATAGGATAGGTACATGGCAAAAGAAACAAAATACTCAATAGCAGATTTAAGGAGGGACTTCCCCACAGACGAGACATGCTTAGACTTGATATTCGATACCTTGCACAGCCGTTCTTGCTCATGTGGCGGAACGTACCGACAGATAAAGGGTCGCAAGCAGTATCAATGCTCGAAGTGTCGTTTTCAGATTGCCCCTGCTTCGACTACAATCTTCCACAAGTCAGATACTCCACTATCCTTGTGGTTTCATGCAATCTTTATCTTCTCAAACGCCAAGAGCGGTATCTCGGCTAAGGAACTGGAACGACAGCTTGGAGTTACCTACAAGTGCGCTTGGAGGATATTGAGCCTGATACGCAAGGCTTTGCCACAGGACAAGTTAAAGCTCAAAGGAGACGTGGAGATAGATACTGCTTACTTCGGAGGCAAAGGGAACGCAGGAAAGAATAATGAAAAGCTAGGACAAGTAATGGCTAGAAAATCAATCATCACCATGGCGGTAGAGCGATATGGAAAGATGAGAGCGGAAGTCATGGAAGACAGCTCTGCGAGGACAATGCAGGACTTCATTGAAAGGAATATCGAGACTAAGGCTACAAGCATCATCACCGACAGTAGCAAGGTATACAAAAGATCTGATAAGACTTACGACCGACACTCGGTTGACCACAGCAAAGGAGAATACGTGAGAGGTGATATTCATATCAACACCATTGAGACTTTCGTGGCTCACCTAAAGAGAAGCATCAAAGGCACTTACAAGGTCATTTCGAAGCAACACCTACAGGCTTACCTTGACGCTTTTGTCTTTCATTACAACAATCGAGGCAACGACAGGGAACGCTTTGGGGTTTTGCTCGGTGCTTTATTGCACGCTTCAAGATAGAGAGAAATTGGTTTTTGGTCATGTTTGACTTTTATATCGTATTAGTGTATCATACTCTCCAAAGTTACTTAATAAAGAGTAGGGTTTGGACTCCCTCAATAAGTAGAGCAACAAGCAGGTAGAACCTGTTACAACGCATCTGGCGAAGGATTAAAAGTCCAACGCCTGAAAAGGCAAAACAACAAAAACGAAAGTCTTGTTGCTCGCCCTTCGCTAGAGTCGTTGAAACGGGTTTTTTTATTTGTCTCTTTTTTGTTTTCTAACCAGTTTCCACCCATGATTGCGCCGAGTTAGAATCACACATTTAGTATCAGAATAAATGTTCAGATAATAAGTGGGCGGTTTTAATAGGTGAGGTCGACACAAACGCCCCACTCTTTTAGGTTGAGAGAAAGATAGTGTAAATACCAAAGACCAATGAAAAACGAAAAATTCATTGAAACGATGCTTCCCAGAATTGGCCCAAGCGTGTTTCAAAATATTAACACTGCCACAATGGCTTCTATTGCGGAGTTGTTAATAAGAAAAGGCATCTTCACCCGCGAAGAGCTAACTTCCGAAACTGAAGTTCAGTTAGGAAAGATGGCTGATGTCGTAATGAAAATGCCTGTTCCGTCTCCTTTTCAACCTTAAAGTTAATCGGGCCTTAGGTTGAAAAGTAATATAAATCTTGCGATAAATCCGCTTTCCAACTGGAAGGCGGATTTTATTATACCTTGAGGCAGGTTTCAGATACTAATCGGGAAAGTGGATAAAGTCAAATTTTACTTTTGACCCTCTTCTAACTTCTTAAGTCTTTCCTGAAGTTCAGTTACCTGCTTTTGTAGCTCACTTTCTACTTCTTTATCTTTCTTATTTTTATGCAAAATATCATACAGCTTGGCACCCGCCATAAATTTAAGGCCCCGAATGTACCTATGGTCATTTTCTGAATCTTTTTTGCTTATCATTCATACATTCTACTCCTCCGACTTCATTTTTTCAAATACTGAATTATGTCGTTAAGGGAGATGTGTGAAGTTATCCCCAGTTTACACTTGTTGTCCTTTACATGTCTTTTATTACTGATACAATTTACTCAGGACTTACTGATCAAGGATAATTTTAAAAAGTGTTTGTTGATGTCACTAATCGGTGATGATCAGAAGATAGTTCTTTCCAAAGGGTGCTTTGCCGCGCAGTCGAAATATTATTTTCACTTTTAGTTTATTTTTTGAGATAAATTTCGCGAACGACGGCTCGGTGCTTCTTTAGAAACCACGTACCCATTTATTTATTTCGGGGCGTGTTTTCGTTTTTATAGGAAATATTTTTTGCGAAGCTCTTCAATTTCTTTTTCTTCTTCCTCAGCCTTTTTTTCCTTTCCGCTCTTGCCTATCTTTTCAAGTTCGTCTGCAGGCAATTCATTTAGTTCAACTGCTCTTTTGTTGAGATATTCTTCGGTATTCAATAAAGGATCTTCCAATACTTCTTCCAGCAACGCGTGCAAAATATGGCCTATTTTAGGGCTAGGATTTGATTTTGTGACAGCTATGATATCCTTGCCATCGAGCTTGAGCATCCCAACTGATATAGGGTCACGCAGCGCTTCTTCAACCATCGATTTGTATTTTCGAAGCCTGTACGGATTCTCTTTCGGTCGACCGGTCCCTACTCTGTCGCACACACGGAGATTCATCAGGTCCCATACATTATCCCTTCCTATATTTACAACGATTCTCCTGACAGCAGAAAGAGTAATATGTTCCGTATCAGAAAAGAACATATGCCATCGCACGAATTTTTTTACGAGATCAATTGTCTTTCGCGGAAATTTCAGACGATCAAGAATCTTCTCTGCCATTTTTGCTCCAATGACATCATGTCCGTAGAATGTCCATTCTTTTTTATCATCAGCCCAACGCCTCGATCGGGGCTTCCCTATATCGTGAAGAAGGCTCGCCAATCGAAGCTCCAGAGAATAGTCTTTGTCGGCTGCGCATTGCAATGTCCTTAATAGATGCTCAATAACGTTATATTTGTGGGCTTTATTTTGTCCTATATCAATACCTTCCTCAAGCTCCGGAATTATATAGGACATTATTCCCGCTTCAATACAGGCTTCAAGACCTTTTTGAGGGTTCTTTGAGAGGATTATCCTTATGAACTCGTCGCGGATCCTTTCTTTTGATACAAATTCCAACAGCCCTTTATTTTTAAGTATACTTTCCTTTGTTTTCGATTCTATCTGGAAGCCTAATACGGCAGTAAATCTAATTGCCCTTAACATTCTCAAGGCATCTTCCTGAAAGCGTTTATCCGGATCCCCTACCGTCCTCACTATTCTCTCACTGATATCTTCTTGTCCTTTATGAGGATCTACAAGCTCAGTATCGCAAGCAATGGCGTTCATGGTGAAATCCCTTCGTTTAAGGTCTTCATCTAGGCTCTGGCTGAATTTAACCTCATCAGGGTGCCTCATGTCACTGTAACCACTTTCTACCCTGTATGGAGTGACTTCTATCACCCTCAACGTTTCATCAGAAACGTCCTGGTTCACCATCCCGACCGTTCCAAAGTCATTCTCATAGAAAGTGTTGGTAAATAAGGGTATTATCTGTTCCGGAGTAGCGTTTGTCGTCACATCCCAATCCTTTGGCTTAAGACCTAAAATGAGGTCCCTTACGCAGCCACCCACAATATATGCCTCAAAACCCGCCTTTTTCAGGGTTTGAGTTACATGTGAAACAGTTTCAGGAATATTTTTGGATATATTTTTGATCATTGTCAACAAATACTATTATACCTTTTAATTTTAAGCTAATCATTGTATGATGCAACGACGCTCCCGTGGTGAAATGGATATCACAACAGTCTTCGGAACTGTTGTTCCAGGTTCGAGTCCTGGCGGGAGCACAAGAGCAAAGCGATTGTGCTCCCGCCAGGACTCTAGACCTTTCCCGTAAGGAACGAGTCCTGATATAATGTTCCCTGTCAGATCAATGCGGGTATGGTTTAGTGGTAGAATGACTGCCTTCCAAGCAGTAGACGAGAGTTCGATTCTCTCTACCCGCACAAAAATTGTCTTTGACTTTTTCCTTTAGTCCTTATATTTATCAACCTTTCTGGGGATAAGTCGGGGGATATGTGTATAAAAGACAGACTTTTTGGCTTAAGAACATGGCTTTTATCTATATTTTAAGCCATTCTAATGTTTCACGTGAAATATACTTAATTTGTTACACATGTAACCATGTTATCTAGATATTTTAGATTTACTTTACTTATTTTTTATACAAAACTAATGTTACACATGTAACATCAGAGGTAATCATGGCTAAAACCTTAAAAAGAGAAGTAGGAGACATTGGTGAAAGTTACACATGTAACTTTCTAGAAAAATCAGGCTATACGATAATTGAGCGAAATTACCTTAAGAAATGGGGTGAGTTGGATATTATTGCATCAAAAAAGGGGATTATGTACTTTATAGAGGTTAAAACTATTACGTCGAACTTCTTTTTTAATGGGACAAACTGGTATAGGCCTGAGGATAATGTCCATAAATGGAAAATTCGAAGGCTCAAAAGGACAATTCAGACATATTTAGCTGAAAGGGAAGTCTCTGATGAAGTCGAATGGGAATTTTCTGTTATCACGGTAGTCATAAAAAGAGGTACTCACGAGCTTTATAGGATAGAGCACCTTGAAAACCTTATCATTTAATAGAATGTGTGCTAAGCTGTGGTTCTTCGGAGTGTGGTGTAACGGCTAACATTCTTGATTTGGGATCAAGCGACTCAGGGTTCGAATCCCTGCACTCCGACCAATAAAATCTAAATAAAAGTTAATTGACTTTTGCATATATACATGCTATAATAAGGCCAGTTTAAAGAAGCGGTGGTTCTATATTGGAACTTCGTGGTTGCTCTTTAATAAAAACAACTGGGGTTATTTGCCCCTTAGATTGGTAATCGGATGAAAACGACAGTAGTTAAACATGTGGTGTTCCACACGGGCCCGCATCTCGATGAGATTTTGGCGTATTGGTTTGCGCGCATCATCGGGGGGGAAAAGGTTTTCCCAGGCATAACAACGGCGGAACTGCTGTTTTGGAACAAGTTGCAAGGCAACATGTCTGAGACGCAGTTCGAAAAGGCCGGATACTTGTTACTCGGAATCGGCCACGGCCGTTTCGATGACAAGCTGCAGAAGGGGGGAGAAAAGAAGGGAAATCGACCGCCATTCTCATGGCTGAGGCCATGGGACTTGCGGATCAGGAAGTTTTTAGAAAACTCCTCTCCTATTCATTGAACGCTGACACGCAACCGAACCTGGGCTTCATGGATTTGGAGGCAATCGTGAAGTTGTATAACAACAACTACCCTAACGACCCTCAGAAGTCGATCGACGTTACGCTGATGTTGCTGGGAGAGTACTACACGCAACAAAAGCGCTTCATCGATGTGGTCGTCAAAGACGAATACGACCTGAAGATTCAGGTGGAGGGGGTGAAAGGTGTCAGCGATCAGCCTTTGCTGTTCGGGTACATCGAATCGGATTCTATGGAAACGGTGGCCTACGCCCGGTCCGACCACGGAGGGAGGATCAATGTCTTAATCAAGTTCGGGGAAGAAGGGACCCAAATCTACTTCGATCCTCGTAAGAAACTCCGTAAAGCAGCGCTTGACATCATCTGTGCGCTTCGGAGTGAGGAAGGGAACTTGGGAAACATTGCCTGGAAAGACCTCGCTATTGGGGGGCAGATCAGCAACAAAGACTGCTGGTATGGGGTTACTCGTGCCGATGGGGAGGTAACCATTGTTGCTAATGGAACGAAGACGCATGCCCGTCCAAAATCGAAGATCCCTTACGAAAGGATTGTCGAAATCGTGCGTATCTGCATCAGCGGAGGTTTCGAACGCAGCCGTCAAACCGACTGCGAGAATAACATCTGCAGTTCGACGCGAGCCAACCCGTGCCCGTGGTACGGGCTCGGAATGGCTCGCTGCCGTAGCGTTCGTCATCAGCAGCATCGAAACGAGGCGGCGAAACGAGGCGGCGAAAAGTCGGTACCTTCTCTTCCTGAACCCTTGGAAGAGGTCATTCCCAGCAACCTACAGGAGCTGGAGGCTCAGTTATTCCCGGAAGTATTCCCGGAAGCGTAAACGCACCTACCTCCGGCACAAGTACCACGCAAGTGGGAACGTGTCGGAGGTTTTTTGTTGCTCGATTTTCAATATGAGCTAACATAGGCTAATCTAAGCAAAATAACTATGGCAAAAAAATTCACCCGCACAATTGAGAATTTCATCTGTCAGCATTGCGGCGTGGAAGTGCAGGGGACTGGTTACACCAACCATTGCCCAAAATGCCTCTGGAGCAAACATGTGGATATAAATCCGGGTGATAGGCTTGAGGAATGCCAGGGAATGATGAAACCGATCGGATATCAGAAAATGGGAGACAAGGAAAAGATACTTCTTCAGTGCCAGAAGTGTGGCTTCGAGAGATCAAACAAAGTAGAGAAGGAAGATAGCAGAGAAGCACTGGTCGAATTGTGCAAATAGTTATTTTTTGTGCAGGTAGAGAGAATCGAACTCTCGTCTCGTCCTTGGCAAGGACGTGTTCTACCACTAAACCATACCTGCAGTACGAGATATCCTAGCAAATTACCAACAAAAAGGCCACTCCGCGATATTCTCTTGGGTGGCCTTTTTGTAAGTGGAAACAAATTATTATTTAACGGCGTCTTTCAGAGCCTTTGCTGCTCGGAATTTAGGAACGCGCATTGCTGCAACCTTGATTGATTCTCCTGTTCGAGGATTTCGAGCTGTTCGAGCTGCCCGTTCCTTTGCCTGGAAAATGCCAAGACCTGCGATTGAGACTTCTTTTCCTTTCTTCAAAGTTCCGGTAATGGAGCTGATGATGAGATCAACAACTTGTTCTGCCTGAACTTTTGTTCCTTGAAGCTGATTCTGAATTGCGTCTACGAGATCTGCTTTATTCATGTTATGACAAAATTTGATTGATAATAATTCGACCAGCGTTATGTGATGTCTCAAATTATTATATAGTAAGCCATTTTATATGCAAATAGCTTGTCAACTTCGATTTTATCTTGCGAATTCAACGGATCGCGTCTCGCGAATGACCATCACTTTTATCTCTCCAGGATACTTCAGCTCTTGCTCGACTTTCACCGCAATGTCACGGGCAAGATTCACCGATTCAAGGTCGGAAATCTGCTGAGGATAGACAAAAACCCTTATTTCTCGGCCTGCTGCGAGGGCATAGGACTTCTCGACACCCTTAAATGAGGTGGATATAGCCTCTAGGTCCTGCAAACGCTTGATGTAATTCTCGACATTATCTTTGCGGGCCCCCGGACGGCCTCCAGAAATGGCATCTGCTGTCTGTACAATGACTGATTCGATGGTCTCATAAGGGTATTCTTCATGATGAGCACGCATTGCTTTGATGATATCTTCGCTTGCGCCGAACTTTTCAAGAATACGTATGCCGATTTCCACATGAGTTCCCTGCACTTCATGGTCAACGGCTTTGCCGATATCGTGAAAAAGAGCCCCTGCTTTAGCTACACTGACGTTTGCACCGAGCTCTTCAGCAAGCATTCCGGCAATATGGGCACATTCGACTGAATGGGCGAGCACGTTCTGGCCATAACTAGTGCGATAATGAAGTCTTCCGAGGATGGAAATGATACGCGGATTCATATTAAGCACTCCGCATTCGTATGCCGCCTCTTCACCTTTCTGTTTTATGACCTTATTTATCTCTTCTTTGGCCTTTTCGACTTCCTTTTCTATCTTCGCAGGCTGGATCCGCCCGTCCGCAATGAGATTTTCAAGGGCGATCTTCGCTATCTGGCGGCGAACAGGGTCGAATGAGGAAATAGTGATCGCTCCAGGACTATCATCGACTATGATTTCAACTCCTGTCTCACGCTCAAAGGCTTTGATATTGCGTCCTTCTTTTCCAATGATCTTTCCTTTTATCTCATCAGAAGGGATTATGAGATGAGTAGTGAACATATCAGCCGAAACCGAGCTCGCCAGGCGTTGGATGGTAGTAGCAAGAATATTCTTTGCTTTATCTTCAAGCGCATCCTCAGCGGAAAGCTCAAGCTTTCTCATCCGAGAAACGAGATCCTCTTCTTTCTGCTTTTCTATGCGTGTGAAAAGTTCTTTTTCCGCTTCTTCAATAGTGAGCCGCGCGATCCGCTCGAGCTCCTTTTGGCGTGAAGTCTCAAGGGCCAGAGTCTTTTCCTTAATTGCCCTCACTTCTTCTATCCTTTTCTTTATCTCTTCGACTTCCTTATCTATATCCACCTGTCTCTTGTCGAGCATCTCTTCTTTCTTGATCAAGCGCTCTTCCGTCTTCTTGCTGTTATCTTCTTTTTCTTTAATGTCCTCTCTGGTCGTCTTGAGGATCTCGGCCGCCTTTTCTTCGGCGGCAAGGAGAATGCTTTTAGCCTCTTCGTCTGCCCTCAAAGTCATTTCTTTGAGGTCTTGTTCGATCGATCCTTTTTTTGAAAGACCCACCAACACACGAAGCACATACCCTAAAAGCACCCCCACAAGTCCCGCCATGAGCGAGAGTAGGAATACTATTTTTAAACCCATGATTTTTCAACACCCTCCGCCGTCAATCGGCCTAAGGGATAAATTAATTTAATAACAATTCAACAATACAACAATTAGAGAACTTTGTCCAAGATGCCATACTTCTTCGATTCCTCGGGAGACATGAAGAAATCCCGGTCTACATCCTTCTCAATCTTCGAAAGTGGCTGGCCGGTATTGGAAGCAAGAATCTTGTTCAAGAGATCTCGGTTCTTGAGAATCCTTTTTGCGCTGATCTCGATATCTGAAGCTTGTCCTTCGACTCCTCCCATCGGCTGATGAATCATTATTTCTGAATTCTTGAGAGAGAAACGCTTTCCTTTCTTTCCAGCAGACAAGATGACTGCGCCCATCGAGGCAGCAAGGCCGACGCAAAGGGTAGAGACATCTGGCTTGATATGATTCATTGTGTCGATAATTGCAAGGCCGGCTGTGACGCTTCCTCCTGGCGAGTTGATGTATAAAGTGATATCCTTTTTCGAATCTTCAGATTGAAGGAAAAGGAGTTGGGCGATAATCAGATTGGCGACATTGTCGTCGATCGGACCTCCCAAGAAAATGATCCTTTCGCGAAGCAGACGGGAAAAGATATCGTATGCGCGTTCTCCGAATTGTGACTTTTCGATGACAGTTGGTATTAACATGTTTTTTGAAATTATTTGTTAGGTATCTAAAGGATAGCTAAAATTTGAATAAGAGCAAGTTTCACGGTAAGGTAGGTAAATGAGACGTCATCGGTTTTATGTAAAGGAAAAAAGGCTGGAAGAGCAATGCTCGAACGGCTCTTCTTTTGACCTCCCCGACCCAGACCTTGCCCACCAGCTTCTTAAGGTATTCCGTTTCCGGACCGGGGATGAAATCATTCTCTTCGATGGTTCAGGTTTTGATTACGTTTCACGGATCAGCATCGCTGGAAAAAAAATCAGCTTCAATATCACAGAAAAGATAAAGAATGAAATTTCAAGCGAAAAGGAAGTGACTCTTTTCCTTTCAATCATCAAAAAAGGTAATTTCGAACTCGTTACAGAGAAAGTTGTTGAGCTTGGCATTTCAAAAATCATTCCCTTCATATCAAACAGGAGCGAAAAGAAAGACCTCAAAATCGAACGTCTTCAAAAGATAGCCATCGAGGCGGCTGAGCAATCGGGAAGGGATGTTCCCCCGCTTCTCAGCAAGATCATCTCATTGGAAGACGCGCTAGGAGGGTATGAAGGAAAAAAATTTGCTTTTCACCTTGAAGGGAAGCCATTTCACGGCGATTATGTCCCTACTATCAGCCATGAAACAAAAATAGGGATATTCATCGGCCCCGAGGGAGGATGGAGCGAGGATGAATTATCCCTATTCAAGTCCTATGAAACTGAAATATATTCTTTGGGGAAAGCTACCCTTCGCGCAGAAACTGCGGCGATAGTAGCAAGCGCATTCCTTATGCTTTAGATTAGTTTAAATTCTCCAAGAACTGCCACACCTTCTCATTCGTCAGCATCGTCTCGACATAAATCTCTACGCGAAGCGGATCGGCATCCTTGTATTGATCAAGGATATTCTTTGATTCTTTCTTTACTTCTTCTTCATCTGCCTTTATTTTCTCGTCTTCTGAAATCTTATTAAGGACAAGCTCTATCTTTGACCTTTTAAGCGCTTCGTCTTTCCATTCGTCCCTTAGGTCGTCTTGTGTCTTTTTGAGATGACCGAGGTATTCTTCATATTTTATCCCCATCCTTTCGATGCTCATCTTGAATTCATTCGTCATCTTATTGAGCTCGCTCTGAACCAAAACATCAGGAACTTCAATCTCAACTTTTTCGAGAATCTTTTCGATCATATGGAGACGGGTCTTTTCCCGAGCTCTCACTTCCTTTTCATTAAGCATGTTTTCCCTTACTTTCTCGCGAAGGACGTTCAGAGTGGGGAAGTTACCGACCTTCTTTGCAAATTCATCATCAAGCGCTGGAAGCTCCTCATCGGGAATGTCTTTTCCTGTATGGTCATGATGCTCTTGATCTTGGCCTTCTTTCGAATGATGTTTTTCATAATGAGCCAAAGAACGGCGCATCTCTAAAAGCGCGTCTTCGACGTCTTTATCTTCTAATACAACTTGCTCTGCTTTTTCTTTCACTTCCTTTATTGATGACTTGAATTCAGGAAGAGTGAACTCAGGAATGAGCGATATTTCGATCTTGAAGCCAACGGGATTGCCTAAAGCGATCTTCATCATCGATACGCGCGGAGCGCCGAGTGGAAAGACTTTTGCTTCCTTTATGATATCGAAATAGTTCTTTTCCAAAGCGATAGAGGCGCTTTCTTCAAAAATAGCCAGCTCCCCGATGACTTCAACAAGTTTCTTTTCAGGAACATGACCTTTCCTGAAGCCGTCGAGATTGACCTCGGCTTGGAATTTATTCAAGGCATTCTTCCTTTCAGCACTTACCGCTTCCAATGAAAGCTCTCCTTCGATGACCGCTTCCGATTTGGGAAGCTTCTCGTTTTTTGTTATTTTGAATGACGGCATAATTTTTTGCTATTTGCTTGCAAACTTCTCGTTGTAAAGCTTGAGAGATTTCTCAAAAGCTTCGACGGCTTTTTCTTTCCCTTCGATTCCGCTGATGGTGACTTCCTTGTTCTGGAGCTTCTTGTAAGTGAGGAAGAAGTGCTTGATCTCCTTGAGAGTGTGCTTGTTCACGCTTCCGATATCTTGTACATCATCGAATCGCGGATCTTCGCAAGGTACGGCGATTATCTTCGCATCGCTTTCGCCTGAATCGATCATATTAACGATCGCGACAGGACGGACAGTCACCAATACCCCAGGAAAAAGAGGATAGGTGGTAAGAACAACAACATCGAGAGGATCTCCGTCTTCCCACAATGTCTGAGGTACGAAACCATAATCGAAAGGATAATCTTGGGCAGTGTGCATCACCCGATCTAAAGCAATTAGACCGAGCTTTTTGTCGATTTCATATTTATTCTTCGAGCCTTTGTTTATCTCAATGATCACTGTCATCTTATCCTTCGTTCCGGGATCAATATCTTTCCATAGATTTATAGACATACTATATATATGATGTATTAGTTATTAATTTCTTCAGAGGCGGCATCTGCAACAACTTCTCCTTTGCCAGAGCGAATATCGATCCTGAATCCTGTAAGCTTGGCAGCAAGTCGGACATTTTGTCCTCCTTTTCCGATAGCGAGCGATTGCTGGTCTTCCGAGACCTCTACAACAGCCGAAGCTTCTTCTTTATTTACCTTGACAGATATCACTTTAGCAGGGGAGATAGAGTCTTCGATAAATTTTTCAATCTCAGGAGACCACTCAATAATATCTATCTTTTCTCCTCCGAGCTCGCTCATGACGGTAGAGACGCGAACCCCGCGCTGCCCGACCATCGATCCGACAGGATCAACATGAGGATCATTGGAAAAAACAGCTATCTTGGAACGTGATCCTGCTTCGCGGGCTACCGCTTTGACTTCAACGGCACCTGAGGTGATTTCCGGCACTTCCGCCTCGAAAAGCTTGGTCAAAAACTTTGGATGAGCCCTTGAAAGACGCAGGAATATACCTCGCGGAGTCTCTTCTACCCGGGAAAGGTACATTCTGACCTTCTCGCCTTGGCGATAATGCTCGCCAGGAATCTGTTCCTCAAAAGGAAGAATTCCTGAAGCGCGCCCCATATCCATGAAAATATTGCCTCTTTCCACACGTTGGACGCTTCCAGTGACAATTTCGCCTTCTCTCTGGCCAAATTCGCCTAAAACTGAGACTTTTTCAGCTTCACGAATCTTCTGAATGATCACTTGCTTAGCGGTTTGAGCGGCTATTCTGCCAAAATCAGCCTTATTTTCAAGGGGAAATACCATTTCATCGCCTAAAACGACGTCTTTTTTGATTTTTCGGGCATCAGCAAGCAAAATATGATGCTCTGGGTTAAAACGGAGCTTTAGGACGCCGTCTTCTGTGATTTCTTCCTCTTTATCCTTGATTTCATCGCCTTCTTCGCCAAAAACGACGCTTGACTCGTCTACAACGACCTTGACCTGCTCAAACTCCACTTTTCCGGAGTCAATATCAAAACGAGCCCTCATATATTGGCCTCTTTTGCCAAATTCCTTCTTGTATGCCGTAGCCAAAGCCAATTCGATAGCTTCTATTATCTTTTCTTTTGGAATTCCTCGCTCTTGTTCCATCTGGTCCAAGACGGAGTGAATTACTTTTAAATCAAACATTGTTTAAATTCTTAGTTTCTATTAAAAAAACAAGTTCGCTTTCGGCGAACGTGAACGACACTAATGTATCTTAAAAGAGCAAAAAAATCAAGTTGGCTTAAAGTTATCCACATTGATGGAAGCCTTTGCTGTACACATTCGTATACAAGACATATAATTATGTATATATGAAAAAAAGTGTCTCTTTTTGGATTTTTCTTTTAGTAATAGTCATAACTCTCCTCAGCCTGAATCTTTTCAGCCAAACAAATAAAGTAAAGATCTCCCAAGCAGACACGACTCGTTCCTTTTCCGGATATGCCTGGTCAAGCACGATTGGCTGGATAGATATGAGCCAAGTAACAGTCAGTTCGACAGGATTAGTCAGCGGTTATGGATGGTCGCCTAATATCGGCTGGATAAAATTCGGAGGACTTTCGGGATTCCCAACTGGAGGAGGTACCTTAGGCGTAAATGCCATCTTAAGCGGAAACACCTTTACCGGTTGGGCCCGAGCATGCTCAGGGACAGTAAACAAGGATTGCAATAGCGCTGACAGGACAGATGGATGGGACGGATGGATCAGTCTCGGAGGAACAGGTTACGGAGTAAGCTTGAGTACACCTGGAGTTACATCTACTCCCTTGATTGGCTATGCGTGGGGCGCTACAAACATAGGGTGGATAGACATGTCTGGAGCCTCTCTTACCAATAATACTTGCCCGGCAGGACAAGTGAATGATACGACGACCGGCAGCTGTGTAGCTCCTTGTCCAGACGGAAGCGCCCCAGCGAATGGCGTCTGTCCGAACGGTCTTGGTGCACCTACGCTTTCTCCACCATCGCTTAGCGGCGGCAATAATTGCAGCATCAGCCTCTCCTGGACAAACATCTCCGGGGCAACAAGCTATAATATACAAAAAGAGAATCCTGACAGTTCAATCAGCAACTTCAGCAACATAGGAGTCACTTCTTTCACAGATTCCTTGGGCCAGCCAGGCTCTACTTATACCTATTCAGTCGCCGCTTGTGTTGTTGCAGAATGTTCTCCTTATTCAAATACTGAATCAATAACGGTTCCAGCCTCATGTCCTCCTCCGGGAACTGGAACAGGTCCGGTAATCGGACCTCTTGTTGCAAGTCCGGCGACCATCGCCTCTGGTGGACAATGCACGCTATCATGGTCGTCTATAACCAATTTTGACCCGACAACAGGAACGAGCACCCTCATAAAGGATGGCGGGGTGTCTGATGGAAACATATTGCAGAACGAATATGGTCCATTGAATTCAGGATCAACAACAAGGAATAATATCATGTATACTACGCATTATAAACTGAGCGTTACGAATGCGGCAGGACAAAACGCAGTTTCAAACACTGCGACATGCAATGTTTCGGGCCAGGCAAAAGAATTTTAATTAAAAAATGTCTTACAAATTAAACCAAAACGCGACTGGTAAGCTAAAAGGTAAGCATGAAATGAAACGCCTTGCATGGCTTTCGATATTATCATTATTAACTTCCTTTATCATTTTAGGTGTTACAAGCATAAATGATCATAGAATAAAAGATGCCCCCACCAAAACCAATAAGAATATCCTCACAGAAGAACAAAAAAGCCAAATAATTGCAGAATTGAATAGCCAGGGTTCAGCAAGCAGCAGTCTTACCACTATTAAAAAAAATCAGATCATAAAACAATTAACAGCTCAAAAAAATGAGACGTTATCGGAGAGACAGAAAGCGGATATTATAAGCTTATTAAATAATCAATAATTATATGCAACAAAAAATAATTCAGATCATAAAAAACCTTGTTATTGTCTCTATTCTTGTATTGGGGGTTATCGGTGTCCAAGCAGGAACATGGACAGCAGCACCAGTCAACCCTCCGACCAATAACGTTGATGCTCCTCTCAACACTGGTGCTATTCCTCAAGCAAAAAATGGCTCTGTGATAGATGGAAGCCTATTAAATATTGCAGGAACATTAACATCAAATAATTTTATTACTGCTGGTAGTGGGTATTTCGGAAATGGTATTCAGATTCCTCTTAATGCTGCTTCAGGAAATGTTCTTACTTCAGACAGCCAAGGAAATGGAACATGGCAGGCTTCTGCTTCAGTCCCTACCGGAGCAGTCATGGCTTTCAATCTTACTTCATGCCCTACCGGCTGGAGCCAATTTGCGCCTGCTTCAGGACGGACGATCATCGGAACGGGAAGTGGAAATACAGACGAGAATGGAGTCTCATTGAGCCAAAGGGCTCTTGGAAACACAGGCGGTGCAGAAACACACCTGCAGGTTCCTGCAGAGATAGCTCCATTCAAACTTCAGATAAATGGGTTTGAGCGCGGAGATGACAGTTCCCAAAAAGGAACTCCATATGTTCTTATAGATGATCAGGCAAACCAGGACGCATACAGCGCGCTTACCCGTGATGTCATATTCGATACAAGCGATAATGCAGTAGGACCCCAACAAGCAATGGATATTATGAACCCCTACATATCTCTCCTTTATTGCCAAAAAGGTTCAGGATCATATACAGGACCTCTTGCTATTAGTACTGCGGGCATGACTATGCTTGGAGGAAGTGCTGGAGAGTTACCATCGGGTAAGGTTAATCAATCATATAGTTTTCAACTAAGCGCAACAGGCGGCGTTCCTCCCTATACATGGGTTGTAACTGCTGGTCAATTTTTAGGAAATAACAGCATAAGCCTTTCAAACAGCGGATTGATATCAGGAACACCCTCAATGGCAGATCCTTTCGCTATATATAATGCAACAGTAACGGTTACAGACAGTGTAGGAAGTACCTCAAATATTCAACTTGAAATTCCAATCAATCCAATCAACTAGTTGACGAATATGTTACAATGTCAGCGTGTTCATAAACAAAGCTCAATTTGAAAAGTTCATAATGGATTCGGGATTGGTTTCCGAAAAAGAACTTGCTACTGCACGCGAAGAATCAGAGAAAAAGGGGGTAGACATGGGTGATATTCTGCT
Organism: Candidatus Nomurabacteria bacterium; assembly: GCA_963834935.1. Classification (GTDB taxonomy): domain Bacteria; phylum Patescibacteriota; class Minisyncoccia; order Phycocordibacterales; family CALRBL01; genus CALRBL01. The sequence continues at coordinate 332,338 of CAWIDS010000001.1, read as the reverse complement.
GCAAAAAAGCCTGATTACCGAGGAAGATCTCCGAAAAATTCAAGCCTACATACTTGGGATCCCATTCGTGGATCTCAAAGATCAAAAGATAGATTTCAGTGTTCTCTCTCTCATTCCCGAGCCGATTGCCCGCAAGCACAATATCATCGGCTTCAAGAAAGATGATAAGACGCTTGAGGTGGCAATGCTCGACACCGATGACTTGAGCGCACTCGATTTCGTCAAGAAGAAAGTGGGCTTGAAGATTCTTCCACGCCTTACTGACGTGAATTCGATGAAGTCGGCAATCCTCCAATACCAGAAAAGCCTCAAGGCTGACTTCGGTGATATCATCCAGAAGGAATCAGTCTCCATAAAATCAGTCGGGGATCAGAACAAGGACGGCAAACTCAACATCAAAGACCTTCAGAAGATGGCCGAGGACTTGCCGGTAGTCCGAGTCGTAGATACGCTCCTGAAACATGCCATCATCCAGAACGCTTCGGATATTCATATCGAACCTCAAGAAAATGAAGTGGTAGTACGCTACCGCATAGATGGAATACTTCACGACGCCATGATCTTGCCAAAAAATGCAGGCGATTCCATCACAGCCCGCATCAAAGTCCTTTCGAGCCTCAAGCTCGACGAAAAAAGGCTTCCCCAAGACGGCCGTTTCAAGATCGAAATGAATGGGGAAAATGTCTCTTTTCGAGTGTCTATCCTGCCTGTGTACTACGGAGAAAAGACAGTAATGCGTTTGCTTAGGGAAAATGTTTCCGGCTTTACCCTCGAGCATCTCGGCTTCCATGGAGAAGGATTAGAAAGGATATATGAAGCGACAAAACTCTCGACTGGAATGATCCTTACTACTGGTCCGACAGGGTCAGGAAAGACGACGACCCTCTATACCGTTCTAGATATCCTGAATACAGCCGATGTGAATATCTCCACGATTGAGGATCCTGTCGAATACCAGATGAAGAGGATCAATCAAACCCAAGTAAAGCCAGAAATCGGTTTTACTTTCGCCTCGGGACTCCGCTCCCTTGTCAGGCAGGACCCGGATATCATCATGGTGGGGGAAATCCGCGACAATGAAACGGCATCCCTCGCCATCAACGCCTCGCTCACTGGACACCTTGTACTCTCGACCCTTCACACCAATTCAGCCGCCGGCGCCATTCCACGCTTCATCGACATGCACATAGAGCCATTCCTCTTGTCTCGACCTTGAATGTATCATAGGCCAGCGCCTTATCAGGAAACTGGCTGTCACCAAGGAAAAATACCTTCTCACCAAAGATGAGCTTGATATGCTTTCCAAGAAAGTCGACATTGCCCGGGTTCTGGAGTTCCTGAAGAAAGAAAGATAGTCGATGAAAAAGCGGAGTGGCAGACAATCCCGTTCTACAAGCCTATTAAAAGCGCTGAATCGGAAGATGGCTATGCGGGAAGGATCGGCATACATGAAATTCTCAAGGTTAGCGCACCTATCAAGGCATTAGTCATGAAAGGAACGACGTCAGATGAAATAGAAGCGCAGGCAAAGAAAGAAGGAATGCTTACCATGATAGAAGACGGGGTATTCAAGGCGGTGCAGGGTGTGACTACTATCGAAGAAGTCCTTCGGGTAGTTTCGGAATAATGCTATACTAGTCCAAATGAAGTTCCAGGTTCCACAATTCATCGAGATCGAGGATAAGATTTTCTTTTCTCTTTCGTTCAAGGAATTCATCTATCTTGCGGGAGGGCTCGGCATTTCCTATACCATCTACCATTTCGTGACGCCCGCATTCATCGGCATCCCTCTTGCCTTGCCTGTACTTGCTTTCTTTGTCGCCCTGACTTTTTACAAGCCTAACAACAGACCATTCCTTGACGAAGTCCAAGCTGCCGTGCTTTTTTTCACCAAAAACAAGCTTTACATCTGGAAAAAAGAAAATAAGCCGGTACCCACGAAGGAAATCGACATGTCATATGATCCGACAGCTATCATCTCCATTCCTACAACAAGAAGAAGCAGTTTAAAAGATATAAAAGGCAGCCTTGCTTCGAAAAAATACGATGGAGAAGAAAAAAGCCTTAATGATCTCTTAAATATTAAAGTCTAATAGGGTATACTTAGCACGATATGTCACTCGCCTCACAAACCAAAGCCACTCAGGAATTCATCCCTATTGAGGAAATAAAAGATAATTTCGTTGTGCTTAGAATACGGATCGCTTTAGGGCAATCGTTATGGCTTCATCACTCAACTTCGCTTTGAAATCATCTGACGAGCAGGCGGCAATCATCGGCCAGTTCCAAAATTTCCTCAATTCCCTGAACTTTTCAGTACAAATATGCGTCCAATCGCGCCGCCTCCAACATCAAGCCTTATCTCGACATACTCGAAAAAAGGGAAACGGAACAGACAACCGACCTGATGAAGCTCCAAGTCAGGCAATATGTCGAATTCGTCAGGACGCTTACCGAAAGCAGCAATATCATGACCAAGAATTTCTTTGTAGTGATTCCTTATACGCCCCCAGTTTTTGGCCGAAGAAAGGAAATGCCGAAGACAAGAATGTCACTTTCAAAGAAAACATCGGCCAGCTCGAGCAAAGGGTGGCGGTGGTCGAAGAAGGACTTACGCGCTGCGGCATCAGGATGGTTGAGCTTGAAAATGAGGAGCTGATCGAGCTTTTCTACAAGTCATTCAACCCTGGAGAGATAGAGAAGCCGATTCATACTAAATAACATGGGACTACTCGATATTTTTACAAAAAAACAAAAGAATGAGAACCTGACAAGCTTGCCAAGCGAGCTTTATCAGTCCCAAGAGCTTGACCTGAAAGATATCATCTCGCCTTCTGCGCTGAAAATTAGCTCGAAAGAAATAAACCTCGGCAACAAGATTGTGAGGAGCTTCTTTGTGATTTCTTATCCGCGCTATCTGAGCGACAACTGGTTCTCGCCGATCATCAACCTCGACAAAGTTTTTGATATTTCCATTTTCATCCATCCCATTGAAACACGAAAATGCTTCGCCAATTTCAAAAGAAAGTCGCTGAAGTGCAAAGCCAGATCCACATCAGAGAAGAGAAGGGCTTGGTCCGCGATCCGATGCTTGATACTGCCTATCAAGACCTTGAGAAGCTTCGCGACGATCTGCAGCAGGCACAAGAAAGGATCTTCGATGTCGGTCTTTATATCTCACTTTATGGAGATTCGAGCGCTGAACTCGATAAAATCGAATCGGAAATGAAATCAATCCTCGAAGCAAAGCTTGTCTATCTCAAGCCCGCGCTTTTCCAGCAGGAACAAGGCTTTCAAGAGCACGCTACCTATCGCAGACGACCTTCTGGAAATCCACTCGAAGCTCAATTCTTCACCGCTCTCTCAAGCCTCTTTCCATTCATTTCTTTCGACCTTACCTCTGACAAAGGAATTCTTTACGGCATCAACCGCCACAATTCAACGCTTGTCCTTTTCGACCGCTTCTCGCTTGAAAACTACAATTCCGTGACTTTCGCCAAAGCCGGATCCGGAAAATCATACGCTACCAAGCTCGAAATCCTCCGAACACTCATGTTCGATGCCGATGTCATCGTCATCGACCCTGAAAAGGAATATGAATACATGGCTGAAGCTACCGGTGGCCGCTATTTCAACATCTCCTCTACCTCCGAGCACCACATCAATCCGTTCGACCTTCCTCATCCTCGGCCAGATGAATCAGATGCTGACGTCCTCCGCTCGAATATCGTCAACCTCGTCGGCCTTTTCCGCATCATGCTCGGTGGACTAAGCCCTGAAGAAGATGCCATCATCGACAAAGCTATTAGCGAAACTTACGCACTCAAAGATATTACTCCCGACTCGAATTTCACTGATATCGAGCCGCCTTTGATGTCCGACTTCGAAATGGTGCTTGCGGGAATGGAAGGAGCGGAATGTCTGGTACAAAACTCTCAAAATATACTCGCGGAACATGGGCAGGCTTCATCAATCAGCCGACAAATGTCGACATTAACAAGAAATTTGTCGTCTTCTCAGTGCGAGACATGGAAGACGAACTCAAGCCTGTAGCAATGTATATCGTCACCCACTTCATCTGGAATGCCATCCGAAAAGAGCTCAAGAAAAGGCTTCTGGTCATCGACGAGGCATGGTGGATGATGAAATCAGAAGACACTGCCTCATTCCTTCTCGGCTTGGCAAAACGAGGACGAAAATACTATCTCGGCCTTGCTACCATTACTCAGGACGTCGAGGACTTCCTGAAATCACCTTACGGATTGCCGATCATCACCAACTCCTCGATCCAGCTTCTTCTCAAGCAATCACCTTCTTCAATCGATGCAGTGCAAAAAACCTTCAACCTAACCGATGAGGAAAAATATCTTCTTCTTGAATCGGATGTAGGGGAGGGAATCTTCTTCGCCGGCCTCAAGCATGTTGCCATCAAGATTATCGCCTCGTATACAGAAGACCAGATCATCACCTCGGATCCTGCCCAAGTCCTCGCAATGAAGAAAGCGCGAGCAGAGCTTGAAGAGGATATGGCTCGCAAGCTGTAAACCTATGGCCCAGATCACCAAAAGCAAAATAAGCAACACGGAGTGGGGTTTGGTTCTCGGAGCATTCCTAATAATTGACCTTGTTCAGTTTCTTTTGGACCTTTTTTTTGAATCGGGAGTAATCATAAACCGCTTTATAGATATTGGAGTAGAGATATCCTACTCTTTTTATCTATGGATACGAGGAGAGGTTGGAAGTGGTTCTGATGATATGACCATGAAAGTCCTAGGAATGGTCGCTACTTTTCTTGGGGAAGAAATCCCCGACCTCGATGCACTGCCATTCTGGAGCCTTGATCATTGTTACAACTGGTGGCTTGCCGTTCAGAACAACAAGAAATGGGAAAAGCAGAATGAAGTCCAGATAAAAGCGCAGCAGATACAAGTCCAGCAGGATCAGCAGCAGAAAATGACGCGGTTACAGATGGTTCGAGATAGGCAGCAACAGGAACAGTCTAAACAAGTACAAGATAAACAGCTCCAACAATCAGAGGTTGAGGAGGAAAAAGAAGAGATTAAAACACTAAATATTCGTAATGACCGGAATACCACAGAAAGAGAATTCCTTGCAGCAGAAGCAGAAAATAAAAGAATGCGAGAATATCAGCAATCTAGCAATGATGCCTTAGACCAATTAAATAAAAAATCGAATAGAACAAGAGAGGATAATATAAAGTTATCAAAAGCAGCAGATATAATGAGAAATGGAAGTATTAGTAACGATGATAAAAGTGATCCGGTGCTTATGGCTGCTTGGAATAAACATAATGCGGGTATAAGACCTTTTAATGGTATTGTAGGTTATAAGTTTGCAAATGTTTTGTGAGGGTTAGATTTTGTAAAAAAATAGGTATATAATTAAGGCGATGAAAAAAAGTTCAATTCTCTTTGTTTTTTTGTTAATTGTTTTTACTTTCGTATGTTTCTCTTACTTTGCACAAAAAAGCTCAGCACAAAGTTATGATCCGATCCAATCAGGCGACATCCAGCAGCAGGTGACATTGGACGTGACGCCGACCAATCCTAATCCTGGCGATACGGTCACCTTCACCTTGGCTGCTTATGGAACTGACCTGAACGCCGACTCTATTTCTTGGTCAGTGAACGGAAAAGTTGTCCAGCAAGATACCGGCCTTACCACTTTTTCAGTCACAGCTGGGGATAAAGGAGTCGTTCAGAACGTCTCAGCCGACATCACTCCTTCAGACGGCAGCCCGGACATCATAAAGACGGCAAGCGTTTCTTCGCAGGAAGTTCCAATCATCTATGAAGCTTCAGGCTATACTCCTCCTTTTTATAAAGGAAAGGCTATCTTTACCAAGGAAGGGGATATCACTTTCATAGCCATGCCTAACCTCTTCACGCCAAGCGGAGCAAGCGTAAATCCTAAAAACCTTATCTATAAATGGACAATCGATGGCACGGTGCAGGGAAGCCTTTCTGGCTACGGTAAAAACACCCTTTCTTATACTGAAGACATCCTCGGAAAAGACGTCTTGGTGCAAGTAGACGTATCTTCTTTGGACGGAAGCATTACCGGCACAGGCTCGATGTTAGTTTCCCCGGAAGAGCCTGAGATGATGTTCTATGAGAAAAATCCCTTGTACGGAACCCTTTTCAATACTGAGCTTGGAGCAAATGATTTCCAAATGACTGATTCCGAAGTCACTGTCGGCGCCTATCCATACTATGCGAGCGCGGTATTAAAAAGCGATCCGACACTTAAATATTCATGGTCTATCAACGGAAATCCTATTGCCCAGGCTGAAAATCAGAACTATGCCACTTTCAGGAATTCAACCAACCAGAAGGGAAGCTCGGTGATCGAGGCAATTCTCGAGAATTCAGCGAGAATCCTCCAAGGCGCCACCGGATCGGTAAAAATAAATTTCTAATATGAAAAAAACTCTTTTATTCGCAATCCTCGCTTTAATAATGATTTCTCCTTTCATCGCTCTTGCTCAAAGCTACGTGCCCTTAGCGCCTATTTCTAATTATGTTACTAATCCTGTAGATATAAGCAGTAGCAATTCCCTCAGCCAATATCTGAATTCAATGTACGCCCTTGGCATCGCCCTTTGCAGTGCGCTTGCGGTCCTCATGATCGTCGTTGGGGGTATCGAATACATGTCGAGCGATGCGATGGGGAAAAAAACCGAAGGCCAGGACCGTATCAATGCTGCCCTTCTCGGCTTATTGGTCGCATTAGGCTCTTATGTCATCTTGAAATTCGTCGATCCGAGGCTTATAGGAAGCAATTTAAATATAACGTCTGTATTAGTAACACCTATTCCGATCCAAGTAACAAATGTTGGTTATAATGTCGGGGCGAGTGGTTCGGATGGAACTTCTCCTGGGGACGGAAGCGGAGACATAGCAGACGGCACCCAATCAGGCACAGATTTTCCTACAGACGGTGCAAATGGGCTTCCTACAGATATGAATGCTTATACGCTCCAACAAATACAAGATTCGGGAATTTTAAACCTTAGCCCTTCAGATGCAGCAAAATATTTTCCAGACGGGACAGTAACAGCGCAGGGATATGTGAGCTTGCTCGCAAATATTGCAAATAGCGAATCTGGCTTTAATCCAAGTGATAATACTACGGCACATTCTCAAGATGGCAGTTCAAACTTTTCTTCAGAAGGTTTATACTCTCTTAGTGTTGGAGATAACGCAGTGCAAGGCCTTGCAGCAAAATACGGAGTTACTCCACAACAAATAATAGATGATCCTAAATATAACACTCAAGCAGCTATCATAATATTAAAAAATCAAATCAGTGATACAGGTAGTATTACTGGGACACAAAAGAATCATTATTGGGGTCCACTTTATAGAGGAGAATAAAAATAAAATTTTATTTAGTATATAATATATACATGTCACGAAAGTATCTTACAGCCGTAATCCTTATCGCATTCATACTGGTATTGGGGGCGCTTGTCGGAGGATATTTCTATCTCACTAATACTAAAGTATCAAAACCCACCCCTTCTTCAGTAACTGCCACAGGACAGCTTGTAGACACTACCGGCACGATACTTTCTTCTTCGACTTTGGCAATAATCTCGACAAGCACCTCTTCAACATCTATTCCCAGACTCCGACAGATCACTACCACGCCGGTTGCGGGGGGTGACTTCATTACGCTCACCACAAAACTCACTGGCATCGAATACGTCGATCGGGCTACAGGAAACATCTTCCAGACTGCTCCGGACAACCTTGCTATAAGCAAGATTTCGAATACTACCATTCCCAAAGTGTATGAGGCATACATAGGAAAGGGCGGCAATAACGTCATTTTCAGGACGCTTGACGATGCAACTGAAAAAATAGAGACTTTTATCGGCTCAATAAGCAATTCTTCGACGACTGGAATATTCCTTCCATCGGAAATAAGCTCACTATCTCTTTCTCCAGCCAAAGACAGCTATTTCGGCATCGAAAGCACTCCGAATGGGGCGCAAGGATCACTTTATTCCTTCCCAGCAAAGAAAAGCATTGTCTTTTCAAGCGCTGTTGAAAAATGGAACGTCCAGATGGTAAGCAGCGGCATCGCTCTTCTGACAACTGCGCCTTCGGCAAAGACTCAGAACCTGAGCTACCTCTATAACATAAAGACAAAAGCGATGACAGAGCTTCTGAGTGCCCGCAACGGCCTTGTGGTATCGGTCTCGCCTGATGCAAAATACGCCATCTATTCGCAAAATAAGAATGACATTTTGGTTTCCGGCATATTGAATATAAGGACAGGAGTAGAAAACCCTCTTTCAAGTCCTTTGATACCTGATAAATGCGTATGGTCTGTAAAGATGCCTTCTTTGGCTTACTGTGCCGTCACCTCAAGCATTCCCAACGGAGTGTATCCAGATGTATGGTATCAAGGAAAAGTCTTCTTCAACGACAATATAGAGACAATTGACGCATTAACTGGAAACACCAGCAATGTAGCAAATCTCCAGAATGAGGGAGGTGTCCAAATCGACGTGATCAATCCAAAACTTTCTCCCGACGAAGATTACCTTCTTTTCATGAATAAGAGAGACCTTACCCTTTGGAACCTCAAGATCTAAGCTTTCTTATTCTTTAGATGCTTTCGCATATATAATTCCTGTCCGATAGTGAAGAGATTTCCCGTTATCCAGTAGAGAGCGACCGCTCCTGAGACCTTGAATGAGATAAGGAAGACGAAGAAGGGGAGTATATAGCGCATCTGCATGTTCATACTGCGTGCGAGGTCGTCCTTGAAGCCTGGGTTATCGACTTTCTTGATGGGCGGAACTGAGAACTGAACCTGTACATATTGGCTGATGCCGGCGAGGATGCCAAGCACTATCTGAGGCTTGCTTACGTCTATCAGATTAAGGAAATGAGTGTTTATGTTGGCCGGAATCTTCACGAAAGAGTAGAGTATCTTGGCATTTATGACCGGAAGTCCCCCCTTAAGGAAGATGAAGTAGAGGGCGAGGATGATTGGGATCTGGATCAAGGCGAGAAGGAATCCTGAGAAAGGATTTATGTCATTTTTCTGGTAGACAAGCATCATTTCCTTGGCTTGCTTCTCTTTTTCATCCTTATATTGCTCTTTTATCCTTTCAAGCTCGGGAGCTACCTCCTTAAGCTTCATCTGAGTACGGACAGCCTGCCTTGAGAGAGGGAAAAGCAAAAGCTTGATGAAAGCGGTAAAAATAATGACCGCCCAGCCTATGTCAGGAGAAGGGAGGTAAGAAAGAAGCAAGACAAGGCCGTTGTAAAGTGGATTGTAGAAAAAAAGTCCGAAAAAGGTGGCTATGAACATAAGATGTTGATTAGTCTAGCATGGATTCCAACTCTTTGGATATTGAAAGGTGGGGAATTTCAGCAAGGTCTTTCTTGATAAAGATAATATATGAGCCTTTATTTTTTTCTTTTAGGATTTTTTTAAGAAGATCCCTTACCCGGCGCTTATTCCTATTCCTGATGACAGCCTTTTTTGAGACCTTTTTCGAGGCTACAACTGCACACCTCAAACCTGTTCCAGGCAAAAAAACCAACGAAAATAGGGGTTTGTTTGAATTTTTCCCCTTTTTTAAGATATCTTCGAAGTCGGCTTTTTTAATTCGTTGGTTTTTTGAGAACACAAAGTCTAAACAGCTAGCTTTTTTCTTCCTTTTTGTCGGCGTCGAGCTACGACCTTTTTTCCGGTCTTTGTCTTCTGCCTTACAAGAAATCCATGGGTCTTTGCTCGCTTTCTTTTCTTTGGTTGGTATGTTCGTGACATAGTGAGAAGACTATAACATAACTTGCAAGATATGCACAAGTTAGACAAGCCTGTGGATAACGATATACTATTTGAATTATGGACGATAAAAAACTATGGGAAAGCGTTTTGGTTGAAATAGAATTGTCTGTATCTCTCGGTTCATTCAACACTTGGTTTAAAGATACCCATATTCTAAAGAGGGAAGAGGGGGTTATCACCATTGGAGTACCTAATCCGTTTGTTATTTCATGGCTTGTGGATAAATACAACAATATTTTCCTGAAGCTTCTCCGAAATCTTGATCCATCCGTGCGCTCTATTGTTTATGCAGTGTCAGACAAGCAAAAGAGTGAGCTTGCCTCTTCAATAAAGAAAGAAAACTCCCAACCAAAAAACACAAGAGAGCTTCCTTTGGATAAATTAGCAGTAAATAAGGAGGATAATCTCAATCCACGTTACACTTTTGATACTTTTGTCGTAGGGCCATTCAACGAGCTCGCTTACTCTGCTTGCCAAGCAATAATAAACAAGCCAGTAGCTTACAACCCTCTCTTCATCTATGGAAAGACAGGTTTGGGCAAGACACACATCATGCAAGCAGTCGGAAATCACATAAAAAGCACCGGATCGGTAAAAAAAATATTCTATATTACCTCAGAACGCTTCTCCCAAGAGATGGTCGACTGTCTCCAAGCGAATAAAATGCATTTTTTCAAGGAAAAATACCGCAAATACGATGTCTTTATTATGGATGACATCCAATTCCTCTTCAGCAAGGAGAAAACCCAAGAAGAACTCTTCCATTTGTTTAATTATCTCTATGACAACAACAAACAAATCATCTTTTCTTCGGATATTCATCCTAATTACATACCAAACCTTGAAAATCGCCTTAAATCACGCTTTGTGGCTGGAATGATCGTTGATATTCCTGAACCTGATTACGAATCACGCCTTGAAATAGTCAAAAAGAAGGCTTTGATGAACAACATTTCCCTTAGCACCCCCATAATCGAGTTTGTTGCCGCCAACATAGAAGGTAATATCCGCGAAATTGAGGGGGCTTTCAACAATATCGTCCATTATATGGAGACGAAAGGAAAAGAACCGTTGCTTAATGAGATAAAGAATCTTATAAAAGTGAATAAAAGGCCAGTAAAGAACCTCTCAATCAAAGAAGTCACTAAAATAGTCTCTGGCTTTTACAATATTGAGGAAGAAAGCATTTATGATAAATCAAGAAAAAAAGAAGTGGTTAAACCACGACAAGTGCTTATGTACCTTCTGAGAGAGATATTCAACATATCTTACCCTTCAATCGGACAGAAATTAGGAGGAAGGGATCACACCACCGTAATACATTCTTGCGACAAGATTAAAAAGGATCTGAAGGTTGACGGAACCCTTCTTCAAGAAATAGAGGAGTTGAAACTCCTCTTGTAAAAACTGTGTAAAAGGTGTGGATGAATTGTTAGTTGTGTGAATAACTTTTCACTTATCAGACCTTATTTGAAAGTTATTCTTTTTACTCCACATTTTTTCCATAGGAATAATTCAATAAAACTTTATTTAATCTTTATTTCTTAAGCATAAAATGAATTTTCCACCTATCCACATTCCTAAGTATTAAATATCTCTTTTATATAGCAAAAAAAAATTATTAATAGTATACTCCGTCTATGAAATTCGAATCAGTTAAAGATCGCTTCTCTCAAGCCTTTTCCAAAGCTGAAAAAATAGCAGGAAAGGGCTCTATATCTAATCAGATTCTGAAATGCGTCTATTTGGAAGGTAAGGATTCTTCACTTATCATCAAATCAACCAACCTTGATCTAGGAATAGAGATATCCATACCTGTAAAATTGGAAAAGGAGGGTGTGGCCGTGGTCCTTGCTCAGACTTTAGGCAATTTCGTTTCAAACCTTGATAAGGAAAAGAGCCTTAAATTTGAAAGAAAAGACGATCTTTTAATGGTTTCGTCCGACAAATCATCATCTTCTATCAAGCTGCAAGCCTCTGAAGAGTTTCCCCTCATACCTCGTATAAACGCCGGTAAGGAGTTTTCTATCAATTCCAAGGACTTTTGCAAAGGGCTCCGTTCTGTCGCTTATTGTGCCTCTATATCAACAATCAAACCCGAGCTTTCAAGTGTTTATATTTATCCCGAGGACAAGAACCTTGTTTTTGTAGCTACTGACTCCTTCCGTCTTGCTGAAAAAAAGATAGAAACTAAAGAAAAGCTTGATTTTGATCAAATATTAATCCCTTCTAAGAATATTTCCGATATCTGCCGCATTCTTGAGGAAAAAGATGAGGAAATAAAGGTTTGTCTGGATAAAAACCAGATTTCCTTCACTTCTGATGATTTCTATCTCATTTCAAGGGTAGTTGAGGGTAATTTCCCTTCATATAAGCAGATTATTCCCAAGGAATCAAAGACTGAAGCAGTGGTATTGAAACAAGATTTTCTCAACGCACTCAAACTAGCTCATGTTTTTTCAGATTCGTTCAATAGGGTGGTGGTTTCCGTTTCCCCTACTTACAAGAAAATGGAAATAAAGACCAAAAATACCGATGTTGGTGAGAATGTTACCCTCCTTTCAGGATCTCTTGAGGGAGAAGATTTGCAAATAAGCTTCAACTACAAGAATATTTTTGATTGCTTCCAATCCATAGATTCCGACAGTGTTTCCTTGCTTTTTGATGGCTTGAATAAACCCCTTATCATAAAAGGAGTCGGGAATAAAAGCTTTTTTTACCTTGTCATGCCTATGAATAAGTAGTTCGGAATAAATAAGAAGATGTTCAATCTCTCCATCTATCTTGAGAAATTCAAAGATTTAAAAAATCCTAACGATCTTATTTTTTCAATAAAAAAAATAGTTTCTGAAGAGTTGGGATTTCCTTTGTCTGAAGAAAATGTCACCTTTTCTAAAGGAAGGATAATCTTTTCCGTAAGCTCTATCATCAAAAACAGCATATATATGAAAAAAGAGATTATTATACAAAGGATACAGAAAGAGCTTCCTGAAAGCCGAGTGATAGATATCTCCTAATAAGTCGTCGTGCTTGTTGTAGTAGAAACGGATGCAGAAGGGGGAACGTATGGAGGAGTAATATTATATCCATTTGAGGCCGCCCAATTCTGCACGCCATATTCCCAATTGACGTATTCAGGATCATCTGTCGGATTTGTTGGAACTGGGCCCAAAGGATCATCTCTATTCACATAATAAAGGATATCGTGCAAGTTTGTCGTATCCAGCACTCCTCTCAAGACCGGCTTTATGGTCTGGTCAACAGGTTGGGGTGGTGTAAAGTTCTCGACAGGAAGGTTCTTGAGAGCTACATCGTTCATGAATTGCTGCCACAAAGGCCCTACGATCAACGCAGAGGCTATCTGTGCCATAGGATGGTTGTCATTATTACCCATCCATACTCCGACGGATATATTCGGTGTGTAGCCGATTATCCAAGCATCGCGAGAGTCGTTTGTTGTACCAGTCTTCAATGCAACTTTCCTTCCTTGTATGTAATTAAGTTTAAATATGGCATTTCGAGCTACAGCATCCGAAAGGACATCATTGATTTCAAGCACGGGCTGCAATGGGTAGACCTGCTGAGTAGATGTGGCAAATTGTTCAAGGGTATTTCCATTTTTGTCTTGAACGCTCAGGATTCCCGTATAAGGGTTTCGATATCCATTATTTCCAAAAGTTCCATAAGCGCTTGTCATATCGAGTAAAGACACCTCCGCGCTTCCTAAGGTAAGAGACAAACCATAATCATTAGCTTCACCTAATCCCTGTATACCGAAAGCTTTTGCTGTATCAAGTGTTTGTTCTATTCCGGCTAGGTAGAGGGTTTTTACTGCTGGGATGTTTCGCGATTGTGCTAATGCTTGGCGCATGGTCATCGGGCCTTTATATCCCCCTTCGTAGTTGGTGGGGTGATAACAGGTAACGTTTGAAGAAAGGGGAATTCCGTCAGGGCTGCAAGAGGTATTGAATTCCGTTTTGGTATCAAATAGGATGGTATCAGGAGTATATCCTTCGTTGAATGCGGTGGCATAAGTGAATATCTTGAAAGAAGATCCTGGCTGGCGGTGCGCAGTAGCCACATTGAAGTTTCCTTGAATCGTATTATCGAAATAGTCGCGGGAACCTACCATAGTAAGGATTTGTCCGCTCTTGGGGTCGATAGCTACCAAAGCGCCATTTTCTGCCCCTAATTTCTTTTGATTCGTTTCCACGTAATTCTTAACTATATCTTCAGCTTGCGATTCCATATTATAATCAAGAGTAGTTATTACTTTCAAACCTCCGCTATCGACAGCATCCTCGCCATATTTCTTATCCAGATAGTCCAAGATAAACATCACGAAGTGGGGAGCCTTGAGCGAAGAGGTAGCCTTAGGCTCGAACTGAACTTTTTCATTTTTTGCGCTCGTATACTGGTCTTCTGTTATATATCCATTCGAATACATCTTTTTAAGCACGAGATTCTTTCTTTGTTCTAGATCAGCGACATGGCTTCCGAATGGAGAATAGTAGGTTGGAGCCTGGGCGACAGCGGCAATATAAGCTGCCTCGGCAATATCCACGTCAGCAGAGCTTTTTCCGAAGAAAGCTTTGCTTGCTTCCTCAACTCCATAAATATTTCCTCCATAAGGAGTCTGATTCAAATAAAGGTTAAGGATGAAATCCTTACTTGCGGTGCGCTCAAGCTTTATAGCAAGCACCCACTCCTTCAGTTTTCGCGAAATGGTCTTGTCGGAAGTAAGAAGAGAGTTCTTGATAACCTGCTGAGTGATGGTCGATCCACCTTGATCAAAGCGCAAAGTGGCTAGGTCAATGAAAAATGCTCTTATAATAGAAGTTATTTGGATGCCGTCATGCTTATAGAAACCTTCATCCTCGATGGAAATGGTAGCATCCTTAAGATAAGGAGAGATAGCATCGAAGGGAACGACCGTCCTCCTCACTTGCTGGTTGACGTCATACAAGAGGACGGTTCCAGTCCGATCGTAAATCTTGGTTGATACTCCCGCTAGACGCGAATCAAACGAATTCAAATCCGGAGTCTTCAAGTTTGCTGCCCACAAGATGAATATTCCACCGCAGATAATGAACACGATCATCAACACGATAATCATGTTCTTTATAAGACCTTTTTCCCTTAAAAGATAATTATAGAAACGAAGCGGAAGCTTAGCTAGGTATGAAAGCTCTTGTTTGACCACTTTCCGAAAGTTCATCACGTTATATTACCACAGAATGAGAGCCTTTAGTATGAGAATTGACTAATGTCTTCCTCGCCGGAATATAAGCTATAACCCCCTTCTTCCTCTTCATCGGTAACAGGCATATCGCTTTCAAATTCATCCAAAGTGTCAGGCTCGTCAAGCGGGTCTTCCGACAGTATTTCCTTTATCTTTGCAGGATCAAATTCTTCCTCGGCTTCCTTGTCTTCATCCTTATCGAATTCATCAATCATACGTTTTTTGAATAATAAAAATTAATTTTTTATTATTTGTATCATAAGATATTTTTTGTGCAAGGGAATAGAGCCCGCTGTCAATTGACGGGGTGGTTTTATAAGAATATGCTTCAGTCAGGAGCACCTACTATCGACAATATAAATCTCTAAGCAATGCTTTTAATGTGATTAAAAAGTGAGATGCGGTTTTCAGGATAACCCCAGCAGAATACACAAGGTATTAACCAGAATGTCCTTCAAAAAACACCAATACATTGCCGAGGCAATATAATTGCTTAGAGATTTATCGTGTCGAGAGAGAAATTTGTAGAATGTAAGTTACCACCCTTTCGCTACTATCTTAGCACAAAAGAGTATGTCTGTCAACACACCACCTCTTAAAGACGAAATACACCTTGACCACACGCTCCGTCCTGAGAAATGGGAAGAATACGTGGGACAGAAAAATATTAAGCAAAATCTGCATATATTGCTGACCGCAGCCAAGGAAAGGGCGCATCCACCCGAGCATATCCTTTTCTACGGTCCGCCTGGACTTGGAAAGACCACTCTCGCTCATCTAATTTCAAAAGAGACTGGAGCAGCTATAAAGATCACCTCAGGCCCTGCTATCGAACGGGTAGGTGATCTTGCCTCTCTTCTTACCAATCTGTCTCCTGGAGACATCCTCTTCATTGATGAGATCCACCGCCTGAACAAATCGATCGAAGAAGTCCTTTACCCAGCTATGGAATCAGGGGTTCTCGATATTATCATAGGAAAAGGACCGTCTGCAAGGAGCATCCAACTCGAGCTTCCAGCCTTCACTTTGATTGCTGCCACCACGCGGATCGCCCTCATCTCATCACCACTCCGTTCCCGCTTTTCAGGAGGGGTATTCCGCTTGGAATTCTATTCGGAAGAAGAAATAAAAGAGATCGTCAAAAGGTCGGCACGCATCCTTGGTGTCGACATAGAAGACACTGCTCTTGAAGAAATCGCCAAACGAAGCCGCCGCACACCCCGCACCGCGAACTATCTCCTCAAACGGTCGCGCGATTTTGCCCAAGTGAAAAAGATTCCTCTAAGCAAGGAAGTGGTAGACGAATCGTTAACACTCCTTCAAATCGACGATATGGGTATGACAGCCGCTGATCGGGCCATTCTTCTCACTATCATCGACAAATTCAATGGCGGCCCGGTAGGAATAAATACCATTGCCGCTTCGCTTGGCGAAGAATCTGCGACAATAGAAGAATTCAATGAACCTTATCTTCTCCAGATTGGATTTCTCGAACGTACGCCTCGTGGCCGCGAAGTGACTGAAAGGGGTTATAAGCATCTAGGAAAACATCATGTCCGGACACAATAAGTGGTCAAAGATAAAAAGGCAGAAGGAGGCCACTGACGCCAAGAAGAGCAAAATATTCACCAAGCTTGCCCGGCTTATTTCCGTCGAGTCGAAAAAAGCTGGCGGAGACAGGAATGCCGCCAATCTGCAATTCGCCATCAAGCAGGCAAGGGAGGTGAATATGCCATCTGACAATATCGAGCGCGCTATCAAGAAAGGAAGCTTATCTGACGAAAAAGAATTGGAGACCATCATCTATGAAAGCTATGGCCCAGGCGGAGTAGCGGTGATCATCGAAGCGATGACGGGCAACAGGAACAAAGCCGCCGCTGAAATAAAACATATTCTCTCAAAGAGCGGCTTTACCCTTGCTGGAATTGGCAGCGTGCTTTGGGCCTTCGAGAAAAAAGAAGGCGCTTGGCATCCGAAATCCACTATTGAACTCTCCGACACGGATCTCGAAACACTCGGCTCGCTTGTGGACGAGCTCGAAGAGAATGACGAGGTGCAGAACGTCTATACCAACGCCGATTAAGTGCTAAAATAGGCAGATGATAATTTTAGGAATCGACCCTGGCTACGAAAGGCTTGGCATTGCCGTGCTTTCAAAAAAACAAGGAGACAGGAAAGAGAAGGTGGTCTATTCAGATTGCTTCAAGACTTCCGCTAAGATTCCTTTTCCTGAAAGATTGCTTCTGATTGGCAAGGAAGTCGAACGCATAATCAATATCTATTCTCCTGAATGCCTTTCGATTGAGACTCTTTTTTTTACCAACAACCAGAAAACCGCCATGATGGTGGCGGAGGTGCGAGGAGTACTTCTTTATGAAGCCATGAAAAAGGGAATGTCGGTAGGAGAATACACTCCTCTTCAAGTGAAGAGCGCCGTTTCTGGATATGGAAAGGGAGATAAGAGGCAAGTGACCGACATGGTGAGGAAACTGGTGCTGATAGAAAGGGAAATCAAGCATGATGATGAGTTCGACGCCATCGCTATCGCCCTTACTGGCTTCGCATGTGGGCTTAAATCAGTTCCACTACCCGTTCCAACTCTTCTATAGAAGTTATTCCTTTAAGGATTTTTACGACGCCATCTTCCGCCAAAGTCATGAACCCTTGGCCGAGAGCTGCCTTCTGAATATCTCGCTCGCTTGGATTGTCTCGCACCACATTCTCCACCGCTTCGCTTTTGAATATTGCCTCGAAGACGCCGACCCGGCCTTTGTATCCGGTCATGTGACAACTTTCACAACCCCCTGCTTGATAGTGCGAGGAAATATCCAGATCTTCCTGGAGCAAGCCTCTTTCCTTTATCCTGTCGAAGATGGGTTTTACCCGAGATAGCTCATCTCCAACTAAAGGCACTTTCTTTACGCATTGCTTGCAGAGGCGCCTGACGAGACGCTGAGCGATGGCCACATTCAAGGCTGAGGGAATAATCTTCGGATTCATGCCGAGGTCGACGAGTCTGGTATAAGCGCCGGCGGCATTGTTGGTGTGGAGCGTCGAAAACACTAAGTGGCCGGTAAGTGCCGAGTTGATGGCGATTTCTGCCGTCTCCTTGTCTCGGATCTCTCCAACCATTATCACATCAGGATCTTGACGGAGGGCCGAACGCAGCCCATTGGCGAAGGTATACCCTTTTTTTACTTCCACTTGGGTCTGCGTCACTCCAGCAAGGTGATATTCGATAGGATCTTCGATGGTGATTATCTTTATTTCGCTGCTCATCACTTTCTTCATGAAGGAATACAAAGTGGTAGTCTTTCCGGATCCTGTTGGTCCTGTGGTCAGGATCATTCCGTTGGGCTTCTGGATTTCCTTCATCAAGGTCTCATAAAGATGTTCGGGAATTCCCATTTCCTCGAGCGAGACATTCAAGGATTTCGGATTGAGGATACGCATGACGATTGATTCGCCATAAGCGCCCGGAATGGTAGAGGTACGGATCTCGATATCATCATCTTCGATATGGATGCTGAAACGCCCGTCTTGCGCGTTTTCTTTTATATTCAATTTGAGATTCGAAAGCAGCTTCAGTCGCGAGAGCAGGAGGGAATAGGTGCTGTTGTTGAACGAAGCCACTTCGGTAAGCACGCCGTCGAGACGAAAACGCACCCGCGCTTCCTTTTCTTCAGGCTCGATGTGCACGTCGGAAGATTTCAATGAGAGCGCGCCGGCAAGGATGACCACAAGGATGCGGGAAATGCGGTACGAAGTCTGAAGGACGATCGCATCATTGATTCGGGCACGGACATCGCTCATCTTCTCGTTCTCTTTCAGGAATTGCTCGATCTCTTCGGTGGAAATATCAAGCGCACCTTTCTTGCTTTTGTTCGAAGCAGTGATGTCTGAGTAACGAGACCAGGCTTTTTCGAGACTGGCATGAGAAACCAGATAGAGAGTCGGAATGTATCCTTTGCCTGAAAGAGAAGCAACAATGTCTTTCGTCGTTTCATCTTCAGGAGCGAGAGTTCCGACGCTTACTTTCTTGCCGACAAGAGCGAAAGCCGCAACGCCATGCATCTTAGCCTCTTCTTCATGTATGAGGCCGAGAGCGTCGGTGCTGATAGGGGAACGGGCGAGGTTTATATACCCCACGCCGTATTTCTTTGAGAGTATTTCGGCAAGCTCCTCCTCTTCCTGCAATCTGAGGTCGCGGAGGTGCCTATTCTGCTCGTCTTCGTCGAAATGAACCATGCCGCTATTGTACTCCAAATAGCCAAGATGAGCCATTTATAGGGCATTGACTTTTTTCACAAAAGGTGATATTATATAGGCATATCCAGATTAGGCCACCCTCCCGCAAGACGCGGAAAGGGCAGCCAAAAAGGACAAAAATTCTGTAGAACCTCAAAGTCCCAAGAAAGGATTGTCAGCATGAAAAAGCACATTGTCAGTTTGTTTGTTTTCGTTTCAGTTCTCGTCGGGTTCATCTCGACTTCGTCGGCGGAACAGCAAGATACGTTTGGCGGCATCCCGTGCGTAAAAAACACGGGCGATAGCCACCTTCGCACTCTCAGTCAGCTCCGCCGTCACATCGAAGAGCTCGGCTACGTGAAGATTTACGTCAGCGAGAGCGATTCCCGTTGCGGCAAGCGTTACCTGATGGAGGAGTACGGCAACACGCCGCGCGCCGCCGTCAGCAGCTTTAACCTGGTGCCGGGGTATTATTACACCGACTCGCAGGGAAACATCTGTTATCGCTACGATTGTGGCAATCGCCTCGTCGCCGCCGATGAAGGCCAGGAGCAGACGGCTGTAGCGACTACCGATACATGCGTCCAAAACAGGAGCATCGATTGGGGTCATGACTTCGGGGTGGTTATCGGATGGGCTGGCGACATTTTGCAGGATGTTGCAAGTTGCCAGAACTCAAACTATGATTCTGGCTACTATCAGCCTTACTATCAACCTGAGCGCCAGCGTCAATGCCAGCAAAGTGAGCGGATCGTCAATGTCAATAATGTCACGACCACGGTGAGAGTAGTACAGCAGGCTCCGTGCCCGCCGCATTATTCCCCGCCTCCCGTATGCAACCCGACTCCGTGCCCGAATCCTACACCCTGCCCGCCGCCTGATCCCAACACGATCAGCCATGCGTCCGGACAACCGGTGTATGATGCGAACGGCAATGTAGTCGAGTCAGGCAATTCGACGGCAGCAGCAACGCCTGCAGCATCGGCAGTGACGGCATCAACAGCCATCGCCAAGAAGTCGAGTCACGTCGCACGTTCCGCCCCGGCATACAATGCCAACGGCCAGCTTGCGACTGCAACAACGCCCAAGCTGACTAGTTGGAAATCAGTGGCAGCTTCGGCTTCCACACTTCCTTCTGTCCAGCCGACGTCAGCTCTGGCAAAGACCACGCAGAGCTCTGCTCCGCATCCGGTCCAGCGCTTGTCCCGCACGCAGTCGGCATCGTCGAATCGCGTTTCAGGCCAGACGAGGGCGTCAGGTTCCCAAACCTCAACCGCCCGTTCGGCTCTGTCCCGTCCGACGCAGCAAGTGTCGCGTCCGGTCCAGCAGTTCCGTTCGCAAGCGCAACAGGCGCCGCGGATCCAGCAACAGCGTTTCGCAACTTCCTCCGCTCCTCGCATGCAAATGCGTTCGGGTGGCGGCGGTCGCGGAAAACGCTAAACGATAACAAACAAACCTCAACCAGGAGCCCTTACGATTCATTTCGTATAGGGCTCCTTTTTTGTTATCATTGCCACATGATTTACACCTCTCCGTCCTTGGAAGAAACCGGCATCATAGCCCGCCTTGTTGTCGAAGAGCTTGAGGACAAGGAAATCACCTTGGTAAGGCTGGTCGGGGATCTGGGATCGGGAAAGACCACTTTTTCAAAAGCTGTCGGCGATATATTAGGCGTAACTGAGACGATAAACAGCCCGACGTTCGTCATACAGAAATCGTACGTCACCACCCATTCCTTTTGGAAAAACTTCATACATATCGACCTGTACCGCATCGAGAATCCTGAAGAGCTGAAAGCGTTGCGTTTCAAGGAGGCTATTTCCGCTCCAGAATCTCTCGTATTCGTCGAATGGCCGGAAAGGGGAGGCGACATCCTTCCAGAGACATTGCCGACGATACGGTTCGAGCATGCGGATGAGAATACCCGCATAATAGAGACTATGAATTTTTAATATGCAAAAGACATTAGTTCTACTCGACAGTCACGCACTCATTCATCGCGCGTATCATGCGTTGCCTGATTTTTCTACTTCTTCAGGCGAGCCGACCGGAGCATTATACGGGCTTTCGATCATGATCTTGAAAATAATTTCGGAATTCTCGCCTGATTACATCGTCGCTTGTTATGATCTCAAGGGCAAGACTCATCGGCATGAAGTATATAGCGACTACAAAGGCACCAGAAAAAAAATAGATGACGCGCTCATCAAGCAGCTTAATACCTCTCGTGAGATTTTCGAAGCACTTAATATTCCCATGTATGACAAGGCAGGCTTCGAGGCGGATGACATGCTCGGCACGATCGCTGAGCAACTGAAGGACGATAAGGGAACGGATATAATTATCGCTTCAGGCGACATGGACACACTTCAGCTCATTGAAGGAAAGAAAGTGCAGGTATACACGCTGAAGAAGGGTATAAAGGACACCATAATGTACGACGAGAAGGCGGTCCTTGAGCGTTTTGGTTTCCTACCGAAGCTAATCCCGGATTACAAAGGCCTTCGCGGCGATCCGTCGGATAACATTATCGGCATTGCCGGCATCGGAGAAAAGACAGCGACGACGTTGATCACTTCATTCGGCACGCTCGAAGAAATGTATAAAGAGCTTGAAAAAAGCGACAAGAAATTCGAGAAAGCGGGAATTTCGCCGCGCATCATCGGCTTGTTGAAAGAAGGCAAAGAAGAGGCGTTATTCAGCAAGATGCTTGCCACTATCCGCAAGGATGCGCCGATCAAGTTCGAATTGCCCGAGAAAAACATAAAGGAAAGTATCGATGTTGACAAAGCCGAGGCTCTTTTCAAAAAATATGAATTCAGGACGCTTGGTCCGAAGCTTCGCGAGGCTCTATCGCTTGAGCAGAAAGGCGGAGAACAGGAAAATGAAGAAGCGGCAGCTGAAGCAAAGCCGCTTGATGTCAGACTCGCACTCGCACTTTACGTGCTGGACTCGAATATTCCTAAGCCGACCGAAGACGATCTTTTTAGGATCACTAATGAGGATGATTTCGACAAAGCCGAGAAGAAAGCATATGAACTAATCAAGAAAAATGATCTGTCATATGTGTACGAGAAAATCGAGCTGCCTCTTATCCCGGTGGTTCAGAAGATGGAAGAGCGAGGAATAAGGATAGATGTGGCTTATTTGAAAAAGCTTTCCGAAAAATACCATAAAACGCTTTCCAGCATCGAGAAAGAGATTTTTGACGCGGCAGGTGAGGAATTCAACATCAATTCTCCCAAACAGCTCGGCGAGATCCTTTTCGACAAACTGAAGCTCGAAGGCAAGGGCATGAAGAAGACTGCAGGCGGCGCCCGCTCGACCAAGGAATCGGAGCTCTTGAAGCTTCGCGACCTTCATCCGATCATCAATCACATCCTTCAGCATCGCGAGCTCCAGAAACTACTTTCCACATACATAGACACCATCCCGCAGCTCGTGGACAAGGACCAGCGCTTACATAGCCATTTTTTGCTCACAGGAAGCACGACCGGCCGAATGTCTTCCGAGAATCCAAACCTGCAGAATATCCCGATCAAGACAGAGCTCGGTCGCGCCATTCGCAATGCATTCGTGGCCGATAAAGGCTACAAGCTTGTGTCGGTGGATTATTCCCAGATCGATCTTCGCATCGCCGCCCTGCTTTCGAAGGATGAGAAATTCATCTCTATCTTCAAGGAAGGGCAGGATGTCCATGCCGCGGTAGCCGCACAAGTCTTCAAAGTGCCAGCTGATGAGGTAACTATCGAGATGAGGAAAAAAGCTAAGACCATTAATTTCGGAATCTTGTATGGCATGGGGGTGAATGCCCTCAGAGCTAATATCGGCGGAACGACGGCAGAAGCCAAAGAATTCTATCAGAATTACTTCGCCACTTTCACTACTCTCACTTCCTATCTGGAAAAGGTGAAAGAGGAAGTCAGACAGAAAGGATTCACCACCACCATGTTCGGAAGGCGCCGCTATTTTCCCGACATCAATTCGCATCTACCATTCCTTCGCGCTAGCGCCGAGCGCATGGCCATCAACGCGCCAATCCAAGGAACCCAAGCCGACATTATCAAGATATCAATGTCGCGCATCGACGAATATCTCAGGAAGGAAAAAAAGGACGGCGTAGCGCATCTCTTGCTCCAGGTGCATGATGAATTGGTGTATGAGATTAAAGAAAGCGAAGTAGGCGAAATTTCAAAAGAGATCAAGAAAATAATGGAGTCGGTGTTCACCAAAGAGCAGTCCGAAGGCGTGCTGATTATAGCGAATGCACACATGGGAAATAACTGGGCAGAGCTCGAAGCCCTTAACTAAGATGATCTATTTCATTTACGGAAACGAATACGAGAAGGCGAGGCTGAAAGCGCGCGAACTAACCGAAAGCCTTCAGAAGAAAAGGCCGGACGCGGTCTTTTTCCGCATCAGCTCGCTCGACTACGCCGAACATTCACTTGCCGATCTCGTAGCAGGCCAAGGACTTTTCGAATCGAAATACGTAGTCTTTTTCGATAACCTATTCGAGGCCAAGGAAATAAAGGAAGAGGTCATCAGGAACCTCAAAGACATCGCAGGCTCGGAAAACGTCTTCATATTCCTAGAAAAGGAACTCGACAAGAAGACTCTCGATGTGGTGGAGAAGCACGCGCAGAAAGTCCAACTTATAGAACAGCTGAAAGAAAAGAAAAAGAGCGAATACAATCCATTCGCCCTTTCGGATGCATTCGTAGCGCGCGACAAGAAAAGGCTTTGGATGCTTTTGATCGAGGCAAAGGGCAGGGGCTCAGTCGCAGAGGAAGTCCACGGAATGCTGTGGTGGCAGGTCAAAAGCATGGCGCTGGTGGCTCAAGCGAGAGATGCCGCCGAGGCAGGCATCTCTCCTTTCGTCTTCACCAAGACGAAGTCTGCTTTGAAGAGCTACTCCGAGAGTGAGATCAAAGGAATGCTTTTCCGGCTGGCTTCGATGTACCATGATGCGCATCGGGGAATCATCGACTTTTGGAATGAGATGGAAAGATGGGTGTTGGAGATATGATGAATTAATAGCATAAAATAAAACCATGGAGCAAAGCCAAAATCCTTTGGAATCCGCAGATATCAATAGCGTAGGCAAGGACCAGTTGCTTATTATCGAGAAACATTGGTTCCTTGCGATACTAGCCATCCTCATAGCTGTTGGATGCTGCTGGTTCGCTTGGTATGTCAACAATTATCAATTTGCCATAGCAGGATTCGTCTTTGTGCTGCTAGGACTGGGTCTGGTTGGAAATAAAGCGCGGGCTGAATTCATGGAGCAGATTGCCTCAGCGCTTGGTTATCAATATATCGGCAGCACTGCTGTTTCTTCGGTCAGCGCTAATCTGTTCAAGGTCGGCCATAGCCAAAGCATTTCTAATGCAATGCAAGGGACTCATGGAGGCTTTCCTCTAAGGATATATGATTTCCAAACGAAAATCGGTTACGGAAAGAACGAGCAGACTTTTCCATATACTGTCTTTGAGATTACCTATCCTTATGACCTTCCTCCTTTCTTGATGCTGGCCCATGAAGGGCTGTTCGGTGGCATTGGAGGAGGCGATCCAACCCTGCCACAAGGAACTTTCTTGAAGCTCGAAGGAGATTTCAATAAATATTTCACTGTTTCAGTCGAGAAGAATTTTGAAATGGAAGCCTTGGAAATACTGACTCCAGATGTCATGAATGATTTTGTTCAAAAAAGCCGCGGAATCAATTTTGAATTATCCGATCACCGTCTGTATATTTTCCAGCACGGAACAATGTCTAAAAAGGAGCCGATGAGCAGGATGTACGACACCGCCATTCTCGTTTCAGGGATGCTTGACACTCATTTCAAGGAAGTAAGCGGCGATGTCGATGCGATGAAAGAAGAGAAGGAAAATATCTAGATCGTCCTAATGCTTGTGGGGGGCATGTTCCAAGGAATGTTCCTCCTCTTCGATCAAGGATTTCTCTGCCTGCCTTTTTCTTTTTCCTGTAAGAAGCCCGACCGAAACGATGGTGGTGATAGGCACTGCCAGTATGAGGCCGATGCTGCCGATTATGGTACGGACAATTTCCGTGGAGAATATCTCGCGATTGAGAGTGACCCAGACGCTGTCGCCCGATCCTTGGCTGAAAAGAAGCAGGAGCGGCAGCGAAGCGCCGACATAGGCGATGGCAAGCGTGTTCACTAACGCGCCTATATGCTCGCGGCCGATCCTGATGGCTCGCTGGTATATCCTTTTCTTCGGCACATGCGGCGCGATGCGGATAAGCTCCTCGACTGATATCGCCTGGCCGATCGCAATGTCATACAGCACTCCGAGAAGGCCGATCATTATTCCTCCGAGCAGAAGGCCGACTACGTCGATGCCTCCGGGAGTGTTCAGGTTCAGATATGCTACTTCTTCGGTATTGAAGCCGCTAAGACTCGCAAAGCCCACCGACCAATAAGCAAGAAATCCCGTCAGAGAAACAGTAAGGATCATTCCGAGGACTGCGGCTGAAGTGGTCTTGTTGAAGCCGTGGGTGATGTAGGACCCGACGATGATGATAAGGGATGAGACGCTGATGGTCATAAGCAGGGGAGAATAGCCATGAAGTATTCCTGGCAAGAGGACATAAAGGATGAGCAGGAAGCTGCCGACGAGGCTGACGATTCCTCTGATGCCTTGAATTCCGCCGAAGACAAGCACCACTAATATGAAAAGCCCGACAAGGAGAAGGATCTGGGGTAGTCGGTATGGTTCTCCGACGGAATACGAATCAGAGCCGTCGAGGGAAGATATAGTGTGTTTCAAATAAAATACTTCTCCGATCTTTAGGTTCAAGGAGTCATTTTCCACTGTCAATTCTTTTCCTTTTTCCTCGCCTTCCAGTATTTTGACATCGAGCGATTGCTCGCTGTGTTCGGAATCTGTTCCTGGCAGCACTTCCGTATCTTGGCTGAGAATATCAAGCACTTGAGCTTTTACAGTGGTCACTTTGTCTGGCGTCGCCACGGCATCTTGCTGCGCAAAAGCGCTTCCCGAGAAGGAAAGGAATGCCAGTAGTGAAAGAAGCGAGATCGACAGCTTTTTTTTCATTCCGCTATTTTAACCTCTATCAGGCTATTTGCATATTCCAAAGAACAGTCTGGCCGTTCAGCAAACAAAACAAAGCCCGTCATTCCTTTTTCAATCAATCTATTGCGACTCCCGCGACAGAAAGGGGATAAAAAAGAGTCGTCCTTTCGCTGCTAATTTTTTTGCAAATAATATACAATTAAAGGCATGGCAGAAATAAATAGAGGCTTAACCACAGAGCAGGCTAATATATTACTTAAACAGAACGGTCCTAACAGTCTTCCTGAAAAAAAGAAAAACTATCTCATTTTGTTTTTCAAAGGATTTTTTTCACCCGTTTCGCTCATGCTTCTTGCGGCTGCTTTTCTCTCATTGTATGCAGGCAATGATGTTGATTTCTGGATAATACTTTTTCTTTTCTTTTCAAATTTCGCTATCAGCATGTGGCATGAGAGAAAAGCCGACAAATCAATCAAAGAGCTTCAGAAAAATCTTCAGATCAAAGTGAAGACTCTTAGAGACAATGAATGGGTTTATATAAATTCAGTCGATCTTGTTGAAGAGGACATTATCGATTTGAAGATTGGCATGCTGATACCGGCGGACATCCTTATTATTGAATCAAAAAACCTTTCTATAAATGAATCAGTTCTTACAGGGGAGTCATTACCAAAAGAAAAAAATATAAATGATATATCATATTCCGGATCGTACATAACGACTGGTAAGGGTATTGGAAAAGTGACAGCAACTGGCGAGAAGACATTTTTTGGGAAGACTATCGCTTCGGTGGATACCAAGCTTCGCCAAAGTTCCCTTGAGAAGGATATTCTTTCCGTTTCTCGATTCATATCGATAATAAGCATTATTGTTGTCATCGTATTGACCATTACGCTCGTCATGACACATTCTCCTGTCATTAGCGTGGTCACTCTTGATCTCAGTCTTTTGATTGCCGGAATACCTGTCGCATTACCCACAGTGATGAGCCTTATCATAAGCATCGGAGTGTTGAGTCTCTCAAAAAAACAGGTGGTGGTAAGGAGGCTGGCTTCGTTGGAGGATCTGGCTAATGTCGATTTGCTTCTTTCAGACAAGACGGGCACCCTCACTCAAAATATCATCAAGATAGAACGCGTCATTACATCCGGACATTTCACAGAAAGTGAAGTAATAGCGCTTGCCTCAAGCGCTATTTCGAGGTCTCCTGAAGATCTCATAGATTCAGCTATTTATAAAAAGGCAAAACAACTTTCACTAGTTCCATATGAGCAGGTTGACTATACTCCTGGAGATTCTGAAAGAAAGCGCAGTACGGCAATCGTTGAAATCGATGGTAAAAGGTCTGTCATATCTCTGGGAGCCCCTCAGATCATTTCCTCGCTGTGCGCATTGAATGTGGCAGACAAAGAATCATTTGATAGGACAGTCAGAATGGGGGCAGATGATGGTTACCGGGCATTAGCTGTCGCAGTCAACAAGGAAGGCATGGAAGAAAGAGATATGCAATTGATCGGCATTATCCTTCTTGCGGACAGCCTCCATGCTGATGCAAAATCAACAATTGATTTCATGGGTCAAAACAGCATCGAAGTCAAAATGATTACGGGAGATAGTCTTGAAATAAGCAGAAGAATTGCCCGAGAGCTTGGGATAAAAGGGGAGATTTATCAAAGGAGCATATTAGATGAAGATAAAGCGCTTTTGGAAAAGCAATTTGATTCGATAGGTGGTTTTGCTGAGGTGCTTCCTAAGGACAAATATGAGATAGTCACGCTCGCACGGAATAATCATGTTGTTGCTATGACAGGGGACGGAGTGAACGATTTGCCTGCAGTGAAAAATGCCGATGTAGGATTCGCTGTCAGCAATGCGGTTGATGCGCTTAAAGGCGGCGCTGACATTATCCTTTTAAAAAGCGGGATTTCAGTCATAAAAGACGCCATCATAGAAGCGCGAAAGATCTTTACCCGCCTTTATAATTATTCGCTTTATCGGATTTCGGAAAGCTTCAGGGTGATTATTACCATCGCGGTCATAGGCTTGATATATAAAACATATCCTCTTACCCCTGTGCAGCTTATAGTGCTCGCATTTCTTAATGATATTCCGATTGTCTCTCTTGCTTTTGATCGGGTAAAACTGACCGAAAAGCCGGCGCATGTCGATGCAAAGAAACGATTCACCCTAAGCACCCTTTTCGGTCTTACAGGGGTGGCAAACAGCCTGATACTTCTTTTTATAATGACTAATTATCTGCATTTGCCATGGACGATTATTCAGACCGTCTTCTTCCTGAAGCTTACAGTGTCAGGTCATATGCTTGTGTATGTGGCTCATACCAAGGAAAACTGGTTTAAGTATCTTCCAAGCAAGCAGGTCATTGTTGCGACGCTAGCAACCCAGCTTCTTGCTACGCTTTTTGCCTTAACTGGCTTTCTTACAACTCCAATATCACTTTCACTCATCATTATTGTGTGGGTATGGTCATTCTTCTGGATGCAGATAAGCGAATTGATGAAACATCAGAGATTGATAAGGGTCTGATCTAACCTAAGTTTCCCCCTTGATGAAGGAGGTTAGAAACGAATCTATAAGGAAACATCAAAATAATTGATTATTAAAAATTTAATTTAATATATTTCTTTTCAAAATATCCATACTGAAATATTCCTACTAATATCGGAATAATGAAGAGAATAATTGTATTGTAATTAACAGCATGAGGTACTTGAAGTTCGAAGAAGCTAATGAAGATGGAAAAGACCATTAGTACCACTATAATGCTCAAATAATCCCAAACTAACGCCGGCTTCATTTTTGATTTGGCTCTACATACGCCAGATACGAACAATAAAGGTAATCCTACAAAAAAAGAGAATAACATTATACTGGAAATATAATACCCATCAGTGGGCTTTGAAAGAGCTGTTGTCGTTATTAAACCTAATAATCCAAAGGAGATAACAAAAGAAAAAAACACACTCCAGTAATATAAATTCATTTTCCCCACTGACAGTCTCTTAATTTTTTAGTTGTCCTCTCGGCAGGATATCTTTCGTTACACGAACAGTACCCCGATTGGATATTTTATTTCTTCTCGCCAAGCTCGAATCATAAAATCTGCTCAATCCGGCTTCGATTCCTGCACGAAAGCACACTTGCGCTTTCTCTTGGGACAAAACTAGCTGCGCTATTTTTGTCCTCTCGGCAGGAATCGAACCTGCGACCATCTCCTTAAAAGGGAGCTGCTCTACCGACTGAGCTACGAGAGGATATTTGATTTTACCCATCAAGCTGTATATCTGCCAAAACAGCTGCGAGAGGATATTTCTCCGGTGAGACATTTAAAAACACTCCATGAAGGAGTGTTTACGATAGTACCACACCTTTTTGATTTTTCAATTATCGACTACAAAGGAAGGTCGATGGCATAAAGGCCGGCGCCAAGGACAATGAGAGAAATGGCGATCACCAAAAGAAGGACAAGCTCCACTTTTCCGATTTCATCAGTGAGACGGGCTTTCTTGTCGAGGATCGAGATGAGGAGAAGGATTGCGACGACAATCGAGCTGATCTGCGTATAGAAGCCGACGATGAGCGAGAATCCGGCAAGGACGAAGAGCAGGCGGTAGGCGATTTCGCCGAAGCCGAACTCTTGATTGCTGGTGGTTTCTGTGTCGACTACTACTACAACATCAGCCTTTGGCTTCTGCCTTGAGGAAAAGCCGATAGCAAGGATGAAGAAGCCGAGCGTAAGGCGGAGCAATACTGGTGCGTAGAGCGAATAATCAAGTAATATAGGGAATGGGGTGACAACATGAAACATAGTGCTAGTATACCTGAATGGCCAAAAAAGTAAAACTTGAATCCACAATGGAGCTTATCCTGCTTGATATAAGAAGCGTGCAGAATACGGCATCGCTTTTCCGTACTGCCGACTGCGCGGGAGTTTCGAAGATATATCTGGTGGGTACGACTCCGCCGCCGGTGGATCGGTTCAAGCGAATCCGTGCTGATTTCGCAAAGATTTCCCTCGGAGCGGAAAAGACGATGCTATATGAATATGTCGCTGATATCACGCCGCTTCTCAAAAAACTGAAGAAGGAAAAGTACCAGATCGTGGCACTGGAATTGGATCAGCAAGCCGTTGATTACAAGAAATACAGAAGGAAAGATAAAGTAGCGCTCATTCTTGGAAACGAAGTCGATGGTGTGCCGAAGAAAATCCTCAAACAGTGCGACGTGATAATTGAGATATCGATGAAAGGAAAGAAGGAATCACTCAATGTGTCAGTAGCCGGAGCGGTGGCGCTTTTTGGCATCGCTTAGGCGCGATCTCGCTCTACTTGAAAAGGATCTGGTGGGCATTGCAGAAGTGGGCGCTCCTGCCGCCGATCACCTTGCGGATAATAGTGCCGCCGCATCCTTTCTTCCTGCATTTGAGCTTGGTGCGCCTATAGGCTTGGTGGTGCTCCTGGAATTCGCCCCGCTCACCGTGGATGTTTCGGTAGTCGGACATCGAGTCGCCGCCGAAGTCGATGCCTTTGTTGAGCGTCTCTTTCATCGCTTCGAACATCTTCTTGATATTTTTCAGCGGTATCTTTCCAAAATGCGATTCCGGGTGGACGCCTGCCCGCCAGAGGATCTCATCGGAATAGATGTTGCCGATGCCGGAAATGAGCGATTGATCCATCAGCACGGTTTTGATGGGTGCCTTGAGCCGGTGCGAAAGGCGGACAGCAAATGCATTGAGGTCGAAAGAGGGAAGCAGCGGCTCGGGGCCGAGGCCTTTGGTGTGAAGCGACAGGTCGAGATCTGCGGTTTTTATGAGAGTCACCTTGGCGAAGCGACGCATGTCCGAAAGAGCAAGGTGAGTGCTGTCCGAAAAGGTTATGACAAGCCGGAGGAAGCGGTTGAATGGGTCCTTGAGCGGGCCTTCGTCGAGCGCTTCCCAGACATCCGTCTTCTTGTCCAATGCGAAGCGGCCGTGCAAGATGTGGCCGGTCATTTTCATGTGAACAAGTATGGTGTATCCATTCGAGAGATTGATAAGGACATTCTTGGCGCGACGCTCGGCACCGATGATGGTTGCACCAAGGATTTCCTTCCTGAATTTCCTGAAGTAGGCCGGGTCTTTTATGTTGTCGTTTCCTTTGTGATAATCGCTCTTGTAATTTGTCCAGACGTCGGTAATCTTCTTGCCGACGATATATTCACGGATTCCTCGGACAGTCGTTTCAACTTCAGGCAGTTCGGGCATGGCTTTTTGGAGAATCAGTTTCCGATTTCGCGCAATGCGGAGCGGATCATCTCTTCGGCGGTGAGCGACTTATCCATCTTTTTTACCGATTCGCGAGCCGACTTCTCGTCGAAGCCGAGCGATTTCAAGGCGTCAATGGCAAGGGCTTCCTTCGACACGTCTTTCTTTTCGCCGAGGCTGATCTCGCTCTCTTTCATCTTGCCCTTGAGCTCAAGGACGATCTTTTCGGCATTTTTCTTGCCGATGCCGGAGACCTTGGTGAGATACGAGGTGTCCTCGTTGAAGACCGCTTCGCGGATGGTCTCCTCGCTTGCCACACTCAGTATGCCGAGAGCCGACTTCGGCCCGATACCAGAGACAGTAATGAGCATCTCGAACATCTGGAGTGTTTTCTGACTCTTGAAGCCGTAGAGGTCAAGGGCGTTTTCCCGCACCGCCAGATAGGTGAAAAGGCTGACATCCTTTCCGATGTTTCCTGCCAGGTATTCGACCGCTTCGCCAGCAACTGCCACCTTGTAGCCGACGCCATTCACGTCGATAACAGCCGATTTAAGGTCGAGGTCGAGCAATATTCCTTTAAGCCGTGCGATCATTGACACAGTATAGCACTTTGCTTTTTTCCTCGCAGTATGTTACTTTTTCTCTCATGCCTATCACAAAATCAGCCAAAAAAGCTCTCCGATCCTCGAAGCGAAAGAAGGAAGTGAACCTTCGCCGAAAGGAAGCCGTGGCCAAGACCGTCAAATCAGTCAAGAAACTTGTCGTTTCAAAAACAAAGGAAGAAGCAAAGAAAGCCCTTTCACTCGCTTATCAAGCTCTCGACAAGGCTGTAAAGACCGGCACCATCAAAAAGAACACCGCTTCCCGAAAGAAATCCCGCTTGTCGAAGATGATCAAGAAAATATAAGGAAAAAGCCGCCGAAAGGCGGTTTTTTGCGCAGCTCAAAAGGTTTAGTAAAATCTGAGGTTATTATGTATGATAAAGGCATGAATGAGAGCTTTAAAGCAACCGAAGAAAAAAGTGTAGAAATAGAAACTGCTGACAGTCTTTTAAGAGAAGAAGCAATTCCAGATAAAGCTGTTCTCGAAAAGCCAACTGAGCAAGTTGAGTCTGAAAAAGCATTAAAGGAAAAAGATCGGCTCGATCGCATTGATGCAATACGGCAAGAACTTGGAATGACGCCTGAAAGGAGAGACGAAAAAACCAATAACCGAAAAGAAGACATAGAGCACCTCCCCTATTCGCTCAAACAGTTATCGACAGACATTGAGGAGCTTTCGAGTACCATCTCTCGAAACAAATTTCCAAAAGTGAGATTTAATTCTCAACAACTAGCCAAAGTCGCTTCCAGAGAAACTATTGAAGAAGGGGCAATTTTAAGAGAATTACAAGATTTTTCGCTATCTATAAGCAGGATAAAGAGGCCTGAAGATCGTCGGGATATGATGAGTTTAGAGCCTCATAATTTTAGAGCAGTTATCCACGGGATCGAAGATGTAATCGATGACCTCTCCAAACTCAAAGGAGCATTTCAAAAGACAGGATCCGGTGACTATGCAAGTCTTTCTCAAGAAGTAGGGAAAGTACGAGGACGTCTTGACTTAAAAAGAGGTGATCTGCTTGATGCATTATCAGCACGTGAAAGATTGAGAAGGTAGTTTTTCCTTATTTGTGCCCTTGCTCGGTCTCGGAATTATAGGTACCAGACCCCATAAGGGTTCTTGGGGTGATTTCAGTATACCAGATTGAGCCCTCTCGGTCTGGGGCTCGAAAAACAAAATAGGACGAATGGGACGATTTCTGGCACTTTTTAGATCGTTCCATTTCTTCTATAAGATCTGAAGAATGTTACAAATGTTACGCTTTTTTTGATATGTAACATTCTGTTTTTTAAAGTAACATATGGCTAAGAATAATGCCAGAATGATTAACTTTAGTTAAAAGACTCTTCGGTCTGAAAAATACCATATTCCGCTGGTCTCTTTTCAAAAGTAGCCTCAGTCTTTGTCACTCTTGGTTTACCGGTCAATTTGTATGAATATTCTTTTATACCCTTGCATGGATTTTTGATCGGCTGATCAACAAGTACACCTGCTAAAAATATTTGAAAACTCGTCCAATTTTTGGAGTCAACAGTTAAAGAATCAGGTAAACCGTTTTCCTTTAGGAATTTATCCATTTCTGGTCTTAGATGTTTCATATCTATAAATCCCAGTGTATTCGGTTTAATGACATGAACTTTTTTTATAACACGTAAAATAATCTCTTGGTATATATTCTCCATAATCATTTTAATCTCCGGAGTAATTGCGTCTTTTTCCGAGTGGACAGACCAATCACAGTAAAATTTCAGTATAGGATATTTTTTACTTAATCCGTTTTGCTTGATAACTTTCCTTATCTCAACCAATAAATAAACAACATCCTCCTCACCCTTAAGAGGTTGCTTGATTAAGAAAGTATTCAGTTTTTCCATTATGTTTGTATAGCCCATACTTTTTTTGATTACTATTTTCCACATTCTACCATGCCAGGTAATATTCTATTTCTGCGACACTTGCTTTGTTTGATAGCGAGAATTAGAATGCGTACATGATTGACGAAGCAAAAATTTTTATTGCGATGCAGGCCATAGAAAGATTGCGCCAACTGCCAGAATACGAGCCGAAACGCCTCATAGCCATCGATTGCCGTAGTACCAGCGAAATGGGCTACCTGGCGCAAGAGGACTTAGGAGAAGCGCTCAAGGAGCTTAAAAAACGCGGTGTGCTGAGTATACATACGTTTCCAACTGAAGAAAACTTAGACTATGAGAACCATTTTCGTGTTGGACTTCATGAAAACAAGTTCCGCCTACTATATCGCGAACTCGAAAAGAAAAATCCGCAAATTAACAATCCAATACTCGGCCAGAAGATATTTAGATACAAGGGCTTGATATTTTATATCACAGACGGGTCTTTTCAGTATGGGAAGGTCAAAGAAAATATGCGCCCATATTCTGAATTATGGAGTGTTCTTTATGCACTTATGATTAATAAGGAGAAACCCGTGACAAGACTAGCACTAAAAGCTCAGATAATAAGCAGTTGGTATATATCTAAAAGCAAGAAACGTAAAAAACACCAAGATGATATAGACATCGATAACATAATCAAGCGTATTCGACGCAAACTCAGAATGGGTGAAGTTAAAAAATCAATTAATCAAAATATCATTTATGGCGATGGGCATGATGCCTATATTTTGAAGAAAAAAGCCTAGTTAACCCCAACTCATATTTTTCCCCCAAAATCCCAGTGTTAAATACTGGGCTTTTTTCTTATTCGTAAAATTATTTCCCGTACTTATAAATCGACAAAAATGACATGATAAATATGTAAACCTTATCAGCTAAAACACTAAAAAGTATTCATGGATAAATTACAAAAATTAGATGGAGCGATCGCTAAACCGATTCAGTCGGATTTCACGACAGTCATAGCGAACGTAAAATCGGTTCGCGAATTCATTGAATTTGCTATGTGGTGCGCAACGCCGAGACAATCGCGTGATTCCAAGACACAAAAGGAATTTGCGGCAAAAATCCGAGTGGATGAGGATACCTTGACCGCATGGAAGCGGCACCCGCAATTCTGGCCGCTCGTGCAAAAGATTCTCGCAGAATGGATCAAGGAAAGAGTGCTAGATGTCGTGAATGCTCTCTACGAAAAGGCTTCAGGAGAAGGCAAAGGAAAAGAAGTCGACATGTTCCTGCGTCTGGCAGGCATGGGTATTACCAACAATAACAAAAAATAAAATGAAAATAAAAAAACTAACTTGGTCTACGGTCAAACGTCGTCTTGGCGATCTCGTGCCATACACACATAATCCACGAATCGCCTCGGAGTCATTCAAGAGTAAACTTCTGAAGATGATACAAAAATTCGGACTAGTCGAAATTCCCGCAGTAGATATAGATGGAAAAATATTGGCCGGACATCAGCGCATAGCGGTATTGCTTGCCCTTTATGGACCAGAATATGAGATTGAGGTGAGGATACCATCGAGAGCGCTGACTGAGTCGGAACGCAAGACATATATATTGGCCAGCAATAGGCTACATGCCGACTGGGACTATGATTTACTGACACAAAACTTCGACATAGAAACCATGCTCAACACCGGCTTCGAAAACGACGACTTGTCCCAGATTTTCGGCGATGCATTCGATGTTGTCGAAGATGATTGGGATCAAGATGAGGAAATAGCCAAGATCAAAAAGCCAAAGGCAAGACTCGGGGACATCTATGCTCTCGGACCGCATCGTCTAGCCTGTATCGATTCTCTTGATCAGGCAAGCGTCAAGAGATTGGTCGGTAAGGCAAGAATCGACATGGTCTATTGTGACCCAATCTATAATCTTGGGATCAAAGGCTTATACAACAAAGGCATAGGCGGTAAAGCTTCATATGGCGGACAGACTGATGACTCTAAGTCCGATACTGAGTATCGAGATTTCCTTAAACGATCAATGGAAAATGCCTTGTCGGTCGCCAAGGAGAATTGCCACGCATACTATTACTGCGATCAAAAATATATAGGAATAGTGCAGTCACTCTTTTCCGAACTCGGCCTAGATAATCGACGAGTATGCTTATGGTTGAAAGGGCCAGCAAACCCTACACCTGGCATTGCTTTCGGGAAGAGTTACGAACCCTGCGTATATGCCACGCGCAAGAAGCCTTACATCGCGCCGATCGGTCTCAACTTCGCCGAGGTCATGAATAAGGAACTTGGGCCATCTGGTAATAAGCTACTGGATGACATTATGGACTCGATAGATATATGGTTGGCAAAGCGCATCGCCGGAATCGAATATCAACATCCGACGCAGAAGCCTGTGACCTTGCATGAACGAGCGATAAAAAGATGCACCAAACCAGGCGATACCATCCTAGATTTGTTCGGTGGTAGCGGATCGACGTTACTTGCGGCCGATGCTATGAAGCGCGTTTGTTTTATGGCCGACTGCGAACCGATATTTATTGATTTAATCATAAAACGATATGAACAAGCAACCGGAAACAAAGCAAAAAAGCTTAATTAAGCTCGGTACTATATGGCAATTGGGCGAACACCGCCTGGCTTACGGTGATTGCCGTGATACGGACTTGCTCGCACGGCTTATCAAAGACCTGAAGATCAACCTCATCTGCTGTGATGTTCCCTACGGCGTGGCGGTGGCAGAGTCAAAGCGAGGGTTCAGGACTTTGTCCAAAGACAAGGACATTGCTAACGATCAAATTCAATCTGATACAGATTATCGAAAGTTTACGAGTAAATGGATGGAAGCAATCATTCCATTTCTTGCAAGAAAGAATTCAGCTTACATATTCAATGCGGATAAAATGGTTTGGTCGCTTCGAGAAGGCATGATTGACGCCGGTTTCAAGGTGGCACAGCTTTTGGTGTGGGTAAAGTCGCAAGCAGTCATCGGCAGGCTGGATTATGCCCCACAGCACGAGTTGATTATTTATGGTTGGCATGGAACTCACAAATTCAGGAGATCGAAGGACAAGTCAGTCCTATTCCACCCGCGCCCAACGAAAAGCAGGTGGCACCCATCTACAAAGCCGATAGGTCTCATACGCAGACTCATACTTAACTCAACCGAGATCGGCGATACGGTCTATGATGGCTTTCTTGGCAGTGGCACGGCGTTGCTCGCCTGTGAGCAGACGAAGCGAAAGTGCTT
This sequence comes from Candidatus Nomurabacteria bacterium, assembly GCA_963834935.1. Classification (GTDB taxonomy): domain Bacteria; phylum Patescibacteriota; class Minisyncoccia; order Phycocordibacterales; family CALRBL01; genus CALRBL01. The sequence continues at coordinate 294,955 of CAWIDS010000001.1, read as the reverse complement.
CGGAGTTGAAATAGATCTTGAATATTGTCTCACTGTGATCGAACGGTGGGAGCGTATTACCGGCCTCAAGGCGAAACAACTATGAAAAAAGATACAAAGACAAAAGCATTGATCATAGAACAGCTCAAGAAAACGCCTGTCATTGAAACAAGTTGCCAGAAAATCGGTATCACCCGTATGACGCTTTCTAGATGGAAAAAAGCAGATCCTGATTTTGCCAAGCAAATAATTGACGCGATCGTTGAAGGCCGTCTTCTGGTCAATGACTTAGCGGAGCATCAGCTGATAGGAGCGGTCAAAGAGCAAAATATGCCAGCAATTGTATATTGGCTAAAAAATCATCATCAAGATTACAAGACCCGTATCCAAATCGACGGCTCTATAAAATTAATAGAGGAGTTATCTCCAAAACAAAAAGAGCTTGTTCGAAGAGCCCAGCAATTAGTAGGCATTAATCTCAGTAACAACCATGAACAATCAAAACCAGAATCAAAATAGCAATGACGACATCTTTGAGGCTCTTTCGAAAGACCGACAGGTACGCCAAGCGATAACAAAAGAGAGTCATCTGCTATTCTTCAGCACCTATTTTCCTCACTACCTAGAATACCCAATGGCCGAGTTTCAGAAGGATATTTTTCGCATTACCGAAGACCAGACAAACAAGCTCGCCTGTATCGTAGCTTTTCGCGGAAGCGGCAAAAGTACCATAGTCACTTTCTCATATGCAATTTGGTCGATTTTGGGCGTGCAAGAAAAGAAATTCGTCCTCATCATCTGCGCCACGCAAGCCCTAGCAAGACAGCACATGACCAACCTGAAAGATGAATTGGATCATAACGAGCTTTTGAAAAGCGACCTCGGACCATTCCATGAAGACAATGGAGGTAATTGGGCGATATCGTCGATTGTATTCGAGAATACGGGAGCAAGAATCATGATTGCATCGGTAGATCAGGCCATTCGCGGCGTAAGACACCACGAGAACAGACCTGACCTGACCATCCTCGACGATGTTGAGGACATGAACTCGACAAGGACGCTTGATGGCAGAAACAAGATATTCGATTGGTTCACCCGAGAGATCGTGCCGCTAGGCGACCTTGGTACAAGGATCATAATTGTTGGCAATCTGCTTCACGAAGACTCATTGGTCATGCGTTTGAAAAAGAAGATAGATGCCAAGGAATTGGATGGCATATATCGCTATTTTCCACTTCTTGATGAGAATAACGTGTGCCTATGGCCACGCAAGTTCGACACGCCAGAGAAAATAGAGGGGCTAAGACGAAGCGTCGCCAATGAACTGGCTTGGCAACAGGAATATCTTCTCAAGATCATATCCGATACCACGCGAGTGGTATACCCCGAATGGATCCATACGTATACAGATCTGCCTGCTGATATACGCACGAATGCCAGAGGAGTATTTATCGGCGTTGATTTGGCTATATCGGAAGAAAAGAAAGCCGATTATACTGCAATAGTCACGGGCGTATTGTATGGTTTCGGAGAGAATGAACGGCTTTACATCCTGCCAAATCCAATAAACAAGAGGATAGATTATCCGGAGGTGGTCGACACAGTAGCTCAGTTGGTTAAAAGTTTACCGTTCGAACGTCAGCCCGTCATTTTCGTGGAGTCGAATGGATTCCAGAGAATATATTCTGATCTTATGCGTAAGGCCAATCTGAAAGCGGTATCAGTCAAAAATACGGCAGACAAGAGATTACGTGTGGCTATGACCGGATACAAAATCAAGGATGGAGTCATCTTGTTTCCCGCCTCAGGAGCCGAATTGCTCATCGACCATCTAACAGGCTTCGGCATTGAAGGACACGATGATCTGCCTGACGCCTTTGCCACATTGGTAAACGAATATCAGAGTGCGAATCAGCAAAACGGATGGATCAGCATAATGGAAGAATATCTTGCCAAGCAAAAAGTTGATCCAAACTACTTCAATAAGCCACATAGTATGAACAACTGGGTTAATATGGCTCATGCACAAAGCGGGCTATAGACTTTTGGTTTCTTTCTTTGTGTATTCTTCTCTCTTTTTTCTCATCTCTCCTGCCTCAAGCATTATTCGAGGACCAATAGGCGTTTCGTACTTCGTTAATATCGCCTCATAGGCGTATTTGTCCTGACCTTTTTCACCGAATGGAATTCGCCTTATGTAATTCAAATCTCGACCCCAAAAATCAGTGAACATATACTGATGGAATACTTGGCCATATTCATCGGTAAAATTTTGCATTTTTCTAGCTATGCCGTTATCAATGTGCTGATTCATGGCCATGCACATGAATTGCTCTTTATGTTTTCCGTCTCCATGATCCCAAACTTCACAGATAAGCTTGACGCGCATCCAAACAAAATCTTTATGGCTACTGTTATCATTCAGTAGTCCCCATGCCTGTTCCCTGAGTTTTTTGTCGTCGCCGATTATCGCTTGAACTATCATATCGTACATATCTTTGAACGACATGGCCGCGAATTTGCGCACTGATAATAATTCCTTTTCTCCTCCTTCCTCTATTTGCTTTACAATACCAGCTATTTCACTAAAAACCTTTTTCTGATGTTCTTTCTTGGCTTCAGTCTCGGCTTTACGATAAAAGATGGAGCCGGGATCATCGGTGAGGTACACCAGCGCGTCAGATTTTATGTCCTTTACCTGCTGAGCATAATACTCACCAAAAACAATAATGATGATCGGATCCAGATCGCGTATGGTCTCCTGCCAGTTTGAATATGTCGCAAAATGGACTTCGCCTATTTCAAACTTGGCAAGCAACTCCTTCATGTATGCGTCATCACGAATAGCGCGAGGTTTTTGACCTGTTGTGTCATTAAGCGGAGTAAAGCCGATGATAAGAGTCTTGATAACCATATATTTATTATGTAGTTAGGAGTGCCACACGCCTGACTTCCGCACACCCCTTTTGAACACCTAAAATATCCATATTCTTCCACGCTGACCATTGAAAAGTGGGTGTTGCACGAGTAATATTGGGGAATGTTCATTCGTAAATTAAAGAATCGAAGCGGATCAGTTTCCGTCCAGGCAATCGAGAAAAAGAATGATCGTTACATCGTTGTAAAGACCTTCGGAACATCAAAAGATCCAAATGAGATTGAAATATTGCTTTTTAAAGCTCGAGCTTTTGTTCAAAATCCAACGGATTCGTCCCCTTTGTTTTCCAATCTTTCTACAAACGATCTTGTCATCAAGAATTTTTTTAATACACTCGAAAATGCCTCTGTACGGACAATCGGCCCAGAACTCATCTTTGGCACCATCTTTGACCGTATCGGCTTCAATATCATACAAGAGCCGTTGTTCCGTCATTTGGTCGTCGCTCGCCTAGCTTACCCGACAAGCAAACTGAAAACGGTTGATTACTTGTACAGATATCAAGGAATACACACGCACGAGGATACGGTGTACCGTTTCCTCGATACTCTTAATGATGTGCACAAGAGAACAGTTGAAAAGATATCTTACGAACATACCAAGAAAACCATCGGCACCATATCCGTCGTCTTCTACGATATGACCACTTTGTACTTCGAGACGGAAGACGAGGATGATTTGAGAAAGATCGGCTTCTCCAAAGACGGCAAGTTCCAATGTCCTCAGATCATGGTAGGACTCCTCGTTGGTGAAGGTGGATATCCCATTGGCTATGATATCTTTGAGGGCAATACCTTCGAAGGAAAAACATTGATACCGATCCTCAAAAAACTACAGAAGAAATATGGCTTTACAAAGCCAATTGTGGTCGCAGACGCCGCCATGCTTTCCAAAAATACTTTGGAGGAATTGGTCAAAGAAAAATACACTTTCATCATTGGAGCTAGGATCAAAAACGAAACAGAAGCGATCAAAAAAGAGATTCTGCTTTCAAGAGGGAATATGAGATACGGCGATACCTGTGTGATTGCGAAAGGAGACGGCAACCAACTGATTGTTTCTTTAAGCGAAAAGCGCGCACGAAAAGATGAGCATAATCGCGAGAAGGGGTTGAAAAAGCTCCGTCTAAAAGTGAAAAGTGGAATACTAACAAAAGATTCCATCACTAATCGCGGCTACAACAAGTTTCTCAACCTCTCACAAGATGTATCTGTAACAATTGATGAAGAAAAAATCAAAAATGATGAGATGTGGGATGGTCTCAAGGGGTATGTAACGAACACCGGCCTGTCTTCGGAAAAAGTGATTGAGAATTACAGCCACCTCTGGCAGATTGAAAAAGCTTTTAGAATATCAAAAACCGATCTGCGTATTCGACCGATATATCATTACAGAAGGAAAAGGATCGAAGCTCATCTCTGTATCGCTTTTGTTGCCTACAGCATTTGGAAAGAGTTGGAGAGGCTTCTCTCAGAAAAGAAGATTGAAATGAGTCCGAAACGAGCCGGAGAGTTGACTCACACGATGTATGAATTCCACTACATATTGCCAGACTCAAAAAAATCGGAGAAAAACATACTGAAATTGGACGATGAGCAGCAGTTACTTTACGATGCCGTATGGAAGTGAGGGTGTTGCAAATCGGAAGTCAGGAAACTTGGCAAGCAACTCCTTCATGTATGCGTCATCACGAATAGCGCGAGGTTTTTGACCTGTTGTGTCATTAAGCGGAGTAAAGCCGATGATAAGAGTCTTGATAACCATATATTTATTATGTAGTTAGGAGTGCCACACGAAAAAACATAAATTACACGGTCGTTTTACATTTCTATTATTGAATTATTCCTTGACCTGAACATTCCAAGAACATTCCGAATTGATTTCGAGATAATATGTTCCGGCTTCGTGATAGTAATCAGTATCTGATCCCGAAGCACCAAGTTCATTCGGACCGGACATGTCAGCAGGATTTCCACCGCTAGTGTCTATGTAGACTTGAAAATTTCCAGTACCACCGGCGGCCGAGCAATTGTAGTTATACACCATCTGCCATTCGCTATTCACAGTAAAGCTCTGTGTCGACTTCATTCCTTGGCCGGAAATGTTCATGACAGTCTGTAGATTGGTCGATTGTGATGGTTGATTGACCGATGGGGGCTGAACCGCTGTAACTTGAATAGTCCAACTGCACTCAGAATTAACCTCAAGATAATACGTGCCGCCTTGATGATAGTATTCTGTGTCAGATCCTGAAGCTCCGAGCTCATTGATTCCGATCATGCCAGAGTCAGATCCATCACTATTGTCGATATAGACCTGAAAATTGCCTCTGTCGCCATCATTCGAACAGTTGTAGGTATATTGTATCTGCCAATCACCAACCACCGTAAACTCTTGGGTCGATTTGCTTCCTTCCCCTGAAATATTGAGCAGTGTCTGCTGAGTCGGCGGTGGTGATGGTGGTGTTGAGACAGATGTTGGCGCTGGCGCAGTCGTCACAGGCGCAACAGGAGTCGGTGTTGGCACTGGCTTCACTGACTGGACTACTGGAACGGAAACAGGCTTGGTTACCACAGGTTGAATTGTCGTCTGGCTATTTGCCGATCCACTGAAATCGACGGTTGTCTGAGGATATTCTTCTGATTCCCAGTGAACTGTAAATTGCGTTGTCGGTAATGTGTTAGGAACTTCGAAAACTACATTACCACTAGCAAGATTGTTCGGATTAAGAGTACCATCGTTAAGATCAGGAGATTTGATAGCAATAGCCGACTTATAACTTTCACCTGAACTATCAACAACCGTGAAGTCGTAGTCGTTGTAACCAATCGGGTTCTGTGATTCATTATCAAAAGAAACATAGATGCTTATATATTTATCCCCGGCGGCAGGTTGTTCTTGCATTGAATCATTCTCGGTAAAGTTTTGGGGTTTGCTTATGGTCAAATATACGCCGTCAATCACCTCGGTCTTTACACCAAATTGTGCGCTTGTTGTAGAAACAAAACCGTCAGCAGAGACAGGTTGAGGGACTGTTGGGATAGGGGTTGTTGCTACAACTGGAGCAGAAGTCTGGTTTCCAGATGAACTGATTATTGAAATAACAATAATTCCGATCACTAACACTACAACTACGCCAGCAACTTTACCTCTTGTGGTAGCAAAGAATTTTTTTATATTATTCATGACAATTTTTATTTATTAACGAGCTCTCTGATTATCTCAACGAATGTTCTTGCCTTCGGCACCCACTCGTCCACGAGAACACTCGGTCTCTTGGTAAAACCTCCCTGTGCAATGCTTTGATCAATAGTAAAGCCTGCCTTTTCAAGAGACTGGGCATAGTCCTTGCATAATTTCTTGTCTGCGATCCAATCGAAATTAAAACTTAATCTGCCGTCAGTACCGAGCGTGTACATTGATCGCTGGCATATTTTTTCAAAAACCGGACTGAATGTTCCGTATGAGCCGGTGCCAAAACGTACCTTATCAGCAGTTTTCTTTGAAAATTCATATATTTCCTGAAAGGCCTTGAATTCTTCTGAAGAATATTTGTCTTTAGCATCTTCAATAAGCATATCCTCAGTCCAGTATTGTCGCGGACCAGTGTTTTTGGCAGTACCCACGTCTTTCTTCACTTCCGCACCGAATATGCGCGGGATGATAATCTCCTGATTTTCGTGCTTATAATATTCAAGCTCGACTGCATAGACGTCAAATTGACTGTTTTGATTGACGTAGAGAATTAGATCTTTCAGTCTGTCGCCAAGCTCATCCATGAGAATGACGAAATGAAAAGAACCATTGTTTAGATTGGCTCTTGCGCGATCCATCACCTGTAAAACCTCTTCGTCGGTCATGCTAAAAAATTCCTTTATCTTATCGGTCATCCTCATGCCAAACATCTTCTGAGTATGTTGATCAAGAGTACTGATAAAGTCGTCAAAGTCACTCGAATGCTTCCAAAGAGCGGCTCCGTAGTCGAGAGCTTGTGCTATGACCGTGCGTTTGTCTGGATTCTTGAAAAGCTTTGTCTCGACTATATAGAGTTCGCCATATTTGTCGATGCCGACAGCGTCTATGGGACCGCTTGATGTCGGAAATTCTCGGGCAAGAATGAGGAGACGGATATCTTCCTTGATCTCATAGAGCGGTATACTCTCGGGATTCTCGTAGATATATTCCTGTAGCTTGTGTTCTTTGTCGAAGGCGGACTTGTCCACCTTTACGGCTTTTTTGCCGTTGGTTGAAATAATTATTGACATTGCACCCTAGTAGGATTTAGCGGATGAGAATAGCCTGCACAAAAGGCTCCTCGCCATCGCGATGAAACCTTTCGGCCCCACCCATACCCGTTTCCAGATATGACCTACTAGAGTGACTCTGACGAGGAGTCTTTTATGCTCTAGTAGGTTTTAGCGCCATGTCCTAAAACCACAAGGTTTAAGGGGTTAGGCATATTAAGTTGTAAACATATAATAGCACTTTTGGCTATCTGATTGTACCCTAGCTTAGATATGGGAGTTTGCGAAGTCGAGTTACCAACAATTTACCAAATCAATGATGGCTTGCTGTTTTTAGGAATCAGATATAGTCTGCTGATATATGGCGCGAAATATTCAGATAAATGATACGGGCACATCACTTGAATCGTTCATTAAAGACAACGAGGCACTTTTATCGGCATTGGCTGTAATTGCCGCCCTTTTCGTCTTTTCCAAAGACCTCTCGCCGAGTTATGCAGCTGGCATAGTACTTTTTCTTCTAACTGGCGGCATTGTCCTTTTGTGGCTCGAAATATGGTTCAAGTTTCCTGAGCAAGTAACATGGCGTTTGTTTCTCTTCAGATATGTCATGCTCTGGAGCGTTATCGGGATCATATATTGCTGGCTGTATCAATATCGAGCATTTTGGGATATCTTTCTCTTTATTCCTATGACGATAATCTCATACTGGTTCGAGGCTGATCTTGTTCATCAAATACTAGGTATATTTCCTGTGACGCGCAGATTTTTTGGTATTGGTAATAGACAAAAAACTCGTTTACAAAGATCGGTAATAGTCATTTCCGTAATCATGGGCTTTTTTATTGCTTTTTATCTCGGCGTAATGATCTCAACCGGAACAAATTTATTTTTGGATATCTTAAAGATAAATTTTCCTAAAAGTTAGAGTGTAAGTTACGAGATATAAGAAAACTTATCCTTTTTTATGCTGTTTGCTCTGCTAGGACTATCCTTGCCTGTTTAGATAGTCCATATGCAAACCGGGCAAGGGTGAGGATTGTAGAGACAAAGATGTATTTATGCGTAGCTAGAAGAAAACCCATGCTTTCAAGTTCCTTTGTTTTGGCCTCGTCATCGTGAAGATAATAGCCGTAAAGCCAATTCTCAATAACTTTGTCATTTTTGTGGAGTTTTTGCCCTGTGACGATATGAACCGGTGGAATGTTATTCATCAACCCATCATATAGACGAAGCCAACCATTCGTCTCCTCTTCATTTTTTTTATCTGCCGTTGTTTTGATTATAAGATTACAAATGTCGGTGAATTTTATACCATCTTTTGGTAAGAGAAGCTTCCTGATGTCTATCAGAGCTGATCGCATGAGATCCTCATCTAGCCCCTCAATTTTTTGTTCCACAGGTTTTCCTATTTCTATATTAATTTGCATTTTTATGCTCCTTGTTTCTTTTATAAACCGTGAATTAAATATTCTGTCGGCGATCAGGATAAATTTTTCTAGTCTTTTTCTATCTTTTATGTCCATACCGTACACTCTATATCTACACAACAGGTAACGTCAATAGCAAAATCCTTTCGGTCATCATCCAACATTACTTATTGATCCATGGCCATTAATGTTAGAATGTGTCTATGATACAAAAAAAGATTGAGGACATAGTAATATCGGATATTCAAGGTCTCATCACCTCTGCGGTGCGAGAAGATAAGACAATTGAATACAAGCGAGGACTATCCATCAGCAATGACCCGCAGAAAAAAGATTTTTTGGCGGACGTCTCTTCATTTACCAATTCTGCTGGCGGAGACTTGATTCTAGGCATAGAAGCCACCAATGGCGTGCCGATGGCATTGCGGCCACTGGCAATAGACAACATAGATGCTGAAGTATTGCGCATTGAGGGAATGATCCGCACCGGAATCAACCCAAGGTTCCCATTTATTGTCCATCCTATACTCGCCGGTAATCCTGGCGAATACATCATTGTCATTCGCATCCGCGAAAGCTGGAATAAACCACATCGCGTAACATGTGGCGGAAGTAATAGGTTCTGTGCAAGGACTTCTGCAGGAAAATATGACTTAGATGTCGAAGAATTACGACAGATTTTCACACTATCAAACGGCATTGAAAAAAGGATGGCCGAGTTCCGCACCGAGAGATTATTTGCCGTTGAAACCGGAAATACCACACTTCCGCTTACTAGTAACAACCTGGTGGTTGTACATCTATTGCCTCTCGAAGGCTTTTCGGCAAAAAAGATCATTGGTCAAGATGTTCTGCTTTCTCTCAAAGGTGAAACAGAACTCTCCAAACCAATATATCCTATACAGGGATGGAATCCGTTCCGAGTCAATCTTGAAGGCATGTTTTCTTATTCTCCTGTGGTAGCAGGTGAAGGCACTCATTCTTTCACTCAGATATTTAGGAATGGAGCAATAGAATTAGTAAACAGTTCAATACTCGATCGTGGCGATGGCACCATAATTGCCTCAGGATTGTTGGAAGGCGAAATCATTGACGGGGTTGAAAGGGCATTAAAGATCATGAAAAAAATCGAGGTTGGTGTACCTATCCTAATAATGATCTCTTTGCTGAATGTGAAAGGTATGACTATGACAAGAGGTGGTACTGCATCGTACGGAAGACATCGATTTGATAGTGAGCATCCTATTTTACAGAAGGATTTGATTCTATCCGGTGAGCTCCTTGAAGACGAGTCCAAATCTGTCGATAGACTTTTACGGCCTATATTCGATCTCATCTGGAATGCCTGCGGTATTCCCAAATCACAGAACTACAATGAGGACGGAAGCTTCTTTCAGCACTGATGCCGTTGTATCATCCTTTGGTGTGCACGGGTGTGCAAGAATTGATATTAATATATAATATCCATATGAAAATCACATGGTTCGGACAAGCCTGCTTTCTCATAGAAACCGACGACACCGCCGTTGTCACTGATCCGTTTGATCCAAAGATCGGTCTTACTCTTCCAAAGGATCTCAAGGCGGATATAGTCACCGTATCACATCAGCATATGGATCATAACTATGTCTCGGCTGTCAGCGGTAATCCATCGGTAATATCAGCTGGTGGATCCACTATAGTGAAAAATATTACATTTACTGGAATAAACACTTTTCACGACAATGAGGGCGGTAGCAAGCGTGGATCAAATATCATTTTCAAATTCACTCTTGATGGCATGACTATTGCTCACTTGGGTGACCTTGGCCATATGTTGACTGATATGCAAGCTCTGGAATTGAGGGGTGTCGATATCATCATGATTCCTGTTGGCGGCGGACCTACAATCAATGTAGAAATAGCCGCCAAGATTGTTGATAAGATACAACCGAAAATTGTTATCCCCATGCACTATGGAGTTAAAGGGCTTGGATTTCCTCTCGACCCTGTTGAATTATTTACGGAAAAGATGGCACTGCCAGTAAGAAAAGTAGATTTGTTGGATATAGCGGAAAGTCTGTTACCACCCAAGCCGGAAGTTATGATTTTGGATCTGACAACGAAATGAAAGCAATGTGACTTATTTAGAGTTTTTCACTTCGCCAAAAAGTATATCAAAAGCTTTGTCCCATCTCCTTTGTATTTCTGATTCGGATACGCCTTCTACCTTTTTGAAAACTATTTTTACTTTTAGCTTATTTTGTTTTACCTTTCTTTTCATATTGAGAACATATGTCCTTAGAGATTTACCACATCATCCATATCAAGATCACCATCCGCAACTAATTGCTGGATTTCTTCATCTAGCGCTTCAAAATCCTCGACTTGGTCTGGTTCGATTACACCGTCTTTGACAAGTTCAAGGATTTCGTCGGAGTCCATATTATTAATGGGTAAATATTCGTTTGAATATTTGGTCTAAGGCTGTAAATTCTTTAATTACATAAATCTGAATCAGGATATCGATCGTAGCACCTGTCAGGAGGTGTTTTTGTTTATGGTTTTTTAGTATTTTAGTGACATTGATACCTAATTGATATATTTGGGACTCTTCTTGATTTACATCAGAACCAATAATATCGAACTTAGCATATTCTTTAATGCGACTATTTAACTCTTCAACAAATATACCTTGCATAGCGTGTGCGTTTATTCCGTAGTTTGTTAGCATAGCTAAAGCGATGAAATCATCTAGAAATCGATCGTAAAAAAAGTTATTATTCTCTTTACTAAAGAAATTGTGAGAAAATTTGTCTACATACAGAATGTATATACTTGCGATTTCAACAAATAACTCCCCCAAGCTTACATATGTAGAGGATTTTTGAATATTTCCCATTGCTATAATGTCTTCCGTATTGTGACGAACATACCTTAAGACAAATGCCGCAAGCACGTTCGCGATCCTTATAAGTGTTTCTTTATTATCAAATTCTTTCTCAAGACTTTCTAGCTGTTTAACAATTTCCTTCAGTTCCGCAGTATCTTTCTCGTTATCAATTTTCTGATATTGAACATTTGTATTCTCCTCAATTTCTCTTATTGACGCTTCACCGTCAATAAGCCATGTTTTACCTTTATTATCGACAAATCCTGAGATAAAGGGCCGTTCGTCTGGATTTAATGTATTCATATCACTATTTTAACGCATAAAGATACCGGTATAGAAAGTCTCACAACCTTACGCTATCTTTGATAAGTTCTAGGATTTCGGAGGAGTCCATAATGTTTAATTATGCGAAAACGATTTAGCATTCGGATAATTCTCATACACAAAATTATAAACTTCCAATCCTTTTTTCTCACAATCATTCTCTGTATAAACCGATTCAGGCAGCTTTGGAAACAAGACATCTGATATCGTAATTTTCACACCCGAACGTAACGGCTCAAAATCTCGCCAGCCGAGCACAAGTTTATCTTTTAACTTTTCCAATAGTTCTTTTGCGACCAAACGCACTTTGGCTGTTTCATCTGGATTCAAGTTTTCTTTGCGCAACAGATCAAAAATTGCCAATTCGTCTTCGGTCAAACCCTCTTTTACCGCGCGCTGTTCCTCTTCATTAAGATCTTTTGCCAATGCCACAAGATCATTCAAAAGTTTATCTATATCATGCGCGCCGGAATTGTATTCTTTGAGCAAGGAATCCAACCGTTCCATAAACCTTGCTCGCTTTCGATTACGCCTAACCATTTCCTCGATTTTTCCTTTCAACTCTGCGCTCAAACTTTCTGCTTGCAAATTCTTGTTGTCCAACTTTACAAAAAAATCATGTAAAGCATCCGTATCAAGCATACTCAAATCTCGCAGTCGCTTGTGTTGCGGAATGACATACTCGCCGGCTTGTATTGAGCGATCTAGCAAGTCTTCCATATCTTTCTTAACTTGCGACACATCTATGCTTGCGGAACCGACATCGCGCACGCGCGAAGCAATGACACGGATGGCCGTCACTTCAGTATAAAAATCATCCGCCGATGGGTCGGGCAAGACTGCGTAATATGTATTCTGTATATCCGAGGCAAGGTTCAGAAACTTCTTTTTCTTTGCCACATCCGACACAATCGCATTGGCCGCGTATTCAAGCAAAAGCAGTTTTTCTTCGGCCAGAGCGGAAACGATTTTTGCCAGATCGACATGCTCTTCTTGCAGGAATTTTTTACCAAGTTTAAGCGCTTCTCTCAACTCATCCACGAGCTCGTCTTTGCTTCGGATAATTTCATCATCTCCACCTTCGGTAGAAGCGTAAATTGCAAGAGCCTTTTCGATATTCCTAAATACGCCGATATAGTCGACGATTAATCCGTTATTCTTGCCGGGCGAAACACGATTGACGCGCGCGATCGCTTGCATCAGAGTGTGATTTTTAAGCGGCTTATCGAGATATAGTGTTGACAGATTAGGCACATCAAAGCCGGTCATCCACATGGCACAGACAAATACAATGCGTAGATTACTTTCTGCTTTCTTAAATTCTTTTTCCAAATTGCCGTGTATAATGTGTTCGCGAATTGGCCGCATATTTATCTCAAATGGTTCCAAGTCCGCTATCTCATTTTGGCTTTGACTAACCATTACTGCCATCTCTACGTATTCATGTCGTGTGAGTTTTTCTTCAATCTTTTCCCTCTCATATTCATCGGTTGTGCGTGATAAATCCATTCGCAATTTCCCCAAATATCGCTCCCATTCGGCACGCACTTTTGTGTACATTCTCACTGCCGTCTTTTTATCAATCGAAACCACCATTGCCTTGCCGTTATATCCACGACCGACAAAATGCTCAACAATATCCCGCGCAATGGCATTGAGGCGATCTTCGCGAGTCACCAAGTTATAGAAAGTAGAAAATTCAGATTCTAGTTTTTCCTCTTCCTCGTCATTCAACTCATAAAAGTCCATGACTTTGCCGATTTCTTGTTCCAACTGCTTATTTACATTCTCCAATCTCGGCACACGATTTTCATAATACAAAGGCACGGTCGCACCATCTCGCACCGAATCACCGAAGTTATACTGGGACACATAATTACCGAATGTTTCGCGTGTCTTTTCCTCGCCTTTAGCCATAAGCGGGGTTCCGGTAAAGCCAATGAATGCCGCTTTTGGCAATGCTCGACGCATATTTTGCGCCATCCGGTCATATTGAGTGCGATGCGCCTCGTCGGTCATGACGATAATATCATCGCGCTCTGAAATAGCATCGGGAATATCCTGGAATTTTTGAATGGTGGTAAAAATTTGGCGATGATCCGCTCGCAATAATTCTTTCAAATGAACAATTGAATTAGCCCGAACTTCTGCTTCATACACAGCACCAACATTGGCAAAGTTATCATACGCCTGTCGATCTAGGTCGCTTCGGTCGGTTACTATGACAAAAGTAAAATTACCTTGCAGTTTGCGTAATACTTTTTGCGATAGGTAAACCATTGAATACGATTTGCCTGAGCCTTGTGTATGCCAAAAAACGCCGAGCTTTCCTTCATTTGTCTTGCGGTTGATTACTTTTTGAAAGGCTCGATTGACTCCGTAGTATTGAAAATAGCGCGGAACGATTTTCTTGATTTCGCCTGGACCGGATTCGTCATAGAGAATAAAGTTTTCAAAAATATCCATCATCCGTCCCTTATCACAGACGCCTCGAATAATAGTAGCGATATCGGTCTTTGGTTTATCATCTTCGCTTTCAACCTTTTTCCATTCATTAAAAAATTCGTATGGCGAGGTTATTGAACCGAATTTATTTTCAATGCCATTGCTGATGATGATGCCGAGGTTATACCAAAGTAGTTTTGGTATGGTATCTTTATAATCGCGTAAATTGTCTCGATGAGCATCTACCAAGCTTTTATGCGATGCTTTTAGTTCAAGAAGGACAAGTGGAATTCCATTTACAAAAAGTACTACATCCGGTCGTTTTGTATGCATTTCGCCGACTACCCAAAGTTGTGATACGCATAAAAAAGAATTATTTGAAGGATTTGTAAAGTCAAAGAAGCGGGCGGTTTCTGTTTCGTATTCCCCGTCTTTGTTCATTACTTGCACGCTGGCGCCGTCACGCAAGAGCTGATAAATCTCCTTGTTAGCGTTCACCAAGGACATTTGCGACCTATCGCGGGTAATTTGCTCAACGGCTTGATCCAATGATTCTTTTGGCAAGTCAGGATTCAATTTTTCCAAAGCTGGCAAAAGGTATTTCTTCAGCACCACTTCACCACGATGTTCTCGCCCCAGTTTGGCATCTTCTTCATCGGTATAAGTATTTATGTGGCAAGCAGAATCAGCCCATGCTTCTTTTATGAGCTTGATGACCGTTTGCTCGACTAGGTTGTCTTCGGAGAACGGGTTCATAAATTGGTTATTTCTACTAATTTATCATGTAATGCCCCATCTGTCTTTTTGGATAAAAATTCGGCTATAGCATTAACAAGAGCTAAAATTACATAGTGCGAAGCAAAATAAAGTTTTTTTATTTCTTCCTGATTTTGTTCAGCTTCCGTTTCAATATAATGAAACCCAGAATAATTAAACATTTCCCTATAATTTAAACAAACATTAAATATTGAGTATTGTTTCTGCCTTGCCTCTTTTACGCCGTTCTTTTTCCTATTATCTTTAAATACTTTCTTTATTGATAATTTGTAAAGATTTTGATCAAACTCACTCAATGTCTTTAAATTCTCATAGTCTTTTGTGACAAACTTTTCTAAATCAGTTCCACAAAATACTTCGTTAATTTCATCTAGATTGAATGGTTTTCTTGATAAAAATTCATTCGCATTATTATTTATTTTTTGGTGTAGATTAAATTTCTTGTCAAAGATATATTTTTCATCAGATTTTTCAATCGCAACCAAAAGAGACAAGAGATGGAAGATGGCATAATAACCCTTTATCCATATCCAAGATAGTGCTAATGGTAAAAATTCTTCATCTGTTTTTGAATATTCGTATTCTTTCTGTATAGATTCTACTGTATACTGAACAATTCCTAATTTCTTGATTATTTTTTTATTTATTTCATCCTTAAATCCAAGATGATTATCTTTTTCTAGTTCCAAATTGAATGTCAACTTTTCAGAGTTCAATAATAAATAAATATTTCCGACATATCTACTGTGAGTCCTAATTCCGCAATATTCTTTATCCTTTCTCGAAAATCTATTTGGAGCTATCATAAAATTATTTTAAATCCCTTTTCCCATTCACCAGCTGGGGAATTAAAAGATCGCGGATTTGGGATAAGTTTTTATTTTCTGTTTCCATTTTATATTTCATCGCAACATATTTACCGACAATACTGCCGAATTTTTTTGTTAAATCAACAGACGGCACAATGAGTTTCTTTGACATATATTCCGGCCAGTGACCTTTGTAGTCGTTAAATTTAATTAGGTCTTTCGTAGACCAGTGCAACCAAAAAATATCTCGTTCATCATTTGGAACAAACGGTAGAACATTTTGTATCGCCGAAAATGGATAGACGATGATATTTTGATAGCAGGTATGATTTGCAAAAACAATCACTGGGTTTTCAATTGAAGCTTTTACACCAGGCTCGTCATTGTGATAACCAATAAAGCCTGATTTCCCTTGATCAAGTACGGGGACTCTGCCTATCTCAAGGACACTTTTATTTTCATATTTTTTACCAACCGGAATCCGTTTGATTAAGCTTTCAACATTTCTCACCTCCCACCCCGTCGGAATCTTGCCGTATTCAGTGCCACTATGGACCACCTTTACTTTTTCATAGCCGGGAAATTTGAACTTTACAAACCATTCGGTATAAAGAAGTTGTGCCATTTCTTCCAGTATCTTGATGCGCTTTTCATTGTTTTCTATCAAGTCATCGTAGGCGGAGAGGACAGAAGTGATCTTATTTTGATTTTCTTCCGGTGGTAGTGTTATTGGAAAATCTCTAAGTTTACTAAGGCTAATAAATTTTTGTGTTGAACCTGTAAGAAATGAACTGAGTATATTTTTACCGGTTGGTGAAATTAGATAATAAAATAAATATTTACCCAGTGTTTCATTATTTGTTTTTATTAGACCAACATTTTTTATAGCAAATCTAGGCTCCTCTTTTACAAGAGCAATTTCACCAACAGTACCAATCATACTAATCAGAATATCGAACTTGCTTACTTTGCTTCTTTTATTTACAGCATCAAAATCCTCATTCGTTATCAAGTATGCACTCGAAAAATCAATTTTGTTATTTATTATATGTTTTGAAGTCACCAAAGGAAAACCACTTGTAGCAGGCTTAGGTGAATCATGCGTTCCGTCCCTAACGTCGCAAATATCCGATAATTTTTGCTTAGTCCAAGTGCTCATAAAATCTTTTTCCAATCCTCTTGGATTTTCTTTTCCAGCTTGTGCGCTTCGCTGGTCAAATCCGTAAACTCGCCCATCAGTTCTTTCATTCGCGCGTCAAAGTCCACGTCGCTCATTTCTTTTTCTACAATCTCCACATAGCGCCCCGGATTGAGCGAGTAGTCATTGGCACGGACTTCCTCAAGCGTTGCCACTTTGCATCGGCCTTTTATGTCATTGTATGCGTCTTCGCCCTTTTCTCCCCGATAACGGCATACGATGTCGGCTATTTCTTGGATTTGCTCTGGTGTCCATTCGCTATGGGCGCGATCAATCGGCGTGAAAATATCTTGCGCGTTAATAAACAAAACTTCGTTTTGCCTATCCGTGCCTTTTTTCCGCTTATCAAAAAACCAAAGTGTGCAAGAAAGCGTGGCGTTCATAAACATATTTGTTCCCACCGAAACAATCACATCCACCATTCCGGCATCAATCATTTTTCTGCGAATTACTTTTTCGGCGTTGCCAGCGTCGCTCGCGGAATTGGCCATAACAAAACCGGCACGGCCTTTGTCGTTCAAGGCGCTTGCAAACATTTGCATCCAGAGATAGTTGGCGTTGGAGATTTCGCCCTTTCCGGTAAGCGGGAGGCCGTAGTTATAGCGGGCATCGCCTTGGAGACGTGCCGGATCAATGACGATTTGCCCGTTCTTATCTTTGCCTTTTACATTGAATGGCGGATTGGCGAGCACGAAGTCGAATTGGCCGATACTTTTGTGCGGATCTTCATAAAATGAATTGGCAAGCTCGATTTTGCCAGAGATTCCATGAATGGCGAGGTTCATTTTGGCCACGCGCATATTGTTGGCGCCTTTTTCTTGGCCATAAATACCAACTTCTTCCATGATCGGACGCTTGTTCTTTTGATGACGCGCCACAAAGTTTGCCGACTGCACAAACATGCCGCCCGAACCGCAAGCCGGATCAAAAATCTTGCCGTGATACGGCTCTATGATTTCCACTAGAAGCTTGACTATGGATTGCGGAGTAAAGAATTCTCCGCCCTTTTGGCCTTCAGCGCGAGCAAACTCACCTAGAAAATATTCATAAATCTCGCCGAAAGCGTCACCCTCGATATCGTCGGGAATTTGATTGAAGTTTTTGAGAAGTGTAAGAAGTATCCTACTATTTTCTGCCGGACGTGATGAAAGAGTGGTAAAGTCTTGCGGAAGAATGCCCGCCAGCTCGCGATTTTCTTGTTCAATAGACTTCATGGCGTCATTGATTGCTTTGCCGATATTTTCACCTTCAGGCAGATCCATGAGATGCGCATAGCCAGCTTCATCTGGAATAAATGGTACACCTCGCTGTTTATAATTATCGGGAGTAATCGGTGGCTTCCTGCCAGTCAGTTTTTCGCGTTCTTTCTCGATTTCAGCTTTGGCTCTACGGAATTTTACATCGGCAAATTTAAGAAAAATCAAACCTAAAATTGGCTCTGATATTTCATTGAGTTTGAGCGAGCTGTTGGCGCGCAACTGCTCTGCCGCCGCCCATAGTCTCTCGTGTAGTTGTTTGCGATTATTGACTGTCATTATTAGTGACACTCTAGCATTTTTTCCTATATTTTAGAAGCTTTTTTGAGTATTTAGTTACCGACACTTTACCAACTTCAGGCCTCCTAGACTCCTCGGCGGGGTTGCGTCATCCCTTGAGGTATACCAGCTAACAGGTATACCAATATGCAACAAATACAAGCAACAAAAGGGTTTACCGGCGCCTTTGTAAAGCCGGAGATAAAGGCGATACCGATGAAGTACTGCCTTTACGCGAGAAAATCAACTGAGGCCGAGGACAAACAAGTCTTGTCCATCGACTCGCAGATCAAGGAGATGATCGCCATGGCCGAAAAAGAGTGCCTTGAGATTGTAGAGATAAAGAAGGAGTCGCACTCGGCCAAGGAGGCGGGACAACGACAAGTATTCAATGAAATAGTCGATGAAATAAAAAGTGGTAAATTTAATGGCATCCTCACATGGGCACCGGATCGTATCAGCCGAAACGCCGGCGACCTTGGAAGGATCGTCGACCTTATGGATCAAAAGAAGCTCATCGAGATACGCACCTATGGCCAGAAATTCATGAACACGCCGAATGACAAGTTCATGCTGATGATTCTAGGATCACAGGCCAAGCTCGAGAATGACAACAAGGTGGTTAACGTCAAGCGCGGACTCCGAGCTCGATGCGAGATGGGACTATGGCCATGCACGGCACCGACTGGCTATCTTAATAGCAAGAATGTGGACAAGCGGTGTCATGTCGAGGTTGATCCCCATAGAGCGCCAATTGTTAAAAAGGTATTCGAAAAAGCAGGATATGAGAAATGGAGTGGTAGAAAGATTCACGCATGGCTCAAGAACGATATAAAATTCAAAACCAGAAACGGCAAGATATTTTCCTTGAGCAATGTCTACCTTACACTCCGCAATACTTTCTACTATGGCGCATTCGAGTATCCGAAAGGCGGTGGACAGTGGTATCAGGGCAAGCATACGCCCCTCATCACCAAAGAGCTCTTCGACAAAGTGCAGGAGAATATGATCGACTATGCTGACCGGGGCGATCATAAGGAGTTCGCCTTCACCAAGCTCATGTCCTGCGGACTATGCGGATCAGGCATCACCGCTGACGAGAAATACAAGAAGCAAAAGAACGGCAATGTCCACCGATATGTCTACTACGGATGTACCAGACATAATGATCCGAAGTGCACCTCTGGCTGGATCAATGAAGAAGACCTCATCGAACAACTGGCGACACTCATGGACAAGATCGACCTCGATGAGATCGGCATGAAAGAGCGGGTCAAGAGCGAGATCGAGCGACACAAGAAATTCCAGTCATCACTTCTTGGGGAAAAACCGACTGCTATCAAGACCACTGACATCGATATACGAAACTATGCCAAGTATATCCTGCGTGAGGGCGGTGTCTGGGAGAAGCGAGAGCTACTGTCGTGCCTCAAGAGCAAGGTGGTGGTGAATAACAAGGTCGTGCAGATACAAACTACCTAGAGCAATGAACTGCGATTATCCATATCAACACCTACTAAAGCCGATGCTGATCCCGCAGGTGGCTCGGTAATCACTTTCGTATCACCCCTGCCAAAGCCATTAGTATACGAGAATTTGCCATCTTTGTACTTCATCCATTCTGGAAGCAGGACATCGATCATTAGCTCATCATTGACCATCTTTTCACCCCTATCGAGAAGCGGCTTGAGATCAACATAGAGTAATCTCCTCATTCTCTCCGTCTGTCCACCAATCCAACCTTGTCTCTGATTGGTATCGTCAGAGGTGAGCATAAAGCCCATAAATGTAAGGTAGATCCTGAGCACATTTGGATAGTGCTTGCTTGATACGTTTTTGGCAATCTGTTCCCACAGTCTTTTTTCAAACGGATTCCTGTATCCTTCCTTATAATTTTCGTGGTACATCATACCATTCAGTAGCTGGAGAACGGTATGATATATGTCGGTCGTCTTTCTAAGATATGCGAGTTGTTCAAATGCTTTATATAAGACGGCGGCAATACCAGCGTTGATTGTTAGATCAGAATAAAATCCTGCTTCAGACGCTGTCTTTTCTGTATCAACAGTAATTTGATTAAGTGTGTCTTGGTAGACCAGGAATGGGTAGTCATGACCCAAGAAATGTGCGATGTCATGCAACGTCCACCATTCATCCTCTAAACTGTATCTCGTATCAACACCTCTACCTTCCTCAGTGCTGATTTTCATGCATATATTCCCGAATGCGTCACTGAGGTATTCGAGACCATCATTTATATAGCGCACCGACCCTTTTCCTGTTTTCAAATATGTGGCAATAGATTTTGACAGGGCCTGAATAAATACCTTCATAGCGATGCCACTATTATTTCGTGCCGAGTATCCCAAGGTCGGATACCCGAATAGATTAAAATTGGTGAGCAGTATCGGTGACTCAAAAATGCTTTCGTAGATATTCAATGACAATGCCAAGCCGTCTCGGTTAAGATGCTTGTAAAAGAAAGATGTTTCGTCGAGGAACAAATTTCTGACAAGTGCTGGTATACCGACGTCGCATTGATTGCGATTAATGTGATATTTCTTGATTGTATAAAATATACGCTGAAGCGCATCGAGCCGTTTGGTGGTCAAAATTTTAACTATCGACTCTTCGCTCAAGACAACATCGATGATCGCTCGAGCTGATCCGCTTATCTCAGTCCTCGGCTCATTTTCAGCAATCGATTTGCAGATATCGTCGAAATTGCGCATGAGCACTTCGAGGGCGGCATCAATCCATTTTTCGTCAGAACGAGACACTTCTGCTATGAGTACCTCGTAGAATTTTCTCGCTGTTCTTTCTTTGAAGAGATGCTTCGATCGTTGCCCGAAATACATCAAAGAGAGTGGCGATGCTACGAAGAAGACGTATGCTAAAAGCTCATATAGTATAGGAACATTGAATGGGTAACTGAGATAATCTACAGGTATCTGCGTTATCAGCACTCGTGCGAGGACAAGAGCTAAGCCTATGATTCCCAGTATCCAGAATAGGTGGCGTTGCCAAGCATCACGGATTTTGAGGGCAGTATCCCATTTAGGATTACGGAGTTGGTATACGGCAAATAACAGACCAAAGGCGGCTAGGGCACCTCCTAGATCGAGATAAATCGGAGTGCTAAGCATGGCACTATTACAGTAGCCGTCATGAACAAAACGAAACAGGCAATGACCTTGGTCGAGGTAATTATTAGAGGACACATTTACTCCAGACCACGAGGAGATTTCTGCACCGTTTATGTTCTGCAAAATACTCATAAATTATCGTTATTTTTTGATAGACTCCAAATATTTATCCGCCTCTAGCGCAGGTACCGACCCTAAGGCGCGTAATTTCTCAATAAGCTTTAGCAAGAAAAAGGCCAATACGGCTTCTTTGCCTTGTTTTTCAACAGACTCGCTATTTATGATTTTCACCCCATGATCGAGCGACAGTATCACTGATAGTTCAGAGCCAATGGTCAAATCATTGAAAAGCTTTTTCGCCTTGTTCGCTTTGGTTAAGACCCCTCCGACCACATCAAAAAGCTCCTTTTTATCTTTACCACCGATATGCGTAAACTGTGCCGAGGTCCTTTTGAGTGCCTTGACGCTACCGAGCTTCTTTACGGCGTAATCATGATTCTTTTTGTCAAAATAGGGCTTAACCTCAAAGACCGCATATACACCTTCGGCTGGAATATAGACCACATTTTCTCCCCTAAAGATAAAAGGAGTGAAATGCCTATCGTAAATAATGATATCAATCTGTTCGCTCAGATTACCTTCGTGATCGACGACGAAGCCACTGTCGACGGTATACCTTTCGGGAAGATATGACCTGAGCAAGCCGATCCAGTTAAGCTCAGACTCATCACCCTTTGCGGTCGGATGATATATCTCATCGATCTTGCTCGAGAGCTTTAGTCGCATCTCTTCGTCGAGTGCCTCGAATAATTTTTGAATGTTGATCTTTTTTACCATAGTACTTGAGTCCAGTTTTTAGTTAGGACATTTTTTGCGGCGTTGATAATCACCTTCTTTTCTACTGTCGAGAGGTCATCTGATATCTTGTTACTCTTATTGCCAGGGTCTTCGATTGTCGCTGTCTCAAAGTCATTGACAAGGTAGTTCATGAAAGTCACGAACCTTTTTGATATGGGTGGCGGCAGTAACAACCCTAGAGCATCGCCGTTAAGAGCCTTGATGACTGAAAGCTCAAGGTAAATTGACGGAAAATCGATACCGCTTATATCACGCCATATCTTAGCCAGCTTTATGTCGTCGTGTCTCCTTGAGTCCTTGACCTTCCGTATCTGTGCCTCAATATTAGTCTTTGCCCAAGAGTTACTTTTCCTTATGCGTATGGAGTGGTCTTGGCTCTGACCGAGCAATCCCGGCAAAGAGCCGCTTTGACTAGCGAACTTTCGTGCGGGTATGAGATCGACATTGATACCTGCATGATTGATCCTGATGGAGCTATTCTGTCTACGGATTTTATAGTTCTTTGACTCAAGCCACTTGGCAAGACCCTCGTATAGCTCTGGCAAGGAACCTGGTGTTTCTGATTTTAGCGATATAAACAGATCAAGATCTGCCGAAGTCGAGATAGCAGTGCCCTTCTCAATCGAGCCTGACCGCTTGATCTCGTGTAGAAATGTATGAGCCCATTCGGTAATAACTACTCTGACAGATTTTTCGGCGTTTCCAATGGCAATGAGCCGATTGAGATCAGCTGATATCGAGTATTTCTTGAGTATGCTCCTTAAATAATTTTCTACATCCATACTGGCCATACTACTACCAAAACAGCTTTTTTGAAACGCCTTAATGGATCGATATTTATTTTTTCGATTCCTATCGGGGTCAGCCTTGACTCATTCAAAATTAGTCAGCATTTAGGCCTCCCGATAGGTCTCACTACGATGTGCTCTCGATAGGAATCGAACCTATATTTTAACTTCCGCAAAGTTATGTCCTATCCATTGAACGACGAGAGCGAAGCGCCTAGGCGCAGGCTTTTTATACACTAGAAACCCAAATACTCCAAGATTTTTTCCTCGAATGTCTCGTGATGGTCTTCCTGCTTGAGGAAGATGGAAAGGTATTCGTCGACTTCCTCGATGTAGACATCGGCAAGCGGAATGACGATAAGAGGCATGAATGTCCTCTTCGATTTGATGAGGGCTTTGGCGAATACGCCGATATCGGTGTCGTGTGCCTCTATATTGTATGAATCGAGGGAAGAGTAGGGGTAGAACGTGTCCTCGATGCGGAGGCCTTTCTCGTTGAGTTCGAAATCGACGAGCTTCGGCTCGCGGTGGGCATGAATTGCAAGGGCGATTGCCGCGATGATGATGAGGATGGCGAACATGATGTTGCCATAGATGAGGGAAATGGCTGCGATCGAGACTGAGATAACCCCAAGAGCCCAAAACCAGTCGGCAGTTTTCGGCATGTGATGGTACTCGTATGCTTTCCACGAGATCGAAGAAGACATGTGGAAATTATATCATCTTCTCAATTCCCAAACTAGCAGAGCGAGGTGCAAGACCGACTCCAGATAATAACTACTCCAGAAGGCGTAGCGCGCCAGCCATTCCTGATTGATATTGTTAGTCATCTTTTTGTTTTGATTAGCCGCCTAATAAAAACAAAAAAGTCCTTCCGGTAGGAAAAGACTTTTCATCGCCGCCACTTCCGTGGCGAAATATCTTTCCCTTGCGGGCTAGATTGAGCACTTACTTCTTTCGAAGAGTTGCTGGCGGTTCATAGAGCTAGTTCTCTCCCCGCACTCTTGATAACTATTTTGTTGTGATTGAATAATATAGAATGTGATATTCTTAGTCAATGAGATTTTCTTCGAGGTCTAGACTGAATTGGATACGCGCGGCGGTGCTCGGCGCCAATGACGGCATCATCTCAGTAGCATCGATCATCGTCGGAGTATCCGGCGCATCGAATTCAGCCATCTTTATTTTGACCGCGGCGACTGCCGGCTTAGTAGCTGGGGCATTGTCCATGGCAGCCGGCGAATACGTATCAGTGAGCGCCCAGAGGGATACCGAGAAAGTAATGTCGGTGGAGAGAAGCTCCAGTCCCTGGTACGCCGCTTTCGCTTCGGCATCATCATTTTTTTGCGGGGCAGTCATTCCTCTCTTTTCGGTGCTTGCATCTCCGGTAAATTTTCGCATACAAGCCGTCTTCGCTGCCTCAGTGGTAGCCCTTCTCATCACTGGCATGCTGAGCGCTGAGGCGGGCGGAGCAAATAAGACGCGGGCCTCCATACGCGTCGTTATCGGAGGGGTGGTGGCTATGGTCATCACCTTCGGCATAGGAAAGCTTTGTGGATTTTTCGGAATATAGAGGTATACTATAATTAAGTAATCAATATACTTCGAAACTATGAGCGAATCTTTCGTTTCCTATCGCAACAAGATCACCCACAGGCTCTACAAGAATGTCCTGAAGCCGGTCTTTTTCCACAATGATCCCGAATATGTTCACGATCGCATGGCTCGCCTTGGAAGCATGCTTGGACGCCATTTTTTGGCGCAGAAGATGACTGGTATGCTGTTCGACTATCAGAACCCGATCTTGAAGCAGGAGGTGGCTGGCATCGCTTTCAGAAATCCGATCGGCCTCTCGGCTGGCTTCGACAAGAATGCGGAGCTCGCGGATATCCTTCCGTCAGTCGGCTTCGGCTTCATCGAGGTTGGCTCGATCACCGGCAAGCCGTGCACAGGCAATCCGAAGCCGCGCCTCTGGCGCCTTCCGGAGTCAAAAAGCCTTGTCGTCTATTACGGATTGAAGAATGACGGATGCGAAGCGATCGCTTCACGGCTCCATGGCAAGCATTTCTCGATTCCTGTCGGAGTGAGCGTCGCTATGACCAACTGCTCCGAAAACTGCATCCTGAAGAATGCAATAGCGGATTATGCCAAGGCATTCCTGACAATGGAGCCATTCGCCGATTACATTACCGTCAATATCAGCTGTCCGAATACCCTAGGCGGACAGCCCTTCATTCAGCCGCATAAGCTCGATTATCTTTTCGACATCCTGGACGGAATACCGACACAAAAGCCTGTTTTTATAAAGCTTTCGCCTGATATGAGCGAACCGGAACTTGATTCTCTGCTTGCGGTCGCTAAATCTCATCGCATTCATGGTATCATTTGCACGAACTTGACGAAGAAGAGGGACAATCCGAAAATCCTTGACGGCGATGTGCCGCAGAAGGGAGGCCTTAGTGGAAAAGTAGTCGAAGGGCTTTCGGATGGTTTGCTTTCATACATTTATCGGAAAGAAGGCAAACGTTTCGCTCTCATCGGTTCGGGTGGAGTGTTCACCGCCGAAGATGCATACAGGAAGATCAGGCTTGGCGCATCGCTTGTGCAGATAATCACCGGAATGATTTTCGAAGGCCCGCAGGTTATCAGCGAGATCAATCAGGGATTAGTTGTGTTGCTGAAGCGCGACGGATTCAAGAATATCAGCGAAGCAATCGGCGCGGATAGATAATAGAAGCATTGACGCATGAATTTTAAATAAAAAATGAATAAATCAGTTTTCATAACGAGAAGGATTCCCGATATCGGCATAAAGATGCTCGAAGACAAGGGATACAGAGTAGATGTCTATCCGAAGGAGCGCGTGCCGAACCAGAAAGAACTCATTTCATATCTGAAGAAGCATCCATATGACGCAGTGCTCTGCCTTCTCACCGACCAGATCGATTCAAGAGTGTATGACGCAGTGCCGACTGCAAAGATTTTTGCTACCTATACTGTCGGCTACAACAATATCGACGTTGCCGAAGCGAAGAAAAGAGGTATCACCATTACAAACACTTCAGGAGCATCGCGTACGCAGGTCGCTGAGCATGCTATTGCCTTGATGCTCGGTCTCACCACACGCATGGTGGAAGGCGACAAGTTTACTAGGAAGGGAAAATATAAAGGTTGGACGCCAATGGCCTTCATCGGCAGCGATTTCAGCGGCAAGACGATCGGCCTCGTAGGCACTGGCCTTATCGGTAGCGAGGTAGCCCGCATGGCCTATCGCGGATTCAATGCGAAAATCATCTATCATGACCTTGTTCGCAATGAGGAAATCGAGAACCAGTATCAAGCAAAGAAAGCATCGACCCTCGATGAGCTGCTCGCAGAAGCGGATATCGTCAGCCTTCACGTGCCGCTTATCGATTCGACCAGGCATCTCATAAGCGAGAAGGAATTGAAGCTCATGAAAAAGATGGCGTTTCTTGTAAACACGTCGCGCGGACCAGTCATAAACGAAAAGGCCCTCGTCAAGGTTTTGAAAGAAGGAACGATTGCCGGAGCTGGCCTCGATGTCTATGAATTCGAGCCGAAGCTCTCACCCGGACTCGCCAAGCTCGACAATGTCATCCTTACTCCGCATATCGCCTCGGCCCGGGTAGCAGCTCGCAACGAGATGGCTGAAATATCTGCCAATAACATCATTGATTTCTTCGAGGGCAGGGTGCCGAGGAATAGGATAAGCATTTAATATGGGAAAGTTAATCATTGCACGGCATCACGAATCGGAATGGAACAAACTAGGCCAGTGGACTGGCATCCGCGATAGGCATCTTACCGAATATGGCTTTGAGAAATCCGCCGAGATGGGCCTTCTGATAAAGGATATTCATATCGACGCCGCTTTCGCCTCGATGCAAGTGCGCTCGATCGAGACGCTTTCCTGCATGCTCGAGACTCTCAACCTCTGCCATGTGCCGACGGTGCATGCTTCTGCCCTCAATGAACGCGATTATGGCGACTATACCGGAAAGAATAAGTGGGAGGTGGAGAAAATTATCGGGGAAGAGCAGTGGAATAATGTTAGGAGAGAATGGGATTGCCCGGTGCCGAATGGCGAGACCTTGAAGATGGTCTACGAAAGGGTGGTGCCGTATTTCCGGGACAATATCCTGCCGCTCATAAAGGAAAATAAGAACGTGCTTGTTGTGTCGCATGGCAATGCCATTAGGGCCCTGATGAAATACATCGAATCCATTGCCGATAGCGAAATCGCCAAAGTGGAGATGCTTTTCGGCGGAATACTCATTTATGATGTTGATAGTGAGGGCAGGATGACGCATAAGGAAATAAGGCAAGTGCAGTCAAAAGTAAACGCATGAACCATTCCAAAGCACAGATCGTAGCAACACTCGGGCCGAGCTCTTCTGATATGAAGACTCTTCGTTCCATGGTTGAGTGCCAGCTCGACGTCGTCAGGTTTAATTTTTCGTGGGGAGACCTCGCGAGCCGTCTCGAGCAGATAGGCATCATCCGCCAACTTGAGAAGGAATTCGGCCGCGAGATTCCCATCATCGTCGACCTTCCGGGTCCTCGCGTGCAGGAAGAAAAAAGTCATACCTATGATGCGTCCGTAACCTCTGCCATAACCGAGAAGGACGCTGGCTTCATCAAGTTCGCCCTCGAGCAAAATATACGATACGTTGCGGTGTCATTCGTCGGCAATGCCGATGACATATTCAAATGCAGGGAAATCATACGCAGCCTCGGCGGCTCGCAGAAGATAATCGCCAAGATCGAAAGGGCCGCCGCACTCGAGCATCTCGACGAGATCATCGCTGCTACGGACGCAGTCATGGTGGCTCGCGGTGACCTCGGCAGTGAGGTCCCCGTCGAGCAGATTCCTTTCATCCAAGAGAGGATCATACGCAAGTCTAATGAAGCAGGGAAGCCAGTCATCACTGCTACTCAGATGCTTCTTTCGATGGTTGATCGCCCAGTTCCTACGCGAGCGGAGGTGACTGACGTCGCCAATGCCATCCTCCTCGGCTCAGACGCGGTCATGCTTTCGGAAGAGACCACCATAGGCAAATATCCCCTGGAAACTATAGCCATGATGGAAAGGATAGTGCTTGAAGCTGAGAAGCATGAAGGAAGGCGACACGTCACGAATCTCTTGTGATATACTGAAAACGCACTAAATATCGAAAATATGAAACTAAAGATAAAGACAAAAGCAAAACTGAAGATAAAATCGCCGCTTCCGCAGGAGGCATACGACAAGAACGCCAATATCTACAAGATATTGGCCAATCCTAAACGTTTGGAAATCCTCAACATCCTGAAGACAGGCGAGACTTCCGTCGAAAGCCTGCTGAAGATAACCAAGCTTTCGAAGGCTAACCTTTCCCAGCATTTGGCGCTGGCTTCGCCACAACGGCCTCGTCCATACGCGCAGGAACGGCCTTAATGTCATTTACCGCATAGTCGATCCCCGCATCGTCAGCCCTTGCAAGATCCTCCATGAGCTTCGTCATCGCCAGTTGGTAGTCTAGCGCCAGACCTCTTCCTGTGTCGCAGTTGCATAATCCACTGTTTCATTATTGCGAAATAATGAAACTAGCATGATAATGGACGCATATGCAAAAAATAATCAAGCGGGACGGATCGGAAGAGGTGTTCGAAGGCAGGAAGATAACGGCAGCCATCGCCAAGGCGGGAAAGGCCACTGGTCAGTTCGGGGACAGTGTGGCGGAATCGCTGTCATCGCAGGTAGTGATGTATGTCGAAAGCGTGTGCGGAGGAAAAGTGCCGACTGTGGAGATAGTGCAGGACGCAGTGGAGAATATCCTGATGCATTCACGTTACAAGCGCACAGCAAAGGCATACATCCTTTACCGCGAACAGCATGCGGAGATGCGCGCTTTTGCCACCACCACCTCGCTTGACCTCGTCGACAGCTATCTCGAGAAGCTCGACTGGCAGGTGAAGGAAAACAGCAACATGGGCTACTCGCTTCAAGGCCTCAACAACTACATCTTCTCGGAGATAAGCAAGACCTATTGGATCAACAAGATCTATCCACAGGAAATTCGTGACGCATACGAGCAAGGCGACTTTCACTTGCATGATCTCGGAACGCTTTCGATATATTGCGTCGGCTGGGACTTGATGGATCTTCTTCTTGAAGGCTTTCGCGGCACGCCAGACAAGATCGAGTCTGCGCCACCCAAGCATTTCCGCACAGCTCTCGGCCAAGTGGTTAATTTCATGTACACGCTTCAAGGCGAGGCTGCAGGTGCCATCGCTTTTTCCAACTTCGACACTCTGCTCGCTCCTTTCATACGCTACGACAGGCTTGGCGAGAAGGAAGTGAAGCAGTGCATCCAGGAATTCATCTTCAATATGAACGTGCCGACGCGTGTCGGCTTCCAGACGCCTTTCTCGAACATCACCCTTGACCTCACGCCCTCGCCGAATTTCAAGAAGCTGCCAGTAGTCATCGGCGGCAAGCACCAGAAGGAAACCTATGCCGAATTCCAGCTCGAAATGGACATGCTGAACAAAGCATTTTTCGAAGTGATGGCTGAAGGCGACGCCGCCGGAAGGGTATTCACCTTTCCCATTCCGACTGTCAATGTCACCAAAGATTTCGAATGGGAAAATCCGAATCTCGCCGGCTTGTGGGAGATCACAGCGAAATACGGCGTTCCTTACTTCAGCAATTTCGTCAATTCCGACATGAAGCCCGAGGATACGCGATCGATGTGCTGCCGCTTAAGGCTCGATCTCGAAGAGCTCGACCGGCGCGGAGGCGGGCTGTTCGGAGCCAATGCGCTCACTGGATCAGTCGGCGTAGTCACCATCAACCTGCCACGCATAGCCTTCAACTCGAAAGGAAAGGAGGAATTTTTTGCAACACTTGCCGAAAAGATGGATATCGCTAAGGAGAGCTTGGAGATAAAGCGCAAGGTCTTAGAGCGCCTGACTGGCGCCAATCTTTATCCGTACACGAAATTTTATCTGCGCAACATCAAGTCGTCTTTCGGCAAATACTGGCATAATCATTTCTCGACCATCGGGCTTGTGGGAATGAATGAAGCTTCGCTGAATCTCCTCGGCACGGACCTCGGGTCGGGAGAAGGGCATTCTTTCGCCGAAGAAGTCCTTGATTTCATGCGCAAGAGGCTCGTCTCGTATCAGAAGGAGACGGGCAATCTCTACAATCTCGAAGCCACTCCGGCCGAAGGCACGGCATATCGATCGGCGCTCAAGGACAAAAAGAAATACCCCGGCATCATAGTCGCCAACGAGGCCGAATACAAGAATGGCGCCGAGCCGTTCTACACCAATTCTTCGCATCTGCCGGTCCATTACACTGACGACATTGTCGAGACGCTCGACATCCAGGACAGCTTGCAGACGAAATATACCGGAGGCACAGTCATACATCTTTTCCTCGGCGAAAGGATTAGGGATGCGCAAGCGGTGCCGAGGCTCGTCAAGAAGATATGCGAGAATTACAAACTGCCGTATTTCACCCTTACGCCGACATTCAGC
Organism: Candidatus Nomurabacteria bacterium; assembly: GCA_963834935.1. GTDB lineage: Bacteria > Patescibacteriota > Minisyncoccia > Phycocordibacterales > CALRBL01 > CALRBL01. Next base: position 264,061 of record CAWIDS010000001.1, on the reverse strand, counting down.
ATCTGCCAGTCGCATGGCTACGTAGCCGGAGAGCATTTCAATTGTCCGAGCTGTCAGAAGGAATGCGAAGTATATTCGCGCATCGTCGGCTACCTGCGCCCGGTCAGCCAGTGGAATGCCGGAAAGCAAGCAGAATTCAAAGCGCGCGAGACGTATGTTCCAATATGACCTTTGGAGGATTTGAAAAATTCACCCTCATCGACTATCCGGGAAAAGTAGCCTGCATGGTTTATACTATCGGCTGCAACTTCCGCTGCCCCTATTGCCACAATCCTGAGCTTGTAGACGAGACGGTCGAGAAGACTTACAGCGAAAGGCAGATCCTTGATTTTCTCGATAAGCGCAAGAATATGCTCGATGGCGTGGTTATCACTGGCGGCGAGCCTACCATGCACGGCGACCTGCTTGATTTCATGGAAGAAGTGAAGAAAAGGGGATACTTGGTGAAGCTCGATTCGAACGGCACGCGCCCTGAGATCATACAGAAGGCGATTGATAGGCGATTAGTCGATTATATAGCTATGGATATAAAGTCGCCGCTTTCGAAATATGAATCGATCGCGGCGCATCCGGTGGATAGTGATGCAATCAGGAAAAGCATAGCTATTCTCATGGAAAATGCGGTCGATTATGAATTCCGGACGACAGTCATAAAGGCCATGTTGTCGCCGGAAGATATCCAGGAAATTGGCAAGGAAATCATGGGGGCGAGAAGATATTATTTACAGAAATTCATCCCTACCAAGATCCTGAACGCCCAGTTCAGGAAGAAGGTCACTTATAGCGATGATGAGTTCAAGTCCTTTCAAGCATTACTAGCTAAGCATGTGGATTACTGTGGAATCCGCTAATACCATATATATGGACTACGCCGCTACCACTCCTCTCGATCCGAAGGTGCTTGAAAGTATGCTACCGTATTTCGCTGCGAAGTATTCCAATCCGTCTTCTCTTCATTCGAGCGGCAGGAGAGCGAAAAGGGTGATTTCCGAAGCGCGCGACGAAGTAGCAAGGGTTATCAATGCCTCGCCAGAAGAGATAATCTTCACCGGATCGGGAACGGAGTCGGACAATCTGGCTTTGCTTGGAATCGCTCGCGCTTATGCGAAAGAAGGCAATCACATCATAATCTCGGCAGTGGAGCATAAGGCGGTGATCGAGGCAGCACGACAGCTTGAGCAAGAAGGGTTTTTGCTGACGATCCTCCCTGTAGATAAATTCGGCATGATCAGCGTCGATGAATGCATCAGGAATGTCACGTCTAAAACGATTCTCATTTCGGTCATGTATGCGAACAATGAGATCGGAACGATCGAGCCTATCAAGGAACTGGCTGAAGCGATAAGAAGCCGTTGCAGATCGGGTATGTTTCCTTTTTTTCATACCGACGCATGCCAAGCGGCGGGATTCCTGAGCCTGGATGTGAAAGAGCTGGGCGTCGACTTGATGACATTGAACGGCTCGAAGATATATGGCCCGAAAGGAATCGGGATGCTGTACAAAAGGAAGGGAATACGGATAAGTCCTATCATTGTTGGGGGAGAACAGGAAATGAACATACGGGCGGGAACCGAAAGCCTTTCTTTGATAGTGGGCTTCGCTCGAGCCTTGAAAAGGGCTGATGGCCAGCGCGAAGCCGAATCAAGAAAGCTTGCTCCGATGCGGGACTATTTTATCCGCCGCTTGGCCGAAGAGATCCCAGATATCATACTAAACGGCCATCCAGAAAAGCGATTGCCGAACAATATCCATGTCTCGTTGCCTTTCATCGAGGGAGAATCCATTTTGCTGATGCTCGACACGTACGGCATCGAGGCGAGCACCGGCTCGGCGTGTTCGGCTTTTGATCTCAAGCCCTCGCATGTCCTTATAGCGCTCGGCCAAAGTTCAGGGCTCGTGCACGGCAGCATCCGTTTCTCGCTCGGAAGGCAGACAACGCTCTCTCAGATCAATCAGGTGATGTCTGTTTTTCCTGGTATCATCGAGACGCTGAAGAATATGTCATCTTTAACCGTAAAAAAATATGAATAATAAAGACGTCAATTGGCTTTACAGCGACATCGTGAAGGACCATTTTTTCAATCCTCGGAATATCCTGCTTGATGAAGCGGAATATGCGGCGGATGGCGTCGGGGTGGTCGGAAGCCCAGCCTGCGGCGATATGATGGCAGTATGGATAAAGGTCGACAGAAAAACTGGTAGGATCGCCGAATGCAAGTGGCGGACGTTCGGCTGCGCTTCGGCGATAGCCTCCACATCTATGATGTCGGTGATGGCGACGGAAAAGGGCGGCATGACCATAGCTCGAGCGAAGCGCATCACCCCGGAAGCGATTATCGAAAGGCTTGAAGGCCTTCCGGACAGGAAATATCACTGCTCGGTGCTGGGACATGCGGCCCTTCGCGAAGCGATCATAGATTATGAAGGAGGAAAATAAGATAAGGTACAGGGTAATCGAGGTAAGAAAAGAGACGGACCACGTCACTACTTTGGCATTGGAAAGGGAAGACGGCGAGGTTTTTTCTTTCATCGCCGGGCAGTACGTCACTGCTTATTTTCCGGAAAGTGGCACGCCGGAAGGCAAAGCCTACAGCATTTCCGGAAGAGTTTCAGAAAAAAGATTCACTATCAGCGTGAAGGCAATGGGAGAATTCTCGAACAGGCTTGTAGGGATGAAGAGTGGCGACATCCTGACAGGTTCAAACCCATACGGATATTTTTATAGCGAGGAAGAAAATACGCCGTTGGTGATGATAGCGGCAGGCATCGGAGCGGCGCCTTTTCACGCGATCATCTTTGAGGCACTCAAGAAAAGACCTTTGAGGAAAATTTTCCTTTTTCATAGCTCAAAGAAAGCTGAAGAGTTGGTCTTTAAAAAAGAATTTGGGGATTTGGCGGCCCGGCATCCGAGTCTGAAAATTTTCTATCATATTACCCAGGAAGATGCCGCTATTCCCTTCGCTGCAATGGGGAGAATCAACGTCAAGCGTGTACTCGATGCCGTTTCCGAAGAAATAATAAATGCCGAGTTCATGATTTGCGGATCGATTTCATTCACCAGAGACATGTGGAGGGGCTTGCACGATAGCGGGGTTTCGGAAGAGAAAATTTATACTGAGGCGTTCTTTTAGTGGAATTCTATTTTTCTGTTTCAAATCCGATATTATCTATAATAAACAAGACATCAATTTTTCCTTAATCGAGGCATGTGGGTCAGGGCTCTAGTTTACGAATCTGTCAGATTTGTAAAGAATCGTTGCTTTCTTTGGATCTTTCCCCCGCTTTTGCATTTCTATTAGAACATTCTCATAACCGACGAAGTTTATGTTGTACTTCTTCAGTTCAGCAAGGATGCTGGGGTAAGATGTTTCTGAGATGACCGGCGTTACAGATTTTGAGATAAGTTCCGAGCGGATCAATCTTACGTCAGGCATGAGCTCATCAATATACATTTCTTCCTTGCGCGTCTCTAGGTCTACAAAATAGCCGACCGCTAATTCATTGCCCGTTCCATGAATCATTGCTAAGGCAAAAAGGATATCAGGTGTGGCAAAAACAACAGGTTCGCCATCAACGCCATTATGTGGAAATGGCTTTAACATCTTTATTCCTGGCGTTTTTGATCCGTGGTAAAGCATACACATGGGGATTCGAACCCTCCGAAAACACTTCGTATTTTCTTCTCCTTGTTCACTTTGTTCGCTGCGGTGTGTCGACGATTCAAACTTTGGGGGCTAGTCCCCATAAGGGTATTTTGGCGATTTTCTCAATGACATATTGAGGTCTCCGCATAGGGTCGCCCATTTTCCAATTATGGCAATTTTGAAGTCGAAATGCCAACAAATGCCAATAATAGCGATTTTTGAGGTTTTAGGTATTCTTCACCAATTTCCAAACAACCTTTATTTATAGGGCTATAATACAGATCAACAACCCGTAGTTACGTTTTATGCATTTGAGTTGACAAGTTAGTAACTATGTTGCTTTGTATTGATTTGAATAAAAAGGAAAAAGGAGTAGATTAAAGGTAAATTATTATGAACTATCAACTCATATGGAAAAAATAACTAGAGTCAAAAATGCTGAAATAAAAAAAGACCAGCTTCTTTCAGAAGACAATTTTATCTATTACTGCAATGATTCTAATAATAGGGTTGTGACCATGACAGGCAAATTTCATCGGTACGTAGAGAAAAATTTTTTGACAGCTATGGAGAGCGACGGATTTCTTAAGCCGCTTTTGATAGCTGAACAATCTGTGTTGCAAAACGATGGGTCAATGAAAGAACAACCTGTTCATTATTACAGCCCATTTCAGATCTACATAGTATTGCAGTTGAGCAATAACATTATTAATGAGGAGGGAAAATTAGAAAGTCCGGATTCTAGGAGAATGCAGAATCAACAACCTGTAACAAGGTATATTTCTTGGGGTAATGGCGGTGCAATGAGTTTTAATATTGCTAATAAAAAGGAACAAAGAGGTCCTACCGGTTGGCCTAGCGAATTGATGTTGTGTGATTACCTCTACAATTTTCTTCGCATGCTCCACACCTTTGACTTAGCTCCCCGTTATTCCGATAGCTGGAAGCCAGAGCGAACTAGATACTATACAAGACAGCCTGATTTTCAATTTAATTTTGGCGCATTGAAAGAGGATGCTAAAAAACTTCTAAAAAAATTCAAACTGAATGTTGAAAAAATTGAAACACTCCGCACAATCGTAGGGTATACAACACTCACAATTGATCCATTGGAAAAATGGTACCCGTGTACCGGACCCCTTTCTTTAGACACTCATTCTACTCACTAAGTTTAACTCTTTTTTCTGTATTTTCGCAAATTCTGACGGAGACATTTTAAGTGCGGAATGTATGCGGCTTTGATTGTAGTAGTGGATCAGTCGGTACATTTCTGAGACGAGTTCACCGAGTGTTTTGAATCGGGAAGGATCTCCAAGCTCCACCTTGAATTTGTCATAGAACGATTCCTGGTAGCCGTTCTCCCATGGACAGCCGGGAGCTGAACGGGAAATGGATACTCCGACTGTTTGCAATGCTCCAACAAATGTCTCCGAATTGTACTCACTGCCATTGTCGGAGTGAAATATTTCCGGTCTTGAATTTGAAAGCATCGCATTCATCAAGGCTGACAAGGTCAGTTGCACCGAATGGTTGGTGTAGACCGACACACCAACCACTTTCCTGGTGAACAAGTCCTCAACGGTTGCCACATACACAACCTTCCCTTGAAAAGGAATTCTGGTGAAGTCCGACACCCAGATATGGTTCTCGCATGAAGGGTATTCCGTCAACAACAGATTGGGGTAAGTGACCTTGATATTCCTTGTTTTCTTCCATTTTCTGCCACGCCTGCGATATGCTTTGATGCCGAATATGCTCATGACTCTTTGAACAGGTTTTCGGTTCATTTTGAGGTGGATAGCAATCCTTCTTGAGCCGTATGAGGGATGCTCCCTGAGGGTTTCCTCAATCCGGCACTTCAGCACCCAATCCCTGTCAGGTTTCTTTGGCTTGTAGTACAAAGTGCCTCGAGAAACGCCAAGCTCCCTGGCAAGCGTTGATTTGTCAGAAGATTTCATACTCCTCAATTCTTTTTTTGGGATTCAGACAGCTTGAGAGTCATCTCTCCAACCAGTTCAAGAAGAGCTTTGTTTTCCTTTCTGAGTCGTGCCATCTCGGCATACGAGGGACCGTCCGCCGAGCCTCCCAGCCACTTGTATATGGTGTGGGTGGAAACTCCGTGGTCTTTAGCCGCTTCCGCTACCGATATGCCATCATTTTTAATCCTACCTAAAACCTGCTCCTTTACTTCGGGAGCGATACGATATTTCTTCATGTATGTATTCTACAAATTAGCTGTTAATTGTGTAGAAGGGGTGTTTAAAATTTGGGGACCGGGTCACATACGTCTTGTTTTTCAAATCGGCATACAGACTCACAATATTCGCCGCGAGCTCTGCCTGAAATTGTATGACATCTCTTTTGCGTCTTTTGCCACGCAAAAATTTCTCCCATGTGAGAAGTAAATTTTCGATCGTGATGATAGAATTGTATGTATGAGTCAGCATAAACTAGGAAGTAACCCCCCCCACGATTCCGCTCGTTCTTGTACGCGCGAAGGAAGCATACCAAGTGTGGCATGGCTCAATCGTAAATCTAAAACGCGTCGATCGCTACACGATCGGTGCCAGAGTTGATGATATTTTCCTCTCTCTTCTTGAACTCATATTCAGAGCTTGTTTTGCCTACGACAAATTCGAGAAACTGTCGCTTGTATCTCAAGCTATTGCAAAAGCCGATCTGTTGAAGTTTTTTCTGCAAGTAAGCTGGGAACACAAAGTCATTGACCATAAAAGCTATGGTGAGTTCATACTCCTCCTTGATGAAGTCGGCCGGATGCTCGGTGGTTGGAAGAAAAACCTCGGAGACAAAACTCCCGCTAACAAATAGCGGGAGAAATCATTTGAGTTGCAGAAGCACAGCAGGACGTTGTCGTCGTTCCAGGGGTTCTCGAAGTTGCCGAGGTTGAAGTTGAAGTCGCCATCCGAGTTGGCATTCACGTTCGGCACCCTGTGGTTGCCGTCGGCATAGCCTACCAGCAATGTACGACGTGTCGTCTATTCCACCAAGAGGAACACCGGTTCCCCTCTGTATTTTATTCCGAGTATTCACTCGCTGACACATCGCACCGACTTATTTGATTTTTTCATAAAAGGTGGCACTCATCTCTAAGGCGTACCCAAGAAATTGCTCGCCGATTCCTTATACGAGAATTCGATGGCATGAAATCTAAGAAATTCTAGTGACCGCATGCGCTATCTAAGTTCCGAAATTATTATACAAAAAAGAAAGAGCCCGCGCGAAAAAGTCTCGCGCGGGCTCAAAGGGTCTAAGACCCGAAGTAACTAACTTAAGTATCCAAGTTTCCAAGGACTACTCGTCGCAGAAGCACAGCAGGACGAAGTCGTCGCTCCAGGGGTTCTCGAAGTAGCCGAGGTGGAAGTGGAAGTCGCCACCCGAGTGGGCACTCACGTACGGCACCCTGCGGCAGCCGCCGGCATCTTCCCAAAGGCGATCCTTCTCATCGAAGGAAACGTACCACTTACCCTTCGGCAGTTGAGCGCGTTTCTGTTCGTAGACGAGGGAAGCCCCTTGAGCTCCGACGAGCACGGCCTTCTGCGTGGCAAGAAACGCCATGCGCTCTTCCGATGTGGTCTCGCCGGGGGTGACTTGCTTGTACGCGCGAACGCGGAGCTTGTCGCCTGGCTTGAGCACACGGGAGGGATTGCCGAAGTTCCCGTCGGTGATGTTGTCGTTGTAGTAATAAAACTCCTTGCGGTGTTTCTTACCAAACGTCGTGAGCCGACTGCCGTGAACGTAGTCATCGGGCACCGTGATGGTGCCGAGATCAACGAGCAGGGCGAACTTGTCGTTCCGAAACTTTTCGATGAATTGCGCGATGTGATCGTTGAGACCGGGGGCCTCATTGATGCGTTGCGCTTCTTCTTCGGTGAGGCCGGACTTGTTGAAGGCGGCCTCGACTTTTTCCATGAAACGGAGACCTTTTGGATCCCGTGCAGTAACGTGTGATGTGGTCAATGCTTTTGGCATCGTCGTCATCTCCTTTATTGTACCGGATACGCTCCAGCGGTTGCGTCTTGTCCCAGAATTGAGACGAGCTTTTTAAGCCCGATACAGGCACAAAAAGCTCGTCTCAACATGCTTCTTCTCAAAGAACTATCTTGCTTGTAGATTATACACCCATATATAGCTTATGTCAAGTACTTTAAATACCGAGGGTCTCAGGGATTTGAACTAAAAAGACGTTGGAAAATATAGGTTTCCGCATAGGTCCGATACAAAAGACTGACTGCGGGGTAAAAAGGGCATGTATCGATTAAGAACCAATCCCCCTGTCACAAGTGATCAGGGGGTTGGTTAGTTTATTGAAAATTGAATGATGAAATGTCCCAAGTAGGGGGCGATATTACAAGCAGGCTGGAAGCACTAAGAATAATTATGGAGCGAGAGCTAATGACTCTCATACAAATCCTAGAGGCGGTGTACACCTTCCTCGCCCAATCAATTGATTATGTCTGCTGTGATATTTCCTCCTACTGGCGACATTTCAAGAAATTAGGAAGTTAAATCTGTCCCCCTGTGGCGGAACTGGTAGACGCATCCGTTTTGTAAACGGACACCTTGCCGGGTATACGAGTCCGACTCTCGTCGGGGGGACTGACTTGACTTTCTAAACTTCTATTTTATTGTATTATATTCACTATCTTGTGTCAAGCATACTTTTTATTTTTGTGTGGATTAGTATTTAATTGACTTCTATGTATAGGTGTATCATATTATTTATATAACTTGACAACCCCAATCAATGGGTATAAGATAAGGGTATGAAAAACGATTTCAAAACCCTAGCAGAATTTATAAACTTCTTCAAGGACGAGGACACTTGCCGAAAGTATTTCGAGCTAATCCGCTTCAAGGAAGGCGAATACTGTCCCCACTGCAAACATGACAAGATTATGCGCTTTGCAGACGGCAAGCGTTACCGATGTCATTCATGCCGACAAGATTTCACGATAAAGACAGGCACGCTTTTTGGAGAAAGCAAACTACCTATTCAAAAGTGGTTTATCGCTATCTATCTCCTTACAACACGAAAGAAAGGTATATCGTCCATTGAGCTTGCACAACAGGTCGGCGTGTCTCAAAAGACCGCTTGGTACATGGATATGCGCATCCGTGAGTCTTTAAAGCAAAATAATGGCAAGCTCTTTGGAACGGTAGAGGTAGACGAAACCTATACAGGAGGCAAGGAGAAGAACAAACACTACAACAAGCGAACGAAACACACGCAAGGAAGAAGTACGACAACCAAGACCGCTGTCATGGGTTTGTTTCAGCGAGGTGGAGAAGTCAGGACAACAGTCATTCCTGATGTCAAAGTCGCTACCGTTGAAGGACATATCATCGCTAATGTGGAGAAAGGAAGCAACGTCTATACTGATGATTTTCTTTCTTATTCAAAGCTCAACAAGCATTTCAATCACGGAGTAGTGAAGCATGGAAAGTACGAGTATGTTCGAGGCGATATTCACTCAAATACCGCAGAGAGCTTTTGGGCTTTGTTCAAGAGAGGCTATCACGGCATCTATCATACCATGAGCAAGAAACATCTACAGCGATACGTTGACGAGTTCGCCTTCCGTTTCAACAACCGAGACCTTGATATGCAGGATTTGTTCTCGAAGGTAGTGCAAAAGGTTTCAAGTAATGCTAGAATGCCTTACAAGAAACTCACGGCATGAAAAAAGAAACAAGAGGAAGAAAGGTAAAAATTCACAAAGTAGTCGAAGCAACTTTTGACGAGGTGCTAAAGGCTATTGGAGGCTCGAAGTACAAAGACGAGAAGACTATCAAGAAGAAATTAAAAGTTAAGAAAAAAACAAAATGACAACAGGACAAAAATGGCTACACGTAGTTTATATAATAATACTGATACTTATACTTTCCGAACTGGTTAAGATTAAACTTTATCTCGTTAATATTGATAGCAACATAGCACTTATTACCCAAAACACCCCAGCATTAAAATAATCTAGGGTAACATTGTATATAGTTCCCTAAAAATTATTAATTTTATGTCATCACAACCGGATCAAAAACTAATTGGAGTAGTAAATCTTACAAAAAAATTTAAAGATTTTGCTGCGGTAGATAACATTTCATTTAATGTGAGTCAGGGAGAGATTTTTGGATTTCTCGGTCCAAACGGAGCGGGAAAAAGTACAACAATTAAAATGCTAATAACTTTACTTAAACCAACAAGCGGTAAAGCTGTTATTGATGGACATGATATTGTTCACAATTCCTCAAGAGTTCGTGAGACTATTGGGTATGTACCACAAATGATTTCTGTAGATGGAACTTTGACTGCATACGAAAACTTGATGCTGATGGCTCGTCTTTATGACATCGTTCCAAAAGCTGAAAGGATAAAGCGTATTAATGAAATTCTTTTGTTTCTAAATCTACAGGATCACGCCCATGCTTTGGTTCGAACATTTTCTGGTGGGATGATTCGTAAAATGGAAATAGGACAAGCAATGCTTCATCATCCAAAAGTTCTTTTTCTTGATGAACCTACTACGGGTTTAGACCCTGTGGCTCAGAGAAGTGTTTGGGATCACCTTATTAAATTACGAGACACTATGGGAACTACAATCTTTTTTTCTACACATAATATGGAAGAAGCCGACGAAGTAAGTGATCGAGTTGCTATTATCAATGAAGGGAAAATTGCTGTAATTGGAACTCCAGAAGAAATAAAATCAAAAACTGGTAAGCCAGAGGCAGATCTTGAAGACGCTTTTATTTTCTTTACAGGAAATAAACTTCAAGATAGAGGAAATTTTCGAGAAATTCGGAGAGCAAGAAAGACTGAGAGTAGATTAGGGTAATTTAAATAAAAAATTATGTTTCATTATATTTCTCAAACAATTAAAAAATCTTATATTTTGGCAGAGATGGAAACTCGTAAACTTTTGCATGATCCAACTGAACTTATTTCTCGTGCAGTACAACCAATACTCTGGCTGGGCATTTTTGGTGAAGCCTTAAGTAAAGTGAGAGCAATACCAACACCTGGACTAACTTATTTGCAATTTATTGCTCCTGGAATTCTTACTCAATCTGTAGTGTTTGTCGCTATTTTTTATGGTCTTTATATTATTATGGATCGTGATACAGGAATACTCCAAAAAATGCTGGTGACTCCAACACCTCGTTTGGCATTAGTTTTAGGTAAAATGCTTTCAGCTGGGATTCGTGGTCTTAGTCAGGCACTAATTGTTTTTTTATTTGCCTTAATAATTGGTATACAACTGAATATTACCATCCTGTCTATTTTAGGAGTTATTTTAATTGTCATGCTTGGAGCAGGTTTTTTCACTGGTTTATCGATGATTATTGCTTCTATTGTAAAAACTCGGGAAAGGTTCATGGGTATTGGACAAGTTATAACTCTTCCTCTTTTCTTTGCCTCGAATGCAATTTATCCAATTTCGATTATGCCAGATTGGCTCCGTGTTATTGCAACTATAAATCCTTTAAGTTATATGGTTGATGGTCTTAGAACTTTGATGCTCACAAATAGTTTTTCCGGGGTGGGTCCTGATATATGTATACTTGCTATCGTAACATTTGTTATATCAATAATTAGTGCATGGATGTATCCAAAAGTAATTATCTAGTTAAGAAATTCGATAATACAAACAAAAAAGTTAATGAAACTTTTTTGTTTGTATTATCGTATGACTAGATACAGACTATGCAAAAAAGAGTCAATTTTTCGTTTAAAAAATTAAAAAGTTTTCTTATTCCAGTTTTTATGGTGGCTAGTTTTTTGGTTTTTTCACAAAATACCTCTGCTTCAACTTCAAACCAAATATTTCCTGTTTTTTCATCTAATATAAATAATCCAACTGTAAATTTGTCGGCTGGTTCTGGTTATTCTTCAAATTGGGCTGGATATACTTCAACAAATGGTACTTACACATCAGTTTCTGGAAGCTGGGTTATACCAAGCGTGCAGACAAGTCAGACAATGTCTGCGGATGCAACTTGGGTTGGGATTGGGGGAATAAATAGCAATGATCTTATACAGGTTGGTACCCAAAATATAGAAAATTACAACGGTCAGAATGTGTATCAGGCGTGGTTTGAATTATTGCCACAAGGAAATCAAACAATACCCGTTACAGTAAATCCAGGAGATTCAATAAGTGTTTCAATTAATGAAACATCAACTAATGTGTGGAATATTTCTTTTAAAGATAATACAAATGGACAAAATTATTCAACTACAGTTAATTACACATCATCACACTCATCAGCAGAGTGGATTGAAGAAATGCCAACAGATGCAAACTCAAACTCTTTTATACCTTTAGATAATTTTAATTCAGTACAGTTTACAGGAGCTTACGCTACACAGAATGGAACAAGTCTTAATCTCGGACAGTTAGGGGCTTCAACTATTACAATGATAAATTCATCAAATCAAGTCGTTTCTTCACCTTCATCTTTAGGAAATGACGAAGCTAGTTTTACTGTAACAAGATCAAGTAATACTCCAGCTTCATCAGGAAATTCTTCATGGAATGGTTTTACAAGAAGAACCTTCAAAAGAGGTGGTGCTAAAGTACAAGGTTATAATTTTAAAATTCAAAACAAAAATAGAGAACAAAGAGATTTCAAGAATCAATTTGGAGGACAGTTTTCCAGAATACAATTTAAATTTAGTAAAAACTTTTTTGGAAATAGATTTTAAATTAGCACCGTTTCTGTCTTCGTGAACGTATTAATAATTACGAACATAAAAGTCGAGTTATAAATTAATATTTAAAATAAAATTATGATACACGACGAAAACTATGAAGGTGGAGAAGGACACGAAGAACATGGACATTGTCACCATATGCACGGACCAATGAAAAAAGAGTTTAAATTGGCCATGCTAGAGAAAAAAGAAAAAATTCTAAAGGCAGAGTTAGAGTTTATCGGCAAAATGAGAGAAATACTCAAAAAAATGCCAGAAAATAAAAAGTAGAGTCAAGTTTATGAGACTTTAATTTAAAACACCCCGAAAGGGGTTTTTATCTAAAAATGATAATATTACAATTATGAACAACATCCAAATTGATAAGTCAAAAACTGTTATAGTCGTTATTGATCTGCAAAAGGGAGTCGCTTCTTTTGAAACACATCCTTACACAACGAAAGAAGTTATTGAAAATACTGTCCAGTTGTTAAAATCTTTTCGTAAAAACAATATACCTGTTTTTTTGGTGAGAGTTACTCCTTCTCCGGACGGAAAAGACTCATTACAACCAATTACTGATACACCAGCATGGAGACAAACACCTAAAGCTGGTTGGGCAGATATCGTTTCTGAATTGGGACCAGAACCGGGAGATTTTATAATAACTAAACATCAATGGGGAGCTTTTTATGGTACAGAGCTCGACCTCCAATTACGACGCCGTAAAATAGATACAATTGTTTTGTGTGGAATCTCAACAAATATCGGCGTTGAAAGTACTGCTCGATTTGCTTATGAATACGGTTACAATCAAATCTTTATTGAAGATGCTATGTCAGCGATGTCAGCAGAAGAACATCAGTCCACAATTTCAAAGATTTTTTCACGTATCGGTTTAGTGAGGAAAACAAAAGAAATATTAGATTTGTTAGCTGATTAATTTTTACTTGGAATAGAAATCTTCATTAAATTTGAGTTATAATATTTATATGAAAACAATTACTCTTGAAGAACATTATGCTTCCCCATCTTTTATCGAAGGTCCGGGCAAAGGATTAAAGGAACATGCAAAAAATTTTACAGGTCCTCGTGCAAATTTACTTGAACAATTAATTGATGTAGACAAAAGAAGAATTTCAGATATGGATAAAGCTGGTATAGATATGCAAATCTTGTCTCTCACATCCCCTGGGGTTGAACAACTTGAGGAAAAAGAAGCGATAAAAGTTGCTCGTGAATCTAATGATTTTTTAGTTGATGCAGTGAAGAAAAATCCGACGCGTTTTGTCGCCTTCGCAACAATACCAACCATATCTCCAGAAAAAGCAGCAGATGAATTAGAAAGGATGGTTTACGATCATGATTTCAAAGGAGCCGTAATTAACGGACATGTTCAAGGTCGCTATTTAGACGATAAATTCTTCTGGCCAATTTTTGAAAAAGCAGAAGCTCTCGGTGTACCAATATATCTTCACCCTACACAACCTCCAAAAGCTGTAGTAGATACCTACTACAAAGGTTTTGCGCCTAATGTGTCCTATATGTTTGCCAACGCTGGCTGGGGTTGGCATATTGAAACTGCCCTTCATGTTCTCCGACTGATTCTTGGGGGTGTTTTTGATAAATATCCAAAACTACAGATTGTCATTGGTCATCTTGGGGAATCTTTACCTTTTATGTTAAACAGAGTTGATAACATGCCACCTGAAATGACAAAACTCAAACACCCAGTTAGTTATTATCTTAGAGAAAATATTCATTACACTTTTAGTGGTTTTAATTTCACTCCAACTTTTATTGATTTAATGCTTCAGGTTGGTGTAGACCGAATTATGTTTTCTGCCGATTATCCATATGCATCAATGCAAGAAGCAAAAGAGTTTCTGGATAAGTTACCAATTAGTCCTGCGGATAGAGAAAAGATTGCTCATGGTAATGCTGAGAAATTATTTAAGTTGTAGTCGATTATTCATAACCTAAGATTATCTTTATAAAAACAGATGGACCTACAAGAAAAAATTGCAGTTGTCACAGGTGCTTCTTCTGGAATAGGTCTTGCAACAGCAAAACTTCTAGCACAAAAAGGTGCAAAAGTTGTAATGATTGCACAATCTCAAGATGAATTAGATGTACTGGCAAAAGATATACCTGAATCGATACCTATTGCAGCCGATTTACGTAATGAGAACGAAGCAAGAGAAATGATTAAAAAAGTAATAAATCATTTTAGAAAAATAGATATCCTTATCAATAACGCTGGCAGAAATTATTCTTCTTCAATTGAGCAAATCGAGACCAATAATATACGAGAAATTTTTGAACTTAACGTTCTCACTCCTGTAACATTAATGCAAGAAGTTACTCCTATAATGCGAAAGCAAGGAGGTGGATCAATTGTAAATATAAGTTCCGGTACAGTTTTTATGCAACCCTTTCCTCGTATGAGCACCTATGTAGCTTCTAAACGTGCTCTAGCAACATTTAGTTTAGTTGCTCGAGAAGAGTTGAAAAAAGACAACATTATAGTGAGTGTTGTGTATCCATATATAACTGCAACAAATTTTTATAAAGACACCTTAAATGCCGGACCAGACAGAGAAATTCCAAAAGGTGATGGGAAAATACCACCTCCAGATTCTGCTAAAGTTGTCGCTGAAACTATTCTACAGGCTATCGAAAGTGGTGATGCGGAAGCCTTTCCTCATGAATGGATGAAAAAATGGCAAGTAAACGGAGGTTGGGTATAAAGTAACTTTTTTCTTTAGTTAATTTAAATCTTTTTTAAAAAAAGCATATTTCCTAAAAATAAAAACAACTATACCAATTATTAGTATAGTTGAAGTTAGTGCACCAAATTCTCCTAAATATTTAGTCATCGAAATATATGCTTTGCCGTAGTAATATCCGATAAATAAAAGTACTGCTGATTTAAAAATACTCGTAATAAAACAATAAAAATTAAATTTGTAATAGGACATTCTGGCTGCACCTGCAGCAACCATAGAAGGCCAACCGAAACCGTGACTGATTTTTCCAAGAATAATCGTGAGACGTCCATTATTATTAAAATATTCTTTAAGAGCATATTCGTAATCGGTCTCTTTTTTCCTCCAGATTTTAAATTTTTCAATAATTTTATTTCCTGTTAATCTTCCAATCCAATAATACATGTTATCTCCACATATATCAGAAAATATTACGAAAAAATACAAAAAATATATATTAAAAATATGAATATTTGGAGATGCTAAAAAACCAGATATTAAAGTTGCAATTGGCCCTTCAACTACCAAGATAGGGAAAAGGACAAGATATTTATATTTTATAATCGAAAAAAGTATTGCTGATGTCATTGGTAATTAATTGTATCAAAAGTTTGAACATTCAACTTATATACCTAGAATAAACAAAAAACTCTCAAAATGAGAGTTTTTTGTTTTTCAACTAAGCAATCGGGTCGCCCATACATCATATGTAATTAGGTCACACCGATACTAAGTTGTCAAGGCGGAGAGGGAGGGATTCGAACCCTCGAGACCCTTTCGAGCCTGACAGTTTTCAAGACTGTTCCATTCGACCGCTCTGGCACCTCTCCGCAGAGCATCCTAGCAGAAAATACCTCATTGGACAATTTTCTGATAGACTCGCTTCATGAGATATCTCGGCATCGATTACGGTAAGAAACATATCGGTATTTCTCTTTCCGACGAGAGCGGAACGATGGCTTTTCCGTATGCCCATCTCGACAATAATTCAAGGTTTGACCACCCCGCTCTCATTGATGAAATAAAGAAGATCTGCCTCGAAAAAAAAGTCGGGGAAGTAGTGATGGGGGAGTCAAAGGATTTCCAAGGCAAAGACAATCACATCATGGAAGACGCCCGAGCGTTAGCGGAAAAAATCAGCAAGCAATTATGGCTAGAGGTCCATTTCGAGCCGGAATTCATGACCTCCGTCGAAGCGCGCCATATCCAAGGAGGGGGAGAGAAAACC
Organism: Candidatus Nomurabacteria bacterium; assembly: GCA_963834935.1. Taxonomy (GTDB): domain Bacteria; phylum Patescibacteriota; class Minisyncoccia; order Phycocordibacterales; family CALRBL01; genus CALRBL01. Next base: position 247,708 of record CAWIDS010000001.1, on the reverse strand, counting down.
CATGCTTCTGCTGCCGCTATCATCCTTCAGAGCTTTCTGGATAGGAAGAAAAGCAACGAAAATGGAGGAAATAATATATAATAGCGTCATGGAAAAAATATCCTTCGAATATTTCAAGAAAATAGAGGTTAAGATTGGCGAGATAAAGTCGGCGGAGAAGATAGAGGATACCGACAAGCTCATCAAGCTTGCGGTGGATTTCGGCGAACAGGAAGTTCGCACTATCGTCTCGGGCATCGCTCATCGCGTCGCCACGCCGGCAGACCTTATCGGCAAGAAATTCCCCTTCGTCACCAATCTCGAGCCCCGGATGATACGCGGCGTGGAAAGCAACGGCATGATCATGGTGGCAAGCGACGATCAGGAAGGCTTCTCTTTCATAGAACCGTCGTCTCCCATTTCAAATGGCGCGCGCCTTGTCTGATGTGATACAATTAGGCCAATATGTTCCGGGCAAAAACCTTTTTCAGATATTTCCCGACGCCTAAATTCCTCGAAATGCCTTGCGTCGGCATCGACATCTCTTCTTATTCGATGAGATTCATTGAGATCGTAAAAGGGAACGACTCGCTGAAGGTCGGCCGCTTTGCTGAGAGCCATTTCACCACTCCTTTCTTGGTCGGGGAGGGCGACAATGCCGAGGTGAAGGAGACCTTGAAGCGGTGGAAGAAACAATTCAATCTCGATTATGTCGAAGCTTCTATTCCTGAGGAAAAAGCTTACCTTTTCAAGACCGAAATCGAGATAGAGACAGACGAGAAGATGAGAAATGTCATCGAATTCAATCTGGAAGAGAATGTGCCGCTTTCCGGCGCCGAGGCGATCTTCGATTATCGCATCATAAGCAGCAGCATCAGCAACGGACGCGCCAGCGTGATGGTGACTGTCCTTCCGCGAACGGTCATTGAGGGCTATATATCGCTTCTCAAGGAATGCGGACTGGTGCCACTCTCGTTCCTCATTGAGGCGCAGGCTATTTCAAAAGCCTTAATAAAGAAAGACGATCTTGGAACGTATCTCATAGTGAACATCAACCAGAAAAGGACAGGATTCTTCATCGTCAGCCAGGGAAGCGTGCAGTTTTCTTCGACTATCCCTATCGGGAGCGGGGATTTCACTGCTGCATTGATGAAGCAATTCGCTCTTTCCGAAGAGGCAGCTGAAAAAATGAAAAAAGAGAAGGGCTTCACCAGAAGCAAGGAAAATGAGGAAGTGCTCAACGCCTTGATGGGTACCGCTTCGGCTTTCCGCCAGGAGATAGAAAAAGTATACGTGTATTGGCATACCCACAAAAGCAGCGATGGAAAGGCAGCGGATGAAGTGAGGAAGATTCTACTTTGCGGAAGGGGGGCAACGATCACCGGCTTCAAGGAATTCATAAGCCAGAATATGAAAGTCGAGACTGATATCGGCAATGTCTGGACGAATGTGGCTTCCTTCGACGAATACATCCCACCAATAAAAGCCGAAGACGCCCTTAATTTTGCTTCATCAATAGGGGTAGCCCTTCCTAAGCTCTATTAATCAATATGCTTACTCTTTTACCCCCAAAAGAAAAGAAGGAAATCAAGAAAGAATATCATACGAGATTAGCTGTGGTGAGCCTGGCCTTTCTGTGCGCTCTTGGCATCATAGCCATCGTCAGCCTCCTGCCTTCGTATTTCTATGAAAAGGGAAACGTAAGTCAGGTATCCAAGAAAGCGAACGCGCCGGCCCTTTCCGCCAGCAGCAGCGAAGCCATTTCAAAATCACATGACTTGAAGGCGGTCCTGTCATATATTGATAGCCATACTTCGACCTCATCGCTCTCTGCGGTCGATGCCATTTCCCGCGTCCTCGACAAGAAGACGAGCGCCATAGCCATAGACGACATACAGTGGAGCGGCAAGGCTATGGGGGTCATTGGCACTAGCAAGACGCGCGAAGACCTCATCTCTTTCTGGAATTCATTCAAGACGGATCCCTACTTCAAGAGTGCCGACCTTCCCATCTCTGATATCGCCAAAAGCACTGACGATAATTTCACCCTGCAGCTCGAATTGAAATGATATGAAAAAAAATACCTTCCAAATCGTCATAATCTCCGAGATAGCCTTCGTTCTTCTTTGTGTCGGCGCTTATCTTTTCTTCTTCTATTCCATTAGGACGATGAGGCAGGATCAGATTGACTTGCAAAAAAACCAGATGACCTTGCAGGACAGCACGTCGCTCCTAGTCATTAATGATATAAATGCTAAACAGCTCGACGCCAAGAGCGATGAGATACTTTCGCATGTCATCAAGAACGGAGGAGAAGCGGACTTCATCGCGTCGATAGAATCGCTCTGCTCAAGCATCTCGCTTTCATGCACCATGCAATCGCTCGAGATCATTCCGGGACAGAGCGGTGTCGGACCGATCAATACGTTCCATCTTGGTATCGAGGCCAACGGGAGCTTCAGTGGCATGGTTTCCTTGCTGCAACATCTCGATGATTCTTCCTATCTGATCTCCATTTCCAATGTCGTCCTTACTTCCTCGAAGACCGATAAAGGAACTTCCTGGATGGGAAATTTGGATGTCATGGTCCCTACTTTTTCCCAATAAGCATATGAAACTCAATTTCAAGATAAAATTCAAAGCAGGAAACGTCTATGAGGAAATACACCCCCAGCGTGACTGGCAGCTGCTGGTCTGTTCATTCCTTATTCTTTCTGCTATCGTCATGGCAGGAAATATCTCGCTCTATTATTACTATCAGCAGGATGTAGTCGTGCCTGCGGATTCATTCAGTAATGGAATCAGTATCAAGAAGACAAGCGACGTCGACAAGATGGAAGTTTTTTTCAGCCAAAGGCAGAGCGACCTCGCTTCTTCCACCCGTAATAATCTCATTGACCCCTCGCTATAGGGTTGATATAGTCGGGCAATGCTCCTGTAGTTAAATGGATATAACCGCGGACTTCTAAGCCGCTATTGTTGGTTCGATTCCAACCGGGAGCACACGCTAGTGAGACCTACCGAGAGGGCTCAAATGCTGGTTTTTTAGCATTAAAAAACACGACCGCATGACTTGGCTTTCAGAACTTGGAGGGATGGGAGATAGTATAAAATTATCAGCTCTTGATGTATTTCATCGATACGATTAAGCCTGAATTTTTCTTTTTCCACATGCATAGCCTCCTTTTGTGCTGTGTCTTTGATAAGCACTTCATTCTCAGTAGAGAGTCCTTTTTCCTTACTTTCTTGTATGTCTTCAGTTTGAACTATAATTTCTGACTTTGGTCCATATTTCTCTTTAAACCATTCCAGCAAAGGCACATTAGGCCTCTTTGGTTCGATGTCGGGGGATTCGAGATTCATCTGAATATTTTATCACATTTGATATATTACAATTGTTGACAATTCTACTACATTACATAAGTTCTGCTCAAAACAGTTTAAACTAAGGTATAATTTAACTATGAAAATTAGCATCAGAGAATACACTGAAAATGACAAAGAAATATTGATTAAATCAATAGAAGCTCTACAGAGTCATATTGTAGAAATCGATCCATTAAAGCGTCAAGTAACATCTCCTGGATATGCAGATAGCTACACTAAGAAGCTTCTGAAAGCTATTAGCGAAAAGAATGGCAAGATATTTTTTGCAGAAGCTGAAGGAAGGATTGCTGGCTTCATTGCTGGCACCATCCAACCACAGGCCCCAGGTGGAACCTTGCAAGTAGTTCCTTCCAATCCTTCGTGGATCAGGGAATTGTATGTTGATTCGGAATTTCGGGGAAAAGGTGTCGGATCACTTCTTATGAAAACTATGGAAGATTATTTCAAGTCAAAAGGATGTGACACAACATTGGTAGGAGTTTTTTCCCCAAACACAGATTCACACTCTTTTTACGAATCCAAAGGGTATGAAGATCTTGATATTACGATGATTAAAAAAATATAATTTTATCTGATTAAAAAGTTTTAGCACCCTTCCAGGAAAGCTCGAATATCACTCGCATCATATTGTAAATTGTTTCATCTTCAATAATAATACCTGTTAATTTTTCCTTATTAAGATTAACAATAGAGACTTTATTATTTCTATAGATTGTAAGTTCTCCCTTAAAAGGAAATGGTCGTAAGAGACTCACCTTACTTTATCCGAGACCGTGCAACGGCACACACTAGTGGTATAATAGCCTCATGAACAATAAAAAAGATTACGCCGTCTTCATCTTATGGGGCATCATCATCCTACTTCTCATCATTGGAGGCGCTTATATATATGAGGCGCAAGTAGCGAAGGTGAGTGCTCCGACAGTGGATTCGACTAGCGTGGCCACTTCGACCGCCACCTCGACACAATCCGCACTCACCTATGCCGATCAGGATTTCGGATTCTCGTTCTCGTATCCGAATGATTGGCAGGTGACAAAAGCGGCGCCAAGCCAGGATACCGATGGAAATATTTCTGTGGGGAAAGTTCTTGCAACCCTTTTGGTGGGCGAGAAAGATGCTGCGGGAAATGCAAAGCCTGAGATCTCGATCCAGGAAGTGCAGTCCCCCTCCATGACTATCACCGACAATTTCGGCACAGCTTCGAATCCGACCTATTTTTTCAATCCTTCAAGTCATACATGGATGACGGTCCAGAATGATCCTGCAGCCACAACTACAGCCGATATCTCGGTCAATACCATGGGAGGCTTGCATATGTTCGGCACCAAAGCCAATACGTATTATGCCTACATCATCCCGTTAAGCGCTCAGAATTTCCTGGTAGTCAACAATATTGACGATGTCGATAGCACCTATCTCGATAAGACTATACTTGCCCTTGATCCTGCGGTGGCGACGCCGGTAAGTAGCGACGAACAAGCTCAGACGATTCAGAACGAAATCGCTTCCTATGACGGCCAATCCGGCAACCAAAGCATAACCTGGCAGACCTATACCGATAGCCAGAACGGATTTTCATTCCAGTATCCAACAAGCCTCAACGGATCAGGAGCCAATCTCATATTCGGCCCGAGCGGCAAGCCTGATGTATTCGTCACCTCGACAAGCAGTGATATAGGAACGAATGGCTGCTATCATTCATCGATGAATTATGGAGGTGGACCGGCAACCAATGATTCGAAGATAACTTTGAATGGCACGCAATTCTGCCTTTCGAGCGGAGGAGATGCTGGCATGAGCCAGCTTTATACTACCGATGATTATACAACTGAAAGAAATGGCCTCTATATTACTATCCAATACGTCATCCATACCACCAACGGCTGCGGCGTCTATCAAGGCGATCCTACGTATGCGGCATGCGAGTATCTCTCGAAGAATTATGATGAGCTGGTGACGCAGCCGATACAGAAAAGCGTCGGTTCGCTGACATTCACGAACTAGCATTTAACAGATAACATCAAAAAATGGCAGAAGAAAAGAAGAAAGTAGGAGCGGGATTCGGAGTGATTCTCGAGAAGGACGGCAAGATACTTCTTGGCATGAGGCATCCTGATCCCGACAAGGCCGACTCGGCATTCCGAAGCGCGGGCGAATGGTGCCTTCCCGGCGGCAAGCTCGAATGGGGAGAGAGCATTGAGGACGGCGCGATCAGGGAAGTGAAAGAGGAAACCGGAATCACCATCAGCGATCCGGAAGTCATTTCGGTCCACAATTGCATGAATGAGCATGCCCACTTCATGACGGTCGGATTAGTGACGCATCAGTGGCAGGGCGAAGCCTTGGTCATGGAACCTAACGAGATCATCGAATGGAAATGGTTCAGCCTGGACGATTTGCCCCAGCCCCGTTATTTCCCGAGCTTCGAGGTGATAGAGAATTATTTGCAGAAGAAGTTTTATATAAAGAGAGGTTAATTTACCGTTTTCTTTTCATATGATAGAGTGCTTTGACGGGCGATTAGCTCAGTTGGTAGAGCAACTCATTTACACTGAGAAGGTCGCAGGTTCAAGTCCTGCATCGCCCACAGATACGAAAGCGCCGACCCGTCACGTGTTTGGGTCGGCGCTGGTTTCGATGAAGGGGCTGTCGTTCAGTCCATCTTTGGGTTGTCCCGTTTCTCTTCGGGACTCATCTCCCGGAACACCTGTACGGTGATTGGCTCGCCGTTGTTCGCGCATGCCACGATGTTGAGCCTGGGGTCTTGAGCGACCCGAGTGTAGGGAATTCTTTTCCCCATTCGGGTTCTTGCTTTGGCGCGTGCGACTGGGTCGAGGCCTCTGGTCTCGTCCGGGTTTGACATACTGCTTGTTTTCATCGGTTTTGTAGGATCTCCTTTTGTTTGCACTAAACCACACAATGTGATAAAGTCTAGTCTGATAGTAACAGAGTTCCTTATATATATCAAGTCAATTACGAACACCTAACCAGGAAAGGGGGTAGCAAGAATGAAAAGCAGCAAGACTGCCGCTGTCAGGGTGGCAATGAGAACTCTGGTCATCAAGGATCACAAGGGAAGGGTCGTCGGACACGAGCTGAACGAATCGACGATCGAAAGCACCCGCCGAAAGCTACAGAAAGCGCTTTCGAAGGATTCGTATCACAAGATCATCCTCGAGATGGGCGATTGCGAAGGCGGCCAAGCAAAGCCGGCCCTGGACCTTGCTTTGTGGATTGAGAGCGAGCCTCGCATATCCACTCATGCCAAAGGACGCATCCAGTCATCAGCGACCTTCATCTTCCTTGCGGGGAAGGAAAGGACAGGCACGGAGGATAGCAGCTTCGGCATCCACTCTTTCGCTTATTCCACGCCGCGTCTCATCATCAGCGAGATCGGTATGGAGTTCGCTCGCGCCCAGCGCGACGCCATGACGACCTTCAAGGAGGTTTGCGACTTCATCGTCCGGCGCACAGACATGAGGAGGAAGGAAGTAATGGAGTATTTCAACACCAGGCGCGATGTCATCTTCGATATGAATGAAGCGAGAAAAAGCGGAATCATCACGAAGAAGGCGAGAGGACCCTAACAGACGGCTTTCAGCAATGGAAGCCGTCTCTTTTTTATTTCCCCAAATCTGCTAAGGTACATCAATGGATCTGCCTATTCTCTACGAAGACAATGATATTGTAGCCATCAACAAGCCGGCGGGGCTTGTGGTACATGGCGATGGGCGGACGACTGAGCCGACGGTGGTGGATTGGATTTTGGAAAAATATCCGGAAGCCAAGGATGTCGGCGAACCGATCGAGCTTACCAATGGCGGAACGATAATCCGTCCAGGCATCGTTCACCGCATCGATCGCGACACTTCAGGGGTGCTCTTGATCGCTAAGACCGAAAATGCCTTCGTCTTTCTGAAATCGCAATTTCAGCGGAGAGATACCCGCAAAACCTACAATGCTTTCGTTTATGGCTCGATGAAGGAGAATGAGGGCGAGATCAATCGTCCGATTACGCGATCTCGCAAGGATTTCAGGCTTTGGTCGGCCCAGCGGGGCGGAAGAGGTGAAGCAAGGGATGCAGTGACTATATATAAGGTATTGAAAAGGACTGAAGAAGCCTCATTTATTGAAGCCCACCCTCTCACCGGCCGGACGCACCAGATTCGCGTCCATTTCAAGGCTATAAACCACCCTATCGTAGCCGATGCGCTCTATGCCCCGAAGCGGGAGGCATTGCTTGGCTTCAAGCGGCTCGCCCTTCATGCCCGGGAGATTATTTTCGAGAATATTGCTGGAAAAGAGATCCACGTCGAGGCGCCATACCCGCCTGACTTCGAATTTGCCCTTTCTAAGCTGATGTGATAAAGTCCTATTCACTTACGAAATACATTTATGGCAAAGAAAACAGACGAAAAGAATATAAAACCAATAAAACTCAAGGCAGTTGATACCGAAGCGCGCGCAAAGATAGACCTCCGCGCGGGTGACACCGTCAAAGTCGGCCAGATCATCCAGGAAAAAGGAAAGACCCGAACCCAGATCTTCGAAGGATTGGTTCTTGCCCGAAAGCATGGAAGCGAAGCAGGAGCTACCTTCACCGTCCGAAAAGTAGCCCAGGGTGTCGGAGTCGAGAGGATATTTCCCTTGTACTCGCCTATGATCGACAAGATCGAAGTGGTCCGCCGAGCGAAAGTGCGCCGAGCCAAGCTCTACTACATCCGAGAAAAGGCAGCCAAGGAAATCAGCCGCCAGATGCGAAACTCTCAGAATATTCCAGTTGTCGCCGCCGAGTAATCCCTGTATAGTTTGATAGGAAATGCGCAGGTGTTGTAACTGGTAGCCAAGCACCCTTGAGGTGGGTGTGCCCTTACGGGCGTGGAGGTTCAAGTCCTCTCCTGCGCACAAATCTTTTCTAAGTATCCTAATTCTGCTAAAATACATCTATGAAAAAACAACTTTTTGCGGAATGTCTCGGAACCTTCACCTTGTCATTCATGGTTCTTCTGTCGATTACTTCAGGCTCGCCCTTTCCATTGCCGACGGCATTGCTCGCAGGAATCACTCTCGGTTTGTTCGTCTACACTATCGGTGGCATTTCCGGATGCCATATCAACCCGGCAGTGACCATCGGAGTTTGGTCGATAGGCAAGATCAAAGGCCGCCGGGCGCTCTATTATATCCTGGCTCAAGTCGGGGGAGCGCTCATTGCGGTCCTTCTTGTGCGCCTCATTCTCCTTCAGGATGTGACAGTCGCATTGGCATCAGTGGGCACTTTCAAGGATCTGGTGGCAGAGACGATAGGAACTTTCTTCTTTACTTTCGGCATCGCATCAGTAGTATTCGAAAGGACGCCGTCAGTGGCCAATGGTTTTGTCATCGGGGCGTCTCTTCTCTTCGGAATATCCTTCGCCGCATTTCTCGGATCGGGCGGAGTCTTGAACCCGGCAGTGGCGATGTCTCTGAACTCGGTATTGAAAGGAGGCTTCTCATTCGTCTATATTGTCGGACCGATCATCGGTTCCGTTGCAGGAATGAATGCTTACAAAGCTCTTATTTAACATGGCGACTATAGTTTAGTGGTAAAACCCCAGTCTGTGGATCTGGTGTCGAGAGTCCGATTCTCTCTAGTCGCCCCAAATCACCTTTTTCCCCATATATATATTGCATTATATTATTTTATGATACAATACTCGGTATATGAGTTTGAAAAATTTACTCGATCTTCGTGAAAGACCCAAGCCTGAGATACAAATAGTCGAAAAGATAATCATTCAGAAGACATCATGGGCTCAAGAGCTTCTTAAGGTATGCCTCATCGTCACTATCGTCTCGATCATCGTCTACGGCGTCTCTCATGCTGATGATTCTGCCTCTACTTCCACCCCTGCTATCACCGATGATTCGATAATCACAGGCTCTTCTACGGATTTCACCTCGGCATCCACCACGCCGGTAACTTCCGATATCACTAATCTGCTGTCAGATCTCATTCCTTCTTCCACTCCTTCCACCACCGACACCACCACCGACCAGTCAACGACCACAAGCTCTACCACTTCAATCGCCCCTGCGCTCGATTCAGCAGACTCAACCTCGACTCCCACCACATCGATAACTTCCGACATCACCGACCTTCTGTCAGATCTCATTCCTTCTTCCACTCCTTCCACCACCGACACCACCACCGACCAGTCAACGACCACAAGCTCTTCAACAATCCCTCAAGCTCCAGCAACCCTCGTCGTCGATGACATCGGCATATACGGCACCGTCACATCAGTCTCAGGCAGCACTCTCTCCCTCGATGACTCTAATGGATCACAGTATCAAGGCATCAACACCTTCAATGTCGATCTGACCAATGTAGCCGAAGTAGTGTTAAGCGATGACAATTCAATAACCATCCCTCTTTCTGACGTAAAGGCAGGGGACAACATTACCGTCCAAGGCTCCCTAAACGGCATCAATCTTCGAGGCAAGAGGATAATCTACTTTTCTGCCGTTTCTCCTGTTGTCGACCAACCAACAGATTCCACCTCGGCATCTACCACGCCGGTAACTTCGACTATCATTGATCTGCTATCGAATCTCATTCCTACCTCCACTCCTACCACTACCGACCAGTCAATGACCACAAGCTCTTCAACCCCACTTGTCTCTACTGCAGACTCAACCTCCACTCCTACCACATCAGTGACTTCCGTCATTACCGATCTTCTGTCTAATCTCATCACTCCACCGCCTGCTGATTCAACCTCGACCCCTTCGAATGATCCATCTACCTCTCCTGACAATGCCAGCTCCACACCGTAATGAATAACAAATTCCTTAAAGCAGCCAAGAGCCACAAGTTGATTCTTTTCGGAATCTTCTTTTGTTTATCCTTCTTCTTTGCTAATGCCGCTTTCGCTGACCTCTCTCCTGGAAACATCAGCACCTGCGGAACCATCTCAGCAGTCGGAACCTATACCGTGACGGCAAACGTGGGAACTTCAGGCCACACCTGCTTTGTCATCACTCCCGCAGCTTCAGGAGCAGTGATCACCTCTTCGTTGTCACATTATATCATCAATGGAAACATCACTGCTACCACCACCACTACCAATGCCAATGGAACAAGCTTCATTATTTCTGGCAGTATCGTGATGGATGGAAACATTCTTGCTACGGGGAATGGCACAGGTGGTGTCGGCATGACGACCTTTAACGACAGTAGTCACATCGGTGGCAACATCACCGGCGATGCTACCTTTAATGGCAATAGTTACAACAGGGGTACCATCAGCGGCAATGCCACCTTTAACGACAGTAGTTACAACGGTGGCAACATCGATGGCAACGCCACCTTCAACACTACCTACTACGATACTGATAACAGCACTGTTCCATCCGGCGGAGTGTTTGTCATTTCAGGTAATCAGGTTTGGTCTGGTATTGTAGGTGGAACCGTCTATGGCTCGGATGGCCAGCCGATCACAAGCTATGAATTTTATGACAGCAGTTACAGCCGTGGCACCATCAGCGGCAATGCCACCTTTAACGACAGTGGCAACAACAGTGGCACCATCAGCGGCAATGCCACCTTTAACGACAGTGGCAACAACGGTGGCGAAATCACCGGCGATGCTACCTTTAACGGCAGTAGTTACAACGGTGGCGACATCGATGGCAATGCCACCTTCAACACTACCTACTACGATGCTGATAACAGCACTGTTCCATCCGGCGGAGTGTTTGTCATTTCAGGTAATCAGGTTTGGTCTGGTATTGTAGGTGGAACCGTCTATGGCTCGGATGGCCAGCCGATCACAAGCTATGAATTTTATGACAGCAGTTACAACAATGGCAACATCACTGGCCCTGCCACCTTTAACGACAGTAGTTACAACGGTGGCGACATCGATGGCAACGCCACCTTTAACGGCAGTAGTTACAACGGTGGCAACATCACTGGCCCTGCCACCTTTAACGACAGTAGTTACAACGGTGGCCCCATCACCGGCGATGCTACCTTTAACGGCAGTAGTTACAACGGTGGCGACATCGATGGCAACGCCACCTTTAACGGCAGCAGTTATATGGGCCTTGGCTACGGTATCACCGGCAATGCCACCTTCAACACTACCTACTACGATACTGATAACGGCACTGTTCCATCCGGCGGAGTGTTTGTTATTTCAGGAAGTCAGTCTTTTGGCGTGGATGTAGATGGAACCGTCTATGGCTCGGATGGCCAGCCGATCACAAATTATGAATTTTATGACAGCAGTTACAACAATGGCAACATCACTGGCCCTGCCACCTTTAACGACAGCAGTCAGAACAATGGCACTGTTGACGGCAACGCAACATTCTACAACTTTAGCTTTAACACCGGCACCGTCCACGGCAATGCCACCTTTAACGGCAGTAGTTACAACGGTGGCAGCGGCACTGTCAACGGTAATGCCACCTTTAACGACAGCAGTGAAGGCAGCAGTGGCACCATTATCGGCAATGCCACCTTTAACACTACCTACTACGATACTGATAACGGCACTGTTCCATCCGGCGGAGTGTTTGTTATTTCAGGAAGTCAGTCTTTTGGCGTGGATGTAGGTGGAACCGTCTATGGCTCGGATGGCCAGCCGATCACAAATTATGAATTTTACGGTGAAAGTGCAAATTCCACCTACCTCATCAACAGCAACGCCACCTTTAACGGCAGTAGTTACAACGGTGGCAGCGGCACTGTCAACGGTAATGCCACCTTTAACGACGGCAGTTACAACAACGGCATCGTCACCGGCACTGCCACCATCAATGAGGATGAGCCTTTGAGCGAGCTCAACTACGGTACGTTAAACAACGTCATCTTCAATGGAGGTTCATTTAACGACCAGACAATTTATGGCAACGCCACCTTTAACGACGGCAGTTACAACAATGGAATCATCAACAGCAACGCCAACTTCTACAACTCTAGCTCCAACTACGGTACCGTCAACAGCGACGCCAACTTTAACGACAACAGTTACAACGATGGCGACATCACCGGCGATGCTACCTTTAACGGCAGTAGTTACAACGGTGGCGACATCACCGGCGATGCTACCTTTAACGGCAGTAGTTACAACGGTGGCGACATCACCGGCAATGCCACCTTTAACGACAGTAGTAGCAACGGTGGCAACCTCAGTAGCAGGGTCGACGTCTTCTACCCAGTCTCTCGTCCCCTTTCTGGATATATTCCTGGAGGAACTATTACCTACCACGGCTACCCCGGCCTCTACTTCAATGATATGAATACAGGCAATGGCGACTGGGGAGATCAATCAAACTGGTGGACAGATGACACCTTCACCACTCCCGCAGGAACGATTCCATACAGCGGAGACAGCGTATACATATATTCCAATATATCTACCGACACGTCCTATACCACTTCCTCATATGACTATCCGAGCGCCACTTTTGAAGGTCAAGCTCAGAATGAGATCAGCTTGAATGTCGACAATGCCACATTCAATGCGACCTCTTCGAATGCGGGCAGTATCACCGGCTACGCCACTTTCATCGGAGACGCCTCCGATGAAAGTGGCGGGACTTCTGGCGGGGCAATTCGCATATACAACACAGATGCCACCACTACCCGCGACTTCACCACAGAAGGAGGAATCAGTAACTGGCTGATCCAGGCATACAATTCAACCGTCAATCTGACCAATGCCATCTATTCAGCATCCACCGACATCTTCCAAGCCTTCTCCAACAGCATCTTCATCCCGAATCCCTCAATCAACAGCGGGGCAAGCGTAGTGCCTCAAGTAGCCGTTTCTTTCCCGACGTCTGGCACCATCACCAAATGGACAGGAACCTCTATTGCCTGGGGGAATGCCACATCTTGTAGTTACGAATATGATTCCGGCGGATACACCAGTGCAATCTGCGCGGACAATGGTTCCGATATCCTTCGTCCTTCAGCCGGCACACACACACTTTCAGTAAAGGGAAGCGATGCCAAGGGAAACCTCTCGGAAAAGATAATCACCTTCACCTACGTCAACAATGTCCCTACCTACACTTCTTGCGGAACGGACGTCATGGATGAAGCTACCCGTCCGTACTACTACCTCGCTTCAAATGTCACTGGCAACTGCAGCGCCACCGTCAATACCACCCTTTACGGAACATCAACAATCAGCGCCATCGCCGGAGGATATACCCTTAACGGCAATATTGACGCCCACGGACATGCCATCACCTTGAAGAACATCACCGTCACGGGAACCATACAGTCAAATGGCGCAAGCAGCGGAGCAAACGGAGGAGCTGTTAATGTGCAATATGCCACCACTACCTCAATCACCGCAAACGGCGTGACCGGCACCAATGGAGGCAATGGAGGAGCGATCACTATCGCCACCTCTACTACCGGAGCCATCACCGCAAACGCCGCTACAGGATCAACGAACGGCGGAAACGGAGGAACGGTAACCATCAGGAACTCGTACGGAACGCCGCTTTCAAGCACCATCACCGCAAACGGCGCAAATTCCACTTCCTGCGGCAACGGGGGAGACTCAGGAATTGTCTCTCTCGTCAATTCCACTTACGGTACCATCACGGCCACCGCCGGAAGCTCGAACAATTCAGGCTGCAGCGGCCAGAGCTATTCAAGCGGTAACTCTCACACCGCATCGGTAAGCGGCGGCTACAGCTTCCCGGCGCCTCCAAGTCAGGGAACAGGCAATTCATCTCAATCCAATACCTCATCTTCGAATTCAAGCGGCGGAAGCAGCGGAGGGGGAGCCTATACCTACACTGGCGCGGTTACTGCTCCGAATGTCACCTATACCGACAACAATATCCACTCGGTAGTCCTCAACTTCATCCAGCCTGAAGCCCTCAATCTCAAGGTTCTTCCGACTTTTGGAGACGCCACTTCATCGGCATTCTCCTTCCAATCGACGATTGGGTCCTTCCTCTTTGCTCCGCTGCCTAATTCAGTCCTTCAGAAATTCAAGCTCGCTCCGGATCTCGGCAGCTACCTTGCCTCAGTCGGCCTCTCCAATGCACAGCAACTGGCAAACCTCAAGAAGAAGTCGATCGCCCTTCCTTCTGTCTTGCCTGATCCATTGCCCGCAGGACTCTTCTCTGTTGAAGATGCAAATGGCAATGCCTTGAAGGCACTCATCATCGCTGATCCGAAGAATTACTTCGTCGAGAAAGTCCAGGCAACGGAGAACACCAGCATCACCGTCTCCTTCGTGCCAGAAGTGAGCTCCGGAAACATCGTTGGCATCTTCAATGACAAGGGAATCAAATTCTCAGGCTCTCCTTCATCCGCAACCATTACTCTTCCCAAGAAAGCCGGCAGGTATCTTCTCACCACCCCTTCATCTCCTCTCATCCTCGCTGTCGACGTCATCGCTCCGTCAAGCGCTCCTCAGCCGTCGGGAGGAGGAGAGCCTTCGTCGGCAGGCAAGGGTTTGACGTCAGCGCTTACCCACTTCTTCAGCTGGATAACAGGGCTGTTGGGGGGAAAATGGTAACAATCAGTCGCAGTCTGTTGTACAATAGCATTAACAGCATAACCGCTTATTATTAACTTAACAAAAATATTATGACTTTTAGCTCAGGATTAGACAGGGTACGCTTGTTCTCTAACTTTTTGATGCTCGTCCTTCTTGCAGGAAACATCTTCTTTAGCATCCAATATACCACCAATGAGAAGCTCCTCCAGGATCAGACCACTGCCATGGATCAGAAGGATCAGCTTCGCCTACAGACGGCGCAGACGCTCAAATTCTTCATCGATACCGTCCTGGTCAACCAGAATGCCACCATCTCCTATGACGACCGCGTCAAGCTTGAGGATGACATCCGCCAGCTTCATGACGATGTTCTCAATACCGATTGGGACAATTTCGTCGCAAGCAAGGACAGCAAGACTGCCCAGGACAATGCAGTGAAGGTATTAAGCAGGTTGTCGCTGAAGATGCTGTAGGGTAAAATAACAAAGCTTATGCTTAAGGGATTCAAGCAATTCATCCTGAGAGGAAATGTCGTGGATTTGGCAGTCGGAGTAGTCATTGGAGCGTCGTTCGGGGCGGTAGTCACGGCTTTGGTGACTGACCTTCTCACACCTCTCATCGCTGCTATTGCCCATGTGCCGGATTTTTCCGGCATAGACTTCACTATTAACGGAAGCAAATTCCTGATCGGCAATTTCATAAATGCCCTTATTTCGTTCTTGCTTGTGTCAGCCTCAGTCTATTTCTTCGTAGTCGTTCCCATCAACAGCCTGATTCATCGCATGCATAAGGAAGTGCCTATTGATCCGACCACTAAGAAATGCCCCGAATGCAAGAGCCAGATCCCACTCGACGCTACCCGCTGCGCCTACTGTACAACCAGCCCTGTTTAGTGCTAGATTTTGTGTATGAATATGGAGCAAAATACTAATTCTCAAAGCTTGGAAGAAAGAAAGAAAAATGCCCAGATGGCTATCGAAGCGATTCGTCATGAGATATCCATAATGGGCTTTAACGACCATGAATTCTCAGCCCTTGATGGCATTCAGGCAAAGCTTGAAAGCGAAGAAATTTCCCCCGAAGAGGCGATAGCACAGGCGAACCAGATCAGGGACAGTAAGACAGATTATCATTGAAAAAAGAATACTTCTCCAACCTCGACATTCTGCGCTTTCTCGCCTTTTTTGTGGTATTCGCCAATCATATCAGCAGTTTCTTGCATTTTCCGGCCTCGGTTGGCACGCCGGGAACTGCCGCATTCACCTATCTTCAGATTGGCGATATTGGGGTAGCCTTTTTTTTCGTCCTGAGCGGCTTCTTAATCACTTATTTTTTGGAAAAGGAAAGGGAGCAGAAGGGCGACATATCCTTGAGGAATTTCTATGTCAGGCGCGTCCTTCGCATCTGGCCTCTGTATTTTCTGGCTTTGGGAACTATAGTCGCCATCTCGCTCTCATTCCAAGGCTTTGCTCTCTACAAGACTTATGTGGATTGGAGGGAAGTGCTATGGCATCTTTTCTTCATAGGCAACGTATTCAGAGCATTTCACCATACTTCAAATGAGATGATTGCAGTGCTCTGGTCTGTGGCGGTGGAGGAGCAGTTCTACTTGGTCTGGCCGATTCTCTTCAAGCTCGGCAGGAAATATTTCAATTGCATCATCCTCCTCGGCGTGATCATCTCCATGGCTTATCGCTATCACTACGCCAATCAATTCGAGGTGCGGGAATTCTTCACCTTTACGGTAATGATCTATCTTTTTGCGGGAGCGTTCATCGGCGTGCATGGCAAGAAGATCAGATCTTTCTTCGAAGGCAGGGGATTGGTCATTGGCACGGCATCTTTCGCGGGAGTCGCCGCCCTTCTGAGTGTTCGCGGTCTCGTTTTTCCTTATTCCTACCCTCAATGGTTCATCGCCCTCGACGGGCTTATTTTCGCGCTGCTCTTCGCATTAATCATTCTTTCGGCTTCGTATGGCGGCGGTGAAGCTTCGAATTCAAGGGTATCAAGAGTATTCCGTTATCTTGGAAGTATTTCCTATGGTTTATATGTCTATCATCTCATCGCGCTGACCACTATCCTCTTTGTAGCAGGGAAGCTCGGCTTTAATTATTATGATCTGAATGCATGGAAATTCTTCGGCTTGGCGGCAGCAGTCCTGTCGTTTACTATCCTTATCGCGTCTGTTTCGTATCGTTATTTTGAAAAGCCATTCCTCCGATTGAAAGAAAGGTTGTCTTTTTCTTTATAGAAATCATCGATGACTTTGTCCATGTCCATTGAAAGAGTCTTAGCCATTTTGTGCATGTGGGCAGTCTTCGGCTTGCTCTTGCTGAGTTTCCACGCATAAACAGTCTGGGTGCTTACACCCATTTCCTTTGATAGCCATTTTATGTCCTTGCCTTGCTTGAGCAGCTCTCTGAAAAAGTGTTTCATCGTATTGGTGGTAAAAATTATTTATAAGGATACCCACGTGGATTGACGCGTGGGTTTTCCTAACTTCTTCCCGATTGCTCAGGATTGGCGTGCCAGCACTCTGATGGAGAGCAGGCAATAACAGGTTATCCGATGATTGCCAGGGTTGGCGACCCACTTGCTGATCAACCTGCGGACTTCTGCTGTCTGGGGTTTGTTTAATTTCATTTGGTGTTTTGATGTGTACTGTTTGCAAACGCATTTACCCCCTTGCTTTTGCTTATTTTCCCTGTTAATACTATATATCCGCATTAATATACTTGCAAGTACTTGTAAAAATAGTAGGGGATAACTTTAAGACACGAAAAAATGAAATAAATAGGCTCTAGAAGTGTATTAGAAGTTATGATCAAAAAGAAAATATTAATACCTATGGTGGCCGCAGCCATAGTGACTTCAATCAGCATTTCAGGCGGCGCTTATGCGGCCACAAATGACGCCATCATCGGGATGGTATCAGCAATCAATTCGACAGATATAATCCTCTTGGGAAAAGACAATACCACTTACACTATAGACACCAAAGACGCAAAGATAGTCAATGCGGACTCCTTATCAGACATACATAACGGCGACATGCTTATCGTCCAGGGAAGTATAGACGGCACCTCTCTCAAAGATGCGACTATCCTTGACGGGAGTTTTATCGTAGAACCTTCCGATGCTGAAGAGCACATCATCCTAACGGGTAAATTCGTCTCAAGCCAGGCTGCAAAAGGAGAGGGAATTGAGGGAATTGTAACAGCCTTAAATGACAACACACTCACTATCAAAGACAATGACGCCTCATATCAGATAGATGCAAGAAATTCAAAAGTGCTCAAGGATTTTGCTTCGGTCGTCTCTTCCTTGTCTGAGATAAAAATCGGAGATAAGGTCATCATACGATAAAAGCAAAATGGGTATAGAATGGAGTGATGATAGAAAGCATATCCACCGATGCGCCTACGGACGAAGCTCTTGCCATCCTTGTACAACAAGGCGACAAGGAGCAGTTTGGTGTGCTTATAGAACGGTATGAAAAGAAACTTTTGCGGTATGGCACTAAATTCCTCTCAAATAGGGAAAACATCGTCGATATCGTGCAAGAAGTATTCATGAGCGCCTACCAGAACATAAAAAGCTTCGATTCTTCCAAAAAATTCTCTCCGTGGATTTACCGCATCGCTCATAACGCTTTCGTTAACAACATGAAAAGGAGCTTGGCCAGGCCCCTTGTTTTTTTTGATCTTGATACGCTTATTTCGCATCCGATCTATGAAGACCCTGCCTCGAAAGAGAAAGAGCAGAAGGAGATGCACAGCATGATCGATAAGGGATTGGAATCGCTTCCAGACAATTATCGCGAAGTGATAATTCTTCATTACCTTGAAGAATTGAGTTATAAGGAAATAGCCGACGTCCTGAGGATTCCGCCGGGGACAGTGGGAATCAGGCTGAAAAGGGCGAAGGAAAAGCTTAAGAAAGTAATGAAACCATAATAAATATGAAAAATAACATTCTCGAAAAAATAAGGACTGATGAAGTAAAGATGCGCTCGAAGGCTTACTTCAGGCTGAAGGTCGCACTGCTTGCGGTGGTGGCTTTCCTCGTTCTTCTTACCTCGATAGCCCTCTGCAGCTTCGTCATATTCAGCCTGCATGAGAGCGGCCGATCATTCCTGCTCGACTTTGGCTCTCGCGGCTTCTTCCTCTTCATCGTCTTGTTTCCTTGGACCCTTTTCATACTTGATGCCGCTCTCATTCTTCTGCTGGAAAAGCTCTTGGCCAAGTTCAGCTTTGCTTACCGTAGGCCGACGATCTATCTGATAGGGGGCATTTTGGTGATTATCCTCACATTGGGCTATGCAATAGACAGGGTAACAGACTTGCACGCCAGCCTATTGGACCGCGCGGATAAAGGGGAATTGCCATTGTTCGGTGGTTTGTACGAGCAATTAAGGGATCAGCCGGCTCCGACAGGCATTTGCCGCTGCGTAATAACTTCTATTAACGGCAATGTCCTTACCTTGAGGGATGACCACCCTGAACAAGGAGTATCCATCCTCCGTACTTTTGTCATTCCCGCAGACGCTACTACCAGCTCTCTTCGGGTAGGAGAAAGGCTTTTCATCATACAAGGCATAGGCTTCGAGAAGTTCGTTCAGTGAAATAATTTTCTTTGCCGATTGTAGTAGAGAGTATATGAAGAAAAGAAAAATATTGGTTACCGGTGGCATTGTCACCACATTATTATTGTCACAGCATTCGCAAAAGCCGATGAATGTCAGCACGCCGACGTATGAGGAAAGGGATACTCTTTCACAGCAAGGATTCAGTCCAAGCCAGATACAGAAGATCCTCAAGAAGAGGTAACATTGCTCACTTTCTCGATATTGGCATTCTTTAAGAGGGCTTCGCGTATTGATAGGGCTTCATCCTTGTCTATCGCTGGAAAGGCGCCCTCCGAGAAATCTTCCTTGCTATCTGGTTCCTTGTCTTCATGTCCGGCTGTAAGCACCGCAAGCCGGGCTACACCGAATATTCGATCTGTTATCGATTCTTCCATATCGACATCTTGTATCTGTCGGTAGGGAATTGACGTCTCGTTCTTGCTTATGAGCCCTTTGCGTATGCGCAAAGCATTATCATCCAAGAGGAATTCATAGGAAATATAGGTGATATAGGAAAATAATAGATCTGCCACAAGAAGCAAGATGAATAAGGCAAAGAAGAGGAGTATGACAAGCGGAAGAAATTCCATTATCGAAGAAGAGAGCATGGCTTGCTCTAAAGTCTCGAATGCCATGGTTGCGATAAAAATGATGAAGACGAGTATGGTTGGCAGGCTGTTCTGAAAGACAAATATCCAGAATGCCTTCCGCCCCAATCTTTTGTATTGTTTTTCCATGCCTATATTCTATCAGAAAGCTTTTTTCTTGCTATGAGTACGATAATCACGATTGCGACCGTGATGCTTACGAAATTGGTCACTCCGCCTAGATAATCCACAATATAAGTGTAATCCTTGCCGTAATAATAGCCGATTGCCAGAAGAAGAGCTGATTTAGGTATGCTGATCAGAAGTCCGTACAGACAGAAGAGGAAATAATCCATATGGGCGCTTCCGGCAGCGACCATGACCGGCCAGCCCAGACCGTGGCTTATTTTGCCAATCGAAACCGTCTTGCCGCCGTGCTTCTTGAAATAATCCTTGAGGACTTCATCGTACTGCTTTTCTTTTCCTCTCCATTCGGTGAATTTCTTTATAAGCTTCTTGCCGGCGAAACGTCCTATTACATAGTAAATGCTGTCTCCGGCGATGTCGCAGAAGATGATGAAGATGAAAAGAAAAGGAATATTGAAAGGATGCGAAGGGGATGAAGCAAGCGCGCCGCAGACGATAGTGGTAATCGGTCCTTCGAGCACCAGTATAGGAAAGAGAACGAGATACTTGTATTTCAGAATCAGGAGCATATCTTACTGGCTAAGGCTGTTGATGCTGCCGACGTAATTGGTCATGAAAGAGGGAATGGCGAAAGCAAGGCCAATAAGCGGCAGTATGAAAAGGGCGAGGGTAATTACCATCGTCCAGAAGAAGTATTTCCTGGTCTTTTCCACTGATATGTAAATCTTATCTATCTTTTCCTGCTGATCCTGAAGCTGTTGTATTATGTTTTGGTCCATACCTTATTATAACATTTTAAGGAAATTCTCTATCTCTTTATACAGCTCTTGCACTGTTCCATTGTTGTGAAGTACGAGGTCAGCTTCCCTGATGCACGCATCGACATTCTGCTTGTTGGGATCGGTAGATTTGCTTTCAAGCTCGTCCATGTCCGCGAATTCTTCGAATGAGACATGATCAGTCTCGCTATTCCTGAAAAGGATCCGCTCGTAACGGATAGGAAGGTCGGCGGTGACCGCAAGGAGGTGGAAATGGCCAATTTTCCGCAGAGCTTCAATCTCGCCAATAGTCCTGATCGATTCGATGATGCAATCCTCGCCCCGTTCCTTAGCTATCTTATAGAGGGATTCGATGATATAAGCCGGGGAATGGGCTGAGCGCAAGTCATTCGAGACTTCGTTCATTGAAGGCCGGTCGACCGGCATCCCGCGCCTTTTAACCTCTTCCGTGATGAATGTGCGGGCGGAGTAGTGCATGAAGCCGCGCTGTTCCCGAAGATACTCGACTACCGTCCCTTTTCCTGCTCCTATCTTTCCGGTGATTCCGATGATGATCATAAAGTATGATATATTATACGTCATGAAAACATTTTTCCAAAAATATGCGCTTATGATCGCCTGGATACAAGCACTGGTCGCCATGCTTGGCAGCCTTTATTTCAGCGAAGTGCTTAAATTTCCTCCATGCGTCCTTTGTTGGTACCAGCGCATTTGCATCTATCCGCTTGTCCTCTTGCTTGCGGTGGCAATCGGCCGCAAGGACAGGAACATAATTTTTTATGCCCTGCCACTGGCTATCATCGGCTGGATTATTTCCGTCTATCACAACCTTCTTTATTACGGCATCATTCCCGAATCATTGGCGCCCTGTAAGCTCGGCATTTCTTGCACTACCAAATACATCGAATTCTTCGGTTTTGTTACTATTCCTTTTTTGGCTCTTGTAGCATTAACTGTTATTATTGTCTTGGTTATCGTTGATCGGAAATTAAACAAGCCTAACCATCCCCAAATATGACCACTGAAATAAAAACAATGATAGGAATCATAGTCGTCTGCGTCATCATCCTTATCGGCGGTGCATACGCATATCAGTCTACTCTCCCTCAGGATACATTGACCAAGAATCAGGATGCTTTGGTGCGTGACAACAGCATCAAGGTAGTAGCTCCTCATCAGAAGCTCGTTGTAGTGGAGTTTGCCGATTACCAGTGCCCGGCATGCGCCTATATGGCGCCGAAAGTGGACGAGCTTATGCAGACTTACAAGGATAATGTCACTTTCGTCTTCCGCAATTTTCCTCTTACTCAGATCCATCAGAATGCCATCGTTGCTGCTCAGATGGTCCGCATTGCAGGGGATCAGGGAAAGTACTGGCAGATGGGAGACAAGCTTTTCGCTTCGCAAGCTGAATGGGAAAATCTTCCTGATCCTACCGACCAATTCATCACCTACGCGGGAGAACTCGGCCTCGCTACTTCGAGCATAAAGCAAGAAATAAAGTCAGGTCTCTATATAGACAGGATCAATGCAGACGAGAAAGACGGCGAGCTTCTCGGCGTCGATTCCACTCCTACGTTCTTCGTAGGCAACAAGATTATCCGCTCGGCGGATTACAATGCCTTGAAAGCCGCCATCGACGCCGGACTCAAGTAAAATGCATCTCATCATAACCCGCATAATCAGAGCAACCGTCCCTTTTTTTAAGGAGTGGGGTTACGTCGTGCTTTTTCTTGTTTCTATACTTGAAAGCACTCCGCTCATCGGAGTCGTGGTTCCAGGCGCCACACTGGTCATCTTCGGAGGCTTGCTGAGCCGGAACGGCATACTTTTCCTGCCTATCGTCATCTTGGTATCAGCACTCGGCGCGTGGATAGGGGACGTCCTCTCTTATTTTATCGGCAAGCATTATGGCTATCCATTTCTCCAGAAGTACGGCAAATATATCTTCATCAATGAAGCGCGGCTTGAGCAATTGCGCGAGCTCATAAAGAAACATCGGATAAAGACCATCATACTCGGGAGGTTCAATTCCTTGACTCGCTCGATCGGCCCTTTCGCTTCAGGGGCATCAGAAATGGCATTCAGCAGCTATCTCTTGCTTTCATGTATTTCGGCATTGCTTTGGGCAAGCGTGCACGCGCTTGTGGGAGTCATTTTTGGCCAGGGAATCGAAGCGCTTTCGCATTACATCAGCCTTTTCTTCCTGTTCGCGATGCTTTTCAGTCTCCTCATCTTCTATTCGTACCGCTTGGTTAACAGGAATCACCACGTATTCAGGAAATACCACGTATACACACTCATCGTGAATATCCTTTCCATATTCCTCTTCACGAGTAGCCTGGAAGACGTCGTCCGGCATCGCTGGCTTTCGCGGCTTGATGTGTATGTTTATAATTTATCTCCCCATATTCAGACGCCGCTCCTTACCAGCATCATGCTTCTGATCACCCGGCTTGCCGACCCGCTTTATGTGCTTGTCGGCTCGATCGCGCTTGTCGTTTTCATGATGTATCGAAAGGCGTGGTACGGTGCGCTGCTTTCATTCCTTTCGCTCGGATCAGGCGTAACTCTCCAGTATATGGTAAAGAACATCACCGACATCAGCCGGCCGCCGCATCCCTTGGTGGAAACCCTGTATGCAAGCTTTCCGAGCGGTCATGCGACCATGATAACTATCTTTGCAGTGCTTCTGTTCTGGGCATTCGGCGAAGAGTTCAAGCATAAATATTCTAAAAGGCTTTTTGCCTGGGCGCTTGTCCTGCTTGTCTTTCTGGTGTGTTTCAGCCGGCTGTATCTCCGGGCGCATTGGACAAGCGATGTCGTAGCGGGCATTTCGCTCGGCCTTTTCTCGGTCACCTTCTTCATGCTTCTGCTTCGCGGAACCATCTGGAGCCAGGAATGGCTGATCCATATCTTCAGGCGCCACATCAAACCGCTTGAGTAGCAGGCCCTAACGTTCTATACTCAAGCCATGACTCTCATTCTTGACGGCAAAGTGGTAAGGGACAACATAATGGACAGCCTCCGCACTTTTGTGGCATCGCTTGCTGAAGAAAAAATCCCGGCGCTTTCCATAATACAAATAGGCGCCAACCCGGCTTCTTCGTCTTACATTCGCGGCAAGATAGCCTTTGGAAAAAGCATAGGAGTGCCGATAATCTTTACCCAATTTCAAAGTTCCGTCTCGGAAGAGAAGGTGATCGAGCTTATCATGAAGCAGAATGGCGATCCTTCGGTCGGAGGAATCATCGTACAGCTTCCTTTGCCGCCGCATGTGAATAAGGATTCCCTCATTGAGGCGATTCATCCCTTGAAAGACGTCGACGGCCTTCATTCCGTCAATATAAAGAAGCTCTGGGAAAACAATCCTTCAGGGATGGTTCCTGCCACTACCCGCGGCATATTCTCGCTCCTTGGTTTCTACCAGGTTCCTTTGGAAGGCAAGCGCGTGCTGGTGATCGGAAGGTCCACTCTAGTAGGCAAGCCGACTGCGATCGCTTTTCTTAATCATAATGCTACCGTCACTGTCGCCCACAGCAAGAGCAAAGATTTAGAAAAGCTCTGCAAAGAAGCCGACATCATCATCTCTGCCACTGGCATGGCAAGGCTTATCGGCAAGATGCACGTTAAGAAAGAGCATATTATCGTCGATGTCGGCATTGTCAGCGATAGCGAAGGCAATCTGGCTGGCGATGTCTACTATGACGAAGTATTTCCTTTAGTGTGCGCGGTGTCGCCAGTGCCGGGCGGCGTGGGACCTCTTACCGTAGCATCCCTCTTCCAGAATCTTCTGAAAGGTGTAAAATGAAAGCATGAACAATACTTTTTTTGACAAGCGAGTGAAGAATTTAGTGATAGCCTCATTAGCCGCGCTGACGCTCTTTCTTCTTGTGGAGATAATAGTGACTATCGAGAACGTCTCGATCAGCAAGGAGAATGTGACCCCCGGCAATACGATCACTGTTTCAGGAACAGGGGAGGTTCTTGCGATTCCGAATGTCGCTACTTTTTCATTTACTGTTACCGAGGATGCCAAGGCTGTTGCAGATGCGGAAAATATGATGAGCGCTAAAGCCAATTCAGCCATAGCTTTCCTTAAAGGCAAGGGGATTGACGATAAGGATATACAGACTGACAGCTACACCACCAATCCGACATACAGCTATTCTTCGGGAATCTGTACTGCCACCGCCTGCGCTCCTTCGACCCCTGTCCTTACCGGCTATGAAGTGTCAGAGACAGTTGAGGTGAAGGTTCGTGATATCAAATCGGCTGGAGATA
Organism: Candidatus Nomurabacteria bacterium; assembly: GCA_963834935.1. Classification (GTDB taxonomy): domain Bacteria; phylum Patescibacteriota; class Minisyncoccia; order Phycocordibacterales; family CALRBL01; genus CALRBL01. The sequence continues at coordinate 222,396 of CAWIDS010000001.1, read as the reverse complement.
TTCTTGCAGGAATCTCAGCACTCAATGTAGGGCAGGTTTCGGGACTTTCGCTCACTATAGACAATCCTGATGACCTGAATACCCAAGCGAAAGTCCAGGCAATCGGAAAAGCAGAAGCTGAAGCAAAGGTATTAGCCGATAGCCTCCACGTGCATCTCGGAAAGGTAACAGGCTTCTATGAAGAGGCTCCTGGCCAGGACTCTGGAAGTCCTGTTCCCATGATGGCAAAGGCTAATGTAGTCGCAGCAGTCGCTCCCGACATCCAGCCAGGACAGCAGAAAGTCACTTCGACGGTCTCCATTACCTACGAAATAAGATAATTTGACTAAAAGCGGCATCGGGGGTAGTATACGGCTATCCCCCAGAGGGGTTTTTTTATGAGCATCATCACTTACTTCAAAGAGACAAGGATAGAAATGAAGCACGTCACTTGGCCTACTCCAAAGCAGGCTATGGTCTATGCGGCGATCGTCATCATCGCCTCCATTTTCGTGGCTCTGTTTCTGGGCTTCTTCGATTATCTCTTCTCGCTTTTGATACAGAAGCTTATCTATCAGATCTAATTAAATTTAAATATGTCAAAACAGCAATCAGAAGGCGAGCGGAATTGGTACGCTATCCACACATACGCAGGCTATGAGAATGCAGTGCTTCGAAACCTGAAGCAGCGCATCGAGTCTTTGGGCATGGAAGACAAGATTTTCAGCGTCATCGTTCCTACTGAGAAGAAAATCAAGATCAAGGCAGGAAAACGCGTCGAGGAAGAGGAAAAGATTTTCCCTGGTTATATTCTCGTGGATATGATTGTCACTGACGACTCATGGTTCGTGGTCCGAAATACTCCTCGCGTGACTGGTTTCGTCGGCTCAGGAGTCTATCCCGTGCCTCTTGAAAAGAAGGAAGTCGACGAGCTTTTCCGACGAATGGGTTCTGACAATGTGAAGCACACTATCGACCTTGCGGTTGACGACGCTGTCATCATCGCGGACGGGCCATTCAAGGAATTCGAAGGAAAAGTCAGCGAAGTTGATACTGACCGCGGAAAGGTGAAGGTGCTTGTCTCGATGTTCGGCCGAGAGACTCCTGTCGAATTGGATTTCTTGCAGGTTAAAAAAATCTAGATAATTTATCTCGCCCCAGAAGTTTGATTATTCTTTTTAGAAGGCACGCATAATTTTCTGCTGAAAATTTGCTCACTCTCCTGTAGTCCGCGAAGTCTTGTAAAAAATAGCAATCGAGCTTGGGAATCAGATTGAACTATTACATATACATCACTTCCCAACACAATGTGACTTTTGAAGATGTTAGGTGTACGATTGAAGGTATGAAATACAAAGGTTCAAATGTTGCATTAGGTGTAGTACTTATACTGTTAAGTTTATTCTCGGTAGGAAATATTAACTTTTCAAGCAATGAACAAGCCGGCGGCTCGATATTCACTATAGGTCTCATTATAGGTGGTGTATATTTAATTAAAAAAGGCCTCAAAAGGTGATTATGTTTTTGAGGCATAAATGTGGACAATTTCTTTATCTCGTGTAAGATATTGGACACTGTTACGCGCTTCAACCTATAACAGATAATATAAATAAAATGGCAAAGAAAATAACAAAAGTAATAAAGCTTCAGATCCCAGGGGGAAAGGCTACTCCTGCGCCTCCTGTAGGTACCGCTCTTGGCCCTGCCGGAGTGAATATCGGCGAATTCGTTACCAAATTCAACGCAGCCACTCAGGACCGAAGGGAAGAGATCGTACCCGTTCTCATGAATGTGTATGACGACCGAACCTTCGATTTCATTCTCAAGACCGCTCCTGCTTCCCAGATGATCCTCAAAGCTATCGGAGCAGAGAAGGGTTCAGGAACAAATCTCACTAAGAAAGTCGGAAAGATCACTGAAAAGCAGATTCGCGAGATCGCTGAGAAGAAAGTCTCAGAAATGAATGCAAACGATGTTGAAGCGGCTATGGGTATCATTAAGGGTACATGCCGATCGATGGGAGTCGAAGTGGTAAAGTAAATAAAAATAAAGAGCATTCTTTGTGGCCAGCCCCGCCCAAAACCCCACAAAGAATGCTCTTTATTTTTATTTACTTGACGCATCTTTTTTAGGGAGTATTCTCAGATAAGAGCTTATGAAAACGACCCCAGCAATTGCCTTGACCGAAGATCCGAATGCAACTAGGAGACAGGCTTTCAGAATCGCTGCCCTTATGGGCAACGACAAGCCGCTTCCTGAAGGAGTGGAAACCCTGGACTGGATGCACGACGATCCGGAACTTATTGGAAACCCCTTTGATGATGACGTTCAGTAATATTCTGTAATTCAGATTGGAGGTGTCTAGCGGACTTTGTCCGCTTTTTTATTTCCTTATTTTTCCAAAGTAAGAAATGAATAAGTAAGTCCTGTTTTTTCATCGACATGCCTTTCTTCGGAAATGGTTTTTGTGAATTCAGAATAGTCGGGGAAGAAGGTGTCACCATCAGTATTATCATCGACTAGTGTAAGATAAAGCCTGTAAGCAGAGGAAAGAGCTTGTTTGTATATTTCTCCGCCGCCAATCACAAAGATTTCCTCAAGGTTCTCTTCTTTCTTGGCTTCTTTCAGAGCTTCTTCCAAAGAATCGACTATAACCGCACCAGGAAATGAAAAATCTTTTTGTCTCGTTATAACGATGTTTTTCCTTCCTGGCAAGACTCGTCCGATGGACTCGAAAGTTTTCCTACCCATAATGATTGGGTGGCCCATGGTTAAGGCCTTAAATCTCTTTAAATCTTCAGGAATAAGGTATATTAGCTCGTTATTCTTACCGATAACTCTTCTGTTATTTAGTGCCGCAAAGAGGCTGATTGTAGGCATGATATTCATTTAGTATACTGTGGCTATTATCGGATTATAGCTTATTTAACCCTTATGTCACAATACGAAATTGAAATAAAGACACTTCTTGGTGATAAGGGGAGTGCAGACGCGCTTAAAGCTGCAATCATTGCTGATGGCGCAGACGAAAATCAGGTAAAGAGAACAAAGCAGCTTAATCATTATTTTGTCTGCAAGAATATAAAAGAATTTGGAATTGCTTTCTCATCACATATTCCCGAGGATAAAAGAGAAAAATTCTTAGAAATAACAGATAAGGCGACAGGTGCATCGGTCCGAACTCGCCAAGCAGATGAGAAAGTCATCTTTGTAATAAAAGTCTCTTTAGGAGATGATACGAGTTCTAACGGGGTATCACGGCAAGAATTTGAATCAGAAATGGATATGACTCTAGATATCTTGGATCAGCTTTTGCTTGAGGCAGGGCTTGAGTATCAGGCAAAATGGTCAAGAGAGAGAGAGGAGTATAAGTTGGGGAAAGTGACCGTCTGCATTGATAAGAATGCGGGATATGGGTATCTCGCAGAATTTGAAGAAGTAGTAGGAGATCAAGGCAGCATCGAAGAGACAAAGAAGAGTTTGTATTCGCTGATGAATAAATATGGAGTGAAAGAACTTCCTCAAGATCGCATCGAGAGGATGTTCTCTTACTATAATGCAAACTGGAGAGATTATTATGGAACTGAAAAGGTTTTTAATATTCAATAATTAATAAAATATATGTTTTTATCTGATGTCGATATAAAAAAAGCAGTTAAAAATGGAGATATAACCATCGAGATTTTTGATGAAAGCAGATTGCAGCCTGCAAGTTATGACATCTTGCTAGGAAATAGGTTCATTATTAATGATGAGAATCAGACCTGTTTTATCGACCCATACAAGAAAATATATGCAAAGACTCATGAAATAACTATTCCGGATGGAGGAGAATTCATTTTACACCCTGGAATAAGCGTTTTAGCTGCTTCGTGGGATTATTTTGGTTCTGATAAATACTTGATTCAATTGGGAGGGAAAAGCAGCTTAGCTAGAGTGGGTCTAATGGTCCATAACACTGCAGGACTTATAAATCCAGGCCACTATCTCAATATAACCCTAGAATTGTGCAATTTGAATAATGTTCCAATCATTTTACATCCTAAGATGCCCATCGGACAACTTACTTTTTCTCAAATGACTACTTCTCCCGAGACTGATTATAAGAAAGTGGGTAGGTATCATGGTAATAATTGGAATAATTTCGCCGTCGCAAAGGAAATTAGTGTAAAAAAGTCGAAAAAGATTAAAAAAATTAAATCAAAAAAATAATATGTCACAAAATAACAAACACCAAGAGTATCAATATCTCGATATTCTTCAAGATATCCTCGATAACGGGGTAGAGAAAAAAGATCATAATACGGGGGTAAGTCTTATAAGTGTTTTTGGACGACAGTCTCGTTACGATCTTTCAAAAGGATTCCCTCTACTTACTACCAAGAAAGTGTTTTGGAACAGCATCCTTCATGAGCTTTATTGGTTTATGTCTGGTCAGACTAATATCAAATATTTGGTAGATAATAAAGTACCGATTTGGAACGATTATCCTTATAAAATCTATAAAAAGAAAGCAGACAAAGGAGAGTTTCCTCAATTGACGCTTGAAGAATTTGTCGAAAAGATTAGTACTGACGAAGAATTCGCAAAATTACATGGAGAACTTCCTCGAATTTATGGAGAACAATGGCGAGCATGGCCTGCTGCAGATGGAAGAAAGATAGATCAACTCGCTTGGGTAATTGATACATTGAAGAATTATCCTGATAGGAAGCACGCAGTGCTCTCTGCTTGGAATCCTCAATTTTTGTACGCTATGGCAAAGCCAGGAGAGGCTCTTTCTTTTCCGCTTTGTCATATACTTTTTCATTTTAATGTCTCAGGAAATAAATTATCCTGCCAGCTTTATCAGAGAAGTTGTGATATGTTCTTAGGAGTACCTTTTAACATTGCAAGTTATGCAGCCCTTACATGTATTCTTGCTAAAATTTGTGGATATGAGCCTGGGGAGTTTATTCATACTTATGGGGATGCTCATATTTATTCTGATCATATCGAACAAGTTAAAGAACAGCTTGCCCGTGAACCGCGTCCATTCCCAACTTTTAAAATAAGCGATGAAGTAACTGATCTTGAATCATTTCGTCCTGAGCATGTTACGATTGAAAATTACGATCCCTATCCTCCTCTTCGAGCAAAGATGACAGTTGCTGGAGGATTTGATGAGAAAGATAGGAAATAAGATAATAAATGAAAGATACCCAAATAAAAAATCTCATACAGAAAGAAAAAGCTCGCCAGAAGAAGGTGGTTAATCTTATCGCATCCGAAAATTACGTCTCACAGGAAGTACTAGAGGCCCTTGGTTCTGTGCTCACTAATAAGTATTCTGAAGGTTATCCAGGCAAAAGGTATTATGGCGGAAATGAAGTGGTAGATGAGATCGAATTATTGGCGCAGAAGCGCGCGCTCAAGCTCTTCGCTCTTTCTCCGAAAAAATGGGCAGTGAATGTTCAGCCGCTTTCAGGATCACCTGCGAATTTCGCCGTATATACTGCACTTCTTCCGCTTGATGGCACTGGAAAGGTAATGGGAATGTCACTCGACAATGGAGGACATCTGACTCATGGACACAAGGCTTCCGCGACCGGAAAATATTTCAAGCAGGTTGCGTTCGGAGTGGATCAAAAAACCGAAGTCATTGATTATGATCATCTGAAAAAATTAGCTATAGCGGAGAAGCCTCATATTATCGTCGCAGGATTTACAGCTTATCCTCGGAAAGTCGATTGGAAGAAATTCAGGGAAATCGCCGATGCTTCAGGCTCTTTTCTGATGGTGGATATGTCCCATGTTGCCGGCCTCATAGCTGGAAAGGCCTATCCAAGCCCGTTTCCTTACGCGGATATTGTCACTACCACTACGCACAAAAGCTTAAGGGGTCCCCGAAGTGCGATGATCTTCTCGAGGCTTGATGAGCGTGAGCTGAATAAAAAAATCGATAGGACTGTTTTCCCAGGACTTCAGGGAGGACCACATAACAATCAGATCGCGGCAATCGCAGTTGCTTTGTATGAAGCAAGCGAGCCTGATTTCAAGATGTATGCGCGGCAAGTGATCTTGAATGCGAAAGTCCTCTCAGACACTTTGAAGAAGCTTGGATGGAAAATAATTTCTGGCGGAACGGATAGCCATCTTATCCTTGTTGATACCTGGATGGAAGGAAAGGGAATTTCCGGAACCGAAGCAGGTAATCGCTTGGAAGAAGCTGGAATCATCGTCAATAAGAATACCATTCCACGAGAGACTCGAAGCGCTTTTGATCCGTCAGGAATTCGATTGGGAACATGTGCGGAAACCACGCGTGGAAAGACCGAAAAGGATTTCGTTAAGATCGCGGAGAAGATTGATAAAGTACTCAGGGCCAAGAAATAGGTTGAAATAAAATGAAAGATAAAATAAAATCCCTCATACATTCAGCCCTGCAGGCTGAAGGAATAAATGAAGATGTAGCATTCGTCATCGAGCACCCGGGCGACTTGTCGCACGGAGACTACTCGACGAATGTTTCTTTGCTGTGCGTCAAGAAGACCAGCAAGAATCCAGTGGCTTTCGCCGTAGGGCTCGCTGCCCATATGGAAAAGACTTTGCCTGAAGAGATACTTAAAGTGGAAGTGGCCGGCCCGGGCTTCATCAATTTCCATCTTTCACCTGAATTTTTTGCTGGCACAATCAAGGAAATCTCAGAGAAAGGAAAAGAATTTGGAAAAAATCCGTCTTATAACGGCAAAAAAGTGGCTGTCGAATATACCGATCCTAACCCCTTCAAGCAATTCCACATAGGCCACCTGATGACCAATGCGATCGGCGAGGCCGTTGCTCGGCTTTTCGAGTGGAATGGAGCTGAAGTGAAACGCTTTTGCTATCAAGGCGATGTCGGAAGGCACGTAGCGCTCGCGCTGTGGGGAATGAAATTCATGGACGAGGCATTTCCCACTGATGATGCTCCGCTTCGGGACAAGACCGAATACCTCGGCCAGGCATATGCTTTAGGAGCGAAGAAGATAAAGGAAGATCCGACGCTTGAATCCGAGGTTCAGGGAATAAACAAAAAAATTTACTGCCGATCTGATGAAAAAATAAACGAGACATACGAAAAGGGAAGGAAATGGAGCCTGGATCATTTTCAGGAAATCTATGAGATCCTAGGCACGAAGTTTGACTCTTATTTCTTCGAAAGCCAGACGGCACCTGTCGGCCTGGAGCTGGTAAGACAAAATATTCCGAATGTTTTCAGAGAAAGCGAAGGAGCGGTCATTTTTCCGGGCGAAGAGCACGACCTTCACACCCGGGTCTTCATCACCAAGGAGAATCTGCCGACTTATGAAGCAAAGGATTTCGGCTTGGCCAAGATGAAATACGAAGCCTATCCGGCCGACATCAGCATCATTATGACGGGCAACGAGCAGAACGATTATTTCAAAGTGCTCAAGACAGCTTTGATGATGGTCTTTCCTCATATCGCTTCCATCACCTCGCATATTTCCCACGGAATGCTCCGCTTCGCTTCCGGCAAGATGTCATCCCGCGAGGGCAATGTCATTACCGGCGAGTCTCTCATCAATGACATGATCGAAGCATCGAATGAAAAGATGAAAGAAAGGGAACTGAGTGCGGATGAAAAGAAAAAGATCGCCGAGCAGGTAGCAGTAGGCGCGCTTAAATACACGATCCTGCGGCAGTCGCTTGGCAAGGATATCATCTTCGACAAGGAGAAGTCGCTTTCGTTCGAGGGAGATTCTGGTCCGTATCTCCAATACGCACATACACGTGCGGTCTCAATCCTCCGCAAGGCCAAAGAAGAAGGAATCGCTGCCGCTTTCGAGCCAGTCGACACCGAGCTCTCCAAAATGCTTTACCGCCTTCCTGAAATCATCGAAGAATCTCTTGCCTTGCGCGCTCCGCACCAGCTTGTCACCTACCTTACCGAGATTACCTCGCTGTTCAACGGATTTTATGCAAATACCGTCATCGTCAGCAAGAAAGAGCCGCTTTCCGCTTCGCGCATTGGACTTACGCATGCTTTTGAAGCTATCATGAGGAATGGCTTGAATGCGCTCGGAATTCCCGTTCCGGAAAAGATGTAGTCTGGCCTCAACCTAATGTATAACCCTAAAAAAGAAGAAGAAATATTGGCATTTTGGAATAAAGAGCAGATCTTCCAGAAGAGCCTTGAACAGACCAGGAGCGGGGAGTCGTTCGTCTTTTACGATGGGCCGCCTTTCGCCACCGGACTTCCTCACTTCGGCCATGTGTTGCCAAGCACTCTCAAGGACATCATTCCTCGCTATCAGACCATGAAGGGCAGATACGTTCCGCGCGTCTGGGGCTGGGATTGTCATGGCCTGCCGATCGAGAATCTTGTCGAGAAGAAGCTCGGCCTGAAGAACAAGAAGGATATCGAGACATACGGAATCGAAAAATTCAACAAGGAAGCGCGAGACAGCGTATTGATGTATGCCGGAGAATGGAAGAAGATCATACCGCGCCTCGGAAGGTGGGTGGACATGGATAACGATTATCGCACTATGAATCCTTCCTATACGGAGTCAGTATGGTGGTCCTTCAAAGCCCTTTATGACGCCGGCCACGCTTATGAAGGATTCAAATCGATCCATGTCTGCCCACGCGACGAAACGACACTTTCGAATTTTGAAGTAGGGCAGGGATACAAGGATATTACTGACCTGACGGTCACTGCAAAATTCGAGCTTAGCGATGAGCCCGGAACTTTCGTCTTGGCCTGGACCACTACACCTTGGACGCTGCCCGGAAATGCGGCGCTTGCGGTCAATCCGGAAATCAATTATGCGGAAGTCGAAGGGGAAGCGCCCGGCAACAAATATATATTGGCTGAAGCAAGGGTGAAGGAAGTCTTCAAGGAAAAAGGAAAAATAATCCGCACTTTTCCCGCAAAGGAACTCATAGGCAAATCCTACAAGCCTCTTTTCAGTTACTATTCATCGCTGCCTGATCTGAAAAACAAGGAGAATGGGTGGAAGATTTATGGTGCGGATTTCGTCACGACCGAGGACGGAACTGGAGTGGTTCACATCGCTCCTGCGTTCGGAGAAGACGATCTCAATTTGGGTAACAAGGAAAAGCTTCCGTTCGTCCAGCATGTGAGCCTCGACGGACGGTTCAAGGATGAAGTGACGGACTTCGCTGGGCAGCTGGTCAAGGAAAGGGATACGGATGAGGAAAAAGATGCTCATCAGAAAGCCGATATCGAGATCATCAAATATCTCGCCGCCCACGGCACGCTTTTTGCCAAGGAGAAATTCGTCCACTCATATCCTCATTGCTGGAGATGCGGAACGCCGCTTCTGAATTATGCTACCTCGAGCTGGTTCATCAAGGCGACCGATTTCAAGGACAGGCTCGTCGAGGAAAATAATAAAGTGAATTGGAATCCCGCCCACATCGGCGCAGGGCGTTTTGGCAAGTGGCTTGAGAATGTCCGCGATTGGGGAATTTCGCGCACGCGCTACTGGGGAGCGCCGCTTCCTATCTGGCAAAGCGATGATAAAAAGGAAACCGAAGTGCTCGGCTCGCTTGACGATCTGAAGAAAAAGATAAGAAAGAATAAATATTTCGCTCTTCGCCATGGCGAAGCGGAACACAATATAAAATGCGTCATGAGCTCGCTCGCCGAGACTCCGCACCACCTGACCGAAGCGGGAAAGGCCTCCGTCAAAGAGGTTGCCGCTGAGGTCAAGACGAAAAAGGTGGATGTCATCTTCTGCTCGCCGTTCGTGCGCACGAGGGAGACTGCCGACATCGTCATTAAGGAAACGGGCTTCAAAGGCGAGATCATCTATGATGAGCGCCTTTCAGAAGAACGTTTCGGCGATTTTGAAGGAAAGCCTTTTGCGGATTATATTGATTTCTATAAGCCATACAAAGGAACGCTTGCCCGCATAAAAATGCCGCTTCCGAACGGCGAATCGCTTATCGATATCAGGAAAAGGGTCGGCGAATTCATGTATGAGACGGACAAGAAATACGAAGGAAAGAATATCCTTATCATCACGCACGAGGGAATCGCGAAGATGCTGTCAGCCCTTTCTCATGGAGGCAGCGATGACGACATAATGCATGTCTGGTCAAGGGAGAATACATATATTAAGACTGGGAAATGGATCGATATCGATTTTGCTTCGCTGCCGCACAATGAAAGCTATGAGCTCGATTTTCATCGGCCGTATATCGACGCCATCCAATGGAAGTCGGAGTCCGACGCCCTGATGAAGCGCATTCCAGACGTATTCGACACATGGTATGACTCAGGTTCAGTGCCATTCGCTTCGAAAGGAAGCACTGCCGAGCCTGTGCCGGCCGATTTCATCGCCGAAGGCGTCGATCAGACCCGTGGCTGGTTTTATTCATTGCTGGTGCTTGGCGTCGGCCTTTTCAATAGGGCGCCGTATAAGAACGTGGTGGTGAACGGGCTCATTCTCGCCGAAGATGGAAGGAAGATGTCAAAGAGCCTGAATAATTTTCCTCCGCTCCTTCCGACGGTTGATAAGTATGGCGCTGATGCGCTTCGCTATTTCATCGCCTCATCGCCGGCGGTAAAGGGGGAAGACGTGGCTTTTTCGGAAAAATCCCTCGACGAGGTAGTCAAAAAACATTTCAATCGGCTTTATAACGTCATTTCGCTTTATGAGATGTTCAAGGATAAATTGGCTGCGAAAGATCTTGATGCGCACGCGCAATCGGACAATGTTTTGGATGTCTGGGCGAAAGCATTACTTAACAAGACGATCTCCACTATTTCATATCATCTCGATCATTATGAATTCGACAAGGCTACCAAGCCGATAGGCGATTTCATCGAAGAGCTTTCGACATGGTATATCAGGCGTTCGCGCGACCGCTTCAAGGGAGACGGCGAGAAGGAGAGGACTTTTGCCCTTTCCACTACCCGATTTATTCTTATTGAATTTGCCAAGGCAATGGCGCCATTCCTTCCGTTTCTCGCTGAAGATGTCTACAAGAAGATGAATGGCACGAGCCAGCCGCAGCAAAGCGTCCATTTGGAAAAATGGCCGGAGTTTAAGATGGATCTCGAAGGAAATGAGCAAAAGATACTCGATTCGATGGCAGAAGTCCGCAAGGTCGTGACACTTGGATTGGAACAGCGGTCAAAAGCGGGCATCAAGGTACGCCAGCCGCTTGCGCGCTTTTTCATTCGCGAAGATGTGGCAGACCTTTCCGAGGAAGAAGGATATCTTGCTCTCATTAAGGATGAGCTCAATGTCAAAGAAATCATTTTCGAGGCCAGCATGACTGAAGCATTCTCCCTTGATACCGAAGTCACTGAAGAACTCCGAAAGGAGGGGATCGCCCGCGAGCTGATCCGTTCGATCCAGGATATCCGCAAGGAAAAAGGTCTCTCGCCGGGAGACAAAATAGATATCAGGATCAGCGGAAGAGCCGAGATAAGCCACATCGCCCACGAATACAAGGACATGATTTCAAAAATCACTTCCGTGGAGAATTTCTTCTTTGAGGAAAGCCAGGATGAGGCTTTCAAGACAGAGATCGTCTAAATCAACCGATGTACACCATCCATAAAACTGATGCATTCGTTTTGCGTAACCAGACATTCGGCGAAGCCAATGCTTATCTCGACCTTTTTACCCGCGAGCTCGGCTTGATCCGCGCAAGCGCACAAGGCGTGCGCCATCTCAAATCGAAGCTCCGTTACTCGCTGACCGATTTTTCATATTCGTCTGTCTCGGTGGTGCGCGGTAAGGAAATATGGAGGCTGACGAATGCCATCAAGAAAAATGATGCCATGGCTGACATTCCCGAAAGCCAGGCGAAGGAAAGCCTGCTCAGGATATTTTCTTTGCTTCGCCGCCTTCTGATAGGGGAAGAGAAGCATGTCGAGCTTTTTGATCTTGTCGATCATCTTTTTTCCACTTTGATCAGCAATTCATTCGCATTGCAAAGCCTTTCTTCTATGGAGGAGATCGCGGTACTCCGCATCCTTTTTTTGCTCGGCTATATAAATCAGAATTCGAATTTGAGCCCTTTCCTCCAGGATAAGGATTATTCGGAGGCCCTTCTTGAGCAGGCTTTGAATGCCCGAAAAGACATCGTCAACGAGATAAATAAGGCTCTGAAGGCCTCTGAATTGTGATATACTCTGGAAATATGGATAAAGACGAAGAAGAGCAGCGGATCAATACTACGCGGATACAGGACGCAGAGAAAAAGCTTTATTCCGCTTCCTCTCCCGATATTGTCAGGGCGTCGCCGCGGCATGACGGCGAAATGCCTGAAGAGGAAGAAGCTCCGGTCTCGCGTTCATGGGCTCCAGACAAGAAAGAAGCCCCTCATTATCTCAAGACTGACGCCGCCACCAAGCTTTTTACCAAAATACTCATCGGCTCGATTGTCTTTTTCCTTCTTGCTGTCGCGGCGGCAGTCGTCATATATATATACGGCAACAATACCGTTTCTTCGAATAATATTTCAATAGACATAACTTCCGCGTCATCTGTGCCTGCAAGCGATCCTTTCTCCTTTGATATCAGCGTGGAAAACAGGAATAAGACGGATCTTGTCGGCTGCAATATAACCATTGATTATCCCGACGGCTCGAAGAGGGTAGACAATGACACCATGGATCTAGTCAACGATGTAATAGACGTCGGCACTCTCCATAGCGGAGAAATAATCAAGAAGACAGCTGACGTAAGGCTCTTCGGCCCGGAAAACAGCGTCAAGACCATAAAAGCTACCTTCCACTACAAGCTCGCCGGATCGAATGCTGTCTTTTACAAGGATGCCAGTGAGAATATCACTTTGCGCGTGGCACCCGTCGTCCTTTCCGTCGATGCGCTCAAGGAGATAAGCAATAATCAGCAGGTAACTCTGAAAGCCACCGTTACCTCGAATTCGAACAACGTGCTCAAAGGGGCTGCACTCGACATCACTTATCCGTTCGGCTTCACCTTCCAGCAATCGAACATGGAAACCGCTGACGGGAATACCGGCAATTTCGCTCTCGGAGACATCCAACCGAATGAAAGCAAGGAAGTGGATATTACCGGAATCATCACGGGGAACGATGCCGAAGACAAGGTATTCAAATATGATCTCGGCACAGCAGACGGAACCAATCCGGAAAAAGTCACCACTCAGCTCGTCACCTATGACCACGACATGGTCATAAGCAGTGATTTTCTTGCTACATCGATCACTTTTGATTCGCAAGGAGGAAGCCCGCAGGCAGGATCAAATGTCGTCGGCACGATTTCATGGAGAAATACCCTGGCAGTGCCTATCACCGACGCTACTTTCTCTCTCAAGCTTAACGGAGATATCATTGATCAGAACGGCGTCGCCGTCAGCAAAGGTTACTATCAGTCAAACGCTGGCACTATCTCTTGGGATAAATTGAGTGATAGCGAACTTGCCGAGATATCGCCTGGACAAAGCGGGCAGCTCAGTTTCAGTCTTCCGCTCATAAGCTACCAGGATGCCTTGGCGAAGAATATGACTAATCCGAAAGTCGGCTTGGTTCTGGATGTTGCAGCCCTTCGCCTGACAGACAATAATGTCACGGAAAATATCACTTCATCGCTTGCCAAGGACGTGCCGGTCGTCACCTCAGTCAGCCTGAAGGGGTCTTCGCTCAATAGTTCCGGACCGATCCCTAACAGCGGCCCTATTCCTCCTAAAGCCAACCAGAAGACGACATATACTCTCGCTTTCACCGTTTCCAATTCCTTGAATGATGTCACCGCAGCTCAGCTCGACATCCCTCTTCCTCCTTATGTCACCTTCGAGAACGTCGTCTCTCCGTCAACCGAAAGCGTCACTTTGAATAAGAATACGAATCATTTGACGTGGAACATCGGAAAGTTGCCGGCCTATACGGGATATGGCACAAAGCCGGCCCGGACCGTATACATAAAAGTGGGAATCATCCCGAGCGCCAATCAAGTCGGACAGTCGCCATTCCTCACCATCTCGCCTGTCTTCATGGGCAACGATGATTTTGCCGGTGATACCATTACCGAGACTATCGAATCCATTACCACGGCGACCAATGACCCTGCGTCTGGCTATGGCGACGGACAGGTGGTAAACTGACAGGCGCTGAAATAAAAAAATGGAAGAAATCATATCATTATGCAAACGCAGGGGCTTCATCTATCAAGGATCCGAGATATATGGCGGCCTTGCGGGCACCTGGGACTACGGCCCTTTGGGCGTGACTCTGAAGAATAATATCCAGAATCTCTGGTGGAAGCGCTTTGTCCTCGACAGGGAAGATATGTATGGAATGGATGCGGCAATCCTGATGAACCAGGAAGTGTGGAAAGCTACAGGGCACGTAGATACTTTTGCCGATCCTTTGGTAGATGATCTTAAGACCAAGAAACGCTATCGAGCTGACCATCTCCTTGAAGAAAACGGGATTGATGCTAAAAAAATGACTCCAGCTGAAATGACAAAAGCGATCCGTGAAAAAGGAATAAAAAGTCCCGAAGGGAATCCTTTGTCCGATGTAAAGCAATTCAATATGATGTTTAGCACAAAGGCGGGAGCCTCAGAAGATTCTTCTTCTGTCGTTTATCTGCGTCCTGAAACAGCTCAGGGAATGTTTGTTAATTTTAAAAATGTCATCGATAGCTTTCATCCAAAGCTTCCTTTTGGATTAGCTCAAGTAGGAAAATCTTTCCGCAATGAGATCACTCCTGGCAATTTTATCTTCCGCCTGCGGGAGCTTGAGCAGATGGAGATCGAGTATTTCATCAGAGGCGAAAACTGGAAAGAAGAATTCGATAATTGGCTTAAAAATATAAAGGAATTCCTGACTTCTGATATTGGACTTAGATCTGAAAAGCTTCATGAATATGAACATAGTGACGAAGAAAGGTCATTTTATTCGAAAAGGACAGTTGATATCGAATTCGATTATCCTTTCGGACAGAAGGAACTGTATGGCCTTGCATATCGCACTGACTATGACTTAGCCAAGCATTCTCAATTTTCTGGCGCAGATCTTTCATATTTTGACGAAGAAAACAAAAATCGGTTCATTCCTCACGTAATCGAGCCAGCGCTTGGTTTGGACAGGGCATGTCTTGCGGTGCTTTCTGATGCTTATACTGAAGACGAAATGAATGGAGAAAAACGAGTCTACCTAAAACTATCTGCTAACGTAGCCCCCTATATTGCCGCTGTTTTTCCGCTTCTCAAGAACAAGCCCGAGCTTGTCGAAAAAGCACGTGAAGTTTTCAATATGCTGAAAAAAGATTCATGTTTCTCTGGACGCATTGCTTTTGATGACAATGGAAACATCGGCAAGCGCTATCGCCGCCAAGATGAGATCGGAACTCCTTACTGCATCACTGTTGATTTTGATACTCTCGGTGATACAGCCGATCTAAAAGATACTGTTACGCTCCGAAATCGCGACACTGGCGAGCAAGAGAGGGTTGCGATTACAGATATTGTCAAAAAGATACTATAATTAAAGTGATATATATGAGTAAAGCATTCAAAATAATTCTAGCGACACTATCATTAGTAGTAACAGTTATTGTATCGGGAATTGCTACACTTGTGGCGATGTTTGATACGAGCTGGGGATATTATTCAAAACCAACATATTTTGCTGAATTACTAGTAGTGGTATTGGGTCCACTAGCACTTTTACTATATATTCTTTTCTTAAAAAAAGATTTATATTTTTGGAGTCTTAGGATTCTTAACTTTTGTAGCTTTTGATATTAGATTATTGTTCTAAATTGATTCTTTGACTTACCCTCTTTTTGGGTGTACCTTACCACTACATTATGAAATATACCTTAAAAACCCTTGAAAATGGCCTTAGAATGATGCTTATTCCCATGCGGGACACTGAGACTGTCACGGTCATGGTATTGGCTGAGACAGGCTCGGAATACGAAACAAAGGAGCAGAACGGCATCTCCCACTTCCTTGAACATATGTGCTTCAAGGGCACTTTGAAGAGGTCTTCATCTGCGATGATCAACTATGAGCTCGACAGCCTCGGCTCGCAGAGCAATGCCTTCACCAATACCGAATACACTGGCTTCTATGCCAAGGCTCATGCCAAGCACACGTCGAAAATCCTCGACATTGTCTCTGATATTTACCTGAATTCCACTTTTCCCGAAGAAGAGATGCAGAAAGAAAAAGGGGTGGTCATCGAAGAGATAAACATGTACGAAGACAGGCCTGACCACAAAGTCTGGGAAGTGCTTGAAGGGAAGATGTATGAAAATCAGGCGGCGGGAAGATCGATCCTTGGCACCAAGGAGACAGTCAGGTCGCTGACGCGGGAGAATCTTTTGGAATATCACGACAAGCACTATGTCGCCGAGGGGACGCTGGTAGTCGTTTCAGGAAAAATAGAAGAAGAAAAGATCGCAGCTGAGATCGAGAATGCTTTCAAGGACGTGAAGATAGGCGAGAAAGGGAAAAAAGAAAAGACTGATGACGCGCAAGAGAAGCCAGAGGTGGCAATGCAATACAAAGATGCCGATCAGACTCATCTTGCTTTGGCTTTCCGCTCATTCAACCACTATGACAAGAGGAATTTCGCTGCATCAATGCTTTCGACTATCCTCGGAAAGGGAATGAGCTCGCGCCTTTTCGTGAAGATGCGCGAGGAGCTCGGCGTTTGCTACTATGTGCGCGCCAGCCATTCGACGGCTATCGACCACGGAGCGTTCTCTATCTCAGCCGGAGTATCGAATGACCGGGTCAATGAAGCCCTTAAAGCCCTCATCAAGGAAGTGAAAAAAATTACGGATGAAAAGGTAAGTGCTGAAGAGCTTCAGAAGGCAAAGGATTTCAAGATCGGCAATCTTTTTCTCAATCTCGAATCGTCTGATGCATATGCCGATTTCTACGGCTTTCAGGAAATTGCCCGCGAAGAAGTGCTTTCTCCCGAGGAAGTAGTGAGGAGGATCGAAGCAGTGACTGCCGAAGATATCCAGAATGTCACTCGTGATATCTTCATTGCGAACAAGGTCACTCTTGCTCTTGTCGGTCCGCACAAGGACGCTTCAGTTTTCGAGAAAACCCTTAAGATGCTAGAATAGCCTGATGGAAAAGAAAACCTTTTACGTCACTACGCCAATATTCTATCCTAATTCAGAGCTTCATTTAGGCCACGCATATACAGTCACTGTCTGTGATATTTTGGCGCGCTACCACCGCATAAAGGGCGATCAGACTTATTTCCTTACTGGCGCTGATGAGAATACGTCAAAGGTCATAAAGGCGGCGGAAAGTCTCGGCAAAGATCCGCGTTCCCATCTCGACGACATAGTTGAGAGCTTTAGGAAACTTTTTGACGAGCTTGAGGTCTCAAACGACCAATTCATCAGGACTTCCGACGAGAAGGTGCATTGGCCTGGAGCGTTGAAGCTCTGGAACAAGTTGGTAGAAAGCGGCGATATCGAAAAAAGGTCTTACAAGGGCCTTTATTGTTCGGCATGCGAGGCGTTTTATACCGAAAAAGACCTGATTGACGGCAAATGTCCTCTTCATCATACCGCTCCTGAAATTATCGAGGAAGAAAATTATTTCTTCACCCTATCGAAATATAATGGCCGCATCAAAGAGAAGATAGAAAACGGGGAATTGAATATTCTTCCTGTAAGCCGCAAGAACGAGATCTTGTCGGTGCTGAACGACGGCTTGCAGGACGTCAGCTTCTCGCGGCCGAAAGCAAAAGTGCCTTGGGGAATTCCCGTTCCTGGCGATGATTCCCAAGTGATGTATGTCTGGTGCGATGCTTTATCCAATTACATCTCCGCCCTCGGCTACGGAACTAGCGATGATTCTAATTTTAAGACTTTCTGGCCTGCCAATGTACATGTAGTAGGGAAAGATATCTTGCGTTTTCATGCCGCAATCTGGCCTGGAATGCTCTTGTCTGCGGGACTGCCTTTGCCCAAAAACATCCTTGTCACCGGATTGATCCTTTCCGATGGAAAGAAAATGTCCAAGTCGCTCGGCAATGTCATTTCACCCAAAGAGCTGATCGAAGAGTACGGCGTCGAGGCTGTGCGCTATTATCTTTCGAAGGAAATTTCGCTTTTCGAGGATGGCGAGCTCAACAAGGAGAGCTTTAGGTCTTCATATAATGCCGGCTTGGCGAACGGCCTCGGCAATCTCGTCTCGCGCATCATGAAGATGGCGGAAAGCAATCTTCAAGGCCCTATCGATATCGCCGAGCGTGATTGGCAGCTTCCGTCTGATTATGTGACTTTTTTAGAGGAGTTCAATATACAGCGTTCGGCTCAGGTCATCTGGCACCACGTCAACGAGCTGGATAAATACATCCAAGAGACTTCTCCTTTCAAAGTGGTGAAGGAGGACAAGGAAAAGGGTCAGAAGATCATCACAGAGCTGGTTTTCCGCCTCTATGACATTTCTCGGATGCTTGAACCGTTCCTTCCCGGCACTTCTGAAAAGATAAAAGAGGCGGTCAAGGCGAATAGGATGCCAGAAACTCCGTTGTTTGCCAGGAAAGACTGATATGTTCGACTTCATAGACATACATTCCCATCTCAATTTTCCGGAATACGATTTCGATAGGGAAGAAGTGATCGCTCGGATGAAGGAAAATAGCATTGCCACTATCACCATAGGCACTTCGCTCGAGACGTCGAGAAGCGCAGTCGCCTTGGCGGAAATTCATGACAATATCTTCGCTTGCGTCGGAGTCCATCCGATCGATGACGATAATGCTTCTTTCGATGAAAAAGAATTCGAGGAGCTGGTCAGCCATCCAAAGGTGGTGGCGGTAGGTGAGTGTGGCCTTGATTATGGAAGAGAGGGAGTGATTTCCGATGAGGACAAGCGCAAGCAGACGTCTCTTTTTGAAAAACAGATCGATTTCGCGGTGAAGCATGACAAGCCCTTGATGATTCACGCTCGCAGTGCCAACAGTGACATCATTGCTATTTTGCAATCAAAGAAGAAGGAGTACGGAGCAAAGCTTCGGGGGAACGCCCACTTTTTTACAGGCAATCTTGAAGAAGCAAAAGGTTTCTTAGAATTGGATTTCACGCTGTCTTTTACGGGGGTAGTCACTTTTGCCAGGAATTATGATGAGACAGTCAGATTCGCCCCCCTCGATAAGATCATGTCGGAGACTGATTCTCCTTACGTCTCGCCGATCCCCTATCGGGGAAAAAGGAATGAACCAAGCCATGTAAGGGAAATAGTGGCTAAGATAAGCCAGATTAGAGAAGAACCTTATGAAAGCATCCGGATTCAGCTGGCCAAGAATGCCGTTGCCTTGTTTAATTTGCAAAGATGAAATAGCTGTGATAAGTTAGACACCTATGAATGAAAATGAAATTATCGATACAGAGGCCCGCGTATACGAATTAGGCTATCACCTCGTGCCCACCATCGCCGAAGAAGCTGTCGTTGCAGAGGTTGCAGCTCTCAAAGCCCTTATCCTCAAGGAAGGAGGGGAGGTTATCTCTGAGGTCAATCCGAAGGTTCACGCTCTTGTCTATGAGATCTCAAAGACCGTAAAGTCGATAAAGACCCGCTATAACCGAAGCTATTTCGGATCAATCAAATTCGCTGTCACATCAGAAGGCGTATTGAAGATAAAGAAGGCTCTTGATGAGCAGGATAATATCATCCGATACCTCCTCATCGGCTCTTCAAAAGACGAAGAGGTCAATGAAGAAGAGCTCGACAAGACGATCGACCAACTAGTGATCAATTAATCATGAGCATGTATCTTAACAAAGCCATTGTCATAGGCAATCTTACCAGGGATCCCGAGCAGAAATCCCTTCCTTCAGGCATCCAGGTCACCAGCTTTTCAGTAGCAACGAACCGTGTCTGGAAAGACAAGAATGGCGCGAAGCAGGAGAATGTCGATTTCCACAATATCGTCGTCTTCGGCAAGCAGGCTGAAACTGCCGCCCAGTACCTTAAGAAAGGAGCTTCTGTGCTTGTAGAGGGACGCATGCAGACAAGGTCATGGGACGGTCCTGACGGAAAGAAGAACTATCGAATGGAGATAATCGCAGACCGTATCCAGTTCGGTCCGCGTCCAGCCGCTGGTGGATCGAGCTTCGGCTCGACAGCAACCCCTTCCTCAGCTTCAAGTTCAAAGCCTTCGGAAGCAGAGGAGGCAATCGCTTATCCTGACGACGAAATCAATCCTGAAGATATCCCATTTTAATTAAAAACAGATTTATAATTCAAATATATGAAAAAATGCTACTTTTCGCAGAATAATATCACCAAGATCGATTACAAAGATACTGAAGTCTTGAAGAAATTTCTTAACCCTCACGCACGTCTTCTTTCCAGAAAGAAAACAGGGGTAAGCGCCAAGAATCAGCGAAAGCTTGCTATGGCAGTCAAAAGAGCCCGATTCATGGCCCTTCTTCCTTTTGTCGCTCGATAGCAAGTTGTTTTAAGAATTAAACTCTCTCGGCGTATTCTCCTGTCTCAGTATTGACGCGCACTACATCTCCTTCTTTTACGAACATCGGCGCAGTCACTGTTACTCCTGTCTCAAGTGTTATCAACTTGTTTCCTCCTTTAGCTGTATCGCCGCGTACGGCATCAGGCGCCTCAGTCACTTTAAGCTCTACTTTTATCGGAAGCTTCACTCCGAATATCTTATCTTCGAAGACTTGCGCGTCGATGATCGAGTTTGTCTTTATGAATTTCATCGCAGGGCCGAGGACTGATTCCTCCAGCTTGAATCGGTTAGCGGGATCCTTTTCATCGCAGAACCAATACTCGCCTTTGTTCATGTAAAGGTATTTTACTTTTTTAGTATCGATATCAGCTTCAGTAGCCTTGTCGGAGACATGGAACGAATGTTCTACTATCCTTCCAGAGATTAGATTTCTAAGCTTGGTGGCATTCACCGGCTTTCTTTGCTGTTTGCGGAAGACATGAGAATCAAGGACCTCATAAGGCTCTCCTTCAAAGATGATGAATTTGCGCAATGTTATTTCATTGTATTCGAGCATGGTAGTTTTTTAAGGGATTAATTTATTCAGCTGGTTCAGTCTCTTCTGCCTGATCGCTCTCCTCGTTTCCTTTAGTCTTGAGAAGGGACTCGTCTTCGGCAAGCTGCTTCCTGATGTGCTTGAGGATAGCGTCGCTCGTCTTCTTGTTTTGGCGAAGATAAGTGCGCGTAGCATCATAACCTCGTCCGAGCTTTTCTTCTTCTCCGTTTGCGGGAGTATAGGAATAGCTTGTTCCGGATTTCTTGATAATACCCATTTTTTCGCCGAGTGCAATGATTTCTCCTTCTCTGGAGATTCCTTCATTGTACATAAGGTCGAATTCAGTCTGGCGGAAAGGCGGAGCTACCTTGTTTTTTACTACCTTTACTCGCACTCGTCCGCCCATCACTTCGTCTCCTTTCTTGATCTGGGCGATACGTCTGATATCTATTCGCACTGATGTGTAGAATTTAAGGGCTTTTCCTCCAGGAGTCGTCTCAGGATTGCCGAACATCACGCCGATTTGCATCCTGATCTGGTTGATGAATATGACAATCGTCTTTGAGCGGGCGACGATAGCAGTGAGCTTACGCAAAGCCTGAGACATCAGACGCGCTTGCTTTCCGACATGGTGTGCACCCATATCGCCTTCGATCTCATCCTTAGGAGTAAGGGCGGCGACTGAATCGATAACAATCACATCGAGCTTTCCGGAACGGACCAAGCTCTCGACGATTTCCAATGCTTGTTCACCTGTGTCCGGCTGCGAGATGAGGAGCTCATTTATGTTTACCCCCAATCTCTCGGCATACTGCGGGTCCATAGCATGTTCTGCGTCGATAAAGGCACATATACCTCCTTTTTTTTGAGCTTCAGCTATTACATGAAGAGTGAGGGTGGTCTTTCCTGATGATTCCGGACCGAATACTTCTATGATTCGTCCGCGGGGAAGGCCTCCTACTCCGAGTGCGGCATCAAGGCCGATAGAGCCAGTAGAAATGGCATCTACGTCCACCCGCGGCTTCTGTCCGAGCTTCATGATGGCATCATCTCCAAACTTGCTCTTTATCTCGTTCAAAGTAGCTTCGATGCCGTTTGAATTTCCTTTTTTCTCCTCTTTTTCGGTGTTTTTTGGTTTTTTTGGCTTCATATATATAGTATGTTATCTTAGTCTGTTAAATTTCCTCTAAAAACGACTTCAATTTTCTTTTCAGTCTGTTTGCCAAATTTATCTTTCGCGTCAAGGCTGATTATATTATACCCCGGTGAGAGGAGCAATTTCTGATCAAAGTTGCCTTTTTGGTCTATATAGAAAAGATTGCCGTTTAGGCTGATCTGGTTCACATTCGTGGCAACTCCCTTTATATCTAGCAGCGGGTCCTCCATGACCTGGCCAGATCGAGGGGAGATGATCGAAATCCGAGGGCCTTCAAGTATCTTTCGGGCTTGAAAGGCTGAGTAGATCAATATTACAAGAAAAAGAAAGGAAAATGAGCCTACCTTGATCCAAAAAATGTTATTATTCGACTGTTTCATCTGTTTCTTGTCCTTGGAAGCCGACTACCTCGCGTGCTTTTGATCCATTCGAGGGACCAATGACCCCTTTTTCTTCAAGTATATCCATTATCCGGGCAGCCCGGCCGTAGCCAATGCTCAGCTTGCGCTGAAGGTATGAAGTAGAAGCCTTTCCTGATTTGACGACAAGGTCGCGAGCTTCTTCGTAAAGGTCGTCATCCGCTTCTTCGTCTCCATCAAGGCTTTCGTTCAGGTTGTTGCTGTCGAATAAAGGGTCTTTGGTGACGCTTTCTCCTGAAATGTTTATCTCTGACGGCAAAGATTCATAGTTGTCCACGAGGTATTTGACTACTTTCTTGAGCTCTATTTCGGATATGAAGGCTGACTGCACGCGTTCTGGGCTCGACATCTCCCCGGAAAGCCAAAGCATGTCGCCGGCGCCAAGAAGTTTTTCAGCTCCTCCCATATCCAGGATGGTGCGCGAGTCTATTTGCGAAGCCACTTGTAGGGCGATCCGGGCAGGGACATTAGCTTTGATAAGTCCTGTGATGACGTTCACGCTCGGGCGCTGGGTCGAAAGCAAGAGATGGATGCCTACGGCACGACTCATCTGGGCAAGACGAACGATTCCAGATTCAAGTTCGCGCGGATAGGTCTGCATGATGTCCGCCAATTCGTCTATCACTACTACTATATATGGCATGGTCTCAGGCATATCGGCTGAAGGATTCTTAAGTGCAGGCGCAAGGACTGTCTTGTGGTATGAATCGATATCGCGCACGGCATTCTTTTCAAGGATGTCATACCTCCTATCCATCTCTTTTGCCGCCCATTTGAGAGAAAGGATGGCTTTCTTGGCATCAGTAATGACAGGGGTAAGAAGGTGGGGTATCTTGTTATATAAGGTGAGCTCGACTCTCTTGGGATCGATCATGATGAAGCGGAGGTTTTCAGGCGAATTGCGGAAAAGAAGCGAAGTAATTACGGCGTGTATGGTTACTGATTTTCCTGATCCAGTAGCTCCGGCGATAAGAAGATGTGGCATCTTGGCTATGTTGGCGAAGTGTGATTTTCCTGAAATGCCTTTTCCTAAGGAAACCAGAAGAGGCTTGTCTGATTTTTGGAATTCCTCGCTCGCGAGGAGGCTGCCCAATCCAACAGTCGTCTTGACACTATTAGGTATCTCGATACCGACAAGCGACTTGCCAGGGATAGGTGCTTCGATACGGATAGGGTGGGCAGCAAGGGCGAGCGCAAGGTTGTTCTGGAGGCCGAGGATTCGTGAAAGCTTTACTCCTTCTGCTGGCTTGAGGGCATATCTGGTAATAGACGGTCCTATCGATATCTCATCCATCTCGACATTGATGCCGAAATTTTGAAGCGTCCTTTTTATGATGTTGGCATTTGCCTTGATGTCTCCGACGCCCGGCTTGCCTTTGTCGAGCTCAAGTATGGAAAGGGGAGGGGGAGTGAATTTCTTGCCGAGCAGAGTGAAAGTCTGAGGGCTGATAAGCATGTCTTCGGTGCCCTTCTTCTTTTCTTCCTTTTTGATTTCCGGGACAGCTTTTTTCATATCTGAATCGCCTGCCTCGACAGCATCAGCTTTCATCTTTTCATTTTTTTGCAGGCTGCTCTCCACTTTCTGAACGCTTTCTTCTACATCAGAATTGTCCTCCATGTTTTTCTCTTTCCTGAAGATGCCGAAAATTTTCGATAGATGGACTCTTTTAAGCCTCGTATTAAAAATGATGAATGAAGAAATGAAGAGTAATCCGATAAGTATGAGGGGACTTGCATAGCCGAAGAGGGAAAGAAGAGGGGACGCGATCATCTTTCCGACCTCCCCTCCTGAACCGTCAGAGATTATTTCCAGAAGGCCGAGGCCTGAGAGGAAAAATATGACGGAACCGATGATGCGCGAAAGCGGGAAGCGACGCTCGACTGATGCAAGATATGAGAGGCCGAGAAGGATCGATATCAAAGGCAGGAGATAGTAGCCGATTCCGAACAAAGTGTCATGAAAAAGCGCATAGATATTCTTTCCAGCGGTGCCTCCTTTTCCGGAAGGAGCGAAAAGAAAAATGAAAGCTAATACGAAAAAACAGATTGACCAGATCCCATACCATGCTTCTTCCTTGAGTCCGACCTTTGCCTTGTCTTTAGGTTCCTTTTTATCTTTATTATTTTGCTTTGCCATCGCTTCATTCTAACATGCTTTGCTATTCTCCAGCACAGAATAATGCCCGCCTCAAGTTGTCTTTTGGAATGTCCTCTATATAATATAAAAAATAACATCATGGACAATAAAGAAGTAAAAGACATTGCATTAGAGACAAATAAAGCAAATAAGTCAGAGATATATCTGTTCTCAGAAAACCCTGATTTATGGGGCTTTTTTAAAAGGACACAGAAGATTTGCTATGCCGTATATATGGTCAGCGATCTTCTCGACCGGAGCGAGCCACTCAGGTACAGTTTGAGAGAAAAGACAAATTTCCTTTTGTCCTTTTCGATTTCTCTTTCTAACAAAGAAAAGGACAAGAATAAAATCATAACTCAGTGCGTATCATCTTTGCACGAAGTCCTTTCGCTGATCGAAGCAGGGCACTTCGGCCGGACCATATCAGAGATGAATTTCAATATACTCAAGAATTACATTCTCGAGCTTACTGAAAGCTTTGAGAGCCACGCCCAGATATACTCGCCGAAAGTGTTGTCGAAAGATTTCCTCGAGTTCAAGAGCGAGCTTGCCGATAAAGGACAAACCATTATGTCCTTTATAAGTCCTTTAAGTAACGATAAAAAGACACCTCTTTCCAAGAGCTTGCCAAGTGACGATAAGGAAAGCCGGTCCGTAAGAGCCGATAAGATTGTTGCCCTCCTAAAAGACAATAAGGAGCTAAGCATAAAGGATTTTCTCCGACATATAAAAGGATGCAGCGAAAAGACTATTCAAAGGGAGCTACTGTCACTGGTCTCAAAAGGCTCCATCAAGAAAAAAGGGGAAAGGAGATGGAGCCGATATTCTCTTTGACTTTTGAGCTGTTTTCTGTAAGATATTCCGTTAGCTGCCGTCGTTAGTTGTGTAAGCGTTTCAGTCTTATTTTTTGCCTTTATCCACAGAAGGATGTTTGCAAGAGAGAAGCTTTATAGCTTATACTTACGGATAGCGACCGAACATTGACAATTTTATAAGTTAGAAATTCCCGAATCACCTTATTCCTTATCTATCTGATTTCGCCGAAACTCAGTCTTCATCCAGGCATCTCTTTTATTGTTCTGTGTCGATTATATAGAACAATAAATTAGTGTAATGTTAGTGTTTTGTTTATTAGAAAGTTTATTAGTAAATTTATTAGTCACTTATTATTATGTTAAAAACAAAAAAAGTTCTTACAGCCGTTGTTGCATTGGCAATGGTGTTCAGCTACGCATTCGCTTTCAGCGCTGCTCTTGCTGATACATCGATGACAACTACAACTACGACTACGACAGCAGGAGCTCAGACATACAACTTCCAGACCAACCTTACAGTTGGATCAACTGGAGCAGATGTAGTCGCTCTTCAAACATTACTCGTCTCACAAGGTTACCTTACAATGCCATCAGGCGTTTCTATGGGATACTTTGGATCACTTACAAAAGAAGCTGTTGTCAAATGGCAAGCTGCTGTAGGTCTTCCTGCAACCGGATTCTTCGGACCACTTTCACGAGGAAAGGTTAACGGAGCAAACATTTCTACAGGAATGACTTCAACTGGAGCTCTTTGCCCTAACGGCATGACACTTGCAAGCAACTGTACTGCAGCTCCAGCTACTACTTCAACCGTAGCTCTCTGCCCTAACGGAATGACAATCGCAAGCAACTGTTCAGCTCTTCCTACATCGACAACGACATCAACAGGAGCTACCGGCATCACTACTCCAGGCGCAGAAGGTATCTTGAGCATCACTCAGGGTCCTATCTCAACCTCAGTAGTCAACGTCGGCCAGACTCAGGCTCCGGTATTGACAGTTCGAGCTCAGGCTCAGAACTCAGATATCGCCGTCCAGCGAATCACTGTTGACGTTGGTTCATCAACCACCATCTACAACAAGATCTACAGCCAGTTCTACGTTACAGACGGAACCAATGTCCTAGCGACAGTTCCTCTTAACTCGACTACTGTAGTTCAGAGCGGTACAGATTACGTAGTCAACCTTACTGGCTTCAACATCCTTGTTCCAAAGAACACCTACAAGGATATCGTCATCAAGGCTGACTTGTTCTCTTCGATCGACTCAAACTACATCGCTTCTCCTTACGTATTAAGCGTAATGTCAAACGGAGTTCGTGGAATTGACGGAGCAGGAATCGATCAGTACGGTCCAACAGGCTCAATCAGCCAGACCATTACTATCAACCCAAGCTTGACTGACAATGCTCAGGCAAACCTTTCGGCTGATCCTTCGACTCCCCTTACCAACACACAGGCAGTTACTGACACGACAAACAATCAGTACCTCGGCCTTCCTGTCCTCTTGTTCGATATCAATGCTCAGAATGACTCATTGCATATCCACAACTTGACAGTTCGATTCACAAGCAACGCTACAAGCACATTGACCGCCGCTTACTTGTACCAGGGTTCAACTCCTATACAGTCAGCTTCGATCAACAGCAGCAACGGTACAGCAGTGTTCAACAACATTCCTGACAATACCGCAGCAGCAGTCGTCGCTTTGAACTCGACACAGCCATTCACTGTACGTGCTGACGTAACAAACGTAGGAGTAACTCCAACGACTGTTACTGCAACTATCAACAGCGGAGACCTTGTCGCTTACAACTCTCTTGACGAGAATGCGATCGTCAACGGATCAGCTGTAGGAAACACACAGACAGTAGTAGGAAAGGGACCACAATACACATTGTCGTCAACTCCAACTATCGCTGTGAACGGTTCAAACTCAAGCGGTACATCACTTAGCACCTCAACCATCACCGCAACATTCAATGTTAACGTGAAGGCTGTCGGCTCAAATGTGTACTTCAATGACCAGACAACAGCTACCCCAATGTTTACCTTCAAGGTATTCGATGCTGCAG
This sequence comes from Candidatus Nomurabacteria bacterium, assembly GCA_963834935.1. Taxonomy (GTDB): domain Bacteria; phylum Patescibacteriota; class Minisyncoccia; order Phycocordibacterales; family CALRBL01; genus CALRBL01. The sequence goes on along the minus strand of CAWIDS010000001.1, from coordinate 194,812 downwards.
GAAACAACGTATCAGCTACGATTGACGCTACAAGCTCAGGATTCATCATCCCTAACGGATCAGGAGTCGTGACTTCAGGTCAGCCAAATCACACGTTCTACATCCCACAGTCGAACTCAGCAACTATCGGTCCAGTCACCTTTAGCTTCGCAGGTAAGCATGCAAACAACAATCTCACAAATGGTCCTTACTCTGTAGAGATTTCAGGCATCAACTCTTCGATCACAAGCCCAACATCAGGTTTCACTTTGACAACCTACATGGACGGCTTGTCAACATGGAGGACAAACGGAGTCAATCCGTAATCGCCTAAACTAACCCTTCTCACTAGGTTCACGCTTAGCGAAGGAATAGCTTAAAGCACAAAAACACCACACGAAAGTGTGGTGTTTTTGTTTTGATGATATAATCAGCCCAACATGTTCGACAAGACCGCCTTGAAATTTATACTATTCTTCATATTAATCATCGTCCTCAGTTTTATTCTTCTGATAGTGATTCAATCCCTCAAGACACATTGATCTTTTTTTAATAATTACTTTATCTCCAGGTGTTTTAATGCCTGAATGAAGAAATATTTTTTGATGGTTTTTATTTTTATAAGCCTGTTCGGAATTATCAATGATACGCATGCGGACACTAGCCTTGATCCCTACTGGTCTGGAGAGCTTCATCTGACAAAAGAAAATTCTCCTTATGTAGCAGGGGACGAGGGTTTGAATGTGATGTATGGGGAAAGCTTAGTCATCGACCCCGGCGTAACCGTTAAATTTCCCGATGAATCGAATTTGACGGTTAATTCCGGAGGAACACTAAGGATAGGGTCGGAAGATTCAACGGACAAAGTTGTCTTGGAAGGCGATAGTGCCAGCTGGTACGGAATTTCAGGAACGAATGCGCAGATAGACATCAATTCTCTTGAGATAAGAGATTCATTTCAGCCTCTTTACCTAGGCAATGGGACTACCACCGTGAACGATCTTCTTCTAGATGGAAATAATAATGTCTTCGACGGCTACGAGCAGTATGGTATCGATGCCGGAGGCGGGACTATCAAAATATCCTCATCAAGCATTTCTAATTTCAAGACAGCCGGAATTCACCTCGGGCCTATTAGCGGCAGCATTGATCAATCAGATCTCACTGACAATAAGATTGGTATAGTATATGACAAGCCTTTCTCGCCTCCCGCACTCGTCTTTAATTTTGGGAATGCACTCTCTTCAGCTGCCAGATATTTTTCTCCTCAAGCGTTCGCTGATGATTCAAGCTTTGCTTTTTCCGGATCGAAAGATAGATTCGCAGGAAATCTGCTGCAAATAGATAATATGAACCAGAACGCCACGCTTGATTTTAGGAACAATTATTGGGGAAGCAATGACGGTCCTGCACAAGGTAGCATTGTAGGAAGTGTTTTGACATCTCCTTTCCTGACCGATGAAGTTCCTAAGCCATCTTGCTGCTCAAACGTGGTATTTATTCCAGGTATAGAATCGAACAGGTTGTTCACCCTGGAAAAAGGCACATTCGGCACGACCACGAACCAGCTCTGGGAGCCGAATATCGATGCGGACGTTCAGAAGCTTTTTCTTGATGCAAACGGAAAAAGCATCAATCCGAACGTCCAGGTTGGCACTATCATCGACAAGACTAATTCATTCGGCCCGATTTTCAGCCGGAATATATACAAGAGCTTCATCGATTCGATGAACGGCCTGGTCCCGGGACGATAAATGCCTGGAAGCCTCTTCCTTATGATTGGCGCATGGACCCAGCAGATGCAGCCTCTGTTATGGTATCTTCGATCGAAAGCACCGCTTCATCATCAAAGACGGGTAAGGTGAGCATCATTGCCCACAGCAATGGAGGCCTGGTTGCCAAGGCTCTCATCAATGATCTGAAATCAAAGAACGAAGGCGGTTTAATAGACAAGCTGGTAATGGTCGCTGTTCCTCAACTCGGAACGCCAGAAACTATCCCTGTCCTTCTGCATGGAGATGATAATGAGCTTGGCGCCGGCTTAGTATTGAGCAAAAGCACGGCAAGGAATCTTGGTGAGAATATGCCTGATTCCTATGCCCTTCTTCCCTCGGCTCATTATTTCGATTCGGTAAAAAATCCCGTGGTCACATTCGATCCTTCCATCGACCAGATAAGCAACTTGAGGCAGAAATACGGGAATTCGATTACGACGGTCGGAGGCCTGTCAGATTTCCTGATCGGGAAAGACGGACGAAGCAAGCCTTCTTCTTCAGATACTCAAGATCCGAATATAATGAACAGCACGCTGATGCAAAAGGAAAAAAATACCGTCTCAGGCCTTGATAGCTTCATTTCATCATTATCGGCTGATGTCTATCAGATCGCGGGGTGGGGAAGGCAGACTACGAGCGGCACAAGATACTTCGCGACCAGCCATTGCGCGATAACATTCTTCATCTGCATCGGCAATACCGGCTTGGCTCTCGATCATTCAAACATGAAGACGCTCGATGGAGATGGTACGGTAGTGAGTCCGAGCGCGACAACCCTCTCTTCGTCGACAGGAAATTATTTCATCAACCTCAAGGATATCAATCAATCTGCGAACAGCAATTACGATCATTCTACGATATTCGAAGCTCCTGCAACCTTTTCCATCCTTAAAGGTCTCATTACGGGTTCGACAAGCACGATTGCAGATGTCTCTTCATCGAAGCCTGCCGAAGTTCCTTTTGCCAATCTGGACGTAAGCGTGCAGTCTCCTGTATCGCTTGACGCCTATGATTCGAAAGGAAATCATACCGGCATCATCGCCAATCCTGATCCGAATTCAGATCTTGTCTTGGCAGAGCAGAATATCCCCAATAGCTCATACGAGCAATCTGGCGCAGAAAGCCATGTCATCCTGGACGGGTCAAACAATTCGACAATCAGGCTTCAGGGCAATGGCATAGGCACATTCACTCTCGACATAAGTAAGACGATCGGTGATGTGTCGACGACGACAGAGTTCGCCGACATACCGATGACAGATGAGACCAAAGCTGAAGTATCAATATCACCGCAATCCACATCGACTACTCTTATGGTGGATGCGGACGGCGACGGAAAAGATGATTTCGCCTTGAAACCAAATACGGATATCGACCCTGTTACCTATCTTGGCATGATAAAGAAGATGCTGGCGGGTTTCGGCCTGAAGGCGAATGTGGAAAATCAGCTGGAAAAGAAGATAGATAGTGTCGTAAAATCAATAAGCAAGGACAGGATGAAAAATGCAAGCTTAAGGCTCAAGCTCCTCTTGCGAGAGATAAATGACAAGAGGTGGAAATCAAGAAAATTCACTGAAGATCAAAGATCTGAAATCACGGATATGATTGACAATGTCCTTGATCTGATTTAAGAAAAATAAACAAATGAAAAAAATAGATATCTGCCTGGCATGGCTTCAAATTCTTCTGGCACCCGGCCTGCTCGCGGCGCACATATTATATGGAGACGAAGGTTATTGGATAGTGATGATCGCAAGCGTTCCGCTAAGCTTCCTGGCAAGCATTTATTTCCTGATTAGATTGTCGTACTTCAGCAGCAAAGGTGATACACCCGAAATCAGGCTTATCCTATGGAAATTTCTCATCGCCTTCATCTGGTTCGCTTTCGCTTTCCCTTATGTGTATCACATGCTGAAGCATGCTCTAGATAATTTCGGGATGCCTATCTGATCATTTGACTTCTCCCTCTTTTTGCTGTAATTTGGCCCTATAAAGCTTCAAAGACCACAGGCACGCATGCGAATGCAATAAGCCCTGTAGAGAGGTTACTCTTATTCAGTCTGAGCTTTGGTCGAGTTTATCATTGCCTGTCATTATATATCAGATGCCAATAACAAAAGAAAAAAAGAAGGAAGTCCTCGAAAAGATAAAGAAGACCCTCTCCGAGTCGAGCTCGCTGGTCTTTGTTAATTTTCACGGACTATCAGTCAAGGACTCGAGCGAAATGAGGAAGGCTCTCCGCGCAAACGGAGTAGGCTATTTCGTCGCCAAGAAGACAATTACCGAGAAGGCCCTTGAAGGACAGAAATTGGAAGGAATTCTTCCCGTTCTTGAAGGGGAAGTAGCTCTCGCTTATTCAGCAGATGCCCTTGCTCCTGCACGTGAAGTCTTCCAGTTCCAGAAGAAGTTCGACGGCAAGCTTTCCATCCTCGGAGGAATCTTCGAAGGTTCATATCAAGATAAGGAAAGCATGCTCTCGATCGCGGCCATTCCATCGCTACATATCCTTTACGGTCAGTTCGTCAATCTCATCAATTCTCCTATCCAGGGATTGGTCATTGCACTGAACGCCGTCGCCAAGAAGAAATCTTAATTATTAACACACCCATTAAAAAATAAAATTATCATGCCTGAAGAAACAACTACTCCTGCAGAAGTCATCGCTACTCCCGCAGAATTCAAGCTAGTCGTCGAAGCGATCGAAAAGATGTCAGTGCTTGAGCTTCACCAGCTCGTGAAGTTCCTCGAGAAGAAATTCGGAGTCTCAGCCCAGGCTGTCGCCGTAGCAGGCCCAGCCGCAGCGGGACCTGCAGCCGAAGAGAAATCGACATTCAATGTCGAGCTCAAGGATGCCGGAACTTCGAAGATCGGAATCATCAAGATCGTCAAGGAAGTCCTCGGCCTAGGACTCAAGGAAGCCAAGGATATCGTAGACGCCGCTCCTGCAATGCTCAAGGAGGGAATGAAGAAAGAGGAAGCGGAAGAGCTCAAGAAGAAAATCGAAGAAGCTGGAGGAAAGGTAGAACTGAAATAGTCTCCAATAGCGCAGAAATGCCAAAAAAGGCCCCGAGAGGGCCTTTTTTGTTTGTCTATGATTGTGTTACAATTCAGCCATGGAAACACTTGAAAAACTTTTCGGCGGAGCATCCAAGGTCAAAGTCATGAGGCTTTTCATATTCAATCCTGAGCATATCTTCGATATTAAGGCTGTCGCTCTCCGCTCGCGCATTTCGCTCGCGCAAGCTCGCAAGGAAGTGGCGTTGCTTGCAAAGATAAAGCTTATCAAGAAGAAGGTATACAGGGGCAAGCAGAAGCATTGGTATCTCGATGAAAGCTTCATCTACATAAAGCCTATCAAGGAATTGATGTCACACACCATTGCCGCCGGCCATGACGAGATAGTGAAGAAGCTCGGCAAAGTCTGCAAGCTTAAGAGCGTCATCCTTTCGGGAATATTCATCAATCATCCTGAATCGCGCGCCGACCTGCTCATCATCGCCAACAGTATAAACAAGGAAGCCCTTCATGCTGTGATGAAGAAATTTGAAGCGGAGATAGGAAGAGAACTGCGTTACGCAGTCCTTAATAGCGATGATTTCACTTACCGCCTGAGCGTCGGAGACAGACTTGTGCGCGATGTTTTGGACTATCCACATCGCGTCGCCTACGACAAGATAGGCATCGAATAAATGGTATAATAGGGAGGTCAGGATTAATAGTTAAATTAACACCATGTTTACAACATACGGAAGTACTTTTGCTTCATCGTTCCAGACCCTTTGGCCGGCAATCGTCAATGTTGCGGCTGAGCTTATAATTGCGATCGTCATATTCATCATCGGTTGGATCATTGGCATCTTTTTGGCAAAATTAATCGAGCATATCTTCAAGACCCTCAAGGTCGATGAAGCCTTGAAGAAAGCAGGAATCGAAGAGCCCCTTCATCGCGGCGGCATTACTCTGAACTCTGGCCGGTTCATCGGATCATTGGTCAAATGGTTCATCATTGTCCTTTTCCTTGTTTCTTCGCTTCAGGTCCTCGGCCTTTCTGATGTTAATTATTTTCTTGCTGAAGTAGTCGTCGCCTATCTTCCTCAAGTCATAATTGCCGTCCTCATGCTTCTTGTTGCAGCTCTCATCGGCGATGCTATGCAGAAGATCGTCCGGGCGTCGGCGGGGGCAGCTCATTTCAAAGCGGCTAATTTCCTCGGCAGCTTCACCAAGTGGATCATCTGGATATTCGCCATCCTTGCGGTTCTCATACAGCTCCATATAGCCGCTGACCTTATCAGGATCCTCTTTACTGGAGTAGTGGTAGCAGGTGCCATCGCCTTCGGAATAGCCTTCGGATTGGGTGGCCAGCAGCATGCCTCAGCGCTTATAGAAAAGGTCAAAAAGGACGTTTCAGAAAGATAATTTGACATTTATTTTGCATCATATATACTCTCTTTTACATCCCGAATATGTTAAAAACCTTCATCTTTAAGCGACTCGAATAACGTCTGAAAAAGATCGTTGTTCAAGAGACCGCTTCAAAAGAGCGGTCTTTTGTTTAAAGACGAGGGATTCCGACCGACTGACATTTGACAACCGAATTCCGCCACACGTTAAGGTCTTTTCTTGTGGAGGCGGATGATAGCAGGTAAAGATAGATAAAACATAATTGTGGTCTTTAAATTTCCTAATAGGAAATTAAGAGCATATGGTGGATGCCTTGACTTAAAATGACGATGAAGGACGCTGTGTAGCTGCGATAAGCTTCGGGGAGGTGCCTAACAACCTTTGATCCGGAGATCTCCGAATGGGGAAACCCTCCTGCTTCGGCAGGAATCCGCGTCTAACGCGGAAGTATACCTGGGGAAGTAAAACATTTCAGTACCCAGAGGAATAGAAAAGAAAGTCCGCTTCAGTGCGGACGACATTTCCTTAGTAGCGGCGAGCGAAAAGGAAGGAGCCCAAACTCGAACTTTCCAATTATAGAGTGCTCTTAAAAACGTACTCTATAATTGGGTAGTTCGGGGTTGTAAGGTAGCAAACGTAATTTATTACAGAGAGTTACAAAATATATTGTTAAAAGAATAAGCTGGAAAGCTTAGCCCAAGCAGGTGATAGCCCTTTAATCGAAAACAATATATCTCTCATTGCTATTCTTGAGTACCTCGAGACACGAATGGCTCGGGGGAATCCAGCGGAACTAACCGCTAAGGCTAAATACATTTTAAGATCGATAGTGAACTAGTACCGCGAGGGAAAGGTGAAAAGAACCCCGGAGAGGGGAGTGAAATAGAACTGAAACCATATGTTTACAAGGAGTAGAAGAGGGCGCTTGCGTCCTCGACTGCGTGCCTATTGAAGAATGAGCCAACGAGTTCTAGTATGCGGCCCGGCTAAATCCGAGGGATGAAGCCATAGGGAAACCGAGTATTAATAGTGCGTTCGTCGTACACTAGAGACCCGAAGCCAAGTGAGCTTGCCATGAGCAGGGTGAAGTTCGTCGAAAGACGAATGGAGGCCCGAACCGTTATGCCGTTCAACACATTCGGATGACTTGTGGTAAGAAGTGAAAAGCTAATCGAACTTGGTAATAGCTGGTTCTCTCCGAAATAGCTTTTGGGCTAGCGTATAGTGTTCCTCTGAGGGGTAGAGCACTGGAAGGTCTCGACAGGGAGAAATCTCGCGAGACCTATCAAACTCCGAATACTCAGAGCTAAAGCTATGCAGTTAGACCGTGGGGGCTAAGCTCCACTGGTCAAAAGGGAAACAGCCCTAGATCTCAAGTTAAGGTCCCAAAATCTACGTTAAGTACGCTTAAGGTGGTGAAATTTCTCTGACAATGAGGAGGTTGGCTTAGAAGCAGCCATCCTTTAAAGATAGCGTAACAGCTCACTCATCCAGAGATTTCGCGCCGCAAATGATCGGGGTTAAACGTAGTACCGAAGCTGAGGGCTTTCAATTTCTTCGGAAATTGGGAGCGGTAGGAGAGTGTTCCATTCGCGATGAAGGCAAAGGGGTGACCCATGCTGGAGCGCTTGGAAGTAAGAATGTTGGCACAAGTAACCACAATGCGGGTGAAATCCCCGCACGTCGAAAGATTAAGGTTTCCTTGGCTATGACAATCAGCCAAGGGTTAGTCGGGCCTAAGGGGATGGCGAAAGCCGAACCCGATGGACACATGGTTAATATTCCATGACTGCTATATATAGTGACGGGATGACGGAGGGTAGTATGCGATGCGCATCATCGGATTTGCGTTTGTGTTATCAGAATGATTTACAGGAAAATCCGTAAGTCTTCCTTCAATGGTAATTCGAGTAAAGCATAAATGTCCGCCGAAAGACGGACAAATTTCGCAAAGCACGCTTCCAAGAAAAGTCTCTAAACTTATGTATATGGCAACCGTACCGCAAACCGACACAGGTGATCAGGTCGAGTAGACCAAGACGAACGAGTGAGAAGTCCCCAAGGAACTCGGCAAAAAAGCAGCCGTAACTTCGGAATAAGGCTTGCCCCTTTTCAGCAATGATAGGGGGCCGCAGCTAAAGTATCTCTGGCAACTGTTTACCAAAAACACAGCTCCCTGCGAACTCGTAAGAGGATGTATAGGGGGTGACACCTGACCAATGCCAGAAGGTCAAACGATGGCGGTGCGATACAGAATTTATTCTGTGCAAGCTGACTGTTGTAAGCCCTGGTGAATGTCGGCCGTAACTATAACGGTCCTAAGGTAGCGAAATTCCTTGTCTGGTAAGTTCAGACGCGCACGAATGGTGTAATGACTGGAGAACTGTCTCGGGGACCTGCTCGGTGAAAATGCAATAGCGGTGAAGATGCCGCTTACCTGCAGTTAGACGAAAAGACCCCAGAAGCTTTACTGCAACTTGGTATTGAGGATATGTTTTTGCTGCGTAGCATAGTGGTGAGACTTTGAAGTGCCGATCTCGGTTGGCATGGAGTCGTCAGTGAAATAGCCATCTGTATAAATATATTTTCTAACCTCAACGGCAAAAACGATGAGAAACAGTATCTGGCGGGCAGTTTTAGTGGGGCGCTATCCTCCTAAAAAGTAACGGAGGAGTTTATTAAGGTCAGCTAGGCGCGAATGGAAACCGTGCCGATAGTGTAATGGCACAAGCTGGCTTAACTGTGAGACGTATATGTCAAGCAGATGCGAAAGCAGAACATAGTGAACCGACCATTCGCATTAGATGCGGTGGAAGATTATCAGACAAAAGCTACTCTGGGGATAACAGGCTGGTTGTGCCTAAGAGTCCAAATCGACGGCACAGTTCGGCACCTCGATGTCGGCTCAACTTATCCTGGGGCTGGAGAAGGTCCCAAGGGTTTGGCTGTTCGCCAATTAAAAAGTTACGCGAGCTGGGTTCAGACCGTTCAGTTAAGGATCGCAAGATCTACGATTGAACACTCTGAATCCACAGAGGACATAAAAATATTTTAACTGTTATATTTCTTTTCGGTATTGAAAAATTGTAAGAGAACCAATCAAATATATTCACGGCGGTCTCATGCAGAGATGTATGAGAAAGCAGTTGACTTATATCGGTGAAAGCCCAATCCTTTTCGAGGATGGCCAACACCGAGGGAAGAGTAATCCTCGCCCGTAGAGACTGAACGTCAACCTTCCGCAAGGAAGAAATTACAGTCCAATACACATAGTAATATGTGATGAATATGCGTGAGACAGGTTGGTCTCCTATCTACTGCAGGCGTTGATTTTTGAGAAGATTTGTTCCTAGTACGAGAGGACCGGAATGAACTGACCTCTGGTGTGTCTGCTGTCCTGCCAAGGGCACCGCAGAGTAGCTAAGTCGGGAATGGATAAACGCTGAAAGCATCTAAGCGTGAAGCCAGCTTCAAGATAAGAAATCATAGACCCCTAGGAGATGACTAGGTTGATAGGCACTAGGTGGAAGTCCAGCAATGGATTAAGCCGAGGTGTACTAATCCGTCGACTTCTATTAGGAAATTTGAGGGCCACAATTATGTTTGATCTAGTTTTACCGATTTGAAAGACCATGGAAGCCCAATTCTTCCATAAAATTGAATTTTTTGTTCTGGTGATTCGTCGGAGAGGCCACACCTGATCTCATTCCGAACTCAGCAGTTAAGCTCTCTTGAGGCGATGATACTCTTTTGGAGGGGAAAGTAGCTAGTCGCCAGAACAAAACATTTAATTGAAGCCTCGCTTTGTGCTAGAATTAAGCCATGAAGAAACACATCCAATTCTTTACATGGCTTCTTTCCTTTGTGTTCGTGTCCGAGGGCATCATCTTCATATTCTCAGCTTATGCTAGCTACCTTCTCGGCGCTTATGTGAGCCTGATCTATAGCTTCTTCATCGCCTTCGTCCATTTCTTCATCGCTTACGGCCTCGTGAAGAGGAAAAAATGGGCGCCGCATCTGGGAATCTTTTTCCAGGCGTATCTCATCTTCAATTTCGTTATCAGCAATTCGCGGACGCTGCTTTCAAGCGCACTGGTGATGTCAGCCGTCACTTTTCTTTCGCTATCGGCATTCGTCACTGTCAGCCTTTTCGTATTAAGAAGGGAATTCATCAAATAACATGGCTATCCAACTTACCTGGGCACGACGAAGGCAGATAACGATCTTGACGTGTATCGGAATACTGATCGTGGCCCTTTTTGGAGCGGGTTTTTATTACATCTTCGACAAGCCTGCAACCTGTTCCGATGGCATCCAGGACCAGAACGAGACAGGTGTCGATTGCGGAGGCATATGCTCAAGGATCTGTCCCGATGCTACCAAGGATGCTATCGTCGACTGGGTGAAGATATTCAAGATCCGCGACGGGGTCTATTCGGCAGTCGCGCGTCTTGAGAATCCGAACGATGATACGATCGCTTCAAACGTTCCTTATGAGTTCACTCTTTCTGATTCCAGTGGAAATATCCTTGCCAAAAGGGACGGAACGACATTCATCCCTTCTCATTCGTCATTCATCATCTTCGAAGGGACGATTTCCATACCTTCGGGCATTCCTGAGAATGTCAATTTCCAGTTGACCCAGGCTCCTGATTGGCAGAAATCGACTTATGTCGAGCCTGCAGTGACCATCACCGACAAGCAGCTCACGGATGCCGATACGCTGCCTCGGCTCGATGCTACCTTGGAGAACAGGAATATTTCAGATATAAATAATCTCACTTTATACGCTCTCATTTATGACGATCAGGGGAATGTAGTGCAAGTATCACAGACTAAAGTTGATTCCATAAAGGCCGAAGCCACAGCCAATGTCACTTTCACCTGGCCGCTTCCCATATCGCTTAAGTCCCGCGAGTGCGAGTCTCCGGTAGATACTTCTTTGGTAATCGACCGTTCGGGCAGCATGGCATTCGTGCAAAAGAATCCTCCTGAGCCGCTGACTGATATCAAGGATGCCGCTGACAGCTTCGTTGATGAGCTCTCCCCCAACGATCAAGTGGCTGTCGTTTCATTTTCAAACACCGCAAGCACGCCGGCGGACCAGCCGTTGACGGGCAATTTCACTTCAGCAAAAAGCTCCATTGATGCCATTTCCATCCAAAGCAGCAACATTTATACTCAGAACACCAATATCGGCGATGGCCTCCTCAAGGGGGGGCAAGAGCTTCTTTCCTCGGCGCATAATGCCACGTCAGGCCAAGTGCTGATCCTCCTTACTGACGGTGTCCCCGATCTTCCGACAAAGAGCGGTAGTCCGAATTATGCTTCGGATTATGCCATGTCTGTCGCAAACAAGATAAAGGCTGCAGGCATCAGGATCTTCACTATCGGTTTCGGAAAGGCCGTAGATAAGAATTTTCTTGCTGGTCTGGCTTCGACTTCCACTGATTTCTATTCCGCTCCGACTGTCCAGGATGTTTCGAATGTCTATCATGAGATCGGTACCAAGATGTGCGTCAGAAAGCCTACTTCGCTCGAGATAGTGTCGAGCATTACGCCTCAATAACGCGCTGTGATAAGATAGCGCCATGCTCAAGCGTTTTGCCCATATCGACTGGATATTGCTTCTACTGACCTTTCCTTTGCTCGGGGCAGGGCTTGTGACGATGAATTCCTTTACCGGCCAGAACCACTACCTGTCAAAGCAGCTGATGTGGATAGCCGTATCATTGATAGTCTTTTTTGTCTTAAGCATCATCGATGTCCGCTTCCTCAAGAAGACAGAGATCATCACTATCTTCTTCATCGTTTCCTGCGTCTCGCTCCTTCTTCTTTTCGTCCTCGGACATGCTTCGAAGGGAGCGCAAAGTTGGTTTAAGTTCGGCTTTTTCTCGATACAGCCATCCGATCCCTCTAAGCTGGTGCTCATTCTTCTTCTGGCAAAATATTTCTCGCGGCGGCATATCGAGATTGCCGACGTACGCCACATCATCGTGTCAGGAGTATATGCCCTCATTATGTTTCTGCTCATCCTGGTACATCCGGATCTCGGCTCGGCAATCATTATCTTCTTCATCTGGCTCGGCATGGTGCTCGTATCCGGCATTTCGAAGAGGCACCTTTTCTTCGTATTCATGGTCGGAGCGATCTCTTTTGCCGGCCTCTGGCACTTCGGCTTCAAGGAATATCAGAAGGAGCGCATCCTGAACTTCATCCATCCATTGGCGGATGTAAGAGGAAGCGGATACAACGCCTATCAGTCCACCATTACGGTCGGCTCTGGGCAGCTGCTCGGAAAGGGAATAGGCTATGGAACGCAATCACGGCTGAACTTCCTTCCTGAATATCAGACTGATTTCATCTTCGCCGCCTTTTCTGAGGAATGGGGATTCATCGGCTCGTGCCTCGTCTTCATAATCTTCAGCCTTATCATCTATCGCATATTGGAAAACTCCCTGAAAGGCTCGAGCAATTTCGAGTTCCTTTTCGGTGCCGGCCTTTCTATCTTCTTCGTCAGCCATTTCGTCATCAATGTGGGGATGAATATGGGGCTTTTGCCTGTGACAGGAATCACTGTTCCATTCATGAGTTATGGCGGATCTCACCTCATTACGGAATTCGCAGGGCTTGGCATCCTTATGAGCATGAGAAAATATTCCCGTCCTGCACACAAGGATGTCACTAAGAATGAATTTTTTGGCGCCTATAGATAGCGAGGGTATTCTGGTGCATGGTCTCGGTAGAGAAGTGATCCTTAATGCGCTTCTGCAGATCGCGCGCGTATCTCTTTTTCTCATCTTTTGACGAGAGTATTTTCTCGATGGCCTCAGCGATCGCTCGGGCATTTCTGCTTGGCACGATGATGCCTGCATCCTCGATGATCTCCGGAATGCCCCCGACATCAGTTGCCACCACCGGAAGGCCCGCCATTCCTGCCTCAAGGACGGCATAGGCGAGCGCTTCGGACAATGAGGCCATGAGAAAGACATCGAATGCCTTCAGATATTTCTTGCCGTTCTCGACGAAGCCGAGCAAGGAAACATGTTCCTTGAGCCGGCGCTTTTCTATATGCTTTTCCAGGATTTCCCTTTGTCCTCCTTCACCAAGCACGTAAAGGTGTACCGAAGGGTGTTTTTCCTTGAGCAGTGAAATGGCGTCGATGGCGAACAGTATTCCCTTTATGGGGTGGAGCTCGGCAAGCATTCCTATGATGATTTCTTTTTTCTTAAGATGAATTCCTGTGACATCTTTTTCCCTGAGAAATGCGCGTGCATCCTGGGCTGTCACCAGGTCGAAAGGCTTTATGCCTGAATGTACCACCACCATCTTATTTCTCACAAAAGGGAAGCCTGCAATCTGCTCCTTAGTTGCTTCGGAAACGGCAATGGTAGTATGGGAAAAGATGATGGTAAGCCAGTGCAGAAGAGCAATGGATGCCTTTGAGGGCAGGCTGCGGTCCTCGTTGAAAGCCCAGCCATGCGCGGTGAAGACAATATTCTTCACTCCGGCAAGTCGGGCAACGAACGCTCCGATTCCTCCCGCTTTCGAGCTGTTGAGGTGGACGATGTCAGGCTTCTTCTCCTTGAACAGCCTATAAAGCTCTTTAGCTGAAGCCCATTCCTTCTTGATGTTGACATCTCGTTCCAACGAAGAAAGTACAGTGACGGGAATAGCTTCTCCTTCGAGCTTGTCCTTGAGTGTTCCGTTTCCGCCGACGATCACTTCGACTTCGAACTCGTCGCGGTGCAGGGAAGTAGCAAGGTCGTAGACATAACGCTGCGCTCCGCCCCAATTCGATTTGGTAATGACGAAAAGTATTTTCTTTCGGGTGGTCGGTTCCATGTTTTGCGGTGTAAGCCTTATTATTGTATCATCATCCCCATGTATATATCCAATCGCCGCGAGCCGTTCATACTGTTTCTCGGCGACCTTGTCTTCCTCGCCTTATCGCTCTATTTCATGCTTTTCCTGAGGTCCGGCAAGCTTCCGAGCGCCGGCCTTTTCTTCTATTACCTTTCGCCTTTCTCGCTGCTTTTCATAAGCTCGCTGATGATCTTCTTCATAGCCGGCCTTTACGAGAAGCATACCGTTATCCTCAAGAGCAGGCTTCCTCACATCATTTTCCGGGCCCAGCTCATCAATTCGATCGTGGCAGTGCTCTTCTTCTACTTCGTGCCTTATTTTGGAATCGCGCCGAAGACCAACCTCTTCATTTACTTGGCGGTCTCGCTGGCGCTGATTGTATTCTGGAGGCTTTCCCTTTCTTCTTATTTCATCGTCAAGCCGACTGAGAACGCCATGATCATAGGCACAGGTAGGGAGATGGATGAGTTGTACGACGAAGTGAACAAGAATATTCACTACGGATTGCATTTCGCTTCGCATATCAACCTGGCGGGAATGGCTGCGCTTGATTTCGAAAAGGATATGGCCGCAGCCATCAAGGAAAAGAATATCTCTCTTATCATCATCGATCTCGAGAATGAAAAAGTGAAGCCAGTGCTCTCGAAGATGTACAGCCTAATTTTCTCCAATATCCGCTTCATCTCGATGTATAAGGTGTACGAAGATGTCTTCAAGCGCATCCCCTTCACTATCCTTTATTATGACTGGTTCCTGGAAAATGCCACTTCATCGCCGAAGCTGTTCTATGATTTCCTGAAGAGGCTGACAGACATCGTCCTTTCTTTTATCGGTGGAATAGTGACGCTCCTGCTTACTCCGTTTATCGCTGCGGCCATCAAGCTCGATGACGGAGGAGCGATCTTCATTGTTCAGGAGCGCATCGGTCAAGGAGGGAAGAAAATAAGCATATTGAAATTTCGCACGATGAAGACCAATGACCGGGGGATTTGGGTGAAGGAGAAGGATGATCGCATCACTCGAGTAGGGAAGTTCCTCAGAAAATCGCGTATTGATGAATTGCCTCAGCTTTGGAATGTGCTTGTGGGAAGCATATCGCTCATCGGCCCTCGTCCCGATATTTACGATCTTGGCATGGAACTTTCCTCAACCATTCCTTATTACACGGTGCGGAATACCATAAAGCCAGGCCTTTCAGGCTGGGCGCAAGTTAGCCAGGAATTACCCCCCCAGTCGCTTGAGGAGACCAAGCTCCGCTTGGCATACGACATCTACTACGTGAAGAATCGCTCGCTTGTCCTTGATCTCAATATCATCTTCAAGACTATCCGCACCCTCCTTTCGAGGACAGGTCGATAACGTTTTCGTGCTACTATTTATTTATCTACATGAAATTATTCATTACAGGAGGATCAGGATATGTAGGAGCGATGCTCGCAGACCAATTCGCTGCACGGACTGATGTCGAAAGCATAATGCTTATTGACAAGGAGCCTTTTGCTGATTTTTTGAATGCCAATCCGCACAAGGAAAAGATCTCATTCATCCGCGATAACCTCGGCAGTGAAGGCTGGCAGGAAAAGGTTAAGGCTTTTGGTCCTGACATCATCATCCATACTGCATGGCAGATCCGCGAGATGTATGGAAAGAAGGATGTCCAGTGGAAATGGAACATCGGCGGCTCCGATAAGGTTTTTGACCTGGCTTTCTCCATGCCGAGCACCAAGAAGCTGATTTATTTTTCGACTGTATCTTCCTATGGCGCCTATCCTGAAAATACGATAGATCATTTCTTCACTGAAAAAGAGCCGTTCAGGAAATCGGATTACCTCTATGCCGAAGAGAAGAGATTTGCCGAGGAACATCTGAAGGCCAAATATGAAGCTACCGACCCGACAGGCCATAAGCCGCAAGTCTTCATTGTCCGTCCTGCCGCACTGACCGGCCCACGCGGCCGCCATATGAGGATCCGTTTCGGATTGCAGTCGGCTCTGTCTGGTCAGCTTCGAGAGACATTCCTGCACAAGGTTATTTCTGCAATGCTTTCGTATGTGCCGATCACTCCCAAATGGCTCAGGCAATATATTCATGAAGACGATGTCTGCAATATCGTCGAGCTTCTCGCTTTCACTCCGGTGAAAGGCGAGTATGAGGTTTTTAATATCTGTCCGCCAGGAGAACCCGTGCTAGGCCCAGACATGGCAAAAGCGGTCGGCAAAAAACCGATAATGATCTCTCCTTGGATGATCCGCATCGTCTTCTTCTGTTTCTGGCACCTCACTCGGGGGAAAGTTCCGACATCAAAAGGCGGATGGAAGTCCTATTCGTATCCGATCGCAGTCGACGGTTCGAAACTGACCCGCGATACAGGCTATGCCTACCTTTATCCTTCAAAAGAAGCTTTCATAAAGAACGAAGGAAGGTATGCAAAGTACATTAAAGCGGTCTGAAAATAAACTTTGCTATTTATCCAAATCTAGCTATAATATTCGCTACATTCCAAATTTATGAAAAAAGCCCGCATTTTCTCGGTGGTACTGGTTCTAGTAGGACTTCTTATCGGCTATTTCGTCTTCAAGGGCTATCCCTTCAAGCTCGGCCTTGACCTTAACGGCGGAACTCATCTTATCTATCAGGCTGACGTATCAAAGATAGGAGATGGCGATGTTGCAGGCTCGATGCAGTCGCTTCGCGATGTCATCGAGAACCGCATCAATATCTTCGGCGTTTCTGAGCCTCTCGTCCAAGTCGAAGAAGCAAATGTCGGCGGTCAGAAAGTAGAGAAGCTGGTCGTGGAGCTTCCCGGCGTTACTGATGTGAACAAGGCGGTGGCTATTATCGGCCAGACTCCAGTCCTTGATTTCCGCCTCGCTTCCACTACTTCAGGCACTTCTACTCCTGTCTATTTGCCGACCGGCCTTACAGGCAGCCTTCTTCAGCAATCGACTTTGGATTTCGATAGCCAGACGGGAAGCCCGGTGGTCACACTCCAATTCAACTCAGAAGGAAAGGATTTGTTTGCCAAAATCACCTCTCAGAACGTGGGCAAGGTGATGGCTATCTTTCTCGACGGACGCCCTATTTCAACCCCTGTCATCCAAGAAGCGATCACTGACGGAAAAGCCCAGATTTCCGGAGGCTTCACTGCAGTCCAAGCGCGAGATCTCGTCCGCAATTTGAACTACGGCGCGTTACCTGTCCCTATTAATCTTATCGGCAGCCAGACTATTGGCGCATCCCTGGGATCTGACGCCCTTCACAAGAGCATCGAAGCGGGAATCATCGGCTTTATTGTTACTGCCCTTTTCCTCATCCTTTGGTACCGATTGCCTGGACTCATTGCTACGGTATCATTGGCTTTGTACGTCTCGATCAACCTTGCTCTTTTTAAGCTCATTCCTGTAACCCTCACCTCAGCGGGCCTTGCCGGATTCATCCTCTCGATCGGAATGGCCGTGGATGCCAATATCCTGATATTCGAGCGCATGAAGGAAGAGCTTCATAAAGGACTTCCTTTGCAAGACGCTATCCGCGAAGGATTCACCCGCGCATGGTCCTCCATCCGTGACGGAAACCTTTCGAGCATCATCACTGCCGTTATACTTTTCTGGTTCGCAACCTCAGCACTCATCAAGGGATTCGCCTTGGTCTTCGGAATGGGAGTCTTAGTATCGATGTTCACCGCCATCACCGTCTCGCGAACATTCCTCTTTGCAGTGGCTTCGAAGGCTCATAATGCCCATGAAAAGAAATCCATAAGATTCTTCTTCGGAAGCGGATTCCATTTAAGGAAAAATAAATAAAATATATGAATATCGTACGCCATCGAAAAATCTTCTACACCTTCTCAGCCATCCTGGTGATCATTTCCATTTTCTCCATCTGTTTCTGGGGACTTAATTTCGGTATCGACTTCAAGGGAGGCTCGCTCATCGAGATTTCCTATCCTGCCGGCCGCCCGACCCTTTCTGAGATGCAGGATACCATCGGACGCCTTTCTCTCGGTGAAGTATCGATTCGCCCTACTGGCAACAACGGTTATATCATCAGGACGAAAAGCCTTTCAGATTCTGACAGGACAGCGTTCTTGAACAACCTCGGACCGTCTTCGGGCTATGTAGTGAATGAATTCGATTCAGTAGGTCCCATCCTCGGACAAGAGCTCCAGGCTAAAGCAATGTATTCGATCATCGCCGTCATCATCGCTATCGTCCTTTTCATCACTTTCGCTTTCAGAAAAGTATCAGAGCCTGTCTCTTCGTTCAAATACGGATTGGTGGCTATTGTAGCCCTCGTTCATGACGTCATCGTACCTACCGGCGCATTCGCCATTCTTGGACATTTCGCCGGCTTGGAGATCGACACCCTTTTCATAACGGCGCTTCTGGTGATCCTCGGCTTTTCCGTTCATGATACTATCGTGGTATTCGACAGGGTTCGCGAAAATCTCAAGAACCGCAAAGCGAGCGAGAAGAAGAGTTTCGAGACTATCGTAGGGGAGAGTATCCAGGAAACATTCACCAGGTCAATAAACACCTCGCTCACGGTACTTCTTTCTTTGGTGGTGCTCTACATATTCGGATCTGAAGCGACTCGTGATTTCGCCCTTGCTCTTCTCATCGGAATTACCGCAGGAACCTATTCTTCGGTCTTTCTCGGTTCGCCGCTTCTTGTCACACTTGAGAAGTGGCAGAATAGGAAAAAGTAATTTTCTTGTGGTATAATATCAGCATATGAGTAATACATTTTCAATCAAGGAAGCCTTTGTTTTCGGTTACGAGACATGCAGGAAGCATATCGGCAAAGTATCGTTAGTCATCCTTTATGCGGCCATATTCCAGATAGCCATGAGCATAGTGAATTCACTGGAGAATCCTCGTGGCGGTCATGCTCAGACGAGCTCAACTCTTTTCTTCATTTGCTCCGTCATTACCCTTGCTCTCGTTGTCTTTTATATATTCTTTTCCATTAATGTCTACAAGCAAGGCCTCCTGATGATACGCGGAGGGGATCCGGATGTCAGCGATCTCTTCACTTATCCTGCCTGCTTCCTCAATCTTATTGGAGGCTCTTTTTTGCTCGCAATCATCCTGATTGTAGGCTTTATCCTTTTTATCATTCCGGGCATATTCTTCATCCTCATGTATTGTTTCGTGAAGATCCTAATAATCGACAAGGATTTGGGCCCGATAGAAGCTTTTAAGGAAAGTGCCACCCTCACCCGAGGCAACAGGCTCAAGCTGCTTCTTTTGTTCCTCATAATTGCCGCTTTCAATTTCGTCGGCCTCCTTTGCTTCATTGTCGGCCTTTTTGTCACTGTTCCTATCAGCTTTTGTGCCTTTCTTTATGTCTATGACAAACTTGATAAGGCCCACAAGCCAGCTGAAATTGCCTCTATAAACCCGCCCTTGACTACCGTCTAAAAATGACTATACTGTGTAAACCTCTTTGAAAGAGGCCGTTATTTGACAATTGAATGATTCTTGAACGTATTCGAAATACGTGCAAGTCCAAAACGACAAGAAAGTAGAACCAATACGGCAAAATGAAATTTATTCTTTATTTTGTTCCGTTCTAATTGAAAAAGTGCTTCGGCACTTTATATTAGAGTTTGATCCTAGCTCAGGATGAACGCTGGCGGCGTGGATAAGGCATGCAAGTCAAACGGCCTTCTTTAGCAATATCGAGGCAGTGGCGAACGAGGTAGTAATACGTAGGTACGCACCCCATAGTCAGGAATAATTCGCCGAAAGGCGAACTAATACTCGATGGTCTCTTCGGAGTAAAGATTTATCGCTATGGGAGCGGCCTGCGCAGTATCAGCTAGTTGGTAGGGTAATGGCCTACCAAGGCAATGACGCTTAGGGGACCTGAGAGGGTGACCCCCACCGATGGAACTGAGACACGGTCCATACACCTACGGGTGGCTGCAGCCGAGAATATTCGACAATGGGCGAAAGCCTGATCGAGCGACGCCGCGTGATTGATGAAGTCCTTCGGGACGTAAAAACCTTTTATGAGGGAGAAAGTCATTGATAGTACCTCATGAATAAGGGGTTGCTAAACTCGTGCCAGCAGCAGCGGTAATACGAGTGCCCCGAGCGTTATCCGGAATTATTGGGCGTAAAGGGTGTGTAGGTGGTTATGTTAGTCTCTCGTTAAATTCTTCGGCTTAACCGGGGTATCGCGGGGGAAACGGCATGACTAGAGGATGTGAGAGGTTTGTGGAACTCATGGTGTAGGGGTGAAATCCGTTGATATCATGGGGAACACCGAAAGCGAAGGCAGCAAACTGGCGCACTCCTGACACTGAAACACGAAAGCGTGGGTAGCGAATGGGATTAGATACCCCAGTAGTCCACGCCCTAAACGATCTTCACTAGCTATTCGGAGTATCGACCCTCTGAGTGGCGAAGCTAACGCGTTAAGTGAAGCGCCTGGGTAGTACGGCCGCAAGGCTAAAACTCAAAGGAATAGACGGGGACTTGCACAAGCAGTGGATTATGTGGTTTAATTCGATGATAAACGAAGAACCTTACCCGGGTTTGAAACCTACGTGAAAGCTCCAAGAAACTGGTAGCCCTCACAAGGACTAGTTAGGCAGGTGATGCATGGCCGTCGTCAGTTCGTGGTTTGAATTGTTCCCTTAAGTGGGGTAACGAACGCAACCCTCGTTGGCTGTTACAAGTGTCAGCCGAGACTGCCCCAGATTTAGTTCGCAAAATAGTAGCTATCAACGCTTAGAAAAGTAATTTTCTGAGCGGCTTAGCGAGTCCTGAGCGCTTGAGCGAAGAAAATGATTTTTCTGAAGCGCTTGATTGTTAATTAAATCTGGGGAGGAAGGCGAGGATGACGCCAGGTCAGCATGTCCCTCTGATATCCTGGGCTACACACATAATACAATGGCGAGCTACAACAGGACGCAATGGCGTAAGGCGGAGCCAACCTTTATAAAAGCTGCGCCAAGTTCGGATTGAGGTCTGCAACTCGACCTCATGAAGTTGGAATTGCTAGTAATCGCGGGTCAGCCATACCGCGGTGAATACGTTCTCAAGTCTTGTACTCACCGCCCGTCAACTCAAGGGAACCAGGAATACCCGAAATCTCACTTATGTGGGCCTACGGTAAGCTTGGTAACAGGGAGTAAGTCGTAACAAGGCACGGGTAGCGGAAGCTGCTCGTGGAATAATTCAATTTGAAAATCGTCTCATTGCTCTTCGGAGCAGTAAGGCTTACGGAGTCGATTTTCTGTGCCTCAATTGAGCACAGAAGGGTTTGTCGGAACCTTAAACCGGCGGACATTGGGAAAGACCAAAAATAACAATTAGGACGGAACAAAATAGAGAATAAACCAAAAAACACCTAGAAACGGGTGTTTTTTGCTGTTTGACTTTAGGTGCTTATGTGATATAATATAGGAGAATCAAAACAATCGTTCAAGGACCGTGTCCTTGGCGGGGCAAGGATCTTTGAACAAAAAGAAAAAAATGAAAAAAATGAAAACAGAAGCCGAGAAGGAGGTGTACTGGATGAACGCCGGTTTCATTCTTCTGGTAATCGGTGCGGTCATCCTTGAAAGGATGGTGAAGGGATGAAAAAAATCAATCTCCTTTTTATCACCGCAGTATGTCTGGTATGTCTGAGTCCGATACTGCCATTTGCCCCTCACTATGCCTTCATTGGCCTTAAGTGGGTAGGCAAAGAACTCATCGCCGCCTCTAACCGCGAAGATGACGGTAACTACCGGATTATCGCTGCCAGGCAAGCGGAAGCTGATCGACAGCTTGCCGAAAGGGATGCTTTTCCTTCCCGTTGATAAGGGAAGTTCATCCCCGCTGAAAACTAAAGCGCCTCCGGGTCCATCCCCGCAGGCGCTTTCCTATTTATCGTTTTTTTGATATGGTGTTTTGACGCAGAGAATAGAATAATATGCGAGTATAGCTCAGTTGGTAGAGCACATCACTGATACTGATGGGGTCGTAGGTTCGAATCCTACTACTCGCACAACGGAAAGGGAAAAGGCTGGATATGCTACAATATCTGCATTAGCACGGTTATAAATAATTGACTTAATATGAAAAAAATAGCGGATATCGTCGCTTACGTATTTATCCTGTCGGTGGCATTTCTTAGCATAATATCGATCTTAGGGGTGTGGGAAGTATTCACCAAGGATGTGATTTCCAAATCTTTCCAATCGATCGCATTGCTTGCGGTCGTGTCGGCAATCGTCCTTCTTGCAGATAGGTTCATTGATTCGAAAAAGGAAGCGCCGGCCGAAATGGGCACAGGTTCCGCAGTTGTAGAGATATCTCAATCTTCAGGCTTTACAGTCATCAGGCATGTCACTCTTGTCTTGGTCATCGTGTCAGTTGTCGTGCTCGCTCTCCTCGGCCTCCTTTCTATCTGGGAAGTCATTGCCGGAACGGTTGTCACCAAATCCATAACGTCGATTGCTATCATCGCTTTCTCTTCTTTCGTCGTGGTGCTTGTTTCCCTAGAGCGAGAAAATCACAAGCTCCTTCGTGGAAAGAACCAGCAGATCCCAGTAGGGAACGTCATCTTTCTCTTTTTCGTGATATGGGTATTCATGAGTATTGTGGGACTCTTCAGCGGCTTTTGATTGAAAGCGGAAATTGTGATAGAGTGGCTCTCTATGAATAAAAAAACAAAAATTGTCTGTACCATCGGCCCCGCAACCGCAAACGAGAAAAGCTTAACAGCCCTCCTCAAGTCAGGAATGAACGTCATGCGCCTCAATTTCTCTCACGGAGATTTTGCTGAGCATCAGGAACGGGTAGATAACCTCCGTTCTGCCATGAAAAAGACCGGCATGCCCGCAGCCATCCTTCAAGACCTTGGTGGCCCCAAGATCCGTATCGGCATGTTCAAGACCGAGAGCATTATGCTCAAGGTTGGACACAAATTCACTCTCACTACAGACAAGATAGAAGGGGACGAGACTCGCGTATCGGTCAATTACCCGAAGCTTCCCAAAGAAGTAGCCAAAGGCCATATTATTTTCCTTCATGACGGACGAAAGAAGCTCGAAGTGCTCGAAGTGAAAGGAAATGACATCGTCTGCAAAGTGCTTGTCGGTGGCGACATCAAAGGCAAGCGTGGCCTCAATCTTCCTGATTCGGAGCTTTCGATAAGTTCGCTCACGCCTAAGGACGTCTCTGACCTTGAATTCGGCCTCAAGAACAAAGTGGATTTCATCGCCCTTTCATTCGTGCGACGGCCATCTGATATCACTGAGCTTCGCACCATTCTTGAAAAACGAAAGTCCAAGGCGGGCATTATCGCCAAGATCGAAACTCCTCAAGCTGTAGCAGCTATCGACGAGATTATCGCCCTTTCTGACGCAATCATGGTCGCTCGAGGAGACCTTGCCATCGAAGTACCCGCTGAGAACGTCCCTCTCATCCAGAAGATGATTATCAAGAAATGCAACGAGGCAGGTAAGCCCGTCATTACCGCTACCCAAATGCTTGAATCGATGATCAAGTCTCCTGTACCTACCCGCGCCGAAGTTTCGGATATCGCTAATGCTATCCTCGACGGAACAGATGCCATCATGCTTTCGGAAGAGACCACTCTCGGCGAATTTCCTATTGAAGCGGTAGAAGTAATGAGCCGGGTTGCCTTGAAGGTCGAGAACGATCTTCTTCATCGCCAGCTTCTCGGCGGCGATTCGATGCAGCATCGGACTGTTGGCGAATCAGTGGCTTCGTCAGTAGTAAAGACCGCTTATCGCATTGAGGCTGCCTGCATCGTCGCCCTTACTGAAAGAGGCTATGGAGCGCGTATGGTCTCAAGGCATCGAAGCCAGACTCCCATTATCGCCCTTACTCCGAACAAGGATACCCTCAACAAGCTCAACCTCGTCTTCGGCTGCTATCCGATGCTAATCGACACCTTCAAGTCGCTCGACGAAGCGCTTAAGCATATCAAGCCTCTTCTCATCAAGCAGAAGTTCGCAAAGAGGGGGGATAAGGCAGTGGTCATCTCAGGCGTGCCATTCGGCAGGGTGAAGGAGTCGAATCTCATGATGGTCGAGACCTTGTAGGTTTGCCGATTAGGCTTAAATTTGTTACATTTCTTTCTACGCATCTCGTATGCGTATGCGGCTGTAGCTCAACGGTAGAGCACTCCCCTGTCACGGGAGAGGTCGTGGGGTCAGCACCCATCAGCCGCGCAAACGAAAAGCACCCATCTTCATATGGGTGCTTTTCTGTAGGGTGGTGGAATGCGGAACTGTGATATTATTTTGATATGGAAAATACGCAAATCCGGTATATAAATATAACCATTATGACGTCGTATCGCAGTTCCCACTTCATCCACTAATCCGCGTATGTGCTTCTCAGCTCCAGCTAGTTTCATAGCTAGTGGAGGACTCGCAATCCTTGGCGGGGCTTCTTTAGTCGCCGCAAAGAAGGAAGACAAGATCCTGGCTGCCATTCCATTCCTCTTTGCAATCCAGCAATTTTTTGAGGGAATACAGTGGCTGTATCTCGGATCAGGATCGTCGTCGCTTTTTGCCGGCTACGGATTCCTGTTCTTCGCTTTCGTCCTTTGGCCGCTCTATGTCCCTTCAGCCGTTTATATCCTTGATAAGGACAAAAGGAAGATAACCTCGATCTTTCTCGCCATAGGCGCGATCGTCGCTTTCTATTTCATCTGGCTCATACCGACACAATCGCTTTCCATTCATCGCTTTCCATCCTGCATCACCTATAGCTTTGACTTTCCGTTCGGCGGCTGGGTGAATGTTTTGTACATGCTGGCTATCTTCGGGCCGCTTCTCACTTCGAGCCATCATATCTTCAAATGGTACGGAGTGGTAATCATATTTTTTGCCATCATCTCCTGGCTTTTCTTCGTCGTCGCCTTCATTTCGGTCTGGTGCTTCTTTGCAGCGATAGTGAGCTCGATGTTTTTCTTCTATATAAAGTATAAATAGCTTCTGAGAGCGGTTGTCGCAAGCAACGCGCCTAAGACGGAGAAAGTGATGTCTCCCATCGTATCATCGTTGGTGGGCTGGTCGAGGGTGTTAGGTATCGTCAGGTTTTCGCGTAGGACTTTCATGCGGAACTGGTCATGGCAGAGCTCTCCGAGTTCCCATGCGAAAGCGACGAGCAGCGCAAGCGTCACCACTATCAGGATATTTTTGGACACGCTCTTGCGGAAAGGGCTGATAGCGGGGAATTTTCTCATCAGCCAGATGATCAGGCTTGCTACCGCAATGCCGCTTACGAAATGGACTGCCGCATCATAGCCGAAGAAGCCGCTATTGCATCCGAAAAAGCGGAAACACTTTCCGTTAGCCATCAGCGTCGGCCCGTGATTGCCTAGGATCGACATAGCAAAAAAGGCGGGAATACTGATGAATAATATTATTTTAAGACGCATAAAGGTATTTTTCGCCATATTTTTTCATTGCGCCCGTGACAAGGCCGAGCTTCTTGCCTTTGGTAGTAATCGAATATTCGACGCGGGGAGGGTATTCGCCGAATGTCTTCCTTGTGATGAGATCTTCATCTTCGAGCTCTTTCAGCCGCTTCGAGAGCGTCCGTGTGCTTATTCCTTCTAGCGATTCCAGAAGTTCGCGGTATCTCTTATGCCCTCCCAGAAGATCGCGAATGATTAATAGGGTCCACAAATCTCCCACCAAAGCAGCCGTTTTGGCGAGAGGGCATCCGTGGCAGGCTTTTTTTTGGTTTTGTCTCATAGGCTTTGCTTTACAAAGTAAAGTATAGGGCTATAATGGATATTATACAAGCATAATATTATCATTAAATACATAAAACAATATATGAAAAATATCATTGAAGCATTGAATTGGCGTTACGCGACTAAAGGATTCGACAAGGAAAAGAAGCTCACTAACGAGCAGATTCACACTATTACTGAAGCTATGAGGCTTTCTGCTTCGTCTTACGGACTTCAGCCATGGAAATTCATAGTAGTCACTAATCCTGAAGTCAGGGCACAGCTCCGCGCCGCGGCATGGGACCAGGCTCAGATCACTGACGCTTCGCATCTTATTGTCCTCGCTGTCCAGAAGAACGTCGATGCCTCTTTTGTGGACAAATACGTAAAGTCTGTCGCTGATACCCGAGGTTTAACCGTCGAATCGCTCAAAGGCTTCGGAGACATGATGAAGGGAAGCATCCAATCAAGGACGCCAGAGCAGACAAAAGAATGGTCTTCGCGCCAGGTGTATATCGCACTCGGAACCGGCCTCGCTGCCGCTGCTAGCGAAGGCATCGATGCATGTCCGATGGAAGGATTCGACAATGCAAAATTCGACGAGATACTTGGCTTGGGCGCCATGGACCTTGAGTCTCGAGTGCTTCTTGCTGTCGGCTTCCGCGATCCTTCAGACGCGACTGCTGCCTACAAGAAATCACGATTCGCAGAGAGCGAAGTCATCATTGAGGTAAAATAATTGACAAGCTGGCGCCAAGCGGTATTGTGTTTTCCATGACACGTATCGGTGGCGATCTTTCCAAGGCGGTGAATAATCTTCCTGCCCTCCATTTTTACAAGATGCTCGGAGTTCATTTCGATGCGAGGCCTGATCATGAAGGCAACCACTTCATAACGGGAGGCGAGCCGATCGAGCAACATCTTATCAATCTAGTCTATGAACGCTGCCCTCAGGCCAAGAAGGCCTTGATGATAGAGGTCGATTCGCTCGGCGAAAGCATAAAAGCTATCCGCGAATTCGCCTTCAATCTGAGGGCGCAGATACATCGCGCAAACGGGACGCATTTCATCATAATGACTGATCCTGATGAGATTGAAGTTGTACTCATCGAGAAGAAAGAGGATTAGTTTCTGCGTCGCGGGGCCGCCTTAAACAGGCGGCCTTTTTTAATATATACTTCAGCCATGGAAAAAAAGCCTCTCATAATTGCCGAAGTGAAGACAAGCTCGCCCTTCGGCTACCGGTCGGAAAGAAGCTGGGATGAATTGTTCGAGGCCGCTTCAAGATGTGGAGATATCATCTCCATCCACACCGACCCGCGCTGGGGAGGCTCATATGATTTGCTAATAAAAGCGCGAAGCCTGACAGAAAAGCCGATATTGGCCAAAGGAATACATGCGACTGACGGCGAAATAGCAAAAGCTGTCGAATGCGGTGCGAATCTCGTCCTTGTCGTCGGCAGGATTCCAAATGTACATTCGGATAAATGCCTGATCGAGCCGCTGACGCTTGATGAGCTCAGCAGGCTGTCTCCGGATATCAAGGCAGTGTGGAACAGCCGCGACCTCTCGACAGGCGGACTGAAGGAGGAGACTTTCGGTCAAGCACGGAAGATATTCAAAGGCTGGCTATGCCAGGCAAGCAATATCAGAAAGGTTGATGATATCGAAGATGGAGCTGATGCGGTGCTTGTGGGCAGTCATTTGACGGAATTCATGGAGTCCATTACAATCCAGTCATTATGGAAATGACATTAGACATGAAAAAGCTGGATCAAAAGTGTACCTGCGGCAGTGGCAAGCTTGCTGGCAATTGCTGCCGGAAAGACGAACTATGTCCGTGCGGGTCAGAAAAAAAAGTAAGCAAATGCTGCGTGAAAGATACCGAAAATACAAAGAAGCAGTAGCATTTGTCGAGAGTTTTTCCAATACCTCTTTTCGAAACAACTATGGCTCCGGAAAAAGAGATCCTGTTTTTTTTCTTGAGCGCACCCGCTTCTTCTTGAAACTGATTGGCAACCCCGAAGCGGGATTAAAATTCATCCATATTACCGGCACTGCCGGGAAGGGGAGTGTGTCGGCAATGGTTCATGACATCCTCGTCTCGGCGAATAAGAAAGCGGGACTTTTTACTTCTCCGCATGTCACTGCTTCAATTGAAAAGATAAAGGAGGGACAGCTTTATATTTCTCCTGAAGATTTTGTCAGCATCACAGCGCACTTGAAGCCTTATATTAAGAAAGCCGAAAGCTCAGCATTCGGCGCGCCGTCATCCTTTGAGATATTTTTGGCCATTGCTTTCATCTATTTTAAAAAAAGAAAATGCGAATGGGTGGTGCTTGAAGTGGGGCTTGGAGGACGCTATGACGCCACTAACGTCATTAAGAAACCGAAGGTGACCGCAATCACCTCTATCGATTACGATCATACGGAAATTCTCGGCAAGACTCTTCCTAAAATCGCATTCGATAAAGCAGGGATCATCAAGAAAGGCAGTCTTTTTTTTACTTCGGAACAAAAGCCTTCGCTTCAAAAGCTTTTCAAAAAAATTTGCGGGGAACAAGGAGCTGCCTTT
Organism: Candidatus Nomurabacteria bacterium; assembly: GCA_963834935.1. GTDB lineage: Bacteria > Patescibacteriota > Minisyncoccia > Phycocordibacterales > CALRBL01 > CALRBL01. The sequence continues at coordinate 166,501 of CAWIDS010000001.1, read as the reverse complement.
CACCGGATCGGAAAGCAGAAGGGATATCAGGATTATAACCGCAAGCTGGCCAGTGCTATTGCCGAATCGATAGGCATTCCAGATGAGAACATAAAAAAAGGAATTGAAAAGATGAAATTGCCCTGCCGGTTTGAAATGGCAGAAGAGAAGCCGATTATAATCCTCGACGGAGCGCATAACAGGGCGAAAATAAGAAGCACTCTGGCTAATATTAAAAAGCTTTCCTATGAAAAATTGGCAGTTATCATCGCTATCTCAGATACCAAAAAAGACAATACTGCTATCCTCAAGCCGCTTGCGACAATTGCCGATACTATTATCGTCACCTCGCTCAAGGGAGGCGAGAGACCTTCGGTCCACCCGAATTCTTTGCTGCCAGAACTGAAAAAATACAAAAAAAGAAAAACTCGATTGAAGGTAGTGATGAATCCTCATGATGCGCTCTTACTAGCCCGTAAAAATGCCGGAAACAAGGATTGCATTCTCGTAACTGGCTCATTTTTCCTCGCAGGAGAGCTTCGAACAGAGTGGTTTTCGGAAAAATGGGTACTTGAAAACAGGAAAAGCTTTTGAAAAGCAAGCCTATTGGAGTAAGATGTGGGCATGAAAAAATTGAAGCCCAAATATCCATTGATCCTGATCATCGCTCTTATCTTGCTGATCCTGATCCTTCTTTTCTTTTATGGGAGAACCAGCAGCCCTGATCAAGAACAATACCCTCAAAACCTGGCAACAAGTTCTCCCGCTGCTTCGCTGACCATCAATTATAAGACTTCCACTTCCACTTCTCTTCAAAGCATCGTTTCAGTGAGTTATCCCGTCATAGCAGGAGGAAATCCTGTGGTTACGGCTGTCATCAATAAGAGAATTGAAAAATTAATATCTTCAAAAATGGCCGAATACAATGATCTGAAGCAATTTCCCCCATGCGTTACGCCTGACAAGCAGAAATGTCAGTATCAGGTGTCTCTTACTTCTTCGACCACAATTTCTTCGAAATTCTCAACCATCAGCATCTTGACTGATGAATTTGTCACGAGCAATGCGATGGCTCATCCATCTCTTACCCGTTCTGTCGTCACTTACAGCCTCTTGTCGGGGAATCCGATCACAATCTTTAGTCTGGTGAAAATTCCGCAAAAAGATCTTCTTGATGAGTTGTCGAGCATTTCGATGCAAGCGCTTCTCATCCAGGATCCGGCTCTTTCGGCAAACTCCACATTCATTGATGGGACAATGCCTGCTGTCAGCAATTTCAGCAACATCATGCTTGAGGATTTTGATCTGAAGATCTATTTCAACCAATACCAGATCGGCCCGCGCCAGGAGGGAACTCCGATCATCACTGCTACGTACGATCAGCTCGGCATCTAGTCGTTGAAACTGTATCCTTTTCCTTTGAGGGTGTCGCGAATCTCATCGGCTTTTTTCCAATCTTTCCGCTCACGGGCTGCGTCTCGCTCGTCAACCAGCTTCCGGATATCGTCAGGGAGCGGAATATCTCGAGGTGACTGGAATTCGCAGTCGATGATGCCGATGAGATCTCCTATTTCCAGGATCGTCGCTTTCTTATCTCCTTCGTTCAGATCAGCATCTTTCATTATTTCCCAGAGCAGAGCGATCATCCGAGGAGTATCCAGATCTTCATTGAAAGCTTCTTTTGCCTGAAAAATATATTGTCCGTCAGCTTTTCCTCCTTCCCTTATCCTCGAAATGAATTCATGAAGACGCGTCCAAGCTGTCTGCGCCGCGTCAAGCCCTTCGAAAGAAAAATTAATCTTGGTGCGGTAGTGGGCGAGAAGGACGAAATAGCGGAAGGCGAGCGGGCGGTAGCCTTTCTCGACAAGGTCCTTGAGGCGGATGAAGCTTTCTCCTGATTTCGCCATTTTTTCCTTTCCTAGATTGATGAATTCGTTGTGCATCCAGTAGCGAGCGAAAGTCTTTCCTGTGGAGCATTCAGATTGGGCAATCTCGTTGGTGTGATGCACGGGAATATGATCGATGCCGCCGGTATGGAGGTCGATAGTCTCGCCTAGGAATTTCAAAGCCATCGCCGAACATTCCACATGCCAGCCGGGGAAGCCGATGCCCCAAGGCGACTGCCATTCCTGCTCGCGCTTTTCTCCTGCAGGTGAGAATTTCCAAAGGGCGAAGTCCGTGATGTTTTTCTTTTCCGCATTTGCTTCCACCCGTGCACCTTCCTTCATTCCTTTGATATCCAGATGGGCGAAGTCGGCATAATGAATATCCTTGGACGTATCGAAATAGATGCCGTCAGAGATCCTGTAGGTAAAGCCTTTCTTCTCGAGCGTGCTGATCAGTTCGATCTGCTCGGGAATATTCTCAGTAGCTTTCGGGAATCGGGTATCGGAGGTCTCGATGTTCAGAAGCTTGAGATCATCCATGAAGTCGGCTGTGTAGAATGCCGCTATTTCCTTCGCCGTCTTTCCTTCGCGCTTGGCTCCCTTCTCGATCTTGTCTTCGCCTTCGTCTGAATCCGAGACCAGATGGCCCACATCGGTGATATTGATGATCTGGTCGACTGCGTATCCGTTCATCTTGAACATCCTGTGGATCAGGTCGGCAAAGATGAAGCGCCTCATGTTGCCGATGTGCTGGTAATTATAAACAGTCGGGCCGCAATGGTAGATTTTCACTTCTCCTGGGACGAGAGGGATGAAAGTTTCTTCAGATTTCGATCTGGTATTGAATATCCGTATTTCCGGTGGTTTCATCGGGCCATTTTAGCATAACTTTATGATATAATTCCCGAATATGAAACAGCAGCGACTTGACGGCCTTGCAGACGGTATATTCGCCATCGTCATGACATTGCTTGCTTTCGACCTTAAGGTTCCGGTCGCAGACGGGTCCTTCGACCTTTCTCTGTGGAAATCATTGGCCGATATGGGCGGAATATTCGCGAGCCTGGTACTGAGCTTCGCGCTGCTTTTCACCTATTGGCGCGCGCATCATTTCATTGTCAGCATGTATGCGAAGAATATCACTGTCGGCTTGGCCAATTACAACGCCCTCTTTTTCCTGCTCATCACTTTGGTGCCTTTCTCGGCTCATCTTCTCGGAATCTATTCAGCGAGCAGGGTGGCTATCTTTCTTTACGGATGCAATGTCATCGCCATCGGCATGACCCTTTTCTTCATGCGCAGATATGTCGAAGAAAATCCTCATGTCGAGATAAATCCTGTTTCGAAGGATGACAAGATAAGCGGATATGTCAGGATCCTCTTTCCGGTCTTTGCCGCGATATTGGCGATAGTCTGCAGCCTTTGGAATACGAATCTTTCAATTGCGCTTTTCGCCATCGCCATCCTTTTCAACATCCTGCCCGCAAGCACCAACTGGCTTCACAACATGATCATCGAGATGGCGAAGGAATAATCTGGTGCGCGTGCTTGGATTCGAACCAAGGACCGCAGAGGTATAAGCTCTGTGCTCTAACCAACTGAGCTACACGCGCATATTTTAATTTTGTTTATTAGCCAGGACAGCTACAGGCCGCATGAACGCCAATATATCACACTTATTTAAGGTTAAAAACTATTGAGGGAAGACGTCGGTAAGCTCGCTGGAATTATAGAATTCGGCAGCCAGGCCGCCGAAGCTATATGCTTTGCCATTGATGTCGATTTCAGCCCCGCCGATTTGAGGATCGGCATGAGGCAATGAATGGCTGAAGCCGACATTAAAGAGAGTAGCAATGACACCCGGATTATTTGAGATGTCTATACCCGCCGCTTTCCATTGATGGATCACTTGAGAGATATAGAGACCAGCATAAAGATAAGAGTAAAGATGATTGTGCTGGTCGGTCAGGCGGTCGAAACGTTCCTGGTCATGGTTTGAAGTCGAGAAGTCGAGCAGATGCGCATAGGAATCGCCGAGGTAGTAGGGCGAAGTGGTAGAAGCGAGGTTGCTCTCTATTTCCTTTGCCGTGTCTGGCTTCACTCCGGCCAGACCCCACGCATACTGGCTCATAGCTCCGAGCATCGAGAGAGGAGCGAAATATTTCTTGTAGCTTTCCCGGTCGGTATGATAGAAGCGCAATTGCTCTACGGCAACGACCGCCACTATCATGCGGGGACTCGCTCCAGACATCTGCGCCGCCTGGTCCACCACAGGAGCATCTTTGGTGATGCCTGCCTTGAAAGTCTGCCATTCGGCATCCTGATTCCAATCGAGCCCCGTCTCGTCATTTGACGGGCCTTGGGGATTCTGGAAATAATTGCGCTGGAGGTCGACGATGCCTTTCGTATTGGTCAGGCCGAAGGTGACAGCTAGATAGACAAGTGAAAGAGCAAGCCCGATAAGGGCGAAAACATGGAGCGCTATCTGATAGATTATCTTGAGAATTTTTTTCATGAGGCAGTCATTCCATATGGATATCCTTCCTTTTCTCGAGGATTTTCAGCAAATCCGGGTATCTTGAAAGCGAAGGGTCATCATTGATGATATCCTTTGCTTCGTTTCTTGCAAACTCCACCATCTTGATGTTCTTGAGCGCATCCATGGCGATGTCTGAAATGCCCCATTGCTTCCGGCCATAGAGCTCGCCAGCACCACGAAGAGCCAGATCAAGCTCGGCCAGTTCGAAGCCGTTCTTTGCTTTGGTTAGGGCTTTGAGCCGCTCGGCGCTTTTGGCGCTGCTACTATCGGTGAGGATATAACAGTATGCCTGATGATTGCCGCGGATGACGCGCCCGCGAAGCTGATGGAGCTGCGACAGGCCGAAGCGCTCAGCTCCCTCTATCATGATGACAGTGGCATTCGGCACGTTCACTCCGACTTCCACTACCGACGTGGAGACGAGAATGTCTATCTTGCCTTCGTAAAAATCCTTCATCACCTTTTCCTTTTCGGCCGGCTTCATCTTGCTGTGCATTATTTCTATATCGTATTCCTTGAAGACGGTCTTCTTGAGCATTTCGGCTTCTTCTTTTACAGATCGGGCATTCAAGGATTTTTCCTTGTCAGGGTCGGGTGCATTGATGCGCGGGCAGATGACGTATGCTTGCCTTCCTTCTTTAAGCTCAGCACGCACTTTCTCGTACATCTCCTTTCTTTTTTGCGGGAATATTATCTCGGTGATGACCGGCTTCCGCCCGGCTGGCATCTCATCGAGGAGCGTGAGGTCGAGGTCCCCGTACATCGTGAGTGCGAGCGTTCGGGGAATCGGCGTTGCAGTCATCGATAGCAAGTGCGGCAGTATTGATGATATCTCACTGTCATTCTTATGCACGAGCGCCTTGCGCTGGTTGGTGCCGAAGCGATGCTGCTCGTCGATGATGACATAAGAGAGGCTCTTGAAGGTTACCGATTTCTGAATGAGGGCATGCGTGCCGATGACGATCGATATCTCGCCGTTCTTCACCCATTTAAGAAGCTGGCTGCGGGAAATAGGAGTGTGCCCTTCAGGATCGACTTTGGAAGGGAATTTCAGGCAGCCATTTCCGGTGATGAGCGCGATCTTGATGGGAAGATGCCCGAAATACGATATGAAAGATTCGAAATGCTGGCGGGCCAGGATTTCAGTCGGCGCCATATAGGCAACCTGGAATTCCGGATAGGCAGCGAAGGCTGTGGCTGCAGCGACAAGCGTTTTTCCCGAACCGACATCTCCTTCGAGCAATCGCGACATTGCTGTGCCTGCCTTGAAATCCGAAAGGATGCCGCTGATGGCATTATTTTGAGATGCTGTCGGCTTAAAAGGGAACTGAGTAAGGAATTCCTTGACCTTTTTTTCCTTGCCGCTAATGATTGCTGTCTTTTCCTTCTGCCTCTCCATGCGTTCCTGCTGCTTCTTGAGCTGGATCAGGAATATCTCCTCGAAAGCGAAACGTTTGCGGGCGGAAAGGGCATCCTCCTTGTCATGCGGGGTATGTATCCAGATGAGCGCGGTCTGGAGCGTCGGCAGGCTGTATTTCCTGAGGATATCCTCGGGAACCATTTCTTTCATCTTTTCAATGGTGCCGCGGCGGGCAATCTTCAGGAATGCGTGGTAGAGCCAGTTCGAAGTGACGCCTTTTGTTTCCGAATAAACGGGATAGAGGGTATGGCTTGCTCCGTCATCGCCAAAAAGGGAACTGCCGATATTGAGCGGGATGGATGCTACTTTCTCGATCTTCGGATTGCTCATGTAAAGAGATCCTTTGCGAAGGGAAACTTTTCCTTCGATCCTGACAAGGCTATCCTCCTTAATCATCTTTGCGATGTATGGCTGGTGGAACCAGATTGCTTTGATGCTTCCAGTTTCGTCTTCGATGATACCTTCGGACATCGGTATTTTCTTTATGAAAGCATTGCTCGTCTTCAAGTTTTTTATCTTTCCGAAGACGCTTGTGGTCTCGCCCTCGGCAAGGTCGCCGATGCGCTTTGCTTCAGCCGAATCGCCGTAGCGGGCGGGGAAATAGTAGAGGATATCGGCGATCGTGGAAAGGCCGAGCTTCTTCAAGCCGTTTTTTTCATATTCGTTGAGGGGAAAATGTTTTGATATCAGGTCTGAGGGATTCATTTGCTTATGGTAACATGGGAGCCTTTGCGGGTAATGAGTCCTTCCTTTTCGAAGGCGATGATGTTCTTCAGTATTGCTAACTCTTCTTTCTTCAGGGCACTCGTCATCTTGGCGATGGCTGCATTTTTGTGCTTGAGCAGGTATGAAAGCATAAGAGAGCGCAGCTCGCGATTGGATCCCTTAAATGTGCTTTGTTTCTTGTAATGGACGCTTCTCCTGTTCTCGTTGCCGGAAGTCTTTTTCAGCATGGCTCCATAATCGTACAGGGCGTAAAACCATTCCCGGCAATCAAGCTTCTTTTTTATTTTCAAATGCTTTTCAATGAGCACTAGTATTTCCTTGTCATTGACGCCGTTTTTTCCTTTAAAGAAGGAGCGGAGATAGACGCTTCGTATGTTTGTCTCGATGAAAGGGGTGGGAATGCCATAAGAGAAATTCATTAGCGCACCGGCGGTCGAGGGTCCGATTCCTGGGAGTGCGAGCAGCATCTGGTAATTTTTTGGAAATATTCCCTTAAAATCGGCAGCTATCACTCCGGCAAGCTTCTTCATGTTAGCAGCGCGCCGATTGTAGCCCAGACCCTTCCATGCTGATAGGACTTGCACCAAAGGTGCATCATCAAGGGCTTTGACGGTCGGGAATCGCTTAAGGAACGCGGAATAGAAGCCTTTGACCCTCTCGACTTGGGTCTGCTGGAGCATCACTTCAGACACCAGAATCCTATAGGGATTCCTGGTCTTTCTCCAGGCAAAATCCCTTTTGTTCTCCTCGTAAAATCCTATGACTGTGGATAAGAATGCGGCGGTCTTCATGGGTTATGCTATATTATAGCCAATAAACCTATATGAATGGAAAGAAGATACTATTAGGCCTAGTGGCAATAATTCTTTTGGGGTCATTTACCCTAGCTGTCGGCGCAGGCGCATCTACGGCAACAACCGGTTTCAGGGATAAATTCCAGCTCAGGAACGCGCTTTTTGACAAGATCGCCACTGGAGGCGGCTCGAGCACTCTTCCTTCCGGCGACAAGTGTGCCGCTATCGCTTTGAAAATCAGCGGCCATATTAGCACCATAGACAGTTGGACAGGCAGCAATCTTGCTAGCTTCAAGACTATCGAAGGCAACATAAAGGCCGGATTGCCAGCTCTGCAGGCATCGGGGAAGGATGTAGTCCAGATCACTGCTGACCTTGCTACTCTCAATAATAAGGTGGCGACGCTCGTGGCGGATAAAGGAACGCTTGAAGATAAGCTCAAAACCGCGCAGAGCCTTCGATGCGGAAGCTCAAAAGGACAGTTTGCATCCGCAGTAAAGGACGCGCAGGTCGAGCAGGAAACGGTAAACGCCGACAAGAAAGACGTTACTGATTTCCTCAAGGGCACTATCAAGCCGGAGGTGCAGGCTCTCTTGAAATAATATGCAAAACAATACTCTCAAAATCATCATGGGAACGATAGCCACGCTGGTCATCATCGTTGCCATAATCGCTTTGCAGGGTACGAATGGAAGCAATTACGGAAGCTCTACCACGACAACTGCCGCCTCATCAAATACCGCCACTGTCACGACTGCGATTACTAATATCACTGCCGCCCAGGCTTCTCTCAATGCATCATTGAAAGTGATGGATGCGACAGCAAGCTCGAGCGACCTTAACGATTCATATAATGACATCAATAAATAAGACCCTTGTTTTTCTTCAGGCGTTGGCTCCGAGCGTTCTCCGCTATTCAATGGCGGCAGTGATACTTTGGTTCAGTCTTCAGCAATTGATGCACAATCATCAGTGGATCGCTTACATTCCCGATTACATAGTAGCGGTGAGCCATATTAGTGCGCGCATGCTCGTGCTGTTTAATGCCCTTTTCGAGCTTGTGTTTGGAATAATGCTTCTCTTTGGCTGGCAGACGCGAATCGCCGCTCTTCTCCTGGCATTGCATCTATTTGATATCATGTTCGTCGTCGGCTACGGCGAGATCGGTGTGCGGGATTTCGGCCTGGCTTTCGCCACCTTAGTTGTGTTCATGAATGGTCCTGATATACTCTGCGTATGGAACCCAAAGAATATCTGAACAAGAAAATAGGAATATCATTCGGCGTGGTGGTCATCTGCGCAGTGTTGGCTGTCACTATCTTCGAGGAAATGAAGAATAATAATGTTGCGACGAACGCATCGGTCACCTCTCCCGTAGCAACGCCTGTTACAACCACCACTGTTTCTCAAACGACAACGACAGTCACCACGAATTCCGCCTACAAGGATGGTACCTATTCAGCAAGCGGATCATATATGTCTCCAGGAGGTGAGGATTCAGTCCAAGTAACTCTTACTTTGAAGAATGATGACATAACTTCGATAAATACCACCGCATCAGCAGGGGATGGGACATCGCGCCGCTACCAGAGCAGCTTCCTTTCAGGCTATAAGCAGTATGTAATAGGAAAAAATATTGCAGACATCAATCTGACCAGCATCTCAGGCTCTTCTCTTACCCCGATTGGTTTTGATGAAGCTCTTACACAGATAAAGGCAGAAGCTAAGGCATAGTCGCTCGTGAAGCAATTCAATTTCAAAGCCATAGGCACTTCGTGGCGCATCGATATGTATAAGGATTTGTCTGAAGACGAATCGGAGGTTATTTTTTCTCGTATAAAAAAGAGAATCGACATCTTCGACCAAACCTATTCGCGCTTTCGTGACGACTCGCTGGTGACAAGGATGTCGAAAGAAACCGGAATTTTTGAATTGCCACTCGACGCGAAGGAAATGCTTTTCCTTTATCGCGATCTCTATCTCCGGACAGGCAGCCTTGTTACGCCTCTCATCGGCAATGCCATTTCCGATGCGGGATATGACAAGGAATATTCCCTCGAGCAAAAGAAAGAGCTCGGCTCTCCACCCGAATGGGAAGAGGCGATCGAATATAGGCCGCCGAGTCTTATCGTCAAAAAGCCGGTATTACTTGATTTTGGCGCCGCAGGGAAAGGCTATCTTGTCGACCTTGTCGGAAAAGTCCTTGAGGAGAATTCGATCTTTGAATACATGATTGACGCTGGAGGTGATATTTTACATAAAGGAAAAGAGCCGATCCGCATCGGGCTTGAGAATCCGGAAGATAATACTCAAGCGATTGGAATTTATCCGCTCCAGAATAGAAGTATTTGCGGATCGGCAGGCAATCGCCGGAAGTGGGGAACATTCACGCACATAATGAATCCGAAGACGCTCGTATCGCCGACGGAAATCATGGCTGTCTGGGTCATTGCAGATACAGCGATGGTGGCAGATGCCTTGGCGACATGTCTTTTCTTCGTGCCGGCAGATAGTCTCAATGATGCATATGATTTCGAATATATTCTGATACGGAGCGATAGGTCGATTGAGAAGTCAGGGAATTTTGGCGGGGAGATGTTTGGGTAGATGGTTCTCGACTTATGAAGATAAAAATGATAGTTTCTATTTGATCACTAAACAAAGGAGTTCATTATGAGTTCAATCAGGATTATATCTACCCCTCCCGGACAAGCTCCGGGTTGGGTAAGGGAAGAATGGATCGGCGTGGAAATTCCGCTTTCGGAAGACCAGTCATCCACAGGAGTGCAGGCCGGCGTCAAAGGCGGGGAAGCTGAGAACGTCGGCGGTTACCAAGTTGATACCAGCGACGCAATGGATGCGTTAAAGGCCAAATCTCCTGAAGCGGCGGAATGGTGGGAAGAGAATGTTCCGCTACACATGATACCTCAGCTGGTTTTCGCTAGGGATGCCTGCGAGTTGGTTGATTGAGTTGTATCTGGAAACCCTAAGCTGCTGGACTGTTGTCCAGCTTTTTTATTTGATAATTTAAACGGCGAGATTCTCCCCTTACAGGGGCAGTACCCCGATTGGATATTTTATTTCGCTTCGCTCGTAAAATCTGCTCAATCGGGCTTCGAATCTCGCCCGAAAAGCGCTTAAGCGCTTTTCTCGTCTCCGCAAACAAAAAATCCCATGCGGGATTTTCGTTTGCGGAGACGGCGAGATTCGAACTCGCGAGGGGGTTTAAAGCCCCTGCCTCTTTAGCAAAGAGGTACGTTAGACCACTCTGACACGTCTCCATGTGTTCAGACAGATTAGCATATTATGGCGAATATGAGAATTAGGGTAAAATGAATCGGATGCATTATCCGCTTTTCATAAAATTGGCGCTGACATGGGCATATAGCTTCAGGTATCCGCTTATCTTCATCGGCGCGATCCTTGAAGGCCCGATTATCATGATCGCTACTGGATTTTTCCTACGTTTTGGATCATTCAGCCTTCTTCCGCTCTATGCCGCATTAGTATGCGGCGACTTGGTGGCCGATATCGCTTGGTACTATGTCGGCTACTATTTTGCCACTCCTCTCATCAAGAAGCATGGCCGCTTCTTCGGCATCAACAAGGAGGTCTTCGAGAAAGTGGAGACGACCATGCATAAATATCCTCGGCGCATCCTTCTTACATCCAAGCTCACGCTCGGCCTCGGCTTCGCCCTTGCGGTCATACTCGCCGCCGGAGCCACCCGACTTCCGATGAAAGTGTTCATCACCATGAATGCCCTTGGCGAGCTGTTTTATGTCGCCTCGCTTCTTGCTGTCGGCTATTTCTTCGGCAAGCTCTATACTTCTATCGCTGACAGCTTCAAGATTTTCTTCGCTATCGGCGGCGCTTTGTTGATAACTGCCTTAGCTTTCGGCTTTTCCCGCTATCTGAAAGAACGATTAGCATGATCTCATTCATCATTCCCACCCGCAACGAAGAGAAAGTCATCGAAAAGACCATCCAAGGCCTTCAGGAATATAAAGGGGCTGCCGAAATAATCGTCTCTGACGGGAAAAGCACCGACAAGACTTGCGACATTGCAAGAAGCCTCGGAGCTAAAGTAGTCCTCGCTCCTGAAAAGGGAAAGCAGAACATAGCAATCGGACGGAACGCCGGCGCTAAGGCGGCTACAGGGGATTTTTTTGTCTTTCTCGATGCGGACATGCATATCCCCGATATCAATTCCTTCTTCGCCAAGGCGCTCGGCATCTTCGAGACCAGAGAAAGGGTAACGGCCTTGACCGCCTCCATCTACGTCTATCCCGATCAAGCCACCCGCTCCGATAAATTCATGTTCTCCTTCATCAATCACATGCATTATTTTCTCAACAATGCCCTAGGCATGGGCGCATCGCCCGGAGAATTTCAGATGATAAAGGCGGAAGCGTTCAGAAAGGCAGGAGGTTATGACGAAACGCTGATTGCCAGCGAAGATCAGGAGCTTTTCCGCCGCCTTGCGAAGGCTGACGCAACTTATTTCGCTTCAGACCTTTCCGTCTACCACAGCGGAAGGCGAGCGCATATCATCGGCTGGTCCCGCCTCATCTGGACATGGATCATGAACGGATTATTCGTGTTGGTGTTGAAGAGGTCGTTCAGCAAGGAATGGAAGGAAGTGCGCTAACCCGCAGGACAAAGTCACCACTTTTCATTGACCGCCTCCTCTTTTTTAATGAGCGAGAGCAAAGGCGATTATTTTCTGCGCGCCAGCTTGTTTGAGCGTTTTGCCTATTTCCCGGATGGTCGAGCCTGTGGTGATGACGTCGTCGAAGATGATGATTTCTCGGTCACGGATAATATCTGGCAAGAGGACTTTGAATGCGCCAGCTAGGTTCTTCATCCTTTCTTTCCTATTCAGATGAGTCTGCGGGGGCGTGTGAATTATCTTGCTCATGCAGTCCATCCTGATCTCGACAGTTCCTGCGGCAATTTTCCTTCCAATGTGCCTGAGCATCTCTTCCGTCTGGTTATATCCCCTTTGCTTTTTTCTTTTTTCTGATAAAGGCACGGGAATGAGAAGGGGATAGTTGCCGAATGGCGGCATCTCCTTGGCAAGGTGATGCGCGGCGATTTCAAAAAGCTCAGCATTGCGGCGGTATTTCATTTCGGCGACGGCTTTTTTGATTTCCGGATCGCGGTAGGAGAAAAATGCGAAGCATTCGACCTCGCTGTCGGCGCACATTATCCTTTTCAAGCGGGGAGCGTCGAGCTTCGGAAAGATTTCAACCGTGCCGAAGATAAAAGAGAGGGCGTGCGATCTGATTAATCTATGCAGCTGTTTAAATAGCATGATATACTTGAAATATGGCAGTGCGCGTTCAATTTTCTCTAAAGCTCTCATAAATTCCATGGACATAATCGGATCATTCAAAAAAATACTAAGCCCTAGGAACTTCCTCGGTTCCTTGAATAAGAGCGTCGTGGGCATCGATATAGGCTCTTCTTCCATCAAAGTGGTAGAGCTCAAGAAAGAAAAAGGCAAAGCGGTGCTTAAAGCGTACGGCGAGCTTTCTCTCGGGCCTTATTCTGGCGGCACTATCGGAGAGATAAGCAAGCTCTCAAATGACAAGATCGCGGAAGCCCTTCGTGACATCCTTCATGAAGCGAATATCTCGACCAAGAATTCGGGGGTAGCCATTCCTTTCCGCTCAAGTCTCATCTCGCTCATTGAAATGCCTTTGCTGCCGGAAAAAAAGCTTGAAGAGATGATCCCTATCGAAGCCCGCAAATATATCCCCGTGCCTATTTCCGAAGTGACTATGGACTGGTGGATCATTCCGAAAGAAAGTTACGATCCGGTGGAAGAAGCGAAAGCGGAGACGAAAGCCAAGGCTCACGAGCAAAGCGGTATTGCGGGCCCCGAGCTTCCGCGGATAAAGGACAAGACCGACGTGCTTGTTGTCTCCATCCACAACGAGATACTCAGCGACTACAACAATATCGTCAAAGACAATAGCCTTGAGACGAGCTTTTTCGAGATTGAGATGTTTAGCGCCACTCGTTCGCTCGTCGGAAGGGAAAACAAGCCTCTTCTGGTGATGGACGTCGGCGCGCTCGGAATCAAGTTCTATATAATAGAAAGGGGAGTCATCCGCGGCTCGCACATCGTCAACAAGGGATCGGAAACTATGACTCAAAACCTTTCGAAAGCGCTCGGCGTCGATTTTAAGGAAGCCGAGAAAATCAAGCGCAATATCGGTACTCTCAAAGAAACTGATAAGAAGACAGTCATGGATATCCTGTCGTTGACCCTTGATCATGTCTGGACCGAAGGCAGGAATTTCATCACCAGCTATCAGAGGAAGTACGAAAGAACGATCGAAAAATGCATCCTTACTGGCGGAGGAGTAGAATTCGACGGTTTTTCCGTTTTGGCGGAAAAAAATCTGCAGATAAAGACGGAAGTCGGCGACCCGTTCGTAAAAGTAGAGGCGCCGGCGCATCTTTCGGCGATGCTTCGCTCCACCGGCCTTGAATTCGCTGTCGCCGTGGGAGTGGCGCTCCGAAAACTTGAAGAAAATCAATAAATAATGTGGAAAACTTGTGCTAATTGACGGAATTATTGCTATACTATTGCCATGGAAAGTAAATTTCAAACCTCGTTCATTCCAAAGACAACCATAGAAGATGGAGGAAAGTTAAAGATGTCTTCCCCTTATAGCATCTTTTTAGTAATCGCTTCTATCTTGATTGTCCTGACCCTCGCGCTTGCAGGAGGCCTTTATGCCTATCAGAATATTCTTCAGAATAGCTTGAAGGTCAAAAGCGCCGCCCTCGCTGATGAGAATAATAAGCTCGATTATTCCTCGATAAACCCTATTTCACGCATCGACCTGAAGATGAAGGCCGGAAAGATCCTTCTGGATGGGCATTTGGCCATCTCAGCCCTGTTTGCGGCCTTGCAAAGCTCTACGCTGAAGAATCTTCGCTTCACTGATTTTTCATTTTCATATCTTTCAAGCGACAAGATAGCCTTGAGCATGAAGGGCGAGGCTCAGAGCTTCGAAGCAGTAGCGAAACAGGCAGATGATTTCTCGAATATAGCCGGAATAAGCAATAATTTCCAGAATGCCGTCTTTTCCGATCTGTCGCTGAATCCTACTGGCAATGTAGACTTCAGCCTCATCACAAGCATCAATCCCTCCCTTATATCATACAGGGCTAATCTTGGAGGAGCTCCGATCGTAAGCAACGTCGTAAGCAATAATGTTGCGGCTACATCTACTGCTCATGTTTCGACAAGCACCAAAGGGAATTAACATATGAAAAACATCATCGCCTCACTTCTCATACTCGCTTCAATAGGAATCTTTTTCGGGTTGATCAAGCCGGCGTATGGTAATGTCCTTTCTCTCCAAAGCCAGATCAAGACCTATGATGATGCGTTAAGTCAGGGAAATATCCTTCAGGCGAAAATAAGCGCCGACAAGCAGCAGCTTGCCAGCTTCAGCCAGTCGGATGTCGATCGCCTTAACAAACTTATTCCCGATACCATCGATAACGTAAAGCTCATCATCGACATAAAGAACATAGCCTTGCAGTCGGGCATGCTTTTGAAAAGTATAAACGTATCCGATACCAAAGACGCAGTAGATCAATCCGGCAATCCTACTTCAAATAATCCTTTTGGTATTCAATCAGTCGATCTTTCCTTCGTCGTCACTTCTTCATATCCTAATTTTGTCCTTTTTCTCCAGAGGCTCGAGCAGAGCTTGAGACTTGTCGACGTCAGGTCAGTATCTTTCACTCCGACTGACACCAGCAATGTATATGATTTTTCCGTGACACTCAGGACTTATTGGCTAAAATAAAACAATATGAAAAAAATAATCATCGCCACATTTCTGACACTAGCTCTTCTTTTCGTAGGCTCGTTCTTCTTCTCATCGACGAGCCATGCCGACGCTTTTCTTACGAGTTCAGATCCTTCCACTCTTTCGGATTCCAGCCTTCTTGCCCAGAAATTCATCAATCAGATCAATCTCTTGAGCAGGGTCGATCTGAGCGGCGCTTTTTTCCAGGATAAAGCTTTCATGTCGCTCCAGGATTATAGCCAGCCTCTGCCAGATGAGGCGATCGGGCGAGATAATCCGTTCGCTCCCTTTTAATGCGCAAATAAATGAGCTTCTTAGCAGCACTCTCAAAAAACGGAATAATAAAGGAGGGGGATGTTGATTCGATCCGCCAGGAAGTAGACGAGACAGGCAAAAGCCTCGAAGAAATCCTTGTGGCAAAAGGCATCGATCCGACTGAGATCTACAAGCAGAAGGCTTCTTATTACTCGCTTCCTTTTAGAAGCCTCGAAAACAAGGATATTCCTTTCGAGATGCTGAGTTACATTCCTGAAGAGTCGGCGACTTATTACAAGATCGTGCCTATCGATGTGCAGGGAGGCGTGCTCGAAGTGGGAATCGTCGATCCGGAGAATATCGGAGCTGCCGATGCCTTGAACTTCATCTCTTCGCGCGTGCACATGCCCTTCAAGATGTTCCTCATCACCCAGCAAGACTTCGACAAGGTGCTGGTATCATACAAAGGCCTTTCAGGCGAAGTGACCAAAGCCCTCACTGACCTCGAAACTGAATTTTCAGACGAAGGGGTAGAGCTTCAATCGATAAAGAAGCAAAGCAGCTCGGACAACAGCATCAACATTGTCGAGGATGCGCCTGTCACTAAAGTGGTGGCGACTATCCTTCACTACGGCCTCGACGGCAATGCTTCTGATATCCATATCGAGCCGATGAGGGAGAATGTCAGGGTGCGTTTCAGGGTGGACGGAGTGCTTAATACCAGCATCGTCTTGCCTACAAAAGTCCAGCCGGCGGTGGTCGCCCGCATCAAGATTCTTTCTGACATGAAGCTCGACGAGAAAAGGAAACCGCAGGACGGCCGCTTCAGCGCACGTATCGAGGGAAGGAAGATTGACTTCCGTGTCTCGACATTTCCGTCGTATTACGGAGAGAAGATCGTGATGCGAATCCTTGATCAGGAAAAAGGAGTGAAGAGGATCGACGAAGTCGGGCTCAGCAAGCGCAATCTCGATATCATAAGGCGCGCCATCAATCGCCCTTATGGGCTGATCCTGATTACCGGTCCGACTGGTTCCGGAAAATCAACCACGCTTTACTCCATGCTCAATGAGATAGACAGGGAAGAGTACAACGTGCTTTCCCTCGAGGATCCAGTGGAATACAACATCGAGGGCGTTTCTCAATCACAAGTTCATCCGGAAATCGGCTATACGTTCGCCACCGGTCTTCGAACTGCCCTTCGACAGGACCCTGACGTGATCATGGTGGGGGAGATTCGAGACAAGGAAACCGCCCAGCTTGCAATACAAGCTGCTCTCACCGGACACTTGGTGCTTTCGACGATCCACACTAACACAGCCCTTGGCGCCATTCCCCGTCTCATAGACATGGGTGTCGATCCCTATCTTATCGCTCCGACGCTCATCCTTACTATGGCACAGCGACTTGTTGCTCAGATTTGCCCAGGCACGGGAAGACATCTTCCTATCGAGGGTAGCATCAAGGTGATGTTCGACAGGGAGTTCCAGGAAATTCCCGATGAATACAAGAAAGCTATCCCGATTGCAAGCGAGGTGCTCGGCATCGAGCCCACACCGGATTGCCCGAAAGGCGTGCGCGGACGAATGGCGGTATTCGAGGCATTCGAGATGACCAGAGAATTGGAGAAGATGATCCTTGCTAACCCGACTGAAAGCGCGATGTGGCCTATTGTCCGCCAGGCGGGAATGTTCACAATGAAGGAAGATGCTATAATAAAAGCATTGGAGAAGAAGATTCCTTTCGAGGAAATAAACAAGCTCTAAAATAAAATGGAAAATAAAAATAATCTAAAAATATTCCTGATCGATGACGACAAATTCCTGCTCGACATGTATTCGATCAAGTTCAAGACGAAAGGCTATGAAGTTTTCACTGCCCATGACGGCGCCGATGCCATGCAGCAGATAAAAGGAGGCTTCGTACCTGATATCATTCTCCTTGACGTAGTCATGCCCCAGGTGGACGGACTGACTTTCCTTTCGAATATGAGGGGAGAGAAGCTTTTGCCTAAGGCAATCGTTATCATGCTCACCAATCAAGGCCAAGTAAGCGATATCGAGAAGGCAGAGTCGCTGAAGGTGGATGGTTACATTATCAAGGCCACAAGCATCCCTTCCGAAGTGGTAGCTGAAGTGGAGAGGATTGTCGCAGAGAAAAGCAAAATGAAATAATATGCAGAACAATTACGAAGAAAAGCTCAAGGACCTTATTTTTACCGTAGTGAAGGAAGGAGGGTCAGATCTCCATATATCAGAAGGGAGATATCCGGCAATCAGGGTCGCCACAGAGCTCATCCCTTTAGTGAGCAAGGAGGTTCTTACTCATGATCATGTCAAGGCTTTCCTGGATATCTTGCTTACTCCCGCTAGCAAGGAGCTTTTCATCAAGAATAAAGAGATCGATTTTTCATATACCACCGAAGGATTGAACGGCCGTTTCCGAGGAAATGCTTATTTTCAGCAGGGATTGATCAGTATCGCGTTGAGGCTGATCCAAAAGGAAATCAGGGGACTTCAGGAACTGGGACTTCCTCCAATCTTGGAAGTCTTTGCGGCAAAGAAGCAGGGATTTTTCTTGGTAGTGGGACCTGTCGGACAGGGAAAATCTACGACGCTTGCCGCCATAATCGAGCTCATCAACCGATCGCGAGCCGAGCACATCATCACTATCGAGGATCCGATTGAATATGTTTACGACCAGAAGAAATCAATCATCGATCAGAGGGAGGTTCGATTGGATACCGTCAACTTTTATACCGGCCTCATCAATGTCTTGCGCCAAGACGTCAATGTGATATTGGTCGGAGAGATGCGTGATCCTGAAACCATGGCATCAGCTGTGACAGCAGCGGAGACTGGGCACCTTGTCTTCTCGACCCTTCACACCAATAATGCCGCCCAGACCATCGACCGCATCATCGACTCATTTCCTCCTAATCAGCAGGATCAGATCCGCGTGCAGCTTTCAGGAAGCCTGATTGGCGTCTTCTCGCAGCGCCTGGTGTCGCGCATATCGGGCGGACTCATCCCGGTCTATGAGCTTTTGATCGTTAATAATGCCGTTGCAAACCTCATCCGCGAGAAGCGCACTCACGAGATCAATACTGTCATCGAGACAGGTACCGAATCCGGAATGATCGACATGAATCGCATGCTTGCCGAGCTCGTGCGCAAAGGGGAAATCACCCTCGAGAATGCCTACCTTCACTCGAGCAATTCCAAGATCCTAGAAAAGATGCTTTAATCACAAATAACCAATGCTTTTTAACTACACTGCAATCGACAAGGACGGAATCGAGAAATCAGCATCGATCGATGCGGTCAATGTTGATGTAGCCATCAACTCTCTCCAAAGAAGAGGACTTATCATCTCGTCCATAAAGCAAAGCGACCGCGGCGGCACAGGCCTGAATTCAAATCTTACTTTCCTTGAGCACGTATCGAACAAGGAGGTCGTCATCCTCTCGAGGCAGATGGCCACTTTGTTCGGGGCGCAGGTATCGGCGCTTCGCATATTCCGGCTGATCGCGGCTGAAAGCGACAACCCTATGCTTCGAAGGAGCTTGGCTGAAGTATCGGACGACATCCAATCTGGAAGCAGCATCTCGAGGGCGCTGTCCAAGCATCCTAAAATCTTCTCTTCTTTCTACGTGAACATGGTCAAGTCTGGCGAGGAATCAGGCAAGCTTGACCAGACCTTCGGCTATCTGGCTGACTATCTCGATCGCAACTATGCCGTATCTTCCAAGGCCAAGAACGCTCTCATCTATCCTGCATTTGTCATCGGCACGTTCTTTACTGTCATGATACTGATGCTTACTTTGGTTATTCCGCGCATTAGTGGCATTCTGACTGATGCAGGCCAAAAGATCCCTATCTACACGCAGATAGTGGTGGACATGAGCAATATCCTGATTCACTACGGAGCTTTCGTCCTTGTTGCCTTGGTAATCCTAGGGTTTTTCATCTATCGCTGGGCAAGGAAAGATGAAGGAACCTTATTCTTTTCTTCGCTCAAGCTGAAGATCCCGTATGTCGGAAGCCTTTATCGTAAGCTCTATCTCTCGCGCTTCGCCGACAACATGAATACCATGCTTCAAAGCGGCATACCGATGATTAAGGTGATCGAGCTTACGGCAGCGGTCGTCGACAATGTTATCTATCAGAATATCCTTAATGAAGTGGGGGAGCGGGTAAAGACAGGAACATCACTCTCCGATTCCTTGGCAAAGCACCGCGATTATATTCCAGGAATCATGATACAGATGATAAAGATCGGGGAAGAGACGGCGCAGCTCGGCAATATCCTCGACACGCTCGCCAAATTCTACCAAAGGGAGGTGGTCAATGCCGTCGATACCCTCGTGGACCTTATCGAGCCAGTCATGATCGTAGTGCTCGGCCTTGGCGTGGCTTTTCTCCTAGCTTCCGTGCTTATTCCGATTTACAACATCAGCTCGGCGATATAGCCCTTCGGAGACTTATCCACATGCTTGTTGTTGATTTCGGAATATGCCTGTATAATATCGGTACAGAAGATTTTAATAGTTTTAACATTAACAATGAAAAAAAATTCAAACAAAGGTTTCACCCTTATCGAACTCTTGGTGGTCATCGCAATCATCGGTATCCTGTCATCTGTCGTTCTTGCCAGCCTTAACACCGCCCGAGCGAAAGGAGGAGATGCCGCTGTGAAGTCCAACCTCGACAACTCGCGAGCTGAAGCCGCTATTTATTACGATACTAACAACAACTACGGTACAGCAGCTGCAACAGCTGGAGAAACGAGCTGTGCTACTGCTAATACTATATTTGCCCTTGATACTACTATGGCAAATCAGATCGCAGCAGCTAAATCTGCTGGAGGTGGAATCACTTCATGTATGAACACGACAGGCTCAACAGGAGCATGGGCTGCCACTGCACAGTTGAAGACATCGACAACAGGCTTCTGGTGCGTAGACAGCAGCGGTAAGTCTCAGGTTGAGACTTACGGAACCCCAGCCGCTACTCAGGCTTATGCTGACAGCGTCGTCGCTGGAGGAGTATGCCAATAGTCTAGAAATCACTTTCTGACATGACAAAAACCGCCCGCTTGGGTGGTTTTTGTTTGATTACTTGATATACTGTTCTCAAATGAAAAAGAATAAGGCTTTCAGTCTCGTGGAAATAATGGTCACTATTGCCATCATTGGAATACTTTCAGCAATCGTCATCGGCGGCCTCAATGTCGCCCGGGCGGAGGGCAGGGACAGCAAGCGCCTTGCCGATATCAAAGAGCTTCAAGGAGCTATGGAGAATTATTTTGATTCCTGCTCTACCTATCCGCCTTCCGATACAGGAAAGGATCTTTCTTCTTTTACCAATATGGATTGCACTGGAAACACTATCATCACTTCCATACCCACTGATCCTTCGACAGGGGCTTCATATCTCTACTACAATCCGAACACCGGCAATCCGCTGTCAAAAGCCGGATTTCATCTCTGTGCTACCCTTGAATATGCTTATAACGGCCAAGGCAAGGCTGGAAAGAAACCTTTCGACTCCAATGATCCATGTGACGGCACGAAAGCCACCACATTCGACGCCGTCGGCGGAACTTATTAATAACCTTTTAACATGAACCCTTTCATCATCTTTGTCTTCGGAATGCTCGGCCTGATTGTCGGAAGCTTCCTCAACGTGGTTATTCTCCGTTTCAATACCGGCAAAAGCATCAACGGCAGGTCAGGATGCTTCTCCTGCGGCAAGCAGCTCAAGTGGCATGAGCTGGTGCCGGTCTTCAGCTTCCTTTTCCTGCAGGGAAAATGCTCTTCATGCAAGAGCGCCATCTCGATCCAGTATCCTTTGGTCGAGATAGGCACGGCTCTTCTTTTCGCTCTCGCTGCTTTCCTTGAGTCCAATCCACTTTCGCTTTTGTTGACGCTCATCTGCTTCTCACTGCTTGTGATTATCATTGTCTATGACCTTCGCCATACAGTCATACCAGACCTCTTTTCATTCCTGTTCGGTTTTTTCGCCCTTGCGCGCCTGATTCTTCTCTATCAATGGCAGCTTCTTTCTTATCCGCACGTCTTCGACCTGTTTGCAGGGCCGATCATTGCCTTGCCATTTTTTCTTTTCTGGCTCTTCTCGAAAGGCAGGTGGATGGGACTCGGCGATTCGAAGCTCGCTTTGGGCATAGGCTGGTTTCTTGGCTTGGCATCAGCGTTGTCGGCAGTCTGTCTCGCATTCTGGATCGGAGCGGCAGTCAGCGTCGCCATCCTTCTCATTCAGAAATCGCTCAAGGAAAGAAAACATCTCACGTGGAAGAGCGAAGTGCCTTTTGCGCCATTCCTCGTCCTCGGCTTGCTCATCGCTTATCTCATACATATTGATATCTTCAGCATCAATGCATTCCTTTCCCTGTGGTAAGCAGGTTTCCTTTCTAGTATAATATTGGTAATGAAGAAGCATATTGTCTCTCGCGGTTTCTCTCTTATCGAGCTTTTGGTCGTACTGGCCATATTTATCATCATTACTTCTGTTTTTATCTTTAATCAGAATCGTTTCTCGAGCAATAGCGCCCTCACGAATGCCGCCTATGAAATAGCGCTTGAGATACGGCAGGCTCAGTCATACGGAATTCTTGTTAAAGGAAATGATGACAGCTTGGGCTATGCGAACGGATACGGCATCGATTTCCAGAAGGATAGCAATAATGTCATCTCTTTTTATTTCTTCTCGGATCTGCCGCCATCGGGCGGCGTTCCTGACGGTATTTACAATCCCACTGACGATGGTCCTTATATTACTCATTTCACCATGTCTGCGGGAAATGTCATAAAAAGCGTCTGCACTACTGATGGAAGCTCGATAACCAGATGTCTTGATACTTCCAATTCATCCGCGCTTTCGCAGATAGACGTCACTTTCCTGCGTCCTCGTCCTGAGGCGTCGATCATCGACTCGGCGGCGCCGTCTTCCAGTTACAAGAGGGTCAAGGCAGATATTACGATCCAATCAGCTCTCGGCGACAGGACGAAGGTAGTCGAGGTGACAAATACAGGCGTAATCTCCGTGCAATGATGTATAATTCAGACATGAAAGGGAAAGGATTCACATTGATAGAGATAATGGTGGCGGTAAGCATCTTCGTCATCGTCATGGTCATTTCCATCGGCTCCGTATTGAGCGCTGTGGATGCTGACAACAAGGCTGAGGCGTTGAGTTCAGTGATCAATAATGTCAATTCATCCGTCGAGAGCATCGTGCGAGACATCCGTACTGGAACGAATTATTCCATAAACGGAATGACGAGCGGTTCGGGTAACAGCATTACCTTCACCGATTCGAACGGCAATGTTCTAACTTATGCGCTTACCACTCAGGGATCAGTCCAATCTATTAGCAGGTCTATCCTCTCGCTGAAACAAGGGACTCCCTTTGTTCCTGTGGCTGGAAATATTACTGGCCCGGAAGTGAATATCTCTAATTTCAATATAATCCTCACCGGCGGAGGAACCAAGGACGGCCAGCCGGCGATATTGCTCCAGATACGGGGAAGCGCGGGAAGCGGCAAGACTCTTTCGAAATTCAACATTGAGACTATGATCACCCAGCGCGTCCTTGATACCGATTAACATATGAAAAAAAACCCCTTAAAAAATAAAGCTTTCACTTTGATCGAGACGATGGTCGCCATCTCCATTCTCATGCTTGCAATCCTCGGCCCTCTTTCTATCGTTTCCAAGGGAATACAGAATGCAGCCTTTGCCCGCGATCAAGTGACTGCCTATTATCTTGCCCAAGAAGGCATCGATTACATCAGATTTTTAAGAGATGATTATGCGATCAATGGCAAGGGGTGGAGCCAGTTCATCAATGACGTTTCAAGCTGCACTAATATATCGCTTTCGAATGTCGGGTGCGAGTTCAGTGCCGACAACGTCATGACTTCTTCTACTCGCTACAATCCAGTCCTTCCCGCGGGCTGCGCTGCGGCGTCAAACTGCGTCCTTTATACGGATCCGACAGGCAAATATGTCGCCAGTTCCAACGGGAACACCCTTACTCCTTTCACCCGCATCATAACCATGACCCAGATAAATCTTAATGAATATCAGGTAAAGGTAGTCATGAGCTGGCAGACCAACAACATTACTAAGACTTTCAGCCTGGGAGAGAATATCTTTAATATCTACTAGCATGAAAAAAATATCCTCAATGAGAAAGAACAAGGCATTCACGCTCCTTTTTGCTTCGCTCATCGTGTCTCTCCTCCTTTCCATCAGCTTAGCCATTTCTACTATAACTCTCGATCAATTCCTCCTTTCTTCAGCTGGAAGGGAATCGCAATTCGCTTTTTATAATGCAGATACGGGGATAGAATGCGCCCGCTATTATGATAGATAAGGGTAGTTATGATTCGACCAACTTTCCGAACGGCTTTTATGCCACATCACCTCTTTCTTCTCAAGGAACAGCGCAAGTGGCTAATCCTATTACTTGCAATAATTTCACAGTCCAAGGAAGCATAAGCACGGATTCAAATAATAATACGGTCACTACTTACGACATAAACACTTCCTGCACCGACCCCACCAAGCCGAGCTTCATAATCCAGGTAACCCGCACCTACAACGTTTCCTTGGCGCATTATTTCACTACTATCCAGTCGAGAGGATACAATACATGTGACACGTCCAATCCTGGCAGGGTTGAGCGAGGGCTTCAATATTCCTATTAAAAAACTTCCCGACTGGCTGGGAAGTTATGTTAAGATGACGTCATGAAAAAGGCTTCGAAAGAGATAATAGAGCGGCTAGAAGTCTTGAAAAGGACGATTGAGAAGCATCGGTACGATTACCACGTGCTTAACAAGCAGGAGATTTCTGATCAAGCCCTTGATTCGTTGAAAAATGAATTGGCGAAGATAGAAGAGGAATATCCTGAGCTTATCACCCCTGATTCGCCGTCTCAGCGTGTGGCTGGAGCGCCACTCAAAGAATTCAAAAAAATCAAGCACAAGGTAGCGCAATGGTCTTTCAATGATGCTTTCACCGAGGAAGACGTGCAGAATTTCGACAAGCGGGTGAAAAAGATCCTAAGAGAAGAATATGGAAAGGATATCCAGCCGGAATATGTCTGCGAATTAAAGATAGACGGATTGAAGATAGTCTTCGAATACGAGAAGGGATTCCTGAAGGCTGCCGCGACGCGAGGTGACGGCACGATAGGTGAAGATGTGACCGCGAACGTCAAGACTATTCAGTCGGTGCCGCTGTCGCTTCGGAAGCCGATCGACATCATTGTCGAAGGGGAAGCCTGGATGTCGAAGACTGATTTTGAGAAATTGAATGCGATTCAGAAAAAAGAAGGCAAGCCCTTGTATGCTAACCCGCGCAATGTCACGGCTGGAAGCATCCGCCAGCTCGATTCCAACATGGTGGCCAAACGAAAACTCCAAGCCTTCATTTACGACGTCGCCCAGTCAGAAAAGACGCCGCCGACTCAGCTTGAGGAATTGGAATTGATGAGAGAGCTTGGTTTCAAGGTCAATCCTCATTTCAGCCTGTGCAAGGATATGGGTGAAGTGATTTCCTTTTGGAAAGTCTGGCAGAAGAAAGCCAAGAAAGAGGATTATTGGATCGACGGCGTGGTCATCAAGGTCAATCAGAGAAAATATCAGGAAGCACTCGGATATACCGGTAAGGCGCCGCGCTTTGCCATCGCTTTCAAGTTTCCCGCCGAGCAAGTCACTACCGTCGTCGAAGACATCGCATTGCAAGTCGGAAGGACAGGAGTGATCACTCCTGTGGCCCATCTGCGTCCGGTAACGGTCGCAGGGTCGGTAGTTTCCCGCGCCACCCTTCACAATGAGGACGAGATCAAGCGCCTTGACGTGCGGATCGGCGATACGGTCATTCTGCAGAAAGCAGGTGATGTTATTCCGGATATCGTCAAAGTGCTTGCCGAGATGCGCACGGGTAAGGAAAAGCCTTACGTCTTCCCGAGCGTAGTGAAGGAATGCGGCGGTGACGGCCGGATAGAAAAAGTTCCAGGGCAGGTGGCGTGGCGCTGCGTCGACAAAAATTCCGCAGCGCAGCAGAGGCGAAAGCTTTATCATTTCGCCAGCAAACATGCGTTCGATATCGCCGATCTCGGTCCGAAAGTCATCGATCTCCTTCTCGATAGCTCACTTATCAGCACCTACAGCGATATTCTAAGCCTGGAAAAAGGTGATCTGGAAATGCTTCCGCGCTTCAAGGAGAAGTCCGTGAGCAATCTACTCAACGCCCTTGAGAAAGCCAAGAACACGACGCTTCCTCGCTTTATCATCTCACTCTCGATTCCTCAGGTCGGCGAAGAGACAGCCGAGGATCTTGCTGAGCGTTTCAAGACGATCCAAGCCTTGCGTTTTGCGACTTTCGAGGAATTAGAAGCGCTGGATGGAGTCGGTCCGATCGTCGCTCAAGCGGTGGTTGATTTCTTCGCTGACAAGGCGAACATCAAGGAAGTCGATAGACTGATCTCACTCGTGCATATTGAAAAGGTCAAAAACGAAAGCATTAAAAATGCAAAGATAGCTGGAAAGGCTTTTGTCCTCACCGGTACCCTCTCAGGAATGTCCCGTGATGAAGCAAAAGCGCTGATAAAGAAGAATGGTGGAAAAGTCTCTTCTGCTGTTTCCTCAAAAACTGATTTTGTTATTGCCGGCGAGAATCCAGGCTCGAAAAGGGACGAAGCCGAAAAGCTTGATGTTGCTGTCATTGATGAAGCAGAATTTCTCAAAATGATAAAATCATAATCGCCACGAATGTCCTTTTTCTTTTATTTTGAGTAAGCGTTTCGTGGTGATTTTACTTTTCATCCATTTCCGCTTACACTTACCTTATGGACGTCAACAAACTAGCTGCTTTAGCCCGGATACGCCTCAGTGAAGATGAAAAAGCAAGCCTGTCGAAGGAATTTGAAGGCATATTGAAATATGTCGACCAGATACAAGAAGTGAAAGTTTCGGATGAAATGCCGCACTACACCTTGAGGAATGTTTTCCGCCAGGATTCCGATGCCAATGTTTCCGGCGCTTGCACTGAAACGCTTCTGAGTGCATCGCCCGACAGACAAGGTGATTATTTCAAGGTAAAGAAAATCCTCTAACTAAATATGACTGCCATCGACCTTGCTTCGCTTACCATACGAAAAGTGCACGAATCGCTTATGATTGGCGAGTATTCTGTAGTGGATCTTGCGAAGGCATATCTTGAAGAAATAAAGAAAAAGAATGCTGACGTGAATGCCTATCTCGAAGTGTACGATGATGTCATTGCTCAGGCCGAAGCAGCAGATGAGCGCATCAAGGCAGGCAATGAAAATGATAATTTTCTCATCGGCATCCCGTTTGCCATCAAGGACAACATCCTCATAAAAGGAAGGCGAGTGGGCGCGGCATCGAAGATCCTCGAGGGTTATGTGGGATCGTATGATGCCACTGCTATATCAAAATTAAAAGAGAAAGGTGTCGTCTTTGTTGGCCGAACAAACATGGATGAATTTGCCATGGGTGGATCGACTGAAAATTCCGCTTACGGGGTGACAAAAAACCCCCACGACTCTGCCCGCGTATCAGGAGGTTCTTCAGGTGGTTCTGCCGCGGCGGTTGCCATGCGCGGCGCTTTGGTTTCACTCGGTTCTGACACTGGAGGTTCAGTCAGGCAGCCAGGTTCTTTTTGCGGAGCAGTAGGCCTGAAGCCGACTTACGGCTCTGTTTCCCGTCACGGGCTGATGGCTATGGGCTCGTCGCTCGATGTCATAGGTACGCTTGCTAATAATGTTGATGATGTTGAAATAATCTTTAATTCCATAAAGGGAACCGACAAGATGGACAGCACTTCTTTCTACCCGCAAACTCTTGAGAAAAAATCATCGGGGAAAATAGGAATCATAAAGGGCTTGCTTGATCAGGGAGGGATTTCCGAATCCGTAAAGAAGAATTTCGAAGAGACGGTTTCGAAATTGAAAGGCAGCGGATATGATCTTGTTGAAGTAGAAATTCCACGTATAGCTTATTCATTGGCAGTGTATTACATCATCATGCCAGCGGAAGTGTCATCGAATATGGCGCGCTTCGACGGTGTGAAATACGGGCTTCACGAAGATGGAGCAAACCTTCTTGAAGACTATTTGAATACGCGAGGCGACGGCTTCGGTAGGGAAGTCCGCCGCCGCATCATCCTCGGCACGTACGTCCTTTCATCAGGTTACTATGATGCGTACTACGACAATGCCAACAGGGTGCGCAATGCCTTGCGCGCTGATTTCGAAAAGGCATTCGAGACAGTGGATGCGATACTTACGCCGACAGCCCCTTCGCCTGCATTCAAGGTTGGAGAGAAGGTAGACGATCCTCTTGCTATGTATCTCGAGGACATCTTCACGGTGACAGCGAATCTCATTGGCGCGCCGGCTATTAGCGTGCCATCGGGCTTCGACGGAGCGCTTCCGCTCGGCACACAGATCATCGCCCCTCATTACCGCGAAGATACGCTGTTTGAAATAGGGAGGGAAATAGAACGTTCAAAATAATATGGCAGAAAAGAAACCAGAAAAAAAAGGAGGAAAGCCGCCCGAGAAGAAAGCAGGGGGAGAAGAGATAATGCCTTTATGGCTTCTGATCTGCCTCATCATCCTGCTCCTTTTTCTTATTCCGCCATTCTTTTCATTTCTCGCGGGAGTATTCGGCATAACGGCGCCTAACGGCAGCACCAATCTGAGCGACCCGAACTTCGCCGAAGCCGTCAGCCGCTTCTTCATGGGGTTGATTTCCACCATTCAGGTCATTTCAGCTTTCACCTCGCTGCTCCTCATTATCGGTATCATCTTCGCCCGCTTCAAGACTAGTCAGCTCAAAAGGTCCATGAAGCTCAAAGCCTTTGTGGAAGAAAAGCAGGCTCAGAAAAAGGAAGCGGAGATTATCAACGAGAACAAGAAATGGAATAAGGTTCTCGAGCATGTCGCTTCTTCGAACCCTTCCGATTGGAGGCTCTCTGTTCTTGAAGCGGACATCCTGCTTGCAGAGGTGCTCGAGAAGATTGGCTTGCTAGGTGACACTGTCGGAGAGAGATTGAAGTCAGCCAAGCCGGAGCATTTCAAGAGCTTGCAGTCGGCATGGGAAGCACATAAGATACGCAACTCCATCGCTCACGAGGGATCAGACTTCGCGCTGAGCCAGAGGGAAGCCAAGCGGGCTATAGGCCTGTTCGAGGAAGTCTTCAAGGAATTCCATTTCATCTGAATCTAAGCCTTTCTAAAATTGTTGCGGGGCCCGGATTCGAACCGGGATCTCAAGGTTATGAGCCTTGCGAATTGCCGTTACTCTACCCCGCTATGGTAGGGGCAATAATACCTCATATAAGTCTTGTCAGCAAGGCTTAAAACAAGTACTATGCAAAGCACTGTCGGGGTAGCTCAGTCGGTAGAGCACAGGACTCATAAGCCTGGGGTCGTGGGTTCGATCCCCACCTCCGACACAATCTGATCAAATCTTAATATCAATTATTCCTCAATTCCTTTGTTGCGCCTTTCACTTCGCCCCCTTATACTTAGGCGATGAAAACCATTTCACCTTATGTCGTCCAAGACAATGACCTTATCCTGACTTCGGGAAGCGCCGTTCCCAAGCGCGAGTACATACTCAAATTCCGCGACTTGCCTGACAGCTCGAAGCCCCGCGAAAAGCTCCTGGCTTACGGTCCCGGAAAGCTTTCCACCAAAGAGCTTCTTGCCATCATCCTCGTCACTGGAACCAAGAAAGAAGATGTCCTCGCACTTTCCGAAAGGATCGTCAAAGAGTACGGCGAGAAAAGCCTCATATCGATGGTGGATGCGAAAAAGATGTCCAAAGAATTCGGCATTCCTCTCATAAAGGCGGAGCAGATCGTCGCTTGCGGCGAGCTTGGCAGGCGGTTTTTCGCTCGCAATCAGAACGGCTTGGCAGTCATCAGAGTCGCTGAAGACGTTTTCGAATACGCCAAAGATATGAGGGAACTTCCTCGCGAGCATCTGAGAGGTATCTACCTAGATACGCATAACCGTGTCATTCATGATGAGGTAATCTCTATCGGAACCATCAATTCGAATATCGTCCATCCGCGCGAAGTCTTCAAATCGGCCATAGAATACAATGCCGCAGCTCTTGTTCTCGTGCACAATCATCCATCGGGAATTTCTACGCCGAGCGAATCCGATATCGAGATTACCCGGCAGCTCATTGAGGCTGGTAGGATAGTGGGCATAAACTTACTTGATCATATCATCGTTACCAAAGACGGCTTTACGAGCATCGAAGTCGAATATTAAAATGAAAAAAGAGGCTCGCGAATATTTCGATGATAAGATAAGGGGCTTTGATGACGCTGAAGTGCGCTTGTTCGCAAGAGTGGTTCCAGTCGACAAGTCGAAGATGAGACATATTCATATCGCCGGAATTTGCGGCACGGCTATGGGCTCGCTCGCAGTCCTTTTGAAAAAAGCTGGATATGAAGTGTCCGGCTCGGACGAGCACTGCTACCCTCCGATGAGCAATGTCATCGATGAGCTCGGCATCGTCTTCAAAGAAGGCTTTTCAGGCGAGCATCTTGCCGGGGCAGACGTGGTGATCATCGGCAATGTCTGCGGGCCATCAAATGCTGAAGCTCAGCATGCCCGAGAAAATGGCATTCCAACATTGTCGCTTCCTGAAGCCGTCGAGCTTTTTTTCATAAAAGACAAGAAGTCGATCGTGGTGGCCGGCACTCACGGCAAGACTACTACTACCGGCCTTCTTTCTCATGTCTTCAAGAGCGCCGGCCTGAGGCCGGGTTACATGGTGGGCGGCGTCATGCAGGGAGGAGAAGAAAGCTCGGCAATCGGCAGCGGCGACTACTTCATCATCGAAGGCGACGAATACGATACCGCCTATTTCGATAAGGCGCCGAAGTTCCTTCATTACGCGCCCTATCTGGCTATCATCACTTCGCTTGAATTCGACCATGTCGATATCTATAAGGACATGCAGGCATACACGGAAACCTTTCAGTTTTTGGTCAAGGAAGTTCCCGCTGACGGAGGGCTTTTTATCTGCGGAGACAGAATCGAAGTGAAAGCACTTGCTTCTTTTGCCGAAGCCCCGGTATCTTTCTATGGATTGGAAGAAGGGAACAGCATCACTGCAAGGAATGTCATAAGCGACGAGGACGGGCAGTATTTTTCCCTCGTCATTTCAGGGGCCGAGAAGGGGCAATTCTTCGTTCCTCTTTCAGGCAATCACAATCTTCTGAATGCGCTCGCCGTCTGCGGAGTAGCGCTTCGCTCGGGAATATCTCTTGAGCAGCTCAAGGAGGGACTCCGCTCGTTCAAAGGAATGAAGCGCCGCCAAGAGATCGTCTTTGACCAGAAAGGCATTACCATCCTCGACGACTTCGCCCATCATCCGACTGCTGTCATCGAGACTATCAATGCTATCAAGATGAAATATCCCGACCGCAGGCTTGTCGTATTCTTCGAGCCGCGTTCTGCTACCAGCCGCAGGAAATTTTTCGAAGAGGATTATGGAAAATCTTTCGACAAGGCTGATCTTGTCTTCATTTCTACTCCCGAGCTGCATATCAATGACGATGCAGAGCACTTCATTGATCCTTCCCGCATCATCGAAGCAATCAAAGAGAAAGGCATTCCGGCACAGTGTTTCAAAACCCCTGACGAGCTTCTTGAAAAAGCTTTTTCCTCCATCAAGGTGGGCGATGTCATTCTCATTATGTCTAACGGCTCCTTCGATGGAATACACATGAAACTTGCAGAAAGGCTTCTGAAAGTGTAGGTTTTATCCCGGAAGGATAAATTCACATGAACCAACATCATATAGAGAGAGCGATCGAAAAGATCGCTTTGGAGGCTATTGAAAAGAGAGTCTTCCCTGGTTGTACTATCGGCTTTCAGGATACGGCTGGCATGAGCCTTTGCCAATACGGCACGTATAGCTATGAAAACGGAAGCAAGGCGGTTTCAGCGACGAAGACGCGCTATGATATCGCTTCTCTCACGAAAGCAATGGTGGCGTTCGTCACTCTCACTCTCGTCCAGGAAGGAAGGCTCAGGCTCGATGACAGGGTTTCGAACCTTACTCCTCTGGTAC
This sequence comes from Candidatus Nomurabacteria bacterium, assembly GCA_963834935.1. Taxonomy (GTDB): domain Bacteria; phylum Patescibacteriota; class Minisyncoccia; order Phycocordibacterales; family CALRBL01; genus CALRBL01. The sequence goes on along the minus strand of CAWIDS010000001.1, from coordinate 134,903 downwards.
GCACCAGAAGCGGCAAGGATTCGGGATTGGAAATTCATCATCTGCTGAACTACACTGCCTTTTTCAGAGAGAAGGGCATGCCTGGGTCGGATTCATTCCGGCTTGAGGTAACGGGGAAGGCAGGCGATCGGTTCCAGTATTCGAATCTGCCACCTTTCGTTCTTGGAGACATTCTCGAGCGGCAGCTTGGTATTCCGCTTTCGGAGATCATGAGCAAGCGCCTGTTCGAGCCGCTTTCGATGGATAATACTTCCTTCTTGGGGAAGGGTGCAGACAAAAGCATCATTGCCCCGACGGAAGGGAAAATCCATGGAGTGGTACACGACGGCTTCAGCAGATCCTGGAATCGGCCGATAGGCACGAGCGGCATCTTCTCGACAGCCGAGGATGTTCTGAAGTTCGTCTGCTGCATTCTCGCCCAGACTAAAGTGAGCCGGCGGAAGATGATAGGCAAGAGGCTCTTCCTCAGGATGATCAGCAATACTTTGCCGGAGCATCTGCAGGCGGAACACTCTTACGGCTATGGCTTCGACAAATTCGGATGGAATTACTTCGATGGCGAATACCGCAGTTTCTGCCGGCAGGCAATCGTGATGACCGGTTTCACCGGCTGTCTGATAGTTGCTCATGTTGAAAGCGGAACCGGCGCGGCAATACTGTCGAATGCGATCCACCCGAAACGTCAGAAGAAGGGTAAGGAGGACGGGAAATCTCCTATCTACCATGTCAGGAAAGCAATGCTCAGGGAGATGCTTCGCGGCTGATTCCAACCTTCAGTCTGCACTGCCTCACGGCGGTGCTTTTTTATTACCACGTTGCCATTTGCTTTCTTCCTTTCGCCCACTATACTTGGAACATGCCTACCCTTTATATTGTCGCTACGCCTATTGGAAATCTCGAGGACATCACTTTGAGGGCGCTCCGTGTGCTAAAGGAAGTCGACCTGGTCCTTTGTGAAGATACGCGCACAACCAGGGTACTACTTTCTAAATATGACATTAATACGCCGACAATGAGCTATCACGCCAAGAGCAAGCTGTCGAAAATCGATCATATTGCCGAGCTTCTGAAGGAAGGAAATAATATAGCTCTAGTCTCTGATGCGGGAACTCCCGCCATCTCAGATCCCGGATCCCTCCTTATTTCCGAAATCAGGAAGAAGTTAGGAGATGAAGTGATAATTTCCCCTATTCCCGGTCCCTCCGCGCTCATTTCTGCAATCTCGGCAAGCGGACTGACTGGCGGATCTTTCGTCTTTTACGGCTTTCTGCCACACAAGAAAGGCAGAGAAACGCTTTTCAGGCAGATCGCCGATTCCAAGATGGTTTCCATCTTCTATGAATCACCGCACCGCATCGAAAAGACTCTCGAATCTCTCGAAAGATACCTGCCGGAAAGGAAAGTGATCATTGCGAGGGAGCTGACCAAGATATTCGAGCAAATCAGGCAGGGAAATGCCGGAGAACTGATATCCTATTTCAAGGAAAACCCCGACAAGGCGCGCGGGGAATTTGTGGTGATGATTGAGGGCTGATATAATTCCCGTTAATGAAATCAAAAAGGAATACGATACTGATCATCGCCGCCGCCGTCATCATATTATATTTCATTTTCGATCTCTTCGTCGGACCTCATTTCCTGAAACAGACCTATTCCATGTCTTCTTCCACCTCGAGCAGCCTTTCCACCACTTCCGTTTCCGTAGTTTCGGATGAAGCGTCGGCGACCTCTCTCGTGACTCATATCCCGACGCCGGTGGCAGTGAGAGGCATTTATATGTCGAGCTGGGTTGCCGGCTCTCCCACGCTTCGCGAGAAGCTAGTGAACATAGCTGAGACGACCGAAGTGAATGCAGTGGTCATCGATATCAAGGATTACACAGGAAATATCTCGTTCATGCCAAATGACCCTAAACTCAAGGCTTTCGGTTCCGGTCAGAATAGGATTCCGGATATAGACCAGTTTATCGCTGAGCTCCATAAGAAGGGAATCTATGTCATCGGCCGCGTGGCTTCGTTCCAGGATCCTTATATGGTAGAAAAAAGGCCGGAGCTTGCCGTGAAGAGGCAGAGCGACGGAGGAATCTGGAAGGACCACAAAGGCATCACTTGGATCGATGCTGGAGCAAAGGATCAGTGGGATTATCTCGTGGAGATCGCGAAGGAATCCTACTCGCGCGGCTTCGACGAGATACAATACGACTATATCCGCTATCCTTCTGACGGGGACATGCAAGACATCAGCTTCCCTTACAGCAATGGCCGTACCAAGCATGAAGTCATAAAGGAATTTTTCACTTATGTGACGCAGCAGCTCAAAGGGTCGGGAATAGTCCTTTCCGCCGATCTCTTCGGCCTCACTACCGAAAGCAAGAATGACTTGGGTATAGGCCAGGTGCTCGAGGACGCGCTGACCACTTTTGATTATGTCTCGCCGATGGTTTATCCCTCACACTATCCTCCGACATGGCACGGCTTCAAGAATCCTGCTGACCATCCGTACGATGTGGTAAAGGATGCAATGACATCGGGCGCTGCCAAGGCTGTGGCTGCCACTACTTCTCCACTGAAGCTGCGTCCATGGCTCCAGGACTTCAATCTGGGGGCTGATTACACCGATGCAATGGCCCGCGATCAGATAAACGCCACTTACGATTCAGGCCTCAATTCATGGCTCATCTGGAATGCTGCCAATCACTATCATGCGGGTGCGTTCTTGCCGAAGTAATTTGCTCAAAACAGTCGCCCTCGTGCACTTGTTTTTCTTCGCTTGAACGCCTGCCGCAGGCTAAACCGCTCGTAAAAATAAGTGCACGAGGGCGACTGTTTTGATACAATAGGCCGAATGGAGAGGAACCCTAACATCACCTATTTTGCCGAGACGGATTCGCGGAATAAGCGGGTGCCTTTCGGCATAAAGAAGGATGACCGTTCGCGTCATACGTACCTCATCGGAAAGACAGGTATGGGAAAATCGACTGTGCTTGAGAATATGACCATCCAGGACATCCAGAACGGAAATGGCTTGGCTTTCCTCGACCCTCATGGAAAGACAGCCGACCTTTTTCTCGAGTATATTCCGGAACATCGCATCAAAGATGTCATTTATTTCGCTCCGTTCGACACTGACTATCCGATATCTTTCAATGTGCTGGAAGACGTGGGAAGCGACAAGCGCCATTTGGTGGTGAACGGCCTGATGTCGGCTTTTAAGAAGATCTGGGTGGATGCATGGAGCGCCCGCATGGAATACATCCTCAACAACACACTGCTTGCTCTGCTTGAATATCCAGGGTCTACGCTCCTTGGGGTTAACAGAATGTTCGCCGACAAGGACTATCGCAAGGAAGTAGTATCGAAAGTGACCGATGCATCGGTACGGGCTTTTTGGAATGATGAGTTTGCCAAATACACTGATAAGTTCGCGACGGAAGCGACGGCTGCCATCCAGAATAAAGTCGGACAGTTCATCTCTAATCCGATGGTGCGCAACATCATTGGCCAGACGGAATCGACTTTTGATTTCCGCCACGTCATGGACGAGAAGAAGATAGTGATAATAAACCTTTCGAAAGGAAGGATGGGGGAGGCGAATGCCAACCTACTCGGATCGATGATCATCACCAAGATCTATCTTGCGGCGATGTCGCGCGCCGACCAAGGAGAGAAGCAGCTCGAAGCCTTGCCCAACTTCTATCTGTATGTGGATGAGTTCCAGAACTTCGCCAACGAATCGTTTGCTGATATCCTTTCGGAGGCTCGCAAATACAAGCTCAACCTGACTGTGGCGCATCAATACATCGAGCAAATGTCGGAAGAAGTGCGCGCGGCGGTCTTCGGAAACGTGGGCACGATGATCTATTCCGCGTCGGCGCATACGATGCTGAGATCCTTGAGAAGGAATTCGCCCCGCAGTTCACCATAGAGGACTTAGTAAGTCTTGGCCGCTATCAGATCTATCTAAAATTGATGATCGACGGCGTAACCTCGGCTCCTTTTTCCGCTTCAACGCTGCCTCAGATAGAAAGGCCGATCGTCTCGCATGCGAAGGAGATAATCGAAAGTTCGAGAGCAACCTATGCCCGTCCTCGCATGGCAGTGGAAGACGACATAAAAGCGTGGCATGCGCCGGTATTACCGGAAGCGCTGAAAAATAAGCCAACAAGCGCCGCTCCAGAGGCTCCCAAGAAGCAACAAGAGAAGCAGCAAGCGCCTGCCGCATCGCATGTCTCGCACGTCATCAGTTCTCCTAAGCCTGTGGTTTCGAATAATCCTGCTCCTGCTGCCTCCAAGGAACATCAGCCTTTCAAGCAGCTTCTGACTCCGGAAGTGCTCAGCAAGCAGAAGAAAGACCAGCAGGAACAGCGCGAGACCGATCTGCGGAAGGTGATGTCACTCGACTATCTCCGTCCTCAGCCGAAGCAATCCCAGCAATCCCACGCCGTCAGTAAAGAAGAAACCGACGCCCGAGAATGTCGGCGCGCTCAAAGCCGCATTATCTGAAGTATTGAAAAATCAGTCTCCAAAGAATGAAGAGAAGTCTATGCAACAAGCGCCGCAGCCGAAGCAGAAGGAAATTCCCGAGGATGTCCTAAAAAAGATGCTTCTTGATGAGAATCTTCAATAAGCCGAAATAATAAAAAGGAGTCTTTCTTGAATTGCCTGATGATGAGCATCTCGGTATCAAAATGTTTCTTGTCGCCGGTCCGGGAAACGCCTTTCTGGTGAACGAGAATGCCGGTCATGGGCTGCTTGATGTTTCGAAGCTTGTATTTCCTGCCGATGCGAAGAAAAAGCTCATAGTCTTCCCAGATGGAAAGGCTTTCGTCGTATTGCCCGACTTCGTCGAATGCTTCTTTCCTGACGAGCAGGCTCAATGTAAATTGGTTCTTGAGCAGGAAGAATTGCCTGATGCTGAAATCTTTCGAGCCGCGGAACATGTTGCCGATGAGAGATGCCTGACCTTGTCGATCTTGATCATCTGCCCGTCTTCACCTATCTTCCTAGCAAAGGTTCCGACTACGCCGTATCTGACATTCTTCTCGAGGAAATCGAATTGGCGCCTGAGCTTGTCATTGTCGAGCCATACATCATCGCTGTCGAGTATAGCGACATATTCTTCCTCAGCGATCGAAAGGCCGTAGTTGCGGTTAGCGGCTATGCCGATGTTCTGCGGATGGCGGATGTATCGCGCGGCGGGTCGGCGAGGAATTGATGTATCACTTCGCGGGTATTGTCCAAAGAGGCATCGTCGAGAATAAGCGAGAAGTCCCGAAGTCACTAAAGCTTTGCGAAAGCGCGCTTTTGATGGCGTTACCTATGAGCGCGGCGCGGTCATAGGTAGGTATGATGATGGTGATCTTCGGATTCATTTATTTTTTATTATATCAGCCTCGACTCTCTCGAACAGGTCAAGGGCATTTCGGAAAGCCTGGTCCATATTGAAATACTTGTAATTGGCAAGCCTGCCGACGAAAAAGATTCCTTGGGCTTCGACTGGCCGCTTTTTGCTGATATTTCAGGTAAATCTGCCTGTTTCGCTCCGATGGCACAGGGTAGTAGGCCTCGCCTTCCCATGTAGGATATTCTCTCACAATCGTTGTTCGCGGGGAAACCTGCTTTGTCTGATGCTTGTATTCGACGATGCGGGTGAAGGGAATGGCATTATCGGGATAGTTTTCCTGCACGGCGTCTTGGAAGAATTCCTGGTCAAGCGTCTCTTCCTCGAAACGGAGCGAGCGGTATTCGAGCTTGCCGAATTCCTCGTTGAAATACGAATCGATGGTGCCTGTGAAGAAGAGTTTTTCATATCCTCGAACTTCTTTAGATACCTCTTCCCACGAGCTTCCTGTCCGTACTTTAATCAAGGGACTTGCCAACATGTTCCTGAATATCTTTTCATACCCCTCTTTGGGATACATCTGGTATTTGTCGGTGAAGTACCGGTCGTCGTGATTGAAGCGCACAGGGATGCGATCCATGACGCTTGCTTCAAGCTCCTTTGGATCCTTGTCCCACTGCTTTATTGTGTAATTCTTGAACATCTTCTCATAGAGCTTTCTGCCTACTCGCTTGAGAGCCGATTCTTCGGAGTTCTGCGGTTCAGGAATGTCTTCTGTCTCATGCGAAAGCCATTCCTTCATTTCCGCTTCATTGGTGATTTTCTGATTGAAAAGGGAATTGACCGTATCGATGTTTACCGGCACAGGCACCTTCTTGCCATCCACATGGCTCAGGCACTTTGCTTCGAAAGGCACCCACTCGGAAAATGTGCTGACATATTCCATCACGCGTTCGTCGTTGGTGCGAAAATAGTGAGGGCCGTATTTGGAGACTTGTATACCTGCGTCATTTCTGCTGTCATAGCAGTTTCCACCGATGTGGTCGCGCTTCTCGATGATAAGCACATGCTTGCCGAGGATATTGGCATAACGTTCAGCAAGGGTCGCACCCGAGATTCCCGCTCCGACAATGACTATATCATAAGGAATTTTTTCCATATTATCGTATCTTGATCCACGAGTCAGGCACTTCCTTGTAATGGTCGTCACCGGTCTTAGCGAGCCATCGGTAAGGAGCGATGATTATCTTTTCAGGATTAGCATTAAGCCATGCCCCCCACCAGCTGAAAGTGCTGTTGGCGATGATGTTGTGCGAGCAGAGGCTCATCAGGACAAGCTCTTCATAGTCGGGAATGTCCTTGTGCGAGACGTATACTGCCGGAATGTCGAACTTCATGTTCTCCTTGACCCACAGGATGTCGTCTGAAAAGACAAAAAGGATGAATGCCGGACATTTTTCCTTTATTTTCTCTATTGCTTTGCGGTAATACTCAGGCGAGCAGACGCCGTGATAGATACCTGTCTTTTCATCATTGACATAGTCGCCTCGGCGCACATGCAAGGAGACTGATATCCGTTCCGCTTGAATTTTTTCCTTGAATGCTCGGGACATTGCTGAAAGGGGATTTTTTAAAGTGAAGTCTTTCCTGATGACCTGCTCTATATCCAAGAAGTATTTCTCATTTTTCCAGAATCCTTCGAGGAAGACGTCGCCTTTTCTTTCCATCACTTCAGGATGATAACCGACGTAAAATTGGCGGAGCACCCGGGCGCGAAAAGAGCGGATGACGCGCGAGAAGAAGCCGTAAGGCAGTCGGAGTTTCCGTGATTCCTCAGGCGTAGCGAAATGCTCGTCGATATTGAAATGCTTAAGGCCGTACTGGCGTGGGTATTCGGGCGTGTAAGTGCTGATGTCGAGCTTGAGGACGTCATTATTCTTCAAGGCAAGCGCCCTGCCTATGGTGTATTGGAACATCTGGTTGCCGAGGCCGCCGCCGAGTCTGGTGATGATCATGTCAGTTTAAGAGGGAATTAAGCTTATGGATGATTTTCTGAAGGTGTGTTCGATAATAATATACCTTAAAAGTGAAAGCGTCACCTTCGGCATTTATTTCCTCGGACGAAGGATTAATGATCTCTTTCATCGGAATTGTCGGCTGGTTCATGATCTTTTCCTCGATGCTGGTATGCGTGGCTTCCTTGCCGAAGCCGATGTTGGTGATGAGGTTGCTGTTCGGAGTGATGACGATACCTCCCTCCGACCAGATAGTGAAAAGCCAGCGCGCGTCCCAGAACGGATATTTGCCGGCAGATATCTTCTCGAAGAAATTAAGCCAGAACCTGTTTTCTTTCTGGTCTTTAGAAAAAGGCGCGAATGCCTTTGTCGTGCCGAAATCAGCCCAAGCCCTTTTCCACGTTGCCCAGCCCCAGCTGTGGGCATAGTGCGAGAAATAATAACTTCCGTTGCCGCGGATGTTGCCGAATTGGAAATTAGACCCGTTAATATGCATTACTCGCCGGTCGTCCTTGTATTTTTCAAGCAGCGTCGCACAAAAAGGAAAAAAGGTAGGATCGGGAAGGCAATCGTCTTCGAGGATGATGCCAGATTCGGTATATTCAAAAAGCCAGTCGACAGCGGAAATGATGTGCGGGTCGCAGCCGAGATTCTGCTCATGGTAATTCTTCCTGATGTCGCAAGGCCAATCGATGGAATCGAACACTGCCCGCGTCTTTTCGCACAACTCTTTTTCGCCGTGCTTATCTGATCGCGGACCGTCGGCAGATATGAAAATCCTCACAGGTCTTATTTCCCTGAGCCGCTCAAGGAGCCGCTTTGATGCGTCCGGGCGGTTGAATATGATGAGAAGAGCCGGAGTCGCTAATGGATCGCTTTGCATGCTATCATCTTATCATGAGTGAATATCCGTCTATAGGGGCCTTCTATCAGTGCTACAAGCGGCCGAAGGCGGTCATTTCGGTTATATCTTCCTTCAGGAAATATTATCCGGATTCCGACATGTACGTCGTCGGCGACGGAGGCGATGATTTTTCGAAGCTTGCCGAGCATTTCAATGTCCGCTATAAGAATGAGAGCTTCAATACAGGGAATGGCGTATCGAACGTATTCGAGAATCCTGACCGTCTCATCTCATGGCTTCATCGTCTCGTCGATGCGGCGAAATATATAAAGGAGGACTATATCCTTCTTCTTGAAGACGATGTTCTCGTGATGGATGTGGTTCGGCAGCAGCTGCCATTCACCATAAACGGAAACAATCCCGCCATGCAGCTCGGGCGCAATGAAACGAAATTCCTGAAAAAGAGGAATAAGAGCATTCCTTTTTGGACAAGGAATTATTATTGGGGAGGCTTCGGCGGCTGTATCGTCAAGAAGTCATTTATTCTCGAGCATTTCACTGATGTCGAAGGCGATATCGAAAAAATAAGGCCCCATGTGCACTGGGATAAATTCGTCAGCGATATTTGGATCAGCCTGCTCGTGCTCTATCATGGTGGAACTATCGGCCCGTTCAAGGGCCTCTGTGAGACATGGTACGTGGATTTCGATAAAAGAAAGAATGAATTGCACGACATCTCAATCCTTCACCAGTACAAGGATCTATATGAGACGCCGATTGACGAAGAAGACAAGAAGCTGCTCGGCTTTACTTCGTGAACCAGAAACAGCCGCAGCCCCACTCTTGCTTGTCAGCTAATTCTTCTGTCGCATTTTTTACTATTCCTGTTTCAAGGAAATTGTCGGGAATGAGAGAGAATTCTTTTAGAGTAAGTTCTTTGAAATAGCTTTTTATCTGTGCATATGAATAGATGCGGTGCGCATTGTATTCGAGTTTTGCTTTACCGATCGGGGTGACGAAGATGAGCGTGCCTCCTGGTGCAAGCACTCGGATGAGTTCTTTGATTGCCTTGAGGTCGCCTTCGGGATCAAGCGGATCGCCGTAGCGGCCGAGGCCGACATGCTCGATGGTATGCATGCACGAAAGCGATTCGACGGAACTGTCAGCGAAAGGCATAGCAAGCAAGTCTCCTTTCTTGCATTCGAGATTTTTCAGCTTTATGTCAGCCGGGCGGTAATCATAAAAATGGACCGGCACGAATGCCGAGACAAGGGTGCTGAAATGAAGGATCGAAGAGAAGTCGATATGAAGCTTCGGCTTGACCTCAGCGATGATGCGGGCAGCCCATGCAGGATGGTAGAGGTAGTGCGGCTCGAAGCCGGTGATGGACGTCTTGTCAGTAAGGCATGGGTACTGCCTGGTCCACGATACGGGGGAAGCGGGGATTAGCGCCGGACATCTTCTTGAATGCGAAAAAATCCCTGATGAAATCGGCGTAATAATAGCTTCCTTTGAGCGAGTGATACAGCGGCGCGGCAAACGGTATCTTTCCAACTTTCCTTTTAATTTTCTGCAGTCTTGTCGTATTCATTTTTTATCTTATTAATTATTCTCCTTATAATACCATTCCTCATGTCGATTCTCCTTCTTTTGACGCTCATGGAATCGAGAACGGCTGAAACCCTTTTTTCAATGGAGACGAGGTCATTGGGATAGGCGAGGGCCAAGGTATTTCTCAACATGTTGAAGTGAAGGATTGGCGTATCGAGCCCTTTTTCAGCCAATGTAGCGTAGCAATCGAGAGCTTCCTTAAATTTTTTGTCTTTGTAGAGAAATATCGCCTTGCAGAAGAGTCCATCGATCGTATCTTCAAAGGCAGACGGCGCCGTGAATTTTTCGTAATTTTTGACGAGAAAGCTGCCGGGATCTTTCATGTAAAGCTTTTCTATCATCTTTGGAAGGCTTTGGTCGTCCAAGGTATTCTGCCTGAAGATGTTGAAATTGATTATTGCTTTCCTCGTTTCAGGAGAAAAAAGACAAAATAAATCCTCATATATGAGATAGAAGTTCTTGGAAAATTCTCCTGATTCATACACTCTCTCAAAATATGATTTCTTGCCTCCAACCTGTCGATGGTAGAAGATTGCATCAGGAACAATATACAGCTTGGCTCCCGATAAAAGATAACGGATCTCGAAGCATTGGGTATCGAAGCCGTGATGTTCGGGATAACCCTCAGTGCGGAGGAATGATTCCTTGGTAAAAAGAAAATTATCAAGGAGAACGGCCTTTTCCTTGAAGAGGCCGATAAAAGGGAAAGGTTCGCTTGTGACGGGATATTTCTCGGCGCGGAATTTGCTGAGGTTATTGCCGATGAAGAAGCGACGCTCGCCGAAAGCAACAGCGTCCGCCTTCTTTTCTGAGAGATAGGAGATCAGGGCATTGAGCGATCCCGGACCGAGCACATTATCACTATCGAGGCAGAAAATCAGCTCTCCGGAAGAGTTCTTGATGCCGGTATTTCGCGCCGCTCCCCCGCCGCGATTTATTTCATGCGCGAGTGTCTTTATTTCCGGATGCTTCGAAGCGAGCTTTTTTATCAATCCTGCTGTCTTGTCAGTCGATCCGTCATCCACCATTATTATCTCGAAAGGAATGGTGAGGGCCTGCGCATATGCGGAATCGAGCGATTCCTCAAGCGTCGAGGCGCAATTATAGCAGGGCATTATTATGGAGAGACGAGGCTTCATTTTTTCGGGCATATGAGATTAAACCAATAATCGGCTCGAAGGAGGCTTTTGTCAAATGAATCCTGAAGCTCGTGATATTTTTTTTTCAGATCATTTTCAGTAAGTCCACACAGCTCTTTCCAATCCTTGATCACAAAAAGAGGGAATCCAATGCTTTTGAAGTGCTCAGTTACCGGCGAAGAGGTGACGATGGGGACAGCACCAAGATAAAGGGCTTCCCACGTGCGGTGGCAGTCGATACCGTTGCCTTCGGGAGAAGCGACAAAAGCGTACGATGCCGCAAGTTCGAGATATTTTTTCGCTCCGGGCCAGCCTTGTATCTTGTCGGCGACGGGAAGGAAGAGTAGGACATTTTCCGCTTGCTGACGCTTTTCCTTGTTGGTCATGATATTGAAGCCGAAGAGTATTCGATTTTTTTTAGGCAGGCTCTTTATCCTGAGCCGATTGAAATATTTAGGCAGGCCACTGTTGCAGTAGGAGATATTCTCGAGGCCGATCGGCAGCGGAACGATCCTAGGATGATTTATCGTGACATTCTGCCCATACCACTTGATGATTTTTTCGTCCGCGTATGTCGACAACTTTTCGTCGATCAGGATATCGCCATTGTGAGTGATGAGCTTATATGGAAATTTTATGTGAGGATGGATCTTTTCAAAGAATTCTTTTATATATGATATTTTGACGAAAATAATATCAGCTTCTTTTACTTTTGAAGTATCAACTGTCTTCAGGTCATCATGAATATGATCCGCGATGGCCCGGAAAGTATCGCCGCTGACATACGGATAGCTGGAAGGCCTCGGATTGCCCGAATGAGCGACAAGGAATTTCCTGATGCGGATCATGCGGTTATGTATCTTTTTTTGAAGCTTATCCATATTATTCGGTTATCTCATTGAGGCAGCCGTAATAAAGCGATTGAAGAGATGAGGTGCTTCCCGGACCATCTTCGTCCTTCAGCGTCGAGAAAAGCTCTGCGGGATAGTGAGATTGCAGAGCGAGATTTATGGAGAGCTCTTCCGAAAGCCTTTTCAAGCCCTTTCCTTCGGTGAAAATGAGCGCGTTGAATGATCTCATGTCAGCGGCGACTTCTTCCGTCATTAGTCGTGATGGGATAGAGACGAATCCTGTCACATAATGGGTGAAATCGCCCCATTCTTTCTTGAAGAGAGTCTCGACGAGCTGCAGCTCGTCCACCTTTTCCTTTATCTTGTTGACGATGACGAGCATGGTTATTTTTTCCGGGTCGACAATTGGATCCTCATGCCATATGCCGTCGGCATCAGTCAGTATCATTCCTTTGCGGCTGGCATCGATCAAGGTATCGATCTTGCTTTCTTGCCACGGCCTGTCTTCTTTTCCGTATGAGTCTATGATCGCGACCTTTTGTGGGTAATCAAGCTTATCTTTTTTCCCTGAGACATATTCCAAGCAGGCAGTATCGCAGTAAAGGGTTACGTGATGATTCGGATTGATATAGTGAAGGGAATTGATGTTGTCTATCGCCATGTCGATGTAGGCGGTCTTTTTGACGGCAAGGATGGCAAATGAGTATCCGGCCTCGCTGTTTTTTGAAAATGTACGCAAGAATCGCCTCTTCCTTCTTTTTATCAGGTCCACTGAGGCGCGGAAAAAGGAAATGACTCCTTTGAGAAAATTCTTTATTCCGGCCGGCAATATCTTCTTTATCCTATTCATTTATTTAATGAGATCAGCAAAAATATTTCCATCCTCTGGTCTGTCTGGTGCTGGTCTGTATTCTTTAGGGATCATTTTCGACGTACTATTATTTCTTGAATTGAATACTATACTCGAATATCCGACCATGCGCGCAAGTTCTTCCATGTTCCGTTTGGTTAGGATGTTGAAATGGCCGTGATTATTCCATTCCGCTTCGTAGACGCCGGCTTTACCTTCTGCAAAGCGGGATTTTTTCATAGCCATGAGAAGCTCAGGCGTGTTGATGCGGTGGATCCCGCCGGGTTTGAGAACGCGCAAAGTTTCCGCGAGGAATATGACCTGCTCCTTTTCGCTCAGATGCTCGATGAAATCCTCGTGGAAGATTACATCGACGGAATTATCCGGAAGATTCAGACCGGTCTTGATGATATCGATCGCATAGAACTCATTCCGGCTTCCACGCATCTCCTCTCCGTAAAATTCAGCCGTATAGCTTTTCATGTATTGTTCGTATGGCTCAAAGAAAAGATCAATGTTGATCCAGCCTTTGAGCACGCGCGGCCCGCAGCCGAAATGGAGCTTTTTGGGCGGCGGAAGGGAATCGAATTCATTCTCAAGCCGCGCATTTTCAGCGTGATACGTTTCGAGTTTCTCTTCATCTTCGTTCTTTCGCTCCAACTTGCTTAATTTTTCCAGGATTCTCGAATACACCTTTCCTACCTTTCTCATGAATCTGGTTTTAGAGATGGTATCGAAGTCAGCCAGCGTATTGTCGAGAAAACTGGCCGTTCGGAATATCTTCCAATTGATTCCTCCGCAGAAATGTATGAAATCATTTTCCATGACGAAATTGAATATCCGGACGATCTTGTTCTGGGATTGATGAAAATTAAAATAATTCGGCTGGATGCAATTCCAAGAAGGCGGAAGCTCGACGCCTTTCTTCTCGTTGATCAGGTGGTATGAAAGCGGACCTTGCTCGTAGCATGGCTGTTCAGGGTAATCTTTGTAGACCTTTTCAAAGAGGGCTTGATGCTCCGATTTTTCAACGACGAAGAATCCGCCATTCAATATATATAAAGGCCTGTTTTCTGTCGGACAGAAAGCGTACAGCTCGAGATCAGTCTTGTTGAGATAGTCGAAACCGAAGGGATTGTTCCTGACAGCGCCCCAATAGCCTTTTTTCACCTCAAAGAAAGGGTTCTTGGCATGATAGGTGATATAGATGTCGGCATCAATCCAGCACAGCCTTTCGTAGCCTGCAGTCTCCGGCGCTTGGAAGATGAGCAGCTTCTGCCATGAAGGGTGACGAGCCATGCCGTATTCGCTCTTGTCGATGCGGTCTTTGAGCACGATCAGGTCAAGTCCGTGCTTCTTGGCGAATCGCTGGTGCGAAGGGAAGAAGTGCTCGTAATAGAGTTTGCTGTATTCTTCGCCGGTGACAAGCGTCACCAATGCCACTTTTTTTGAATTCTCATTTTTCATGGATAGTACGTTTTCCTTTTACGGGAATATTGATGATGCCGAAATGGGCCTCTTTATTCGCCATGTCCCATTCCTCAAGGATATTGAAATGCCCGACATCTTCGGCGTAGAGCCAATCGCCCCGTTCGTTCCAACCGCCAAGGCCGATGGAATAATTTCCGGGTCGGAGCATGTATGCAGGAATGACAATTTCCGATTCGAACAAGCCTTTCTTGATTGTTGAAGGAGTCTCGACATCTTCCGTAGTGAAAAGCCTTATTCCTTTCGCATAAACTGAGAAAGAGACGTTGAACAGCTCGATTTCTTCAATTATCTCACCTTTCGCCTTGATGGTGATTGCTGAAGAAGGTTTTATATTGGCGAATCCATCGCCGTCATTTATATAAATGTCGGTGAAAGATGCCTTGCTTGAAAGGCTGCCGTTGAATTTTCTCAAATCCATTTTTCCCGAGTCCTTGTTCAGTGAGGCATCCATGTATTTCGAGATGGCAGTCTCGGTCGGGCCGATATAATCTACTTTGCCTTCCTTGAGCAGGATCGATTTCTTGCAAAGCTGCTGGACCGCTCCCATGTTGTGGCTGACGAAAAGGATGGTACGTCCTTCGCCCTTGGTGATCTCTTCCATCTTGCCGAGGCATTTCTTCTGGAATTCGGCGTCTCCGACGGCAAGCACTTCGTCGATAATAAGAATATCCGGCTCCATGTGGGCAGCGACGGAGAAAGCGAGACGCACGTACATTCCGCTTGAGTAATGTTTGACGGGAGTATCAAGGAAGCGATCAATACCGGCGAAGGCGACGATCTCGTCGAATTTTCGAACGATTTCTTTCTTCGTCATGCCGAGGATGGCGCCGTTGAGAAAGATATTCTCGCGGCCGGTAAGTTCAGGGTGAAAGCCGGTGCCTACTTCGAGCAGCGAGCCGACGCGGCCGTAAATCTTTATTTCCCCTTCAGTGGGAGGGGTGATCTGGGAAAGTATCTTCAGAAGGGTCGACTTGCCCGCGCCGTTCCTGCCGATGATGCCGACTACTTCACCCTTCTTGATCTCGAAGTTGACGCCTTTGAGCGCCCAGAATTCTTCTTTAGTCTTGAAGCCTGTCACTTGTTTGACCTTCTGCTTGAGGAATTTGAACGGCGTCTTGAAAACGCCAGCGATGACATCGCGCAAGGCGACATAGCCGCCACGCTGATGCGAGATATTATATTTCTTTCCGATATTCTTTACTTCGATGATTGCTTTTTCCATTGCTCGTATTTATATGATGTCAGCGAAATACTGTTCAGTCTTTTTGAAGAAATAGATGCCACCGATCATGAGCAGGGTCGTCGCCAGGAATGATATGCCGATCAGGTTCCAGTTTATCGGTGCGGTGCCGAGAAGGGCAGCGCGGGCGCTTTGTATCACTCCCGACATCGGGTTAATGGCCAGTATCCAGGAATATTTTCCGACAATGCTTGAAGAATAGATGACCGGCGTGACGAAAAGCAGGATCTGTATGAAAAAGGGAAGTGCGTAGCGGACGTCTCGGTATTTTACATTCACAGATGCAAGTATTAATCCGCCGCCGACTGATGCCATGAATGAGATGACGAGAAGCAGCGGAAGAATCAGAAGTCCGGAGAGGTGCGGCGCATATCCGTAATACACCATCAAGCCAACAAGGATGACCGAAGCGATGGCGAAGTCGACAAGCTTGGTGATGACGCTTGAGATAGGCAAGAGAAGCCTCGGAAAATATACTTTGGTGACGATCGCCTGATTCGAGATGAGCACGTCGCTCGTATCGGAAAGGGCGCTTGAGAAGAATTGCCAGAAAAGTAGCCCGACGTAGACGAAGATGGCATATGGTACGCCGTCGGAAGGAATCTTAGCCAGATTGCCGAAAAAAACTGTGAAGACGATCATGGTGATGAAAGGCTGGAAAATTGCCCAAGCCACGCCGATCGAAGTCTGCTTGTATCTGACCTTGAGGTCGCGCCACGAAAAGAAATAGAGCAGTTCACGGTATTGCCACAATTCGCTGAGATCCTTCAGGCTGAATATCTTTTTGGGCCGTATGACCGTTGTAGGACTATTCGCTTGCATAGGACGCTATATTAGCACTTTTTTCGGCAAATATGCTAATATTTCAGGACATGAATACTAACAAGATCTTGCATTATTCGGTCGTTTCGCTTTTATTCATAATTCCATTCGTCTGTCTTGTTGTCTCTTCTTCTCTCTTTTTTCCTTACATAACTGGCAAGAATCTCCTCTTCAGGCTGCTTGTCGAGCTGGCGGGAGAGCTGTATCTCATCCTTGCCATACGTGATCCTAAATACCGCCCGAAAATAACCGCCATCACTATTTCATTGGTGACATTCCTCGTCGTTATTGGAGTGGCCGACATTTTCGGAATATATCCGTACAAGAGCTTCTGGTCAAATTTCGAGCGGATGGAAGGATTCGTCACTCACGTCCATCTTTTCATCTATTTCCTTGTGCTAAGCTCGAATGTCATGACCGAGAAGATTTGGCAGAGGCTTTTTCAGACCTCGCTGGCGGTGAGTGTGGTGATGGGATTCTACGGACTTGACCAGCTCGGTCAGGGAATCGAGCGCATTGATGCACGCACAGGAAATTCCACCTATCTTGGCATATACATGCTCTTCCATATCTTCCTTGCCGTTTTCCTATTGGTTCGCCACTCGATGAAATACAAGACGAATCCGGAGATAAAATGGACCGGCATAGGAATCTATTCTGCCGTGACACTTTTTGACTTGTATATTTTTTATCATACGGGAACCCGAGGAGCCCTTATCGGCTTGATTATCGGCGTGCTTTTCGCCTCGGTCGCTTTCGCATTCTTCGAGAAGAAGAACAAGGTTCTCCGTTATGGAAGCGTGGCAGCCATTGTCACGATTGTCCTGGTGGCGGGGCTTCTTGCTACGTTCAAGCAGAGCAACTTCGTCAAGCAGCATGATCTGCTTTCCCGCTTCGCCGCACTCGCCACTTTCGACAAGTCGGGGCTCGAGCAGTTCGCGAGCACCGAAGGAAAGGGACGTTTCGGCATCTGGGGCATCGCCTTGAAAGGAGTGGAAGAAAGGCCGATTCTCGGCTGGGGCCAGGATAATTTCAATTATGTTTTCGCCAAATATTATGATCCGAAGATTTATGACCAGGAACAGTGGTTCGATCGGGCGCACAACGTATTCCTCGATTGGCTGATTGCTGGCGGAGTCTTCGGACTGCTCGCATACCTTTCTCTTTTCGCCGCATGCATCTACTCGATCTGGAAATCGAAGCTTGATTCGGAACATCGGTATTTCCTTTTCTCGGACAAAGTCATCCTGACTTCGCTTTTGATCGCTTATTTCATCCACAACATCTTCGTCTTCGACAACATCACAAGCTACATCCTGTTCTTCGCTGTGCTTGCTTTCGTCCACTTCCACGAGAAGAAAACATTCGATATGAAATGGCTTGCAACGCCGATCAAGGACAGCTCATATCTCTGGCTCGGTTCGGCAGCGATTATCGCGGTCTTCTCGGTCACTTTTTATTACACCGTTGCCATCCCGTATCTCGCTGCAAGCACCCTCATCGATGCTTTAAGCTATCAGAATTATGCTTTGCAGAACGGCACGCCTGAAGCTTTCACTGCAGCGCTTGCCGCTTACAAGACCGCGATTGGTTACGGCTCAGCTGGCACGGCCGAGGCAAGGGAACAGCTTCTCCAGGGAACATCACAGATATTAGAGCTCAATGTCTCAAGCGATATTAAATCTGCCTTCGTCACCTATACCAATAGCGAGATGGACATGCAGCTCAAGGAAACTCCCCTCGATCCGCGATATTTTCTTTTCTATGGTTCGTATCTCAGCAAGCTTCATGAGGTCGCGTCATCGGTTCCTTTTCAGGAGGCGATAGATGACCTTGAGAAGGCTCATGAGCTCAGCCCAGAGAAGCAGACGATTCTTATAGAGATAGGCTCTGCATATCTCAATAATGGCCAATACGCGGAAGCAGTCCCATCTCTCAAGCAGGCATTCGAGCTCGATACTGACGATACTGATGCTAGGATCGTTTATGCTGTCGGCTTGATCTATGCCGGAGATAATCAGACCGCAGACCAAATACTTGCTCCCTTGAAGAATACTGACGATGGAGTAGATATACGCATGTTGAGGGCATATTACGACACCAAGCAGACAGACAGGCTGAACAGCCTCCTTCAGATGAAGCTCAATATCGCAAACCAGAAGCTTCAGAATGGCGACAAGCAAGGAGCGATAAGTGAGATAAAGGACATCATTTCCATAGAGCCGGGCTTCGAGAAGCAGGGAGATGCCTATATCGCCCAGATCAACGGGACGTCAACAACTTCTCAATAGTTGCTTTTTTCGGCGATATATGCTATTGTTTTGGCATGTGAGAGCTTACATCAATAGATGCGAGTTCAAAACAAAGTAAATATCGCACAAAGCCTCCTTCGGGAGGCTTTGTGTTTTATGGTAGAATCAGGAATGTATGACGCTCGCAACCCACGCCATTGTAGGAGCAAGCCTTGCCGCCCTTGTGCCAGATCATCCTGTGACAGCTTTTGTCATGGGCTTTGCAAGCCATTTCGTCCTTGATGCCATTCCGCATTGGGATTACAAGCTCGCCTCAGCAAGCATCGATGAGAAGAATATGCTCAATAATGACCTCAAGCTTAATCACCTTTTCTTTTATGACCTTTTGAAGATATGCCTTGATATCAGCCTCGGCTTTGCACTGGTCTTTATCGTATTTTCAAGCGACAAGCATTTTTCAGGAGTGATCCTTTCAGGCGCCGCCGGTGCGGTCATTCCTGATTTCCTTCAATTCGTATATTTCAAGCTGAGAAAAGGCCCCATCGTCTTGCTCCAGAGATTTCACATTTGGATACACGCAGGTAAGAATCTTAATGGCCAGCCGATTATAGGAATTATATCCCAGGCAGCGGTGGCAGCGTTAGCGGTTATCCTTTCGCGTGTGATATAATCATTTCATGACTGAATTAGCAAAATCTGACATAT
Source organism: Candidatus Nomurabacteria bacterium (assembly GCA_963834935.1). Taxonomy (GTDB): domain Bacteria; phylum Patescibacteriota; class Minisyncoccia; order Phycocordibacterales; family CALRBL01; genus CALRBL01. Next base: position 115,743 of record CAWIDS010000001.1, on the reverse strand, counting down.
TCTTCCTCATAACCTCAATCGCAGTGGTGATTCTCGGCCTTATGGCCGCTGTCGTGCTCGGCTATGTCTATGTGATCGTCAAAGACGTGAAATCGCTTATCGATATCATAAAAGATGAAAGCGAAGAAGTAGTGGAGGATATCCGCGAATTCAGATCAAAGCTGAAGTCCGAGCAGGCATTCGTTAGGAAAATTCCCGCTTTGCTTATGTTCATCGGCAACGTCTTCGATAGGAGAAGAAAGCGCCGAAAGAAGGCAGAGAGAGAAGAAGATTATTAATCATAAGTATCCAAACATGAAAAAAAATAATAAAAAGCAAGGATCAGGAACGGCTGTCGGGGTAGCGCTGGCTGCAGTTGCTGCAGCTGCAGGAGCATATTTCCTTTACGGAACCAAAGATGCCAAGAAGAACAGGAAGAAAGTGAGGGGATGGGCATTGAAAGCCAAAGGCGAAGTCGTCGAGAAGCTCGAGAAGATAAAAGGAGAGATTAATGAAGAGAACTATAATGAGATTGTCGAGAGTGTCCTCTCGAAATACGAGAAGGTCAAGGATATTGCGGCCCCCGAGATTGAACTGGTGGGCAAGGAATTGAAAGGTCACTGGAAGAATATCAAGAAGCACCTCAAGTAATTTTGAAAAAGGGAAATGGCTGAAAATATCCATGTCCATTATTCGCACTGCTCGCGGCGCCCTCATCATATCACTTTCATCGAGCGGCTTAATCTTTCTTTTTTCATACCGTTCATACTGATTTCCGCCTCGATATTGATCATGTTCAGCCTGGACAAGGTTAATGTCGCCACTGATATATCGTTCAATTCGCTTCTTGTCGCATTGCTGCTCTCTTTCGGCAGGCTTCTAGTCGCTTATGGATTCTCGCTTGTCATCGGGGTAGGCCTTGCATTGCTTGCACTTACGAGTCCGCTTGCGGAGCGTTTTTTTCTTCCTATCTACGACGTCATCGAATCGGTGCCTGTCCTTGTATTTTTTCCTGTCATCATCATTTTCTTCGTCCGTTACGATCTATTGGATGTCGCTGCCATTTTTATCATTTTTCTCAGCATGGTATGGAACATCGTCTTCAACGTTGTGGGAGGGATCCGCGTCATTCCGACCAACATCACTGAAGTAGGCGAGGTCTTCAACATCAGGGGCAAGGACAATCTTTTCAAGATAATCCTGCCTTCACTCATCCCTTCGATCGTCACTGGCTCGCTACTGGCTTTCGCCCAAGGATGGAATATCCTGATCGTGGCTGAAGTGCTGCACTCATATGTGCCTCAAAGCACTCATATCGGCGACCTTTTCGGCATAGGCAGCTTGCTGGTAAGCTCTTCGACGTCAGGGGATCAAGGGCTTTTTCTCGCGTCAGTAGCGGTTATCATCGTTTCCATCACCGCTTTAAATCTTTTCGTCTGGCAGCGGCTGCTGCGGTATTCAGGCAAATTCAGGTTCGATTAATCATATGAATAAGATCATCGCTCAATTCGACAATGTCACCTTCGGCTTCGAAAAAATACCAGTCGTTAAGGACCTTTCATTCTCCCTTCCTGTGCATTCCTTTACGGTCATGGTGGGAAAATCCGGCTGCGGCAAGTCGACTATTCTCAGGCTGATTTGCGGTATATTGAAGCCGCATAACGGAACTATTATCAAGCCCAAGACGGTGACGATGGTATTCCAGCAGGGAGCTCTCCTTCCTTGGAGGAATGTCTATGATAATGTCAGCCTCGGCATCGAGGCTCTCGGACTTTCGGCTTCCGAATCGAAAAAAAGGATAAAGGAAGCGTTGGCGGTAATGGAAATGGAAGGCTTCGAGAAGAAATATCCACGCGACCTTTCCGGCGGGCAGCGCCAGCGCGTCGGCATCGCCCGAGCATTCGCCTCGAAGCCAGAAATGCTTCTTCTCGACGAGCCATTCTCGGCTCTCGACCCTGAAACTACCGCATCACTGCATCAGGCGCTTCTGAAGATCTGGCAGCTTTCTCCGGATATGACCATCCTTATGGTGTCGCACTCGATGGAAGAAGCGGTCCTCCTCGGACAGAAGATAATGGTCATGAGTCAGGGCATCATCAAGCACTCGATCGAAGTCGATTTGCCGTATCCGCGCTCGGAGAGCTCTCATCAGTACAAGGAAAAGGTTGCGCAAATTATCAATGCTCTATAGAATGGCTTTATGGATGCAGTTATCGACATTTTTATCGTCTCTTGTTTCGTCTACCTCCTCTTTGTCTTCATAAAGCAAACGCGCTCATATTTCATCTTCTATTTCATCTTCGGTCTTTTCGCCTTGAACGTACTCTCGATAGTCTTCAATTTGGAACTGACGCGCAAGTTCCTGAACCCGCTGCTGACTTTCTTCTTCGTCATATTCGCCATCGTCTTCCAGAAGGAAATCAGGCGTTTTTTCCGCTGGCTCATACTTTCCCGCGGGCATCTAGAAAAAAGGATGGTCAATCTCGAGGAAAGCCTCGTCTCTTCCTTGGCTACAGCCCTTGCTGACATGGCAAAGAAGCGCATTGGTGCGATTGTTGTGCTTTCTGGCGAATATCCGCTCGATGACATCATCGAAGGAGGCTTTGATCTTGATGGAGAGATTTCGATACCTCTCCTTCTCAGCATCTTTGATGACTCGACGCCTGGCCATGACGGAGCAGTGCTCATCGAGAACGGACGCATCAAGAAATTCGGCGTTCATCTTCCGCTTGCCGAGGAGTTTAAAGGCTTCTCGACCATGGGTACGAGGCATCGCGCATCATCAGGTATCACTGAAAGGACAGATGCCTTGGCAATAGTCGTCTCCGAAGAGCGCGGCACCATTTCTATCGCCCAGAACGGCACTCTTCACGCAGTGCCCGATAAAGCCGCTTTGGAGAAGATAATCAACAAATTCATGAACGTAGAAAAGCCGAAAGAAAAGACCTTGAACAGGTTCATATCGAATGACACTCTTTTGAAAGTCCTCGCAGTCATCATCGCTGTCTTCCTCTGGTTTATTTTCGTCTATCATCCATACAAACCGGTCTAAATCACTTCGTGTCCTTGAGCCTTGTTGCGTAGATGAATCCTAAGACGATTACGCCGGCCAGCACGAAGAAGGCATATTGGAAAGGCATTATTATGAGGCAGATACCACCGAGAATCGTCCCTAATATGTATCCGAGCGGATTGGTCATTCTCCAAAAATTGATCAACTCGTTGTTGTCCGAGTTTATGTTCTTGAAGAAATAAGTCTCAGTCGAAACTTCGACGAAACATGCGCCTATGCGGGCGATGCCGATGGCAAGTATCCAAAGGACAGTATTTGCGGCGCTGATCTCTCCTATCAGCAGTAGGCCGGATACCATGATGGCGAACCCAGAAAGCAATATCTCCTTCTCTCCCAGCTTCTTGTCCGCGATCTCGCCAAGAGGGAATTCGAAGAAGACGAAAGGCAGTATCGATATGCTGATTATCAGGCCGATCTCGCCCCAGCCGAAGCCGATGTATTTTGCCAGATAAATGGGTATATAGACTGTCATCCATGAATAGAATATCTGCAGCATCAGGTTTGAGGCGAATATCTGCCTGATCGGCCTGCTTCTGACGAGCTCGTCGAGGATCTTTAAAGGCGAGCTCGTATGGTATTCCCGGTCCTTATAATCCTTGAAGTAGCGAGCGACTAAGAGGAAAAGCAGGACTATGAAGCCGACTGAGGCGAAATAAACCCTTGAGAAGCCTCCATTTTGGATTATTGTGCCGACAAGTAGCGGCGAGATGACGGCGGTCAGGCTGATGACAGTGAGGAAGAATCCCCTGATGGCCCCTGTCTTCTCGTTCTTTGAATAATGTTCAAGAAAGATATCGAGGCAGACGAGAAGCATGGGATTGATGGCGTCATGAAGTATGAATGCCGGCGCCAGCCATGAGATGTTTTTGAGGGTTGCCATGGATAGGAGGGAAAGGCCTTCCAACCCAAGGCAAAAAAGCATCACCTTGTAGTCTCCGTACTTGCGGAGGAACTTAGTGATGGCGAAGAAAAATATGATGTTGAGTATTGCTCCAGCCGTATAGAGGATGCCTATCGTGCTGGTGCCGACATATTGGGTCAGGAAAGACGAATTGACGTAGGTAACGAGATAATAATGAAAGGAGACGAGAAGGGTTGCGAGATAGGTGAATACGAATGAATCCTTCTCGAGCGAAATCTTTTTCATCTGTTAATTGTACTATATCTTAGACGCTAAGCAGTACGGGAATGACGATAGGACGCTTGGCGGTCTGCTGGAAGAGGAAGCGCGAGGTTTCCTCAGTGACGAGATTCTTGATGTATTCGAAGTTGATGGGGGCACTGCCGTTGCCGGTGTTCCGCTCGATGGTGCGCTTGATGATGAAGCGTGCCTCGCGAAGAAGCTCTTGAGACTCGCGAAGATAAACTGATCCTCGCGAGATGATGTCCGGTGATTTTTTGAGCTTGCCAGTCTTCGAGTCGATCATGGCTACGAAGACGAAGATGCCATCCTGGGCGAGGATCTGCCTGTCGCGGATGACCACTTCCTGGATGTCACCGATGGTGAAGCCGTCCACCATGACGGTGCTCGAAGGAGCTTTTTCCTTAAGTGCGACGATCTTCTCGCCTTTGTCCTGGATCTCGATGATCATGCCATTGTCGGGAACGATGATGTTCTCTTTCGGCATGCCGAGCGATTCGGCGAGCTCAGCATGAAGCTTGAGCATGTAGTGGTTTCCGTGGATAGGGATGAAGAACTTCGGCTTGAGCTTTTTGTGAAGCCATTCGATTTCGCCGCGGTTTCCATGTCCGGTCGAGTGGATGTAGACATCGGAAGTGCGGTAATGCATGATTCTCGCGCCTTTTCGGGCGATGCCGTCCTTGAGGCGCTGCACAGCCTTTTCCTTTCCAGGAATGATGGACGATGAAAGAAGGACAGTATCTTTGGCATTCAGCTTGAAATGCTTGTACTGGTCATTGATGAGGCGATCGAGGAATGAGAAGTCTTCGCCTTGGGCGCCAGTTGCGAGCACGACGACCTTGTCGGGCGGATACTGATCGATGTCTTCTGGCTTGATGATGACGTTCTTGTCCACTTTGAGGAGGCCGGCGAACATGACGATCTCGATATTATTTTTCATGCTGCGTCCTTCGACGACAAGCTTCTTGCCGTATTTCTCGCAGGTGCGGACGATGTGGGCAATGCGGTAGATGTGCGAAGCGAACATTGCCATGATAAGGCGGCCCTTTATGTTCTTGATGATCTCCTCGAGGTTTTCCTGAACCACTTCTTCGGGGGTAGAGAAGCCGGGGTTCTCGATGTTCGTCGAGTCCGTGAGGAGCAGAAGAGTCTTTTCTTTGTCGAAAATAGCATACTCTTTTTCTTCCTCGGCGATCACTTTCTCATTCCGGTGGTTGAGCTTGAAGTCGCCAGGCGTGACGATATTGCCGTAAGGAGTCTCGATGATCACTCCCATCGAATCAGGAATGCTGTGGGTCACGCCGAAGAATTTGACCGAGAGCTTTCCGATCTTGATCTTCTCGTTATTCTCGACGACCTTGTAGTCGATCTGCTCGAGGTGGGGAAATTCAGTATGACGCTTCTTGATCATGAGCGCAGTAAGGTTCCGGGTATACAGAGGCGGATTACCGATGCGGTCCATGATGAAAGGAAGGGCGCCGATGTGATCGAGGTGCCCGTGGGTGATGATGATGGCACGGATCTTATCCTTCCGTTCTTCGAGGTATTTGGTATTGGGAAGGATATAGTCGATACCTGGAGTATCTTCTTCCTTGAAAGCGAAACCTGCATCGATGACGATGATGTCTTCGCCGATCTCCACGAGTGTCATGTTCTTTCCGACTTCTTCCACGCCTCCGAGGGCGATGATGCGGATATTGTCTCCGATAGGAGGGATGACTCCGTCACTTTTCTTCTTCTCAGCGAAGGAATTGCGCGATGGCATGCTGCTTCGGGGGCGTTCCCGCCGTCCGCGCGACTGGCCTCCGCTTTGTCCGCGGCTTCCGCCTGAGCGGGAAGATGCAGGGCGCGAAGGAGCGGTTGATGCCGCCGCTGGGGCAAGGCCGTCATATGCCGGCACATCAGGCGCGAGCATCTCTTTGTCTGATAGTTCTGTTTTGTCTTTGTTCATTTTATTTTTGTTACTTTTTCTGCTAATTATTAATTTTTTATTTGAATACTTTTCTTGTATTGATATATGAATCGAAGATGCCGGCCCATCTTTCGTATGGCATTTCAAGCGGCGGAAGTGAAAGCCCTTTGATATCCTTCCTGGCTACATAAATGAAATCCGGGGAATAAAGGAATATGGCCGGCATGTCGCCTGAGATGATATTTTCTGCCGATACGAGTTCTGAAGCTTTCTGATCCGAACTGGTCGCGCTTCGTGCTTCTTCAAGGAATTTGTCTGCCTTGCTGTTCGCATAGAGGGCGATGTTGAACCCCGGATCCTTCCTTTCCGCCGAATCCCAGAAGGGATAGAGGTCATCACCCCTTCCTATGACTTCTCCGAAAAGTAGCGCGTCGTACTTGCGAGGCCTGATGGCATTCTGGCTGAGATCTGACGGATCAAGCGAGATGATAGTCACGTTTGCGCCGAGTTTCGTCCATTCCTCTTTCAGGAGCGCAGCCGTATTCAAAAGATCAGGATTGTCCGAGGTAGTTATCGAAAAGGAAAGCTGCACCGTCTGCTTTCCTATCTTCTTCTCGCGGATTCCTTGGCTGTTCGATTTCCAGTCATTCTTGTCGAGCAGGCTCTTTGCGGCTTCAAGTGAAGATGAAGCGCTTGTTCCGCTTGAAAGGAGGAGGTTGTGTGGAAGAGGTGAAAATTCCTCATTTCCGTAACCATACAGTACTTTACCAATTATATCGTTTCTGTCCACTGCCATGCCGAGCGCTTGCCGTATTTCAGCATGAGCAAAGAGCGGATTCTGGCTTTGGTTGAAGAATACTCCTATGGTCCGAAGTAGAGCGGGCGAGTAGATGTTGAATCTCGTGTCATCGAGAATCTGCTTATTAGAAGGAGAAATGCCTCCTGCGCTTCCGATTGTTCCTTTTTCCAATGCCTTGATCATGCTCTGTTGGTCAATGAAAGTATGGATATATATGGTAGAGATATCTTTTTCTCCTGTCGGGTATTTATTGAAAGCGACGAGCCTGTAGTAGATAGGAAGGCCAGCGCTGTCGCGCTTCACCTCCTTTATCTGATATGGGCCGGAGCCAACCGGATTGAAATTGTATGAGCTGAAAGTGAATTCGTTGATGTCGGCATCGTTCCAGATGTGCTTAGGCAGGATGCCGAGCGTGGTGTTTTGGAGGAATGAAGAATAGGGGGTCTTGAGGACGAATTGGACTGTGCGGGCATCAATGGCATTTACTGTCACTCCTTGCCAGTTGGCGTGCTGAGGGCTCTTGAGGGTCGGGTCCTCGGCTTTTTGTATGGTAAAGATGACGTCATCGCTCGTAATAGGCGTATTATCTTGGAATACTTCGCCTTTCCTGAGGACGAAGGTGTAGATTTTTCCGTCATTCGAGACCGTGTAGCTTTCGGCAAGGTCAGGAACCAGGTTTCCGGTCGCATCGACTCTCATCAGGCCCGAATAGGTAAGGGTAGAAAGATCCCTTTCGCTCTCTGTGGTGGCGAGCAATGGATTGATGAAATGCGGATAGCCGACGACGCCCTCATGCATCTCTCCTCCGCGGGCAGGGACATCCTTCATGTAGGAAGTGCCGAAGAAATAGAGAAGAGTCATGCCGCTGACGATAAGGACGACTACAAGCGCAGTGAATACGATCTTCTCGATGAGAGAAAATTCGTCATATATTTTTCTGAGAGATGATAGATAGGGGATCTTCACGAAAGTGCCGGTTTCCGGCGGCTGATTGAGCCTGAGCTAAAGTAGCGCGATGAAGCAGGTCGCGACGAAAATGACGCATACGACAATTGTTCCTATGAATAGGAATCGTTCAAACCCTCTTCGAGTATGGAAGGCAGTTCCAGAATCTCCGGCTCCGAACGCCCCTCCGAGGCTAGTTTCAGACTGCTGGAGCAACACGCCTAGGATTATGAGCACGGCAAGGACGATCTGAATATAGGGCAGGAATGAATGAATTAATGTCATGTAGGAAAAAGCATACCAGAAAGAAGCCTTTTGTCAAAGAGGGTCATTCATAGGGACCTGGTTCATTTCGGGCCGCTTTTTATTTACATAAAATAAAAAACCGCATCATGTGATGCAGTCGAAAAGAGAGGGAGGGGGAGAAAGGGAATCCGAGATCCAGGCCTTTCTCCCCCAGCGATGGTGCTGCGGTTATCATCCCAATGAGTTTCCCGCTTCGGATAGAAGTTTCCTTTTGGGATTGCCAAGGATTCCTTCGTCCGCTTTTAAAGAACGGCAATTCTTCGAATATTGGCCGGAGTTCGTAAGGCTCGGCCAAAGATTCAAAGGAAGAGCAGTCTAGGCTCTGGGTTGCACCTAACCCCGCACGCAGCTATTGGGATTGTGTCATATATAAAGAGTATGTCAATAGGTACTTTGGCTTCTTTCTCTGCTACAATATTTATCTATGGCAGACGACAAAACCAAGAAAAAAACGGCTACATACGGGGCTGAATCCATTACTGTCCTCGAAGGCCTTGAGCCGGTGAGAAAGCGCCCCGGAATGTATATCGGTACCACTGGCCCGGACGGTCTCCATCATCTCATCACTGAAATTTTCGATAACTCCCGCGATGAAGCCATGGGAGGCTTTGCTGACGATATCGAGGTAGCCCTACTTCCCGGCAACCGGATCCGCGTCGCTGACAACGGACGAGGAATCCCCGTCGATATGCACAAGGCGACAAAGGTCTCCGCTCTCGAGACGATCATGACAACTCTTCACGCTGGAGGAAAATTCGGCGGCGAGGGATACAAAGTGTCCGGCGGACTTCACGGAGTGGGAGCATCAGTCGTGAACGCTCTTTCGATTTATCACCAAAGTGATAGTCCATAAGGACGGAGGAATCTGGACTCAGGAATATTCACAAGGAAAGAAGAAAGCAGCCGTGAAGCAAGTCGGAAAGACCAAGCTGCACGGGACGATCGTCACTTTCGAGCCCGACATTGAGATCTTCAAGGAGATTTCCTTTGATTGGAATCGCGTCGTGCCTCATATGCGCCAGCAAGCATATCTCGTCAAAGGCTTGAAGATTTCCGTTCTTGACTTGCGCGGATATGAAGGTAAGATCGATGCCGACAATGTCTTTTATCTTCGTGAGCTGAACATCGACGTTCCATCTCAAACCTTCTATTTCGAGGGAGGTCTTGTGTCGCTTGGTTAAATTCTACAATCAGACTGAAAAGCCGATTCACAAGAATATCTTTTATGTCGAGAAAAAAGCGAAGGAGTCGAATCGATCGAAATCGCTATGCAATATGTCGACGATATAAATCCACGCATCCTCGCTTTCGCCAACAATACATCCAACGCCGAAGGCGGAACGCATGTCACTGGCTTCAAGACCGCGCTCACTCGCACGCTCAACAGCTATGCCAAGAAAAACGAATATGCAAAAGAAAACGACGACAACTTTACTGGCGAAGACGTGCTTGAAGGCCTCACCGCAGTCGTGTCGGTAAAGCTCCGTGAGATCCAGTTTGAAGGCCAGACAAAGGCCAAGCTCGGCTCGACGGAGGCTCATAGTGCCGTCGACAGCACCGTTTTCGGCGAGGCTTTCTCAGCTTTTCTCGAAGAAAATCCAGAAGATGCCGTGCCATCGTCAACAAAGTTCTCCTTGCGCTTAATGCCCGAAAGGCCGCAAAGGCCGCAAAGGACTCCGTCCTCCGCAAAGGCGCGCTTGAAGGCATGACATTGCCGGGAAAGCTCGCTGACTGCCAATCCAAAGACGCCAGCCGAGTCAGAGCTCTTCATTGTGGAGGGAGATTCAGCCGGAGGTACAGCAAAGACCGGACGCGACCGCCGGACGCAAGCCATCCTTCCTCTTCGAGGTAAAATCCTCAATATCGAGCGAGCACGCCTCGACAAGATGCTCGCCTCCGAGCAGATCGAAACCTCGTCATCGCCCTCGGCACCGCTATCGGCGACACGTTTGATATCTCCAAGCTCCGCTATCACAAGATCATCATCGCGACCGATGCCGATGTTGACGGCATCGCATATCAGGACGCTTTTGCTTACTCTCTTCTACCGCTATTTCCGCCCGCTTCTCGATGGCGGATATATCTATATCGCTCAGTCGCCTTTGTATAAAATAAAAAAAGGAAAGGAACTTTTCTATTTCTATGACGAAGAAGAAAAGAACAGTTTATCGCGAAGAAAGCGTGAATGCCGAAGTGTAATCGTCGAAGAAGGAAATATCGATACTGAAAATACCGAAGCAGAAGCAGAAGGGGAAGCTGATGAAAAGGTAGCAAAGAAAAAGCCAAAGATCCTCATTCAGCGTTACAAAGGACTCGGAGAGATGAATGCTGAGGAGCTCAGCGAGACCACTATGGATGCTTCAAAGCGCGTGCTGCGCCAGGTGACCATCGACGATGCCGAGGAAGCTGACAAAGTCATTGACATCCTCATGGGAAGCGATGTCGCTCCTCGAAAATCCTTCATCCAGTCAAATGCGAAGAATGCAAATATTGACGTCTAGAATTTTATTTCTTTTCTTAGAAGCTGACTGTCTGATAGTCGTTAGACCTGTTTGATTCATTGACCATATTGTTCGGATCAAGGACGATCTGAAGGCTGTTGTTAGTGAGTGTATCGAATCCTACGACATAAGTAGCTTGTTGTCCGGCTCCAAGCGAGGGAAGGATTCCTGAGTCGTATCCGTCTGCATATCCGCCGAAGGCGGTGCGGAAGCTCCAAGGGCCGGTAGCGACTCCTCCTTCATTGCCGACGATAATTTTCACTGCAGGGCGGCCAGTTCCTGTTCCGTAGCATGAGTAACTTGCGCAGAAGTTGCCGTTGTAGTCAACACTTCCTGTCTGGGCCGAGACGATGTAAAGGTCAGCCTGGGAGCCGTTTCCGTACGTTCCGCCGTTATAGCTTCCTCCATTGCCGATCACGGCGAGAGTAGTTGTCTTTCCGTCGATGGTTATAGTCATATTGTTGGTGCCGGGAAGGGTATTGTCGAAAGCGAGAGTGAAGATGCTTACGCCTTGCGGAGGGATAGAGGATTGGTATCCGGAATCGTAAGTCGAATAAGAGGAATTTGAAGTAGGCAGACTAGCAACGAATGACCATGGTCCGCTCGCATGTCCTCCGGTGTTCCTGACTTGGAATACGGTCATTGTCCGGTTGTTCTGATCGACGACCCCCTTGGTGAAAGTGACTACGAGATTCGCCGGAGACGAGTTGTACGAGGAAGAATAGCTTCGGCTGTTGTTGTAAGTGACATGGCTCGCGGCGGCTGGAGCCTGGCTTGAGGAAGGGGCCGTCGCAGGCGTGGCTATGGTCGCTGTCGTACTTGAAGCAGGCGTATTTGCAGGACTTCCCACATCATTCTTTATCAATAGCGAGACAGTTGAAGAAGAGAAGACTGAAGTTGAACTAGCGGTTATGGCGACGTGACTGATGGTTATCTGAATGTTTTTTTCTGTCGAAGAGGCGTTATTGATGCCGATCAGGTCAAGCGACTGGCTCGCTGTGCTCGATGTAGCTGCTTCGAGGTTGTAAGGCATGTTGCAATTGATGACGCTGATATTCTGGCCATACACAGCTTCGAGGAGGGTAGTATTGTCGTCACATGAATATTGAAGGGAATATGAGCCGACAGCCTGGCCGCCTTCTTGCTTGAAAGCCAGCGTCGTATGCTCGTTCGAATTGATCGACGTTGGATAGAGCGAAAGGGTGATTTGTTCCTTCTGTTTGGATGAGAAAATATTGTTGAGATTTGAGAATGACGAGAAAACTTGGGGAATGAGCTTGATCATTCCAAAGCAGATGATAAGGATAAGGGTCAAGATGATGATAAGTATGATGATCCTGACTGCTACTTGGACAGGTGTGGTCTCTTTATTCATAATTCAGGATTATACTTTACAATATAATACTTGTCAATAAATTGTCATCTGCTATAATGACCCTAATTCCCATGAAGAAAAACTCCTTTTACGCCGCCCACGAGCATTTCATAAAGAATACTCTTTTTTTTGCCGGGATATTTCTTGGGGTATTTCTCGTGACATGCATCATTCTCAACTTTCTCGGCTTCATACCCAATGAATTCGAAGTTCAGACGCAGGATAATACCATCGCGACCCAGATCGAGCAGTCCACTTTTCAGAATCTTGGATTGACCGGCACGTCGAGCGCAGAAGTGAATTCATCGCAGATCATCTCGTCGCCGAAAGGCGAGACGCCGCTCCGCATAGTCGCGCCATCCATAAACTTGGATGCTGACGTGGTGCATCCTTCATCGGATGATTACACTGTCCTCGATAACTCCTTGACTCATGGGCCTGTCTATTATCCCGGCTCCGGCCTTGCAGGGGAAGGAAACGTCTTTATCTTCGGTCACAGCACTGGCTATCGCATCGTGAATAACAAGGCATACCAGGTATTCAATAACATAAAGAATCTTAAAGCCGGCGATGAAATTGACCTTTTCGGCTTGAAAAAAAAGTACGTATACAAGGTAGGCGATGTCAGTCTGGTCAATGCTACTCAAGAATTGGTTGATTTTTCGGACAAAAAGAATATGCTGACTTTGTCGACGTGCAATAGCTTCGGCCAGAAGACCGACAGGTACGTTGCGGAAGCATATCTCGTATCTATTGACAGTATATGATATATGATATATAATAATCACATGAAAAAAACAAAATACATCTTCCTCACCATTGCCTTTATCCTAGCTGTATTTTCGCTTTTGGCGATATCCGACGCCAAGGCATATGCGTGCAGCACTGGCTGTACTTATCCGCCTGTCACAGGATCATGCAGCGTTTCTGAAAGCACCGCTCATATTGGCGATACGGTCACCTTTACCGGATCAGCTTCAGGTGGAAACGGTTATTATACTTACTCATGGAACGGAACCGATGGTCTCAGCGGCTTGACCAGGCAGGTATCTCAGTCATATTCGACTTCCGGCACCAAATATGCCACCGTCACTATCACCTCGAACAATCAATCCATTCAGCAGACATGTAGCGTGAACGTTAATCAGCCACAGCAGAATAATCTTGTCGTCTCATGTTCGGCTAATCCTTCTTCGGTGAACGTGAACAATCCGATAACCTGGACTGCGAACGTCTCAGGCGGAAACGGAAACTATTCTTACTCATGGAACGGAACCGACGGACTTTCTGGCTCGTCTCAGAGCGTTTCCCAAACCTATGCTAACTCAGGGAGCAAGACCGCAACAGTGACAGTCAATTCGAACGGTCAGACACAATCAGCCACATGCAACGCCCAAGTCAACCAGACACAGAATAATCTTGTTGTCTCATGTTCCGCTAATCCGAACTCTATCAATGTCGGTGGTCAAATTGGATGGACTGCGAACGTCTCAGGTGGAAACGGAAACTATTCATACTACTGGAGCGGCTCGAACAGCCTTTCAGGATCATCGCAAACTGTTTATCAAACCTACAACAGCGCTGGAAATCAGACCGCAACAGTTACTGTCAATTCGAACGGGCAGTCGCAGTCAGCAAGCTGTAACGCATATGTAAACAACAATTATCAAAATAACCTTACTGCCTCGTGCCAGGTATCGCCTGAGTACGCAAATGTCAATAATCAGGTGATTTGGAGCGTCAATGCTTCAGGCGGAAACGGAAACTATTCTTACTCATGGAACGGAACCGACGGACTTTCTGGCTCGTCTCAGACTGTCTATCAGACATACAATAATCCTGGTACCAAATACGGAACAGTGACTATCTATTCAAATGGCCAGAGCATCACCCAGACCTGTACGACAAACATCCAGGGAAATAATTATATCAACAATAACATCTCCGCTTATTGCGAAGGAACACCAAGCAATCCTGGAATAAATAACAATGTCACTTGGACCGTTTATCCTTCAGGAGGAATCTATAACAACAATAGTTACAACTACAACAACAGCTACGGTTACAATGGCTACTACACCTACTCATGGAACGGAACCGACGGACTTTACAGCTCGAATTCTACTGCCTACAAGTCCTACCAGACCTCAGGCTACAAGTACGCCACTGTTACTGTCTATGAGAACGGCCAGCAAGTGACTGCTTCATGTAATGTGAACGTTGGCCAGAACAACAATGCTTACTTATACACCCAACCTACTCCTCCAACGAATGGTGGTGTGTACTTGAATTCGATCCCTGCTACCGGCATCAGCCCTACGGTGAAGACAGAACTCTTCGTCGGCGGACTCTTCATCTGGAGCGCCTTCCTTGCCTACCTTTACGTAGCGCGACGAAACGAGAAGCGAAAGGAAAAGGAGATACTTGAAAGCATAGGAGAATAAAAGATAGCAGAAGCAAAAACAAATACCATCATCAAGATGGTATTTGTTTTTGCTGTCTACCTTCTATTTCTTTTCGTCGATTTCAGCCTTTAGTTTCGCAATCACTTCATCGATAGTGAGCTGTCCGAGGTTGCCGGCGTCGCGGCTTTCGAGGGTGACTTTGCCAGCTTCGATGTCCTTGTCTCCGATAATGATTGTGTAAGGAATCTTCTGGTTTTTGGCTTCGCGCACTTTCTTACCAAGATTCTCGTCATCATCGCTCAGTTCGGCACGGATATCGTTCTCCATCAGCTTTTCATAAGCTTCCTTTCCTTTATCATTGTGATTTTCTCTTACAGGTATGACTGCCACTTGCACCGGCGAAAGCCAGAGAGGGAAGTTGCCGGCGAAGTGCTCGATCATGACTGCCATGAATCGTTCAAGAGATCCTGAAATCGCACGGTGGATGACCACTGGTCTTTCCTTGTCTCCTTTCTCATTGGTGAATTCAAGTTGGAATCGTTCGGGGAGATTGAAATCGCACTGCACGGTAGCAAGCTGCCATTCGCGTCCGATCGCGTCTTTGAACATGAAATCAAGCTTCGGCCCGTAAAAAGCAGCTTCATCCTTCGCCGGCTTGTAGGGAAGACTTAGTTTCTCGCATACGTCCGTGAGAGCTTTTTCAGCGGTATTCCATACTTCATCCGAACCGAGATATTTACTCGTATCATCGCCGCGAAGAGAAAGCCGAACCCAGTAGTCATTCATGAGGCCCATAGTCGTATAAAATTCCTTGATGATATTTACTATCACTTCTACTTCTTCGATGATCTGGCTTGTCCTGCAGAAAAGGTGCCCATCATCTTGAGTGATGGCGCGCACGCGCGTGAGTCCGCCGAGCTGTCCTGATTTTTCATCACGATATACGGTCGCAGGCTCAAAGTAACGCACAGGCAAGTCGCGGTATGAGAATTGATTGTCTGCAAAAATCTGCATGTGATGAGGGCAGTTCATCGGCTTCATGACGAATTTGTCTTCTTTTCCTTGAACGCGGAAAAGCTCGTCGCCGAATTTTGCAGCGTGACCCGAGGTGACATACAGAGCTTCTTTGGCGATATGGGGAGTCCAAACCCTGTCGTATCCCTTATTTTTATGCAGTTCCCACAGATAATCTTCAAGAGCTTTCCTTATTACCATTCCTTTTGGTTGCATCAAAGGGAGGCCTGCGCCGATCAGATCGGAAATAGTGAAAAGCCTCAGTTCCTTTCCAAGCTTTCGATGGTCTCTTTTCTTCGCTTCTTCCTGCTGAGTAATATGCGCGTTAAGCTCTTCCTTGGTGTCGAATGCCAGTCCATAAATCCGGGTGAGCATCTTGTTTTTCTCGTCGCCGCGCCAATAGGCACCAGCGATATGGCTCAGCTTGAATGCGTCGAGGTCAATTTCCTTCGAGGGATGCTCGACGTGTCCGCCTCGGCAAAGGTCGGTGAAATTTCCGCAAGTGTAGAGAGTGATTTCCTCTTTCTTCTTCACGATCTCATCGATCAGTTCGATCTTGTAGGGATTATCTTTGAAAAATTCCTTCGCTTCGGCTTCGCTGACTTCTTTGTGAGTGAATTCAGTCCAGACGTTCGAAAGCTTTTTCATTTTCTTTTCGAGGTCCTTAAGTTCGGCTTCCGGAAGGGGAGCGCTGAATTCGAAATCATAATAGAAGCCATTGTCTATTGCCGGACCTATGGTATTTTTCGCATCAGGATGAAGTTCAAGCACTGCCGCAGCTAAAAGATGGGCTAAGGTGTGCCGTTTATTGGAAAGCTGTTCGTTTTGATTCATTGAAAAATAGTAGCATGTTTCAGACTTTTTCACTTACTTGACTGTCTAATAAATAAATGATATAATACACCCGAAACTCAAAGTGCCCTTCATTACTGTCGGGAACTTCACTTTGAATCATTTAGCAAATTGAAAAAAGAACATCATGAGCGCAAAAAGCGTGTGTGATATGAGCTGTAGAGCGATGCATGAATTTGCATTGGTCCTCGACAAGGCAGGCTTCAACGCCGATCTTGTGCATCAGATCGTCAACTCGAGAGGCAACAGGCACGCGAAAGCGATGCATGCTGCCCTCACCGAGGGAGCCCTGGTGGACGACCGTTTCGAACTGGTCAACACCTTCAACGTCATCGTGCCGGAAGGTTATGATCACGGAACCCGTCTGGATACGTTCGGTAACGAGCACCGTAAGGAGTTCGCCTATTACAACAAAAACATCACCGACCAGAACTACGCCAATGCGACGACCAAGCTCGTCGCCGGACGCAAGTTCAAGGTGAAGGTCTTCCAGATCAAAGGTCGGGTGTCGTCAGACGACTGCCTGAACCAGATCCGTTCGCACAAAGGAGTGCTCGTCGGTGCCCAAGGCATGAGCCTCGCTTATGAGCAGGGCAAAGAGCAACTGCCTGTTGACCGATATTCAGTCTCCTTCGATGAAAAGGAAGCGCTCTGGAAAGACGCCGACGGCAACCGCAGGGTGACGCTCGTGTTCCGCTGCTCGGACGGTGGCTTCAAGTTCCGCCTCGGCCTCTTTGGGGGCGTCTGGATTGACCGCTGCTGCCTCCTCTGCTTCTGCGACGCCGAGTAGTCCTTGGCGAAACGCATAAGTGTACCCTTAACCCTTTGAGCCCTTGCTCCGTGATTTTTACGGTGCGGGGGCTCTTCTTTTTTATTTTGTACGTACAATAAAATATTTTACCTACAGTTTCTTCACCTTATCAACTAAAAAGCTCAGCTCCCCATTCCTTTCGGATACTTTGCCTTTGAGTGCGACGCAGGCGTCGGTGGTAAGCAGGCCCTTCATCAGTTCGTAAGTCTTGGCGAAGACGACGCACTCAATAGAATCGGTGCGATCAGCGAGAGTCATGAACATCATTCGGGCATTGGTCTTAGTGATTATTTCCTTGGCTTCAGTGATCATTCCCGCCACCACGTATTCCTTCTCACGCTGCTTCTTTAGCGTTTTCTTGTCGACATTCTCAGGAACTTCGATGAAGATGGGCTTGCAGATTTCCTTCAGCTTGGCGATCGACATGTCGTGCTTCTCGAATTTCTCCATGTGCTTGTCGAGAGGATGGCCCGAGATGTACAAGCCAAGAAGGTCCTTTTCCCAACCGAGCTTTTCTTCCATGGCTGCAAGTGGCATTTCGTCGAGCGCGAGCCTCGCGGAAAATTCATCCTTCGAAAGCGAGCTGAAAAGGGTATCTTCATGATTCGGCAGCGCTGTGGTCTCCTTGTTGAAGTGAAGGATGACTTCAAGATTGCCGAGCAAGAGCCCACGGTCGCCGAATTCGTCCATTGCTCCTGCCTTGATGAGAGACTCGAGAGATTTCTTATTGAGGTTGCGGTCCTTGATACGAAGCAGAAAATCTTCAAGAGAAGCGAATTTGCCATGAGCTTCGCGCTCACTGATGATCGCTTCAGCGATTCCTTCGCCGAAGTTCTTGATGGTCACCAATCCGAAGCGGATGACGTCATCAGTCTTGCCGTCTCCTGGCACCACAGTGAATCCTTTATAGCTTTCATTTATGTTCGGCGGAAGAACCTCGATGCCCATGCGCTTGCATTCGGCGATGTTAGTGGCGATTTCTTCGATATTTCCCGATTCTGCCGTAAGCACCGCAGACATATATATGGCTGGGAAGTTCGCTTTCATATATGCAGTCTGATATGCCACTTTTCCATAACTTGCTGCGTGGGCCTTGTTGAATCCGTAGGCGGCGAATGGCTCGATCAGTTTCCACAGCTCGTCCGCTTTTTTCTCGCTCATGCCGTTATTCACCAAGCCATCCTTGAGCTTTATTTTTTCCGCTTCCATCAATGCAGGAATCTTTTTTCCCATGGCTTTTCGAAGGACGTCAGCCTCGAGCCAGGAATAGCCGGCAAGCTTGATGGCAATCATCATGACGTCGTCCTGATAGGTGATGACTCCGAACGATTGCTTCAAGATCGGCTCCATGCGTGGGTCATGATAACGGACTAGTTTTGGATTGTGCTTTCGTTCAATGTATTTGGGAATGTATTCCATCGGGCCGGGACGGTAGAGCGCCACCATGGCATTGATGTCATGGATAGTCGAAGGCTTCAAGTCGACGAGAAATTTTGTCATTCCGCTTCCATTCAGCTGGAAAAGGCCGGTTGTCTCTCCGCGCGCGAGCATCTCGAATGTCTTTTTGTCATCTACCGGCACATTCTCGATATCGACATCAATATTTTTTATCCTTTTCACCCGCTTCACCGCATCGGCAAGAATCGACAGGTTCCGGATACCGAGGAAATCGAACTTGAGCAGCCCCGCATTGTTCTCGTCGACGTAATGCATATCGTACTGGGTGATGATCTTGCCTTCGCCACTGTCAGTGCCTTTCGGGTCGTACTGTACAGGAACAATCTCATCGAGAGGAATCGGCGAGATGACGACGCCAGCGGCATGCACAGAGATGTGTCGCGCGCAGCCTTCGATCTTTTTCGCCATATCAATGATTTCCTTGATGTCTTCTTCTTGCTCATAGGCTTTGGCCAGCTCAGGCACGATCTCAATCGCACGATCGATGGTCATGGGAAAGCCTTGCGAGCCCATTGGAATGAGCTTGGAGATTCGGTCGCCGGTGCCGTAGTCATAGCCGAGGGCGCGGGCAACATCGCGTACCGCTCCTTTCGCCATCATAGTACCGAATGTTCCGATCTGAGCCACCTTATCCTTGCCGTATTTCTGACGTGCGTAGCCGATCATCTCGTCGCGGCGGTTGTCGGCGTAATCCATGTCGATATCAGGTGCGGAGGGGCGTTCAGGGTTGAGGAACCGCTCGAAGGGCAGGAGATATTCGATCGGATTCACGTTGGTGATGTGGGCGAGGTAAGTGACCATCGAGCCGGCGACCGATCCTCGGATGGTAGTGAGGATATTGCGTTCATGCGCTTCGCGAAGCAAATCTCCCACCACCAGGAAGTAGGGCGCATAGCCTTTTGTCTTGATGACTGATAATTCGTATTCGATTCGTTCGAGCACTTCCGGCGTTCCTTCGATGCCGCGGTCCTTCATTCCCTCAAAGACGATGTAGTGGAGCTCTTCGTCGTGAGTGCGTCCGCTTTCAACGATGAAATTAGGGAAAAGCCATTTTCCGAGAGGGAGAACGAGCGTGCACTTTTCAACGATAGCATCGATATTGGATAGAGCCTCAGGAGTTTTTTTGAAGTATTCGTCTGCTTGTTCTTGCGAGATGAAAGACCAATCGCTTTTGTCCGTGCTTGAGACGCGCTCGCCATAGTCGTTCTGGATCGAAACCAGGGTGTCGCGGGCTCGTTTGTCATCAGGTTCGAGGTAGTATGTATCATGGGATGCCACAAGCGGAGTGTCTGTCTCTTGCGCAAGCGCCGCGAGATCATCCATCAGCTTGTCATGATATTCGATTTCCGGATGATGAGTGATTTCGAGATAGAAGTCATCCTTGAAGATATTTTTCAGCTTCGCCAGTTCGGCGAGGGCTTTTTCCTTGTCATTGTTCTTTAGGGCTAAGGCAATCGTGCCGCTAAACGACGGCGAGATACAGATAAGCCCCTCGTGGTGGGCTTGGATAAGCTCGTCATCGATGCGTGGTTTATAGTAGAAGCCTTCGAGATGCGAGCGAGTGACGAGCTTGATGAGGTTTTTGTAGCCCACGAGATTCTTGGCGATCAGGATGAGGCGGCTGCGGCGATTGTCGATGCGCGGCTCTCGGTCGCGGCGAGTGCGGTAGGCGACGTAGAAGTCGACGCCAAGGATCGGCTTGATTCCTTTCTTTTCGCACTCCTTATAAAATTCGATGGCCCCGTAGAGATTGCCGCTGTCAGTCAGGCCGAGCGCTGTCATTCCGGAATTTTTGGCTTTCTTGACCAAGTCGGGGATTTTGGGAAGGGCTTGGAGGAGGCTATAATGGCTGTGATTATGGAGATGGGAGAAAGGCATGGATACATAATATACTAGAATATCTGATAATGAAAAAAACCAAAAAAAATGGTATGACTTTCGGAATCGACGAGGCAGGAAGAGGTCCTTTGGCGGGACCAGTTTCGGTGGCAGTTTTCGGGATGAAACTCGGCTTTCGGCTGAAAGGATTTCCTAAAGGTAGGGATTCAAAAAAGATGAGTCATGCCGAAAGAGAGAAGTGGTTTGGCATTTTTGTACAAGAAAAGAAAAATGGTAATGTCTTTTTCGAGGTCGAGATGTCTCCCGCGAAGGCGATTGATCAGATGGGAATCATTCCAGCTATTCGTGCTGCGATGAATAAATGTCTCGTTAGCTTGGCTGCGGCTGGTTATCTCGAGACAAATTCAAAAATCCTCCTTGATGGCGCGCTTCATGCCTCGGAGGAATTCACAAACCAAAAAACCATCATCAAGGGCGACGAGAAGGAAAAAGTAATCGCCTGCGCTTCAATAGTGGCAAAAGTCACCCGGGACCGCTTGATGGTGAAGCTGTCGAAAAAATATCCTCTCTATGATTTTCATCTCCACAAGGGCTACGGCACGCTGAGGCATCGCGAGCTCATCAGGAAGAATGGTTTGTGCGATATGCACAGAAGAAGCTATAATAGGAAGCCACTGCCATGGTAAGAAAACTTTTTTCAATGATCGAGAAGGAAATAAGCAGCGTGCATAATGCCGCCTATCTCCTGGCTATATTCGCTTTCCTTTCGCAGCTTCTCGCCCTCATCCGCGACCGGCTCCTGGCTCATACCTTCGGCGCCAGCAGCATCCTTGATATTTATTATTCCGCATTCCGCGTGCCGGATTTCATCTTTTCGTCCGTCGCATCACTCGTCTCCATTGCCGTTCTCATTCCTTTCCTCGCCGACAGGCTGAAGAAAGGGGAAGAGAACGAAGAATCAAAGACTTTTATCAATACCGTCTTTAGCTCGTACATGATCATGATGGTTCTGGTATCTGCGCTCGCATATGCGCTGATGCCGTATCTCTCGCATATCATCTTGCCGACGCTTGCGAACGAGAGCCTGCGGCCGCAATTCATACTCATTTCAAGGATTTTGCTCATACAGCCGGTGGCGCTCGGCATATCGAACCTTCTTGGTTCGATCACACAGGTAACCAAGAGATTCTTCCTCTTCGCCTTGAGCCCCCTTTTCTATAACGGTGCGATCATCTTCGGTATCGTGGCTCTTGCGCCTCATTTCGGATTGGACGGAATAGTGGCCGGCGTGGTACTTGGAAGCATACTGCATTTTGCCATCCAGATCCCGTACATCAAGAGCTTGGACATGCTGCCGGTCTTCACCTGGAAAATGCACATGGAGAAGCTCAAGAAAGTCGCACGGCTCTCATTTCCGCGCACGCTTACGCTTTCGCTCAATAGCCTTGAGCTTATTTTTATCACCTCATATGCCTCGTTCATGACGGCGGGATCCATTTCCATCTTCAATCTTTCCCTCAATCTCCAATCAGTGCCTTTCGCCATCATCGGCGTGAGTTATTCGCTGGCAGCATTTCCGACCTTGAGCAAGCTCTTCTCAAGCGGGCAGAGGGCCAAGTTCGGCGAACATCTTGAAGTGGCAGCGCGGCATATTATCTTCTGGTCGCTGCCGGTAACATCGCTTTTCATCGTGCTCCGCGCCCAGATCGTGCGTACCATTCTCGGCTCAGGGCATTTCGGTTGGAATGACACCCGTCTTACGGCAGCAAGCCTCGCATTGTTCGTCATATCGCTGGTCGCCCAAGGTCTCGAGCTTCTCTTCATCCGCGCCTACTATGCCGGCAGCAATACACGCAAGCCACTTTATATCAACATCACCTCATCCTTCCTCACTATCACCTTGCCGTGGTTTTTCATACTTCTTTGGAAAAGCAATCCGGTCTTCCAGTATTTCATCGAGAACCTGTTCAAGGTAAATGACATTCCCGGTTCGATTGTCCTCACCATTCCTCTCGGCTACTCGATTGGCACGCTTATCAACATGGTGGTGCTTTGGATCTGCTTCGAGATGGATTTCAAGATGAAGTTCCTCACCCTCCGCAAGACGTTCTACCAGAGTTTCTCGACAGCGGTCATCATGGGCTTCATTACTTTTCTTTCTCTCAATGCCTTGTCACGCTACCTTGATCTGAATACTTCAGTCGGAATCTTCTTCCAAGGCTTCATTGCTGGCATCATCGGCATCCTTGCTGGCGTGGGCCTTCTCTCATTGCTCAAGAGCCCCGAGCTCGTGGAGATTTTCGGCCTCATTCCCAAGAAGATTTTCGGTGCGAAAGATGTGGTGCTTGAAACAGAACAGATCGAGTAGAAACCCTAACAAAAACAATAAACCAAACTTTTGTTTTTACTAGGGTTTCTGTTAGTATGACGTCATGAACCCTCTCGTACGAGTCAGAAATTTCAGCATCATCGCCCACATCGACCATGGAAAGTCGACATTGGCTGATCGTATGCTCGAAATCACCAATACCATTCCTGCCCGCAAGATGCAGGATCAGGTGCTCGACAGCATGGAGCTTGAGCGCGAGAAGGGAATCACCATCAAGATGCGGCCGGTGCGCATGGAATATTCTTACGAAAATACTCCGTATACCTTGAACTTGATCGACACGCCGGGCCATATCGACTTCTTCTATGAAGTATCGCGTGCACTCAAAGCGGTAGAGGGCTCCATTCTTCTGGTGGACAGCACTCAAGGCGTACAGGCACAGACATTGACTACGCTTCAAATGGCGCGCGATAGCGGACTGACCATTATACCGGTCCTTTCGAAAGTGGATTCTCCTCTGGCGCGGATCAAGGAAATCAAGCAGGAAATGTGTACCCTTTTGGATTGCGAGGATTCGGACATCATCGAGACGTCAGGAAAAACAGGAATGGGTGTTGATACGCTTTTGCAGGAAATCATCAAACGAGTTCCTCCTCCGAAAGTGGAAGATGCTGATCAGGCGAAGGCTCTCGTCTTCGATTTCCATTATTCAAACCACAAGGGCGTGATTGTCTATATCCGCATGTTCGGCGGAAGCCTTTCAAAAAACATGCCGCTACTTTTCAAAGTGGCGAATGAAAAATTTACTTCGCTTGAAGTGGGCGTGTTCACGCCTGATGAAGAACCCCGCGATGAAATCAAAGCGGGAGACATTGGCTACATCGTGACGGGAATCAAGAAACCGGGTATCGCATCGGTTGGAGATACCATCACTACTCTTAAAAATCCTGCTGATGTATTGCCTGGATACATGTCGCCTAGTCCGGTGGTGTGGGCCTCGATCTATCCCGAGGACGCGGACGACTTCGATGTCTTGAAGCAAGCTCTTGGAAAGCTTCGTCTTTCGGACTCGTCATTTTCATATGAAGAAGAATCATCCGGATCTCTTGGTCGCGGTTTCCGTTGCGGATTTCTTGGACTTCTCCACTTGGAAATTATCACCGAGCGCTTGAAGAGGGAATTCCACCTTGCTCTCGTTATTGCTACGCCGTCGATCACTTACCAAGTTAAAAAGAAAAACGGCAAGACTGAAATCATCTATTCTCCTTCGTTTTTCCCCGAGCATGGAGACATCGAAAGCGTCTTGGAACCGTGGGTGAAAATGAAGATAATCACGCCAGCATCGTATGTCGGGCCGATCTTGCAGCTTTTGTATGAGCATGAAGGGGAAATCGGTGACTCGGAGACATTCGGCGATGGAAGAACAACTTTGAATGTGAAAATGCCGCTTCGCGAATTGATGCGGAACTTTTTCGACGAGCTCAAAAGCGTTTCCTCGGGCTTCGGTTCGCTTTCATATGAATTTGACGACATGCGAAATGCCGACGTGACACGTCTGGATATTTTGGTGGCCGAAGAACCCGTCGAGGCATTTTGCCGTGTGGTTGCCGTCCGTCGCGTGCAGGAAGAGGCAGAGAAAGCGGTGAAGCGTCTGCACAGCGTCTTGCCGCGCCAGATGTTCACCACCAAGATCCAAGGAAAAGCGCTCGGCCGCATCCTCTCTTCAGAAACGCTTTCCGCTTTCAAGAAAGACGTGACTCAGCACATGTACGGGGGAGACATTACCCGAAAGATGAAGCTCCGCGAAAAGCAGAAGAAAGGAAAGAAGAAAATGCAGGCGCGGGGAAAGGTGAATATTCCGCACGAGACTTTTTTTGAAGATGGTCAAAGGGTAAGCAGAATAGTATAATTTAACTATGTTTAAAATAAAAAAATTGGAGTGTTAACAGCAGGTAGATGTTTGGTTTCTTGTATGCTTTTCTAGGGGCAATATTTGGAGTGATTTTCGCTCTCATATTTATCATTTCAGCAGCGGTGAATCACAGCAGAGGTGCCATAGCCAGTCTTGTTGTAGGAATATTGGCGCTCGTCCTCATACCAATCATTTATGGAGTTCTAGGTTTTATCCTCGGAATCATCATGGGATCGATTTATAATCTTGCAGCGAAGTACACCGGAGGATTGGAAATTGAATTGAGCCAAGAGAAAGCAGTTCCTGCAGTTGTAAAGTAGTTTTTCAAAGGGTAAATGTTTGTCTATTTACCCGAAAAATGCTATAAAAAACAAACCTTCTTGAGGATATAAGAAGGATATCCACCCATAGCTCAGCTGGTAGAGCAGATGCCTCTTAAGGATAAGGTCGCAGGTTCGATCCCTGCTGGGTGGACTCGGTAATTCGGTAAGTATAAAATTATGCGCGGGTGGTGTAATTGGTAGCCACGCCAGTCTTAGGAACTGGTGCCGTAAGGCATGGAGGTTCGAGTCCTCTCCCGCGCACAAATGGAAGACAACGCAAGAAAATTTATAGTAGATGATATAGATACTGATTTCCTGAAGAAAAATAATGCAATTTCATTTACGTTAATTGTGGATTGGATAACTAAAGAAGAAGAAAGCGAAAAGAAAATTGTTTTTAAAAATTTTGAAAATGGAGAAGTTCAGTTCTTAATGGTGGAAAAAGTAACTATTGATGGTAATAGAAAGACCAATAAAAGAAAACTTGATAAGGAAGAATATGAAGAACTTCTGAAATCCTCAATAGTTCATCTTGAGAAAAAACGCTATGAGTTTGATTTTGTTCAAAACGATATTTCTTTCTCTTTGAAGTATGATGAATTTAAAGGGGAAAAATTAAGAATTCTGGAGGTTGATGCGGAAAATGAAAATGACAGAAAAAATTTTAGTATTGAGGATTTCCCTTACAACTTAAAAGTAGTGACGGGGGATATGAAATATTACGGATATCGAGTAGTGTCTATTCATAGCGTAAATCTTGTCAGCGCTTTTCTGGCCGTTGTCGACTTCGAAATCGAAGAAGGGGACGCGGCCGATCTTGGAGTGGGTCATGACGTAGTGTTTGAAGTCGCGGCGCTGGCGCTTGAGGAAATCGAGGACAGCGTGCTCTTTGTTCTCAGGAAGGACGGTGAAAAGAATCGTGGCGTATTTAGTATCTTCGCTCATAGCGATGCGAGTGACAGTGATCAGGGCATCGCGATTCGACTCGCGGGAGAGGAATTCTCCTGCGAGGTGTCGGATCTCCTCATTCATTTTTTCGTTGTGGTAAGTCATTATTTTACGACGATAGCAATCGGTTTCAGATAGTCTCCAGGAGCGATTTCTATTTTTGATTCGATCATTGAACCGAATTCCAAACCCTCTTTCACTTCGCTGGTTTTTGCTTTAGCTTGCTGAAGTTCGCGGACGCGGCCGGTGCCGATTTCCGCTTCGCGACGGAAGATCTTCACTTCGTCATTCAAGGCGATCGAACCTTGCTCGACGCGGCCTCCGACGATCTGCTTGTCTTTGGTCTTGCTGAAAATCTTCAATACTTTTATTTTTCCTCGCTCTTCTTCGACTTCGACACGTGGAGTGCGCTCGGCTATCACTTCCTTCACCCAATCTCCGAGCTTGTAGATGATGTCGAACACTTTTACCTCAATTCCTGTTTTATCGGCGTGAGAAAAGGCGGAAGGGTAGATCTTGGTATTGAAGCCGATGACCAAGGTCTTTTCATTGGCGGATGCGAGCTTGATGTCATTCTCTGAGATGTCTCCGACGCCGGCTGCGACGATGTTGACGCCGATATTCTCGGTCTCGTATTTCCGTATCTCGTGCTCGATCGCTTCAAGGACGCCTGAGGTATTCGCTTTTATGACAACAGGAACAAAGACAGCGGGAAGAGGTTTCTTGTTCTGAACTTTCGTTTGAGAATTATTTTTCTTGTAGCTTTCGACAGCTTCCTCAGCTTCTTTCTTCGAAGCGAATGATGCGAATGTGGCACCGACGCGCGGCGTGCCGTTCCAGCCGACAACTCGGACTGGAGCAGAGAATGTTGCTTCCTTGATAGGGGAGCCTGAGCTATTCTCGAAGATGCGGACCGGCGCGAAAGCTTCTTCTGATGCCACGAACATTCCGCTTTTCAAAGTTCCGTCTTTTATGATGAGTACCGCTGAAACTCCGCGTGCCTTGTCGTGATTGGTCTCGAGAACGATTCCTTTTGCGGGAATGCTCGGATCGGCGGTAATTTCTTCCATTTCCGAAAGCAGGCTGATCATGTCGAGTAGCTCGGGAACTCCTTTGCCTGTCTTTGCTGAAACGGGAACATAAGGAATGCTTCCGCCGTATCCTTCGACGTAAATCTCATTTTCCAAAAGGCTTTGCTTGGTGCATTCGAGGTCAGCGCCTTCCTTGTCGATCTTGTTGATGGCGACGATGTAAGGAAGCTTGGCTTCAAGGATGGCTTTGAGCGCTTCAATGGTTTGGGTCTTCACTCCGTCTTCCGCTGAAACCACCAAGATGCCGATGTCCGCTACTTTCGCTCCTTGTCCGCGAAGCTTCTGAAAGGCTTCATGTCCTGGTGTATCGAGGAAAGTGATTTTCTTTCCATCTTTTTCCACTTCATAAGCCGACATGTTCTGGGTGATTCCACCCGTCTCCTTCTCAGTAATGTTCGATTTGCGAATATAGTCCAAAAGCGTCGACTTTCCATGGTCGATATGCCCGAGAATGGCTACGATTGGCGGACGATTTTTCATAAGTGATTATTGCAAAATACCACAGTTTTTCTTAAAAAACAAGTAAAATAAAGCATAAAATGACATATCTCATGTAGTCTGCGGCATATTTTGACCGAACGGGTTAGGCTATCCTGCTGCTTTAGTGAAGGAAAAATTCATGCCGCAGAATACATGATATTTGCTACTTTATGCTAGTATCTGGGCATGTTATTTAAGAAAAGAGCCTATTTTGACTACGCTTCGGCAACTCCTTTGGATAAAAGGGTTTTTCGGGCAATGAAGCCGTATTTGGGTGGTAAATTTGCCAACTCATCGTCGTTGTACCGTGAGGGGGTGGAGACCAAGAAAGCGCTCGAGGATTCGCGGAAAACGACGGCTTCGATCCTGCAATGTCAGAAGGGCGAGGTTTTCTTTACGAGCGGCGGGACGGAATCGAACAATATTGCTATTCTTGGCACCTATTTCCATCATAAAAACGTATTAAAGAGTGAGAGGATCCATTTTGTCACCACTTCGATCGAACATTCCTCTGTTCTCGAGGTTTTTAGGCATTTGGAAGCTCTTGGCGCCGAAGTAACATATGTCGTTCCGGAAGAAAACGGAATCGTCAAAGCTAAAAAAATAGAAGAAGCATTGAAAAAAGAGACGGTGCTCGTGTCGGTGATGTATGCGAACAATGAGATTGGCACGATTCAGCCGATTCGCGAGATAGGAAAGACACTGAAAGCGCGCGAAGTCCTTTTTCATGTCGATGCCTGTCAAGCAGCCTTGTATCTTTCGCTGCGGGTGAATGATTTGGGTGCGGATTTTCTCACTCTTGATTCCTCGAAGTTTTACGGTCCGAAAGGCGTCGGCATGCTCTTCAAGAAGCATGGAGTGCAAATTTCTCCGATCATGTTCGGCGGCGGGCAGGAAGAAAGCGTCAGACCAGGAACTGAAAACATTGCAGGCATAGTCGGCTTTGCGGAAGCACTGAAAATCGCGGCAGCGAAAAATGAAAAGGAATCTGCGCGATTGAAAAAGGAAAGGGAAAGGATCTTCGTCTCGTTGCTGCGGGAAGTGCCGAATCTCATCGTCAACGGCGACAGGGAACTGCGATTGCCGAATAATGTCAATGTATGTCTGCCAGGCTTTGATGCCGAATATGCAGTGCTTCGCTTGGATGTGCTCGGCGCAGCTGTCTCATCGGTGACGAGCTGTAAGACATTGAGCGAAGATTCGTCATCGTATGTAGTGGAAGCTATACAGAAAAACACCGATTGTTCCCGCAGCTCCCTTCGCATCACCCTTGGCAGATACACTACATCACGCGATGTCAGCCGTCTTATTGCAAAAATATTGACTATTATGAAGAAGTAGTATAATTCAAGAGAATAAAACATAAATAAAAATGCCACCACTAAATAAATTTACGACAAAAGCAAAGGAAATAATCAGGCGAGCCCATGAGTTCGCCATCGAGCGCGGCCAGAATCATGTCAATCCGTTGCATCTGATGACAGCTCTTCTCCTTCAGGAGGATAGTATCGTCATCTCTCTCCTCGAAAGTTTAGAAATCGACACTATCCTTCTTTCTGACTCATTGCTTGAAGCCATCGAGCCGGCCGAAGCGTCGTCGGTCCTTTCGCCTTCATACCAGCTTTATCTCACGCCAGAGCTTGCTTCCATAATCGAGACGTCCGAAAAAGTAGCCGCGTCGCTCAAAGACGAATTCGTCTCAGTCGAACATCTTTTCATCGCCCTTTTTGATGTGCCGAGTCCGGCGCGCGAGATGCTCGACAAATTCAAGATCAGCCGCACTGACATTCTCAAGGCGCTTGGTGAGCTCAAGCAGACCAAGCAATCTGACGGCAATCACCCCAAAAAGCTCAAGGCGCTTCTTAAATACACTCGTAATCTCACCTCGCTGGCCCGTGAAAACAAATTGGATCCGGTCATTGGACGCGATGCTGAAATAGGACGGGTCATCCAGATCCTTTCGCGTCGCACCAAAAACAACCCCATTCTCATCGGCGAGGCAGGAGTCGGAAAGACTTCGATTGCCGAAGGCTTGGCCAATCGTATTGCCATCGGCGATGTGCCTGAATCGCTGAAAGACAAAGACCTCGTTTCGCTCGACATGGGCAGCCTGGTTGCCGGCACTAAATACCGCGGAGAGTTCGAGGAACGATTAAAAAACATTTTGAAAGACATCGAACGCTCAGGCGATAAAGTAATTCTTTTCATCGACGAGATACACACGATCGTGGGAGCTGGCGCTGCCGAAGGATCGCTTGATGCATCTAACATGCTTAAGCCTGCGCTTTCTCGTGGTGAGCTTCGTGCAATCGGAGCAACGACGCTTCGCGAATATCAGAAGCATATCGAGAAGGATCCTGCGCTCACGCGCCGTTTCCAGCCTGTGTATGTGAATGAGCCTTCGATTGAGGATGCAGTGGCTATTCTTCGAGGACTCAAGGAAAAGTACGAGCTCTATCACGGCGTCCGCATTACTGATGACGCTATCGTATCGGCAGTCGAGCTTTCGAGCCGCTACATTACTGACCGGTTCCTGCCAGACAAGGCTGTCGACCTCATCGACGAGTCTGCTTCATATCTAAAAATATCACTTGAGAACAAGCCGCCTATCCTTGAAGAAGCTCATAGGAAAATAATGCGCTATGAGATAGAGAAAGAGGCGCTCAAGAATGAGATGGACAGCAACAAAAATGCCAAAGCCCGGATCAAGGAAATAGAGAAAGACATTGCCGATCTCAAGGAGAAGACTTCGGAAATCGAGATGCGATGGAAGAATGAGAAAGAGACGTTCGCCGACATCAAGACCATAAAGAGAAATCTTGAAGGCTTGCGTCTCGATGCTGAATCAGCCGAAGCTCGCGCAGATCTCTCGAAAGCTGCTGAGATCCGCTACGTCAAGATTCCCGACCAGGAAAAGATACTCGACATTAAGACCAAGCGCCTGAAGAAGCTTCAGAGCACGCGAAGGATCATAAAAGAAGAGATTACCGAAAGCGAGATTGCTGATGTGGTTTCGCGCTGGACGGGAATTCCTGTCTCTCGAATGCTTGAAGAAGAGCGCGAGAAGCTCAACCGCATGGTAGAATCGCTTACTGCTAAGATTGTCGGCCAGGATGAAGCTGTAAAGAAAGTGTCTGATACCGTCAAGCGCTCGCGCGCGGGTATCGCCGATCCAAACCGCCCTATAGGCTCATTCATTTTCCTCGGCCCGACAGGTGTAGGAAAGACGGAGCTCACTAAAGCCCTCGCAGAATTCATGTTCGATGACGACAAAGCTCTCATTCGCGTGGATATGTCTGAATATATGGAAAAGCATGCGGTATCGAAGATCATCGGCGCACCTCCGGGCTACGTCGGCCACGACGAAGGAGGCAATCTTACTGAGCTTGTCCGCCACCGCCCTTACAGCGTCATCCTTTTCGATGAGATCGAGAAGGCGCATCCTGAAGTATTCAATATACTGCTGCAGGTTCTCGATAATGGCCGTCTTACTGATGCCAAAGGAAAAGTAGTCAATTTCAAAAACACCATCATCATTCTCACTTCGAACATCGGCGCGCAGTACATCGACCGCATGGAAAAGATCGGCTTCACTACAAGCGAAGGTGAAAAGGAACGCTATGAAGAAATGAAGACCAAGGTCATGGATTCCTTGAAGGATAATTTCCGACCCGAATTCATCAACCGCCTCGATGAGATCATCGTTTTCGACGTGCTGTCTCCCGAAGCGATCGAGAAGATTGTGGCTATCGAAGTCGACAAGGTCAAGAAGCGACTGATGCAAAAGGAGATCAAGCTTGATGTTTAGCCGAAGTGCTATCCTTCCTCTCGAAAGAAGGATACAACCCTCAATACGGAGCGCGCCCTTTGAAGCGGCTCATCCAGAACAAGATCCTCACTCCGCTCGCGTCGCTCATCGTCCGCGACGGCTTGATGAAAGGCGGAAGCGTCTGCGTCACCATGAAGGAAGTCTCGAAGGGAGTGAAGGATTTCAACTTCGAAGTGAAAAAAGGAAAGAAGGGAAGCATCATGCGAAGCTCTCCGAAAGAAGTTGCGAGATAAGTCCGGCGTGTGCTAATCTAGCATGCATGCGTCGGTGGTAGAGTGGTCAATTACAACAGACTGTAAATCTGTCGGCTTCGGCCTACGAAGGTTCGAATCCTTCCCGACGCACCAATTATCAGCTTCAGCTAATTCCCTAAAAATATGAAAATAACCAAACTAGGCCATTGCTGCCTCTTGTTAGACATAAACGGCGTGAAATTCCTGACTGATCCGGGAAATTACACGACAGCTCAGAATGAAGTGAGGGGAATTGATTTTGTTGTTATTACCCATGAACACACTGATCATCTTCATGTTGATTCACTCAAGATCGTGATGCAAAATAATCCGCAAGCGAAAATAATTACCAACGCGTCAGTCGGAAAAATCCTCGACAAGGAAAATATCCCATATGAAAAAGTCTCGGACAGAGAGAAGACTGATGCGAAGGGAATCGAGATTGCCGGTTATGGCACCACGCATGCAATGATCTTTAAGGATTATGAGCAAGTTGAAAATACTGGATATCTTTTTGATGGAAAGCTTTTTTACCCTGGTGATGCTTTCTATAATCCTCAAATCCCCCTCGACATTCTTGCTTTCCCTATCACCGCTCCATGGTCAAAGATTTCCGAATCAGTGGAATATGTCTTGGAAATCAAACCCCGATTGGCTTTCCCGGTTCATGATGGCAATGTTATCCGGCATGGCTTGACCACACGTCTGCCGGAGATGTTCTTCGGCAAAGCTGGCATCCAAATGGTTTCTCTCGAAATCGGCAAGGAAACCGAGCTCTAGGCGATAATGTTGTCGGCAGGTTGATTTTTCGGAGGCCTTAGGATATAGTGGACACCTATGTCACAAGATAAACTTATCATCATCAAGAACAAGGAAACTGGCGAGGTCTATCACACCCGAAAGAACAAGAAGAAGGTGGAGCGAAAGATCGAGCTCAAGAAATACAGCAAGAAGCTCCGAAAGAGAGTGGTTTTCAAGGAAGTGAAGAAATAAGACAAAGAAAAAACGCTTTCGAAAAAGCGTTTTTTTCTGTTATTGTGTGGCTCACGGGAGATTAGTTAAGTGGCATAACGAGGCACTCCAAACGCCTTGTCGGGGGTTCGATTCCTCCATCTCCCGCATTAAAAACTCCGTAGGTGTGCAGTTCCTGTAAGGAACGATTCCTGTTACTACTTCACCTTCGCCAACGGTACCCATGTCGCTCCATCGTGATCCTTGATCAGCCACTTTATGCCGCTAAAGCAGCATACGCGGCGCTTGCCGGATGAGAGCATGTCGCAGGCTTTCTTTATGTGGAGCTTGCGCGTTCCGATCTGCTTGATGGTAATCATCCAGAGGATCCAATCGCGTCGCGCCATCGGAGTGATATCATTCCAGGTCGCTAGTGCGCGCGGCACGGCTTTAAGTGCAGAGTAAAGATCAACCGGCACGCGGATTTCAGGCTCGTCTGCGACACGCGTAATCTCTACCGCTACGGCTTCGCCGTCTTTTACCCCTGAGGCGTCATGCATCGCTTTAGTCATCTTGAGCTTGGTGATCCATTTTCCTGCTTCGAGCGAAGTCCTGAAAGGGTAGAGGCTGATGACACCTTCGACAATCGTCATACCTTGAGAAGGAAGCTTCGCGCTTGCGCTTTTTGGCACAGCTAAAAAGCTTTTGAAAGCTCGGCAGTGAAGCGGATACATATTATTGATTTTTTGGGTTTTAGTCATTTTATTCTTCAACTTCATTATCTAAAGCAGCTTTTGCTGCGGTTCCTAATTCGAACAAGTCATCTGCCAATTCCTGAAGCTCGGCGTAGTCTTCGTCGGGAAGTTCTGCGAGAAGCTCGTTGGCAGTCCTGAACTCCATAATAGCTTCTTTAGCATATCCTCCGATTTCAGAAAGGACGACTCCTTTGCGTATCATCACTCTTATGTTTTGGGCGAGCTGTTCGAGTCTTTCGATTCCGGGATTCCTTTCCGGTTCGATGACTCGACCCAATGAAGGTAGGCTGAATCGAATTGCTCTCCCCTAAGGTGCATTAGATGCTTGCTTAGCTCGCTATCTTCAGGCTTTATATACTTAGCTTTTATCGTCTCGAGACTGGGCATTTCCTGTGACATGCACCCATTGTATCCTCCCATCCCTCTTAAACCAAGTCATCTGTTTTTTGGCGTACTGCCAGATCTTTGTCTCGAGCTCGGATATCATCTGTTCTTTGGAAATTTTTTTCTGCAGATACAGCGCCAAGTAGCGGTATTCGAGGCCGAGCTCTTCCATCCGTTTCCATGACAGGCCTTTTTTGTGAAGCTTTTCTACCTCCTCGATCATTCCGTCTTTCATTCTTTTCTCGAGACGCGTCCTTATCCGTCCTTTCAGGAGCTCATCGGAGTAATAGATGCCGAATTGTTCTGCCTTGTATCGCGGCTTTGCCTTGAGCTTCGGCACTTTTCCCATTTCTTCTGCGATCTCTATCGCTCGGATTATCCGAACGCGGTTTTGCTGATCGATATCTTTCGCTCGTTTCGGATCAAGTTTTTTTAGCATCTTGAAAAGCTCGACAGTATCAAGCTTTGCGAGCTTAGTGCGAAGTGCCTTGTCAAGTTGTACATCCGGCAAGACGATGCCATCCACAATTGCCTGGATGTAAAAGCCTGTACCACCGCAAATGATCGGCAACTTGCCGCGCTTGAGAACGTCATCGATGATTGGGTAAGCGAGATCTTGAAAATCCTGCACAGTGAATCGCTCGGTAGGATCAGCCACGTCCAAAAGATGGTGGGGAATGCCTTTCATTTCTTTCTTTGTTATCTTTCCGGTGCCAATGTCCAATCCTTTGTAGACCTGCCGCGAGTCGGCCGAGATTATCTCACCATTTATTCTTTTTGCCAGGGTTACTGCTAAGTCGCTCTTGCCCGAAGCGGTCGGACCGAGTATCACCAGTATGTTATTCATGTGCCGGAGAGAGGAATCGAACCTCCACGGAGTTACCTCCTCGCGATTTTGAGTCGCGCGCGGCTACCAATTACGCCACTCCGGCCTTCCGATAGGTTAGCATAAAAATTGAGGTCGGGGCAATTTTTTGCTACAGTTGCTTTTATGCCCGAGTGGCGGAACCGGTATACGCGCACGACTTAAAATCGTGTCTCGAAAGGGATGTGGGTTCGATTCCCACCTCGGGCACCAATAAAAATTGATTATGATATAATAATGTCATATGAAAAATCAACAAAAAGGTTCTATCGTTCTTTGGGTAATTATCATTTTATTAGTCGTGATTATCGTCATAGGAGCTATATATACGTACGAGCTCCAAGCCAGTCAGCAGAAACTTTCTACCATAAGTAATTCAAATCAATCTTCTCAAACGCCTGCAGCAGCCAAGCCTAATGTTTTGAAATCGTCAGCTACTATTTATTCGAATCCAGTTGTTTCACAATCCAGCTTTCCAGTAATCACAGGCACGGCAGTAAATGAATCATCAGTTGTGGTAGATGTTGAGACACTTCCTTATGCGACAGGTGATGTTGCTCAAATTCTCTATAAAGAAAAAGTTCCAGTAACTAAAGGCAAATGGTCTTTTACTCTCTCGCCATCTAATGCAGTAAAAGGTGGATCTCAAGGCCTTTCGCCAGGATCATACAATATAGTAGTCAGCCAGGAAGATGGCTTGCCGCTTACGAATGGTCTCATCGATATTGCTCAATAGCTTGCCTTTTTAAGGCATTTCCGCTATATTTGACCCCATGGTAAATCACATGAGACATACCCGTTCTCAAACGGGAAGCAGAAGGAGTCATCACGCCTTGACCGCTCCGAGCGTCACTTTGTGCGCCGATTGTGGCCAGCCAAAGGCCAAGCACGTCGTATGCGCCAATTGCGGCAAATATAAGGGACGTGTGGTCATCGACGTAATGAAGAAGATGGACAAGAAACAGGCAAAGAAAGAGAGCAAAAAGACAGTAAAGTAGGAAGCACAAAATAGAAAAACAAAGCCTTTATGGCAAACCGGCACCTTTCCAGATCAATAGTCATGCAATCCCTCTTTGAATGGGATTTTAGACAATTGTCGTCTGACGCCATCGAAGAAGTGCTTACCAGAAATGCCGAAGAGTTCGCTCCGGGCATGGGAGATTTTCCGTTCATGAAAACGCTGATTACGAACGTCATTGCCAAGCGAGAGGATATCGATAATATTATCGTCAAAGCGGCGCCTGAGTGGCCCCTGGCCAAGATAGGTATAGTTGATAGGAATATCTTGCGAATCGGCCTGTACGAGCTTCTGTTCGCCGATCGAGGCGAGGTGCCGTCAAAAGTAGCCATCAACGAAGCAATCGAGCTAGCCAAGACCTTCGGAGGCGAGACTTCAGGAAAATTCGTTAATGGAGTACTCGGTGCCGTTTATAAAGAAATGGGAGAGCCGGGCAAAGATGAGGTCTCGAAATCGAAAGCATATAAATTCAAGAACATTCCATACGAGGAAATGCCCATCAAGAAGCTCGGAGGAGCAGTGGTCTATGCGAAACATGACGGGGAATACTATCTTGCTTTCGTGCATGACGTCTTCGGTCACTGGACGCTGTCGAAAGGAGGCCTTCCGCCCGATCTCGAGGTCAAGGAAGGAACGGTGTTCAAGATAAAGGAAGAGCTCGGGCTTGATATCGAGATAGAAGAGGAGCTTGCAAGCAATGAATATATCGCTACTCATCCCGAAGAAGGCAAGATGCGAAAGCAGGTGGTCTACTTCCTTGCCAAGACGAAATATCAGCCGCTTCAGCTCGGAGAATCCGGCGGCCTCGACAAAGCGGAATGGTTCAAGCTTGCCGATCTCGTCGACCTTAATTTTTATAACGACATATTGCCGATAGTGACGAAGGCAGTGAACATATTGCTTGCCAAGAAATAGGAAAAAATAACTAAAAACATGATGAAAGAATTCTCTCAGTTCGAGGAAAAGACAGGAATCACATTCAAGAACAAAGACCTGCTCAAGCAGGCTTTTACGCACCGCTCGTACCTGAACGAGAACAAAGGCACGCGTCTTGAGCATAATGAGCGCTTGGAATTCCTCGGTGATGCCGTGCTCGAGCTTTCGGTGACTGATTACCTTTTCAAGAATTATCCCGATAAGCCGGAAGGAGAGCTCACGTCGCTGCGCTCGGCGCTGGTGAATGCTATCACTCTTTCAGAGGTGGCTAATACTCTCAATGTTAATGATTTTCTCCTCCTTTCGAAAGGTGAAGCCAAGGATACCGGCCGAGCACGTCAATACATTCTCGCTAACACCCTTGAGGCGATCATCGGCGCAATTTACATCGATCAAGGCTATGGTAGCGCGCATGATTTCATATTCCGTTTCGTATTGAGCCTTACTGATAAAATAGTCAGCGGCGGCTCGTGGGTAGATGCCAAGAGCAAGTTCCAGGAAAAGGCGCAGGAACGGATCAGCATTACGCCGTCATACAGGCTTATCAAGCAGCTCGGTCCCGACCATGACAAGTATTTTACCGTGGGTGTCTACCTTGAGGAGGACTTGATTGCCGAAGGAACCGGCAAATCGAAGCAGGATGCCGAGCAGGAAGCGGCGCGAAAAGCCCTCGAAGCGAAGTCTTGGTAAATTTCAAATAAAAAAGCCCGCAAGTGGGCGGGCAGCTGGGAACATGATCCTTAAAAAAGGTACGTCGGCTCCTTTACTTCGAGAAGCGATGGGCAGAACCATTGCCGGCCGGGATCGGAACAATTGGGGATTTCGACCTCGATAACCTTGAGCTTGTTTCCCGAAAGGAGGTTGCCTATAGTGACGGCTCGCCAACGGTTTCCGTATTTCTGCACGAACAGCCTGAATTGGCTTTGAGAATCGAGCGCTGCGTCGGTGAAACCGACCATGTCGCCAGGAATGATGAAATTAAACATAATCTGCGTAAAATTTACCATAGCTTGTGATATAATTCCAACATATGCTTTTGAAGTCGCTCGAAATCTCAGGATTCAAATCATTTGCCAAGAAGACCGTCCTGGAATTCAATTCATCCATTTCCGCCATCGTCGGGCCGAACGGCTCGGGAAAATCGAATGTCGCCGAGGCATTCCGTTTCGTTCTGGGCGAGCAATCGATCAAATCACTTCGCGGTAAAAAAGGCGAAGACCTCATCTTCAACGGCGGAAAAACTCTGCCGCGCTCGAACCGCGCTCAAGTGAAGCTCGTGTTCGACAACCGCTCACGCATTTTTCCGATGGATTTCGACGAGATATCAATCGAGCGCAGCGTCCATCGGGATGGCGTGAACGAATACTCGCTTAACGGTTCGCAAGTAAGACTCAAGGATATCACTGAACTTCTTTTTTCCGCTCATATCGGCTCGTCCGGCCATCACATCATCTCGCAAGGCGAAGCCGACAGGATGCTCATCTCAAGCTCGAAGGAACGCCGCTCCATGCTCGAGGACGCACTCGGCCTGAAAGGCTATCAGGTGAAGAAGGAGGAAAGCGAGCGGAAGCTTGAGAGGACCGACGAGAACATTGCATCAGTGGAAAGCCTGCGCCGCGAGATCGCACCGCACCTGCGTTTTCTCAAGAAGCAAGTGGAAAAGTTCGAAAAGGCTCTTGCCCTCAAGGAAGAGCTTTTTTCGCTGTACCTCTTTTATTTTAAGGCTGAGGATAATCATATAAAAAGGGAGAAGGATAGGCTCGCTGCAGCAAAAAGCGTTCCTGAAAACGAATTGAGCGATCTAAAAGAACAGCTTGCCCAAGTGAAGGAAGTGCTGAATAAAAAAGACGAGCAGAGCGAGAAAGGCAGCGAAATCATCCAGCTCGAGCAAAAGACTGCCGAGGCGCGAGCCAGGAAAGAAAACATGTCACGAGAAGCGGGAAAGATCGAAGCGGAAATATCCTATCTGAATTCGGCGATCCGCAAGGAAGAAGCGAGCGCCGTGGAACGCGCCCATAAAACAATCATGCTCTCTGAAGTGGAGACATTGCAGAAAGAAATCGAGGAATACGAGAAACGCGCGGAAAATGAGAATGACGCGTCCGAGCTGCGCAAGATCATCCGCGAGATAAAGGATGCGTGCGGTACGTTCATAAATACGCGAGCGGCTTCATCTAAAGAATCGGATGAAAGGAAAGCCTTATTCAAGGCCGAGCTTGAGGAAAAGAAGAAAGCGAAGGAAGAAATAGAGATGTCAATTGGCCGCCTGTCTGAAGAAGAGAAGGCCTTGCGCATCCAACAGGACGCCATCAAGGCCGAAATGGAAAAGAAGAAAGATGACACGTTCGAAGCGGAAAAGAAGATGCTCGAGCTCATGTCTTCGATGCAGGGAATCGAATCAAGGCTTTCCGCGCTGAGGATCGAGGAAGAGCGCACAAAGATTCTTGACGAAGAGATGAAAAAAGACCTGTACGAAGCGGGAATGCTTCTCGGAAGTACTGTCCTCCAGTATCAGCAAGCGGAAATCGTTTTGCCCGAAGAAGAAAGGCCCGCTCAGGTCGCGCGCAGGAAGGAAATCGAGCACAAGAAGATTCGCCTTGAAGAAGCCGGTATCGGCAATAGCGCGGAGATCATCAAGGAGTGCGAGGAAGTAGGCGCGCGCGATGCTTTTCTTGAGAAGGAACTGTCTGATCTCCATGCTTCGTCATTATCGCTCAGATCGCTTATTTCCGAGTTGGAACTCAAGATAAACACAGAATTCCGCGAGGGAATCGAGAAGATAAACAAGGAGTTCGAGAATTTCTTCTCGCTCATGTTCGGAGGCGGCCATGCATCGCTCAAGCTGGTCAAGGAAGAGAAAAGAAGAATGCTGGATGAAGACGAGGAGCCGACCGAGATTGAAAATCCATCAGAAGAGAACGAAGAGGCAAAAGAGGGAATCGAGATAGACGTTGCGCTGCCTCACAAGAAGACCAAAGGCCTGGTGATGCTTTCCGGAGGCGAGCGAGCTCTCACTTCGATCGCTCTGCTTTTTGCCTTGTCGCAGGTCAACCCGCCACCATTCATCATCCTCGACGAGACTGACGCTGCCCTCGATGAAGCGAACTCCAGGAAATACGGCGACATGATCGAGCGGCTTTCTGCCCACTCCGGTCTCATCCTCATTACCCACAACCGAGAAACCATGTCCCGTGCGGGCATCATTTACGGCGTCACCATGGGTTCAGAAGGTTTCTCGAAACTGCTTTCGATCCAGTTTGACGAAGCTGTTGCGGTAGCCAAATAAAAAACCTGACGAATTGACGTCAGGCTGTCCGATTTTCTGCTTGAAGTATGAGATAGCTGTGTGAAGTCGAGCTTTTGAGCTCTCCGTACTTGGAAAGGACTGAGAGATAGAGCGAAGTCATCTCATGATTATATTCGAGCTTAAGCACTTCGAAGATGATAGGTCCTTCTGGACCATTGAGCATCAAGGGCTCGCTGCTGTTTATCCGCCCAAGCAGCTCCCACACGTTCAAAGGAATATCGATTTTAAATGTGCCGTCTTGGCTTGAGTAGAGCATGTAACCTCCTACTGAATCATACCACGAATGCGTAGTCGATGATCTTCTTCTCCATATCGGCACCTAACACCTTTATTTTCACCTTGTCTCCGAGAGTGTAACTTTTTTTGGTCTTGCTGCCAGTGACGGTGTATTTTTTCTGGTCCAGAGTATAGAAGTCGTCAGTAAGGTCGCGTAGCTTGACCATGCCTTCGCATTTCGTCTCTTCTTCTTCGACGTAAATACCCCATTCAGTCACTCCAGTGATGACGCCTCCGAAAGATTGACCGACGCGCTCCATCATGTATTCGACCTGCTTGTATTTGACAGAAGCTCGCTCAGCCTCGGAAGCCAGCACCTCGCGTTCCGAAGATTGGCGGCAGGCGCCGACATAAAATGCGGCGTGATTGCTGTCGGTCTTCTTGCCGTCGAGGGTGTCTTGGAGCAGGCGATGAACGAGCAGGTCTGGGTAGCGCCGGATAGGGGAAGTGAAGTGGGTGTAATACTTGAAGGCTAAGCCAAAGTGGCCGGTATTGTGGGAGCTATAGATTGCTTTGGCCATCGAGCGGATGGTAGCAGTCTTGATGAGGTTCTCGTTCGGATCACCCTCGACTTCCTTGAGCACTTTCTGAATATCCTTCGGCGTGACATCCTTTTTAACATCGAGCTCATAACCGAGTGCTTTGAGAAAGATGGACAGCTCGCTGAGGCGGTCTTTTTCCGGCGATGCATGCACGCGATAGACGCCAATAGGATCTTCTTTCCTTTTCAGGTGTTCTTCGACGAGATACTGTGCCACTTCGCGGTTAGCGAGAAGCATGAATTCCTCGACGAGCTTGTGCGTATCAAGGCGTTCCTTCTTGTAGACTTCAAGCGGCTTGCCGTTCTCATCGAGGCGGAACTTCACTTCAGTGGTCTCGAAATCGATGGCGCCGTTGGCGATCTTCTGCTTTCGCAAGATGTTGGCGATCGA
This sequence comes from Candidatus Nomurabacteria bacterium, assembly GCA_963834935.1. Classification (GTDB taxonomy): domain Bacteria; phylum Patescibacteriota; class Minisyncoccia; order Phycocordibacterales; family CALRBL01; genus CALRBL01. The sequence continues at coordinate 74,764 of CAWIDS010000001.1, read as the reverse complement.
TTTCAAAATGAATAGTTCGTTGAAGAATTCGCCGGAGCCCGCATTCAGGACATCTTGGGCATCCTCGTAGACGAAACGCTTGTCGGAATTGATGACCGTTCTTCCAAACCACTTCGAAAGCACTTCTCCCTTAGGGCTTATCTCGAATACTGCCGAGAAGGTCAGCTTGTCTTCGTGAGGATTGAGGGAACAGACATCGTTCGAGAGTACGTGGGGAAGCATGGGGATGGTTCTGTCGACAAGATAGACCGAACAGCCCCGCTTGATGGCTTCTTTGTCGAGGGCATTGCCTTCCCGGACATAATGCGAGACATCGGCAATATGTATGCCTATCTCGTAGTTTCCGTTCGGAAGCTCTATCACGGAAATGGCATCGTCGAAATCTTTTGCATCCGCAGGGTCGATGGTTGTAGTGAATACCCGCCGCATGTCTCGGCGCAATGCTATTTCTTCATCCGTAATCTTCCTTTGGGAGTGCTCGATATCATGAGCCGCTTCAGTGACCTCGGCAGGGAAGTCAGTGTCAAAGCCTTTCTCAAGGACGATCGATTCCATCTCGACATTGTTGTCGCCTTTTTTCCCGAGGATCTTAATGACATTCCCTTCGGGATTCTTTTTCGGATCGGTCCACTTGGTCATTTCAACCATCACTTTTTCGCCGTCTTTTGCATTCATGGTCTTTCCTTCAGGAATGACGAGGTCCATGTACATCTTTTTGTCGTCTGGCACGAGGAAATGCATACCATGGGCTTTCTCGAGGATGCCGACGAAGTTCTGCTTTGCCCGCTTGAGGATCTTGATTACTTCGCCGTTCTGGCGCATGCCTTCCACTTTGGCATGCAGAATTGCCTCCACCTCATCGCCATGGAGAGCTGTATTGAGAAAATTATTTTGTATCTCCAAATCTTCGGAAAACTCAGTATTCTTGATGTAGCCTATACCTTTGCTAGTGATACTCATTTTTCCGGTCACCACGGGATTACCTGTATTCATGGCTTGATGATAGCAGAAAATCGCCGAATTTGAAATTTATGGACATGAGAAGAATCGTACCCGCTAGCCTTAAATCCCCTAAGACAGGCATTTGACCTCCTTTGAAAACTTTGCTAGACTGCGAGCCATGCTTACCATAAGACTTCAACGCACAGGACGGACTCACGAGACCACTTTTCGTATCGTGGTTACAGACTCAAAAAACAGCACCAAGAGCGGCAAATCGCTTGAGGTTGTTGGCTCGTATGATCCCCGCCGCGATAGCACCACCCTTATCAAGGAAGAACGCGTAAAGCACTGGGTTTCCAAAGGTGCCCAGCTTTCCGGTACTGTCAATAATCTCCTTATCTCAAAGAAAGTCATTACCGGCAAGAAGGTTAATGTTCTTCCGAAAAAGACCGTTCCAAAGAAGGAAGAAGTTCCTGCTGCTCCGGAGGCAGCCGCTCCCGCAGCCGCAGCAGAAACTGCTCCAGCTGCCTAGTTCTGTTTTGATTCCAACTTTGGATTTTCTGTACTATAATACTCCTATTACCAATTAGCCGAACGAAACAATATGGAATCAGATACACAATTTCTGGAATATGTAGTCAAAGCTCTCGTAGAAAAGCCTGAAGAAGTAAAAATTACCCGAAGCGTCGACGAGATGGGCGTGCTCATGACTCTTCTTGTCGCTCCGGAAGATATGGGAAAGATCATCGGCCGGCAGGGAAACACTGCAAAAGCTATCCGAACTCTCCTTCGCGTTGTCGGAATGAAGAATGATGCCCGGGTCAACCTGAAAATCAACGAGCCTGAAGGCAGCCCATTGAAGGAACCTCAGATGAAAAGCGTCGACGAAGCACTCGAGGACTTGAAGATCTAAATGCGTTTTCATATCATCTCTCTATTTCCCCAAATGTTCGATTCGTACCTCAGCGAGTCGATGCTTTTTCGTGCTAAGGAAAAGAAATTGATCGATTTCTTTTTTTATAATCCGCGAGAGATGGTAAAGCCGACAAAGGCTCAGAAGAAAAACGAGAAGCCCTACTTGCGTGTCGATGACAAGGCTTATGGTGGCGGCCCTGGCATGGTCATACAGGCGAAGCCTGTGCTTAATGCCGTAGAGAAGGCGATTAAAGGCATTGAAAAAAAATCAAAGGGCAAAAAGGTTGCGATCAAGATAATCTTCTTCTCGCCGTCTGGAAAGAAGCTGGACACTCCGTATATCAAGGCAGTTTCCAAAAAATTCACCGACATTATTTTTATCTGCGGGCGCTATGAGGGAATCGACGCTCGAGTGAAGAAGATCCTTAAAGCCGAAGAGGTCTCAGTAGGGGATTATGTGCTCACTGGCGGCGAACTTCCCGCCATGCTGATGATTGATACCGTTTCGCGCCAGATCGAAGGAGTGCTTGGCGACCATGCTTCGCTTGAAGAAAGCCGCGCCGCATCATCAGACGTCTACACCCGTCCCGAAATCCTCGAATACAAAGGAAAGAAATACAAAGTACCGAAAGTGCTGCTCTCCGGCAATCACAAGATGATAGAAGAATGGCGCAAAGAGAATCGTGAATGACAATGCCTGTGACGCATGATAAAATGAGCTGATAATGTCTCCGCAAAACCAAAATCAGCCGTCGCAATTCTATAATGATGCCATTTTCTGGATAGAGACCGACAAGATAAAGCCTAACCCATTCCAACCGCGAAAGGATTTTGATGAGATGGCTCTCAAAGCCCTCGCGGATTCGATCCGCCAATACGGCGTTTTGCAGGCGCTTGTGGTGACGCGCAAGGAATTCGTCACAGAAGACGGAGGCCTTGGTGTCGAGTACGAGCTCATAGCCGGAGAGCGCCGCTTGCGCGCCTCGCGAATTGCGGGGCTCAGCCAAGTGCCGGTGCTCATCCGCGCCGGAGAGGACAATGACTTGATGAAGCTCGAGCTTGCGATCATTGAGAACATCCAGCGTGAAGACCTGAACCCTGTCGACCGAGCCAAGGCATTCGACCAGCTCATCAAGGAATTCGGATTCAAGCACGCCACTATCGCTGAAAAAGTAGGCAAGAGCCGCGAATACGTCTCGAATTCTCTCCGTATCCTTCTTCTGCCACCGCATATGCTCGAAGCGCTTTCCCAAAGCAGAATTACTGAAGGCCATACGCGCCCGCTTCTCATGCTTACTGACCGACCACAGGAGCAGGATACCCTTTTCAAGGAGATCATCTTCAAGAAGCTTAATGTCCGCGAGGCGGAACTTATCGCCCGAAAGATCGCCGTCGAGCGAGCCCGTAAGAAAGAACGCATTATTGATCCGCAGATCGTCGAGATAGAAGAGCAACTTCGCGAATCGCTCGGCACCCGTGTCTCGATCGAGAAGACGGAAACTGGCGGCAAGCTCCATATCGACTTTTTCTCCGATGAAGACCTCCAAACCCTTCTCGAGATATTGAATTCGAATGCTGCCAGGAAGACCGGTAACGACATGCTCGAAGCCCACATCGAAAAGCAGATCCTTGATGCCAACGGTCTGCCGGTAGAGCAGCCTCAAGCTAACGCCCCGCAGCCTATCGTCCCTGAAATCATCCCCGAGAAAAAGGATGACGATGAAGAGCTTTATTCGGTGCGGAATTTCAGCTTGTAGAAATTAAGATATTTTTTTATTTTTTCTTTTGGAATCGAAATCCTCCTTTTCGTACCTTCTTTTCTTCTTTTAATATCTCGAGAGCGCGGGTAAGGGTAATAGTATAAGGGGAATCTTCTCCTTTTAGCGATCGAAAATCAGCGTCATGGACAATGTAGGGGCCGAAGCGGCCGACACTCGCGGTGATGGTCTTGCCGGTTTCGGGATGCTCACCCAGCTTTCGGGGAAGCGAGAGGCACATTACCGCTTCTTCAAGAGTTATTTTTTCTGGATCGATATTTTTAGGAATGCTGGCCATGCGGGGTTTTACCTTTTTAGGCTTCTTCGGTTTCTTGGCTTTTTTAATTTTTCCTGTCTTTGTGTACATGGGAGCGGCTTCCGCGGACACTTGTGCGGACGCTTCGTCCGCGGAGACTTCTCCAGGATCCATCTGCACGTAAGGTCCGAAGCGGCCGATCTTGACGAAAATTGGCATGCCTGTTTCTGGATGGATTCCGATAGGCGTGTCTTTTTGGATTTCTTTTCCATCGAGAGTCAGTCCGCCGTCGCAATCCGGATATCGCGCACAGCTTAGGAACTTTCCGTTTCGAGAAAGCTTGATGACCATCGGCGATCCGCACTTCGGACATTTGTATTTAGGATCTGCGTCGCCGAGGTTAGTAATTTTATCGGTCTTTTCCTTTTCTTTCACTTCTTTGGTGAAGGGAAGATAGAAATCTCGCAGAGTCTTTACATATTCAGCTTTGCCTTCGGCCATTGCGTCGAGCTTGTCTTCCATTTCGGCAGTGAATGAATCACTGATGTACGAGGCGAAATTATCTTCGAGGAAGCTTGAAACGACATCTCCAGTGTCAGTCGGCTTGAGCGCCTTGTTTATTTTCTCAACGTATTGCCGATCTTCAAGGGTCTTGATGATTGAGGCATAGGTGGAAGGGCGTCCGATCCCTCGCTTCTCGAGCTCTTTGATGAGTCCTGCTTCGCTGTAACGAGGAGGCGGCTCGGTGAACTTCTCTTCGCTTCTGATCTCAATCAATTCAAGCGGATCGCCGACTTTGAATGCAGGCAATTCCACGTCTTCTCCGCGAGCTCCGGAATCGGCGATGAGCCAGCCAGGAAACAGCACACGCGAGCCGTTGATGGTAAAATCCGGAATGGCTTTTTTGCCATCGGCTTCTTTTGCGATGTTCGCTGAAATTTTCGTCCGAAGAGTCTTTGCGTCAGACATCTGCGAGGCGACTGTCCGTGCCCAGATCAAGTTGTAGAGTTTTTTCTGTTCGTCGTTGGCACCGGCGTCTTTAACCGCTGCGTTTGTAGGTCGGATCGCTTCATGAGCTTCTTGGGCATTCTTGCTTTTAGCACTGTAAGTGCGGGGCGAGAGGTATTCTTTTCCGTATTCTTTTTCGATAGTGCTGTAAATTTGTTCCAAAGCGATTTTGCTCAAGTTGGTGCTGTCAGTTCTCATATAGGTGATCAAACCCGCTTCGTAGAGGCGTTGGGCAACTGACATGGTGCGTGCAGGTGTGAAGCCGAGGCGGGAGCTGGCTGTCTGCTGCAAGGTTGAAGTGATGAATGGCGCGCGCGGAGATCTTTTGACTTCGGTTTCCGAAATGTCCACGATTTTCCATTCGCCTTGATTGTTATTTTTCTTGCCCGCTTCTTCGCCGAGCTTGACGATTCTCTCCATTTCGCTTTTATCACGAGGTTCTTCAGAACAGACATAAGTGAGAGTGCGGTTTTCTCCTTTTGCATTTTTCAGATCAGCGGTGATGACCCAGAATTGCTCCGGTTTGAAAGCACGGATTTCGCGTTCTCGTTCCATTATGATTCGGAGAGCGGGAGACTGAACGCGTCCAGCAGAAAGGCCGTAACGCACTTTTTTCCAGATGAGCCCGGAAAGGTCGTATCCGACGAGTCTATCGAGCACACGACGGGCTTCCTGGGCTTGTTTGAGGTTGTCATCGATATCTCGAGGATGCTTGATGGCTTCTTGGACTGCATCTTTAGTGATTTCATAGAAGACCACCCGTTTCGGATTCTTGAGGCCGACAGCCTCCTTGATATGCCAGGCAATCGCTTCTCCTTCGCGATCGGGGTCAGTCGCGAGTATCACTTCATCGGCTTTTTTTGCCAGTGCTCGGATCTCGCTGACCACTTTGTCCTTACCGGCTGAAATCTCGTAATGCGGAACAAAACCCGCTTCAATATCGATCGCTTTCTTATTGCTTTTGGGCAGATCGCGGATGTGTCCTATCGAAGCGGTCACGGTATAAGCACCATCCAGATATTTGGAAATTGTCTTTGCTTTGGCGGGTGATTCAACGATAAGTAGCTTCATGAGTAAACAGTATTACACGCAAAAGGGGAAAAAGTAAACTGAAGCTCATTCAGAATCCTAAACTAAAAGTCATTCCTGCATCGATAGGCGTATCCCAGCCGTCAGTATTTATGTTCAGATTGTTCAGCTCGTTTCCGTCCTTATAGCGGACAGACTTGCGGTTTTGCATGTATTCATAAAGATCTTTGGTCACCCTCACGTCCTGTAGGCAATATTTTTTTATCTCTTCAATCTTTCCTTCTTTCCACCACTGGACAGCTTCAAGGCCGTTGGCTGATTTGCCGACGTTGAGTGTTGCTTCAGCCACGTTTCCGAGGCCGATGCGACGTCCGAGGCTTTTGCGTATCTCAGCCATCAGATCGAGGCTTTTTATTTTTGTCAGGTCGCCGGGGTAATATTTGTTGAGAATAGGAATATCAAAGTGATCGCTGTTATAGCCGATGATCATGTCTGCTTTCTCGAAATACGGCCAGAGCTTGGAGAAATCCTCTTCCAAAAAGGCGAGATACTGGTCGCTCTCGTAATCATAAATACCAACAACTGATACATCTAAAAGGACAGGGTCAGCGCGGCCGACGTCCTGGAAGACGTTCTTCGTCTCGATATCGAAAACTATTTTCTTCATAATGATATTTTTTCAGCGGCAAATTTCCTTTCTTCGCCAGTGATGATATTCTTCAAGCCGTACATTTCATTCTTTATTTCATCTTCGCCGATAACGATTACATAAGGGATTCGAGATTTTTCTGCATGCTTGATCTGGTCAGATATTTTCTTAAGCGAAAAATTCACAGAACAATTGATGTTGTTTTTTCTCAAGACAGAAGCAAGCTTTTCTGAGTGGCTGATCGCTTGCTCATTCATACAGAGCAAGGAAACCTTCGTTTCCGATTCGCTGAGGTTTTCAGGAAGAAGGGAATAGGTCTCAAGGACATCGCGGATAGTGACATCTCCCATTCCGAAGCCAGCGGCAGGCACGTTGTCTTCGCCAAAAAGCGAAATCAGCCCGTCATAGCGGCCGCCGCCGAAAAGAGAACGATTGTTATCAGGATGCGTGTCAAAGACTTCGAAGATGATGCCGGTGTAATAGTCGAAGCCGCGGATAAGCTCGGGGTCGTAGCTGACATTGGCGATTCCGAGGGTATGCAAGCGAGCGATGACAGCATGCAGTTCGTCATATGCTTCTCGGATCATCGGCATGGCAAGGGCTTCGTCGCGGACTTCGCTGTGTTTCGAGAGGTTGAGAAAACTGAACGAGCCTGAAGTTATTTCCTGAGCCTTCTTTTCGAACTCTTCCTCGCCCATCTTGCTTTTCTTGTCGATAAGTTTCTGCATCTTCTTGGCTTTTTCTTCGTCCAATTCGTACCATTCTGAGAAAATGGCATTGATGAGCTTGCGGCTGCTGAGACGGATCTCGAATTGTTTCGCATTCAACCCGAAATTCTTCATGATTGTGTCGGCGATGCTGACGAGTTCGATTTCAGCTTCTGAACTTTCAGCCCCGAAAATGTCGGCATTGAGCTGGAAGTGCTCGCGCACGCGGCCGCGCTGAGGACGCTCATATCGGAAAAGGTTGGGAATGGAATACCATCTGAGCGGGAAGGCAAGCTCGCGGCGCCTTTTGGCCACCATGCGAGCAACTGTCGGCGTCATCTCGGGCCGCAAGGTGACGCTGCGGCCGCCGCGGTCGATGAATGTGTAAGTCTGCTCATTGATGAGTTCCTCGCCTGACTTGGCTTCATAGAGCTCGGTCGGTTCGAGGATAGAAGCATCATATTCCGAGTAGCCGAAGCTTTCGAGTGTCTTTCTCCAGATGCCGAAAATGTAGTTCTGGACTGCCATGTCTTCAGGATAGAAATCCCGAACGCCTTTGTATTCCTCGGTTGAAAGTTTTTTTGCCATTTCGCTCATATTAAGTAGTATGGCTATTGTAAATTAAATATGGATAAAAACCAAACTACACCTCAATTTCAGCGGCAGCCGACAATCGAATTCTGGAAGAATGAAGGAGAGACGCCTCTTGAATGCCTGACGCGCTTGCGGATGGAAGAGCCTTTGTATGCCCATTCGACACTTAGCTATGCTGGAAGGCTCGACCCGATAGCAGAAGGAGTCTTGCTCGTCCTTGTCGGCGAGGAGAACAAGAATCGTGAGAAATATCTCGGCTTGGACAAAGAATATGAAGTCGAAGTGCTTTTGGGATTAAGGACCGATACCGGTGACATTCTGGGAAAGGTGGTTGAAGTCAGCAAAGGGCCGCAAGAAAAAATATCTGAAGATGAATTGAGCGAAGTCTTGAAATCATTCATCGGAAAATTTGATCAGCCTTATCCGCATTATTCGTCGAAGACTGTCAGCGGCAAGCCTCTTTTTCAATGGGCGAGGGAAGGAAAGCTTGATGAGATCGAAATCCCGGAAAGAAGCTCGGAAATTTACTTGATAGGATTGCTCGATGCCTCAGAGATGAGAGGAAAGGACATCTTGAAACAAGCGATCGGAAGGATATCAAAAGTGAAAGGAGACTTTCGTCAGGGAGAGATCGTGAATTCCTGGCAGGAAAATCTTTTGCAAGCAGACCAGGCATCATTCCAGGCATTCAAAATGAAAGTAAGCTGCTCCTCCGGGACATATATGCGTACGCTTGCGGAAAAGATTGCTGAGAAAATGGGAATGTTTGGTGTAGCATGGAGTATAAAGAGGACCAAAATATTCAAATAAAAAAACACCCTATGCAAGCGGTGTGGTGGTTGCCATGCTGATGGCGTTGAAGTCGGCGCGGTGTCCCGAACAGACGGAAGTGATCGTCAGCGACGGGAATGCTCTCGGAACAGGCGACTTTATCAAAGCGATCGCACCCAAGATATCCTGAACGCGGTGATGGATAATGTGAGTCATCGCCACTTCGACGTCCGATACCTGAGGCCAGAATGTATCGTCCCCGTGAGACCAGAGCTTCCGTGCGGGCTTTTCGAGCCAAGAAGGAATTCCAGGTGCGGGGCTTATTAGGATATTCCTCATGAGCTGCAGGTTCGGGAAGTTGAAACGACTGGTTTTCTCGCCAAATTTCCGAAACCTCGCCGTCACGTTGATCTCAATCCTTTTCCGAGAATTAGGTCGGATCGAGGTATAGGCAATTCCGCCCCCTCTTTTTTCCGGATACGGCCAGCCACAATTGCCTTTTACGGTGTACCATGGTGGCTCGACTTCGACTTCTGCCGGCTCGCCCTTCTTATCGAGGGTTGAAAGCAGCTGGAGCGCAGTAGTGAAGTGAGGCACTTTGTGTGGCGAGGCGAAGTGGATATTCGTGCCAGGATAGAAGAAACGGAGCACGGAATAGTGTTCCGTCGCACCTATCTCCAAACCAGCGAACCGAAGAGACAACCTGCGTCGCCTGAGCGTGACACTGTCCATATCCATGCTGTCCAGAATCTGCCGTTCAGGCGGACCGAAGGAAAGTCTGAGTGGGTCAAAACCCTGGACGCTGTCTGGAGGAGTGAGGATTATCGTTCCGGTGCGGTGACCTAAAGTGCTTGAGCACATGGTAGGTGCAGTAATTTCAACCGGCCGAGTCAATTTAAGGAATTTCATATTTTGTTCATGTCTTTGCCAAGAATGCCACAAGCGAGCGTTTTGTCAATGGAATAAAAAATCGCGCCTAAGCGCGATTTCAAAAGCAAATTGCCGTCAGATTACATTTTAGGAGCTGAGCTATTCATCTTTTCTGTTTCGCACATCTTGCATACTTTCTTGTGGATGATGACCTCGATGATGGCGGAAATGCCCACAAGTACGTAGATGGTACGGGAAATTCCCGAACCCATTCCACCGAGCAATGAGCCTATATCCCAGCTGAAGAGACCGACGAGGAGCCAGTTGAGGCCCCCGATAACGAGTAAAATGAAGGTAACCATGTGTAATCCTTTCATAAAAATAATAGATTAGCTTATATTGATAATGCTTACTGTCCTCATTATTATACCCCCATATAGTGGGCTTGAAAGGGCAGTTGTGCACCTACTTGCTTTTTCTTTTTAAATAGTGTATAGTACATGTGATTCGTAGGTATTTCTCAATCGGAGCCAAAAGCGCAAGTGAGAGGAAGGTCGTCTATTGCAATCAGAATAGTAAAAAAGAAAATCAATCAAATGGCAAAAAAGTTATATGTTGGTAATCTTCCATGGTCAGCGACTGCAGAGAGCTTGAAAGAAACTTTCTCAAAAGCAGGAACAGTCGTCTCGACATCGATCATTACAGACAAAATGACAGGAAAGAGCCGAGGATTCGGTTTTGTCGAAATGGAAGACGCTGACGCTGAAAAAGCGATTAGCATGTTCCACGGACAAGACATGGATGGCCGAACTCTTACCGTCAACGAAGCCCGCCCTCGTGAGGAACGACCTCAGGGACAAATGGGTGGAAACCGACGAAGCTTCTAAGCTTTTCGGAGAGGAAAGCAAAATTCCTCAAACAAAAATCCCGCACGCAAGTGCGGGGTTTTTGTTTGCAGGGACTTTAATCCCATTCAGGAACGAAGGCGCTTCGTGGCGAGCGCTTTTCAGGCGCGGCGTGAAGCAAAAGCTTTATTAAAAAACTGATTATCTTTTTCATATTCGATCATCTCCGCCTTCAAGAGTAAATCAAGGTAATCAATAAAATGCAAAGTAAAGATAGATTATTTCCGCAGAATGTGATATTACTTTTTGCATATGAGTACCTTCTTATCCAGTATCTGGTTCACATCTTTCGTTGTATATGCGGCAGTCGTCCTGGCAGGCCTTTGGGCAAGGTTGGATGGACAATTGCAAATCCTCGCTGACACTACGGCCGAGGCCTTCTTTTTCATCGCCTTGGGGGGTTATGTGTGTCAGAAGGTGTTCGAGACATCAGGGCCAGTCAATGGCATAATGCTTACCATTGCCTGTTCATGGTTGGGCATAGCTTCACTTAAACAGTGGTTTAGCTCGCTGTTATCGGTTATGAAGACAGCAAAGTGGGTCCAGGATGATTTCTATGAATACTTTTAGTTCTTCAGCCTCAGTCATTTCCGATCCCCTGCGATCGGTTTTTTATTTCTTGGCGGATGCTTTCGCTCGATCTGTCTTGCTGAGGTATTTCTTGCGGATGCGGACATCTTTTGGAGTGATTTCAAGATATTCATCTTCGGTCATGAGCTCGAGGCCTCGCTCGATGGTCACTTGGAGGGCAGGAACGAGATAGATGGTATCGTCAGAGCCGGAAGCTCGCATGTTAGTGAGCTGCTTTCCTTTGGTAGGATTCACGTCGAGGTCGTCTCCTTTGGTGACGTTACCGATGACCATTCCGACATAGACTTCGCGTCCCGGCTCGATATAGAGCAGACCGCGTTCCTGGAGGTTTCCAAGCGAGAAGCCAAGAGCTTTTCCTGCTTCCATGGAAACCATCGAGCCGACCTCGCGTTTTTCAATTACTCCCGCATAAGGCTTGAAATCGACGAAACGGCTGGAGAGAATTCCTTCACCTTTGGTATCGATAGTGAATTCGTTTCGGTAGCCGAGAAGTCCGCGGGTAGGGATTTCAAAAGTCATCCGGACGATTCCACGATCTTGCTTCATGGTCTGCATTATTCCTTTTCGCTTTCCCATTTTCTCAATGACGATTCCTGAAGTAGTTTCTGGTACTTCGATGACTGCTTCTTCAAACGGCTCCATTTTCTTTCCGTTCTCTTCTTTGATAATTACCTGCGGCTGCGAGACCTGAAGCTCATAGCCTTCGCGGCGCATGTTTTCGAGCAGGACGGCGATATGAAGCTCGCCTCGGCCGTATACTTTGTAGGCTTCCGATTCTGAGAAATCGACTTTGAGTCCGACGTTCACTTCGAGCTCCTTTTCCAATCGCTCGCGGATCTGGCGCCCCGTAACAAATTTTCCCTCGCGTCCGGCGAAAGGCGAGTCGTTGACGATGAAGTTGAGGGAGATGGTCGGTTCGTCGATGCTGATTGTAGGAAGAGCTTCCTGGGATTCGCTTTCGCAAATGGTTTCCCCGATGAAGATATCAGGAATTCCGGCAACGATGACAATGTCGCCTGCGTATGCTTTTTGGACCTCTTTCTTTGTCACTCCTTCGAAGGTATAGAGCTTAGTGATCTTTGCGCTTCTCACATGGCCTGTAGGATTTTTTATGAAAATAGTCTGGCCGAATGAGATGGTTCCACTGTAGATACGAGCGACTCCGAGGCGTCCGAGGAAATTGTCGTAGGCAAGATTGAAAGGCTGGGCAAGGAGGGGAGCGCTTGCATCATTCTTGGCAGGTGGAACTTTCTCGAGGATAACGTCAAGAAGAGGAGTGAGGTCGGTCGATTCGTCTTCTAATTTTCGCTTAGCGATTCCTTGGCGTCCGATGGCATAGACAGTGGTGAAGTCCAGCTGCTCGTCGTTAGCTCCGAGGTCGAGAAAAAGCTCGAAGATCTCTTCTTCAGCGCGTTTAGGGTCGGCTGCAGGCTTGTCTATCTTGTTCAAGACCACGATAGGCTTGATGCCGAGCTCAAGCGACTTTTTCAGGACGAAACGGGTCTGAGGCATGGGTCCCTCTTGGGCGTCCACTACCAAAAGCACGCAATCGATCGAGCGAAGCACGCGCTCTACTTCAGATCCGAAGTCGGCATGGCCTGGCGTATCCACGATGTTAATCTTCGTTCCCTTGTAGAGGACAGAAGTGTTCTTGGCATAAATAGTAATGCCACGTTCCTGCTCGAGGGCATTCGAGTCCATTGATATTCCTTCGCCTACCATTCCGGTCTGGCGCATAAGGGCGTCAGTGAGGGTAGTTTTTCCGTGATCCACGTGTGCGATGATGGCGATATTTCGCAGTTCTTTGATTTGTTCCATAGGCCGTCCATTAAAACACATAATCTGATTTTATGCCAGAAAAAAAGAAGCACGAAGTGCTTCTGGGGCGAATCTATTCCGAGAGGGAGGTAATCGTTCTTTTCAAGAGACGGTAGTTGTTCTCGACATATCCGATTCCGGGAACGAAGATCCTGATGCATTTGTTGCGGTCCCTTTTCAGGAGATCCAGATAGGAGATGTTCCGGTCTGGGTGGACGACAATAGATTTTCCTGAACTGAGGGAATAGTTTCCAGGATTGCATGCACTGATAATGAGAAGGTTCGCGCTTCCATCATTCTCGTCGATCCATTCCTGGACAAGGCGGGAGCTTTTCAGTTCCCAGCTGTCCCAGTAGCGGTAATGATCGGATTCCCTTACACCGTGTCCTCTGAGAAGCATTATTCCTTCAAGTCGGTTTTTCCTCGAATGGGCTTCTGCTAATTCCCGTACCAGCCGCCGGCTCAGGAAATAATGGATTGTCCATCGCAAATGCATTAAGTCATCTCTTCTTGCTTTGACGCATGTCGGTCTCTCTTCCGGCAAGCGGTGGTCGAAAAGGGTGAATTCAGTGAAACGAGGCTTCATATTGGAAAGTTTCTGCACTATTTATCTCATTCTTTGGAAAAAAATCAAAGCATAAAAAACACCGCTACTGGCGATCAGAAGGCCGAAATGAAAGTCTCAGAGGCAAGGATAAAGGCCAGGATGTCTGTTTTTTATGATAAAAAAGCCGGCTCATGTTGAGTCGGCGGGCGGAGGGAAGAAAAAGTCGAGAAAATCCTTGACAACTGTCTTTCCTTCCGTGAAATGGATTTTATGTATGTCTCTTAGTCTCCGGATATCCCATCGCGAGACCATCTGGTTGAAGACTGTTTGAGAAAAATACGATGCTTCGGTGATCGGGAACGGAGAGGTGGGAGCAGCTTTCTTGCCCGTGGCCCTTTTTGAGGCTTTTTCGATTTTCTCCCATTCCTTCTCGATTTTTCTTGTCAGGAGGCGCAACAAGCTATCGCGGTCGCTGACTTTCTTTTGTTTCTTCATCTGACCAAACCTTACTCTTCGGATTACTCTTGTCAAGAAAGGTGCACTTGGCCGATATTAAAGTATAATAAACAACAATATGATGAAAAAAATATACTCGATCCTTAAGCTCAAGAAGGTTTATATCCCCATTATCATCCTCGTATTAGGGGGTGCAGCGTGGGTATCGGTGGCTCATAAAGGCAATTCCAACTACCAAACGGCAAAAGTAGCCAAGGAGGACTTCTATCAAGAGGTATCAGTAACAGGTACGGTCACTGCCGCAAATGATGTTCAGCTCGGTTTCGAGACGGGCGGAAGGGTGGATAAGGTCCTCGTCAATATAGGTGATAAGGTCAAAGCGGGGCAAGAGCTTGCTTATGTCGACCCCGGTGACCTTTCTGCAACATTGCTCAGCAAGCAGGCCGCTCTCGAATCAGCTCAGGCCAATCTCCAGCAAGCGGAAGATGGCACCCGTCCTGAGGATATCGCCATATCGCAAACAGCTTTCACCCAGGCTCAGAACGCGCTTCAATCCTCTATCATTGATGCTTACGTAAAATCAGACGATGCGATTCACAACAAGACTGACGCTTTCTTCGTCAATCCCCGTAGCACGAGTGCCACCCCTCAGATCTTTACTTTCAATGGGCCGTCAAGCGACACTACTGGCGCAGCATACGACCTCCGAATCAAGATAAATGCCGAGCGCGGCGCTTTGGAAAAGACCCTTACCAGCTGGTCTGCTTCCATATCAACGCTTGAGGATGGAACATATAATGATTCATATCTCACAGAGGCAAAGGCCAACCTCGATCAGGTGCGCGACTTTCTCAATGACGTTGCGACTGCTGTTGCGCTCTTCCAGCCAGACAGCCAGATGTCTTCTGCTGACATACAGAATTTCCAGAATAATGTTTCGGTAGCCCGATCGAACATAAACGCAGCGATCGACTCGATCAATGCGGCTGAACAATCATACACGAGCGCGCAGGCCGAGTTGAATCTCAAGAATGCCGGTTCTACCTCGGATGATATCGCTATCCAGGAAGCCGCAGTCAAAAGCGCTCAGGCTGGAGTGCTTCAAGTCGAGGCCGATCTTGCGAAAACCACCATTGTCGCGCCGTTTGACGGGACTATTACCAAAACTAACCTTACTGAGGGTGAGATTGTTAATGCCAATGATCCTACGACCGGCATCTCCATGATAAGCAATGACAATTTCGAGATCGACAGCTACATTCCTGAAGCGGATATATCAAAAATAGCAATCGGTGAAAAAGGCAATGTCACGCTTGACGCCTACAGTGGAGGAGTGAATTTCGGCGTCGTCGTCACGAGCATCGATCAGGGAAGCACACAGGTAGATGGTGTTGCCACTTACAAGACAGTTCTTCAGTTCACGTCGGCTGATGACCGCATTAAGTCGGGCATGACCGCCAATATCGATATCGACAGCCCGACGCGGCCTGGCGTGATAGTCGTTCCTCAAAGCGCGGTCATCACTAAGAACGGCGCCAAAACCGTCCTGGTAATGAAAAGCGACAATACGACAGAGACTCGCACCATCCAGACAGGACTGATCGACGCCACGGGAAATATCGAAGTGACCAGCGGACTTTCGGAAGGCGAGACGATCGTCACTAATCCTCCTCGGACATAAAAAGAATAAATAATGGCAATCATTGAAGTAAAAAACCTTATAAAGAATTATACGGAAGGGGAGACTACCACTCGCGTGCTCAAAGGCATTTCTTTCGAAGTGAGGAAAGGCGAATTCCTGGCTATCATGGGTCCGTCAGGATCAGGAAAATCTACCTTGCTTCATATTCTTGGACTTCTTGATAATTCCACTTCCGGCGATTATATCTTCGACGGAAAATCAGTAACGAATTTCACCGAGAAGGAAGTGGCACAGCTCCGCAATCACGACATCGGCTTCATCTTCCAGTCGTTCAATCTGCTTGCAAAGACAAGCGTGCTTGAGAACGTCAAGCTGCCTCTTCTTTACTCGAATGTTCCAAAAGATGAATGGGATAAAAGGGCAAAAGACGCTATCCAGTCCGTCGGCCTCTCGCACAGGCTTGAGCACGAGCCGTCGGAGCTTTCCGGAGGAGAGAAGCAGCGTGTAGCCATCGCTCGCGCTTTGGTCAATCAGCCGCGCGTCATTTTTGCCGACGAACCGACCGGAAACCTTGATTCCATATCCGGAAAGGCGGTGATGGACATCATCCAGAAGCTCAACGAAGAGCAGGGGCACACGATCCTTCTCATCACCCACGAGACATTCACTGCGGAGCACGCGGAGCGCATTATCCGCATTCAGGACGGAGAGATAGTGAAAGACGAGAAAGTGCTCGAACGCAGGAGAAGCACCGATGAATTCATAAAATAAAAAAATGACCTTCAGCGAATATCTGCACACATCGATAACAGGACTTACCACCAACCGCGTGCGCTCGTCACTTACTGTACTTGGTATCGTCATAGGTATCGCGGCAATCATCCTAATCGTTTCGCTCGGACAGGGAGCTCAGAAGCTCATCCTGTCGCAAGTGCAGGGCCTGGGCACGAAATCGATCATTGTGGTGCCGGGCAGGCAGCTTCAAGGGCCGCCTACTACTGTCGGCCTTGAGTCGCTCAAGGAAGCTGACTTAGCCGCCTTGCAGAAAAAATACAACGTTCCTCATGCCAACGTGGTCATTCCTCTCATTTTTGGCAATGATGTCGCTTCGTTCGAAAGCAATTCGTACCAAGTCTCGATTTACGGAACGTCGGAAAACCTTCCCCAGATTTTTGATGCTGAACCGGATGAGGGGGCGTTCTTCACCAGCGACGATGTCAATGCCAATTCAAGCATCGTGATCATTGGCTCCAAAGTGAAAGACAAGCTTTTCCCCGACCAGGATCCGCTCGGACAGAGGATCAAGATACACGACAAGACATTCAAGATTGTGGGAGTCCTTCCTTCGAAAGGCTCATCATCGGTCATCAATTTTGATGATGGCGTCATCATTCCTTACACTACTGCCGAGAACTACCTTTTCGGTTCGAAGCATTTCGACCGCATCGTCGTCGATGTGGACAATGAATCGAACATCACTTCGACTATGATAGACATACAGAATACGCTCGAAGTCTCGCATAATATCACCGACTCAACCAAGGATGACTTTACTCTGGTCAATCAGGCCGACCTCGCCAACCGCCTCGGCATCATCACGGGAGCCCTTACTTATTTCCTTGCGGCTGTGGCTGCCGTGTCGCTTGTGGTAGGAGGAATCGGCATCATGAATATCATGCTTGTGTCGGTCACTGAGCGTACGCGCGAGATCGGACTCCGCAAGGCAGTGGGCGCGACGACCGAGAATATCCTCATCCAATTCCTCTTTGAGTCTGTCATCCTGACCTTGCTCGGGGGACTGGTCGGAGTGATTCTCGGCACAGGCGCCTCGTATCTGATATCGATCATTCTCGCCCATGTCATTCCATTCGGCTGGCAATTCGTCTTTCCATGGGGAGCGGCACTTCTCGGCATCGGCGTCTCGGCGGCAGTTGGCCTCACCTTCGGCATCTATCCAGCGCGCCAAGCCTCGATGAAAAGCCCGATCGAGGCGTTGAGGTTCGAGTAAAAGATAAAATAATGCTCGCTCCGTCAAGCCTCGCAACGTCTTTGAAAAAAACCATGCCAGATTTTATTTTTTACTTCGATTCTTCAGCAACTTGATCACGCTCGGGATGAGGGAGACGATGATAATGGCAATAACGATCGGAGTGATGTAGTGGTTGATGGCAGGGAATGTGTGGCCAAGGAAGAAGCCGAGAAGGCAGAGCAACGATGTCCAGAGAAACCCCCCGATGAGATTATAGGCGAAGAAAAGCTGGTAGGGCATGTCTGCGACGCCCGCGAAGATCGGCGTGAAGGTTCGGACAATGGGGGTGAAGCGGGCAAGGACAATCGCTTTCTTGCCATGCTTCTCATAGAAGGCTTTAGTCAGCTCAAGATATCTTTTCTTGAAGATGAAAGAGTCTTCTTTCTTGAAAAGGTTCAAGCCGACTTTCTTTCCGAAGGCATAGCCGGCATTGTCGCCGAGCACCGCAGCAATGAAACTGAGCGCCATAAGCAGCGGAAGGCTGATATAACCCTCTGCAGCGAACAATCCAGCAGTGAAGAGCAACGAATCACCGGGCAGGAAGAAGCCGAAGAATAGGCCCGATTCGGCGAAGATAATGAAGATGACGCCGACAAGGCCGAGCGTTTTGATTAGGAAAAGCGGATCGAGGTAATTCATCCGGCCATTATACTGGATTTAGGTTTATTTGATATGGAGTTAGGTCGGGGTTTAAGGGTATGAAGCTACGATATCTCAATGGATGAAATTATCGAAGATGCACTCAATAAAAACGCTTCGGATATCCATCTTGATCCTTTTAAGGAATATTCCTATTTGCGTTATCGCATCGATGGAATCCTTTATCCCGCAAATGCGGGTAATTCTCTCGTATTTGAGAATATCATTTCCCAGATCAAAGTTTCTGCTAGGCTACCGCTTGATGACCGGAGGTTGCCAAAGGATGGGAAATTCCATTGGGTATCAAAAGACGGCTTTGAAGTTGATATAAGGGTGTCGATAATGCCTACCTCTTTTGGGGAAAATGCTGTCCTGAGGCTTTTCTGTTCAAATCAAGGCATTCCGAAATTAGAGGATCTCGGTTTTGACAAGGAACAGATAAGGCGTCTTGATGATTCGATAAGCAATGAGGGCCTGATCGTCATCGGCGGGTCAACCGGATCCGGAAAGACGACAACGCTCTACTCGATCCTGTCTTTGCTTAATAACGATTCAGTTTCGATCGTAACCGTCGAAGATCCAGTCGAATGCCGGCTACGTGGAGCTAGGCAGATTGAAGTGGGCGGGAATACATTGCTCCGTTTCTCGACAGTATTAAGATCAGTGCTGAGGCAGGATCCGGATATCATCATGATTGGCGAGATCCGCGATTCGGAGACCGCAGAGATGGCAGTGCATGCCGCGCTCACCGGTCATCTCGTGCTTTCTACTATCCACGCTTCTTCCGTTCGCTCCATTCGAGAGAGGTTCATCTATCTCGGTGTGGATGAAAACCTTCTGAGATCAGTCCTTCAGCTTCAGGTTCATCAAAGATTGATCTCGCATCCTGATAAGGGGAGGAAATTATTTGCCGAAATGATATGAGGAGCGCAAGTCTTAAGGATCAGTTTTCTTTCATGAAGAAGCTTTCTTTCTTGCTCTCGTCGGGTATTCCGTTCTCGGAAGCTTTGCACATAATCAACGGAAGAGAGCAAAAAAGGCATATGAAATCCTTGATAGAAGAGGTCATTTCGCGCATCAGGGAAGGATCTCGCATCCATAAGGCTTTCGACGCTAAAGGCCGCTTTCTCGAAAAGGATATGATCCGCATTTTAGAGAGCTCTGAATTGACGGGAAAGATAAAAGAGGGAGTTCATACGATTGCAGGCATCCTCGAAGGAAAGATATCGAGAAAGAGAAAGCTTTTTGCCCTTCTCATGTACCCAATGTGCATAGTCGGCTTCTCGATAGTGCTTATTTCATTCCTGATTTTTTTCGTATTTCCCAAGATCCTTCCTTTATTTGCCGAAAGCGACATTTCTTTACCGTTGCCCACTCGGATACTTGTCCATTCGACAGCTTTTTTGGAAATGCACTGGCAGGCGGCATTATTTTCTGGAATTATCATCATTGCTTCATTTCATCTTTCATTCAAAAAAGAATATCTTTTCAAGATCCCTTTCCTGAAAAAATGGGCGAAACTATCTTTACTTCATTCATTCGCCTCAAGCCTTTCATTATTCCTGAAAAGCGGCTACACCTTGGTCGAATCCTTGGCGCATATATCCGAAACGGAGAAGAGTGCATTTATCAGAAAAGAATATCTTTTAATCCTCTCATTATTGAAGGAAGGCACGCGCTTTTCTAAGACGCTTCTTTCTGGCACACCCCTTTTCTCTCATGAGATGGTTCAATTCATCATTCTTGGTGAGGAGACAGGTAATTTGTCCGAGACTCTTTCTCATTTCGCCCATATTTGCGAAGAAGATATCAAAGATATGCAAGAAAGCCTTTTTGTTCTTATCGAGCCGGCATTGATGGTTTTTCTCGGTTCGGTAATCGGCTTTATAGCGCTTTCCTTGATAGGGCCGATCTACAAGCTCACTTCTTCCGTAAGCATTCCCCACTAATATGAAAAATACGGACCGCGGGATGCTCATTTTGGAATTGCTCGTGGCGAGCGCGGTCTTTGTCGCAGCAATCAGCTTGATCTGCCTCATTCTTTTCGAAGATCAGCATGATATAACTGAGATAAGTTCCAGGGAATTGGCGATGTATCTGGCGAATGAATATCTTGGTTCTGATATCTCGTCCGCATCGACGACCGATATTGATAATTTCACTAAGAAAGCTGTGGTGACGATTTCTTCGTTCACTCTTTCCGAGGATATTGTCGACACTTCTGAAAGCCTCGGCCAAAGCTCGTGCAGGCCGGACCAAGATGTCTCGCAGTGGAAGAACCCTTCCCATTCTGTTCTCGATCTGTCGTCCTTCATTCGGGCGGGAATAAGCATAACAGGAATCGATATCGTTGGCACATCACTTTACTTGTCAGCAAATTCCGCCTCATCTACTGATCCTGACTTCTTTGCCTTCGACGTATCAAACCCTGCATACCCTCGTTTGCTTTCTTCTCTTGATACTGGGCCTGGAGCTCTTGCGATAAAGGTTGCGGGTAATCATGCCTATCTCGGAAACAGCAGCATTAATGCGCAGCTTCAGATTATCGACATCTCAGATAAAAGCCATCCTTACATAGTATCTTCTTTCAAGCTGCCGGGAAAATATAATGATGAGACGACGGTGGGTAGTGCTCTTTTCTACAAGGCAGGGAAGATATTCTTAGGAACGCAGAAAAGCCAGATTGCGGAGCTTCATGTCATAGATGCAAGCAATCCATTATTGCCGAAGGAGACTTCGTCATACGAGATAGGAAATGCTGTAAATGACATATTCGCTTTTAAAGACAAGGTTTATGTCGCAAGTCCGAATAATTCTGAGTTGGAGATATTCTCGCTTTCATCATCAGGGGTCATTTCTCCTTATTCGTCATTCGATGCTCCTGGAGGCTCAGGAAATGGAAAACGCCTTTCATTGTTTCTTGACACTGTCTTTTTAGGCAGGACGGTCGGCAAGGATGAGTTATTCGCCTTGACAGCCACATCATCTCCTACTCAGAAAAAATTCTCTTTTCCACTTGGTTCGAGCGTGGCAGGAATACTGGCCTATGGAAATCTTCTTTTTGTCGCCGATACGAATCTTGCCGACGGCTTTCTCATCTATCAGACAGCGTCATCTTCTGCTGCACGTCAAAATTCTTTGCCCATTGCCTTTTCCTCAAAACCTGTCGCTTTTGATTGTGATCAAGATACGTTCTATATCATTACTGAAAGCGGCTTATTTATTTATGTTATCAAACCATCGCTATGACTTTATTCGAAATGATCGTCTATCATATTCTTGCAGCTTTTATCCTGTCAGCGGCATTCGTTTCTTTTTTTGAGATCACGAATGCCGAAGGGGCCTTATCAAGACAGATAAATGCCGAGTACCAATTATTCCTAAGCCATATCAATGAATAAGGGCTTTATCATACTTCTCCCTATATTGATGTTGGCATCTTTTCTTTTTATGATTGCCTATTCGACACACGAAGAACTCAGCAATCTTCGTTATGCCGTTCTCAGGCACGAGCTTTACCTTGATGATTATTATCGCAAGCAGAGCTGCCTTAATAGGGCAGCATTGTACAAGTCATACGACCCGGATTTCTTAATAAGCTGTTGAAACATCCTTTATCTTCCTTTGACTTCTTTTGGTTACGATTGATCCATGAAGAAAAAAATAAATGAAGGGGGATTCACTTTAGTGGAAATGCTGGTCGTCATAGGGCTTATAGCTCTTCTTTCGACTGCAGTGCTGGTAGCCGTAAACCCGGCCCGACAATTCAAGCTTGCAAGGGATTCCGAAAGGGCAGTCCATGTCAATGCGATATTGAATGCCATCGGCCAGAATTTTTCCGAGAATAAAGGGGTATTCACCTGCGGCAGTTCGACTAAGGCTCTACCAGCGACAACAACGATCATCTCTTCCGTTTCTTCAAGCAGCGACATCGCTTCCTGCATAGTGCCTACCTATCTTGCTTCAGTACCATTCGATCCGACGGATCAGTCTGCTTATTTTAAGTCGCTTACTGATTACGATACCGCATATTCGATATTCCAGGATCTAAACGGACATATTACCATCAGTGCTAAAAGCGAGGTGGATCCGACCAAGCAGATCTCCGTAACGAGATAGGAACTGTTTTGCAAAATAAAATAGGAGGAGTACTATTAAATCAGATCTCAAAACCAACCCACGAGAAGCATTTATGGAACTCGAACCCCATGCATTTCAACGCTGCGTGCCGCAGCAACAGGAGCAACGCCTGCCCGATGACCTTGAGCGCCAACGGCAGCAACAACGGAAAGAAGACCTCGATAGTTTTATCGATGAATCTGACCGCGATCCAGCTGGAGTAGCCCAGAGGATAGCGGATTCCCTCCGCAATTTACACCCGGCTTGCCCTGCCCACTAGCGGTATCCGCGTTCTGTCCTCGCCACTTGCAAAGGTGGACGGGGACTTTTTTATCTTATATAATTACGCGTTAATGAAAACACCTAAAGAACACCAGGAAAAGATAGTTGTCAAAGGAGCACGGACACATAATCTGAAGGATATTACTGTGGAAATGCCGCGCAATAAGATGGTGGCCATTACCGGACTTTCTGGCTCCGGAAAGTCGTCGCTTGCTTTCGATACCATTTTTGCCGAAGGGCAGAGGCGTTATGTCGAGTCGCTTTCCTCATACGCCCGCCAATTCCTCCGCCAGATGCAGAAGCCGGATGTCGACGAGATCACTGGCCTTTCGCCTGCTATCTCTATCGACCAGAAATCCCGCTCGAACAATCCTCGCTCCACTGTCGCCACCATCACCGAAATCTACGATTATCTCCGCATCCTCTTCGCCCGCATCGGCCGCCCGCATTGCCTCGTCTGTGGAAGGGAAATCAAGAAGCTCTCAAAGGAAGAGATTCTCGAGAGCATAATCAAGACCGTCAATACCATTGATACCGTCAAAAGCAAGAAGGAAGTCATGGGTGTTTCCTATGACGATCTCACGTTCTCGATCTACTCTCCGCTTGTTGTCGGAAGGAAAGGTGAATACTATCAGCTTCTCTATGACCTTCTCGGTAAAGGATATGAAGAAGTGCGCGTAGACGGCGTGAAGCACAAGCTCCGCGAGCAGATCATTCTTTCGAAGAATAAGAAGCACAGTATCGACGTGCTTGTTGATGCTTTTTATGTATCTGAGCTCGCGAGCAAGGACAAGAAGCAGAAAGAGGCTTTTGACGAGCGCTTGAATGAGGCTATCGAGAAAGCACTTGGTGAATCCGAAGGATTGCTCCGCATTGTCACTCCGACTGATGATCACCTCATCTCTTCGAAATTCATGTGCCCGTTCGATGGCTTCTCATATCCTGAGATCGAGCCGCGCCTTTTCTCTTTCAACTCGCCGTATGGCGCTTGCCCCGAGTGCAATGGTTTGGGCACGCGGGGATTCTTCGTCAATGAGCCATGCCCTAAATGCCATGGCGCACGTCTACGCGAAGAAGCCTTAAACGTTTTCTTGATCGTTGATGGCGGGAAGATAAACATCATCAATCTGGTAGACAAATCGATCAAAGGGGCCTCGGATTTCTTCAAAAGCCTGAAGCTATCGCCGAAAGAAAAAGAGATTTCGAAAGTGGTGGTAAAGGAAATCCAATCGCGCCTGAATTTCATGAACGATGTCGGCATTGAGTACCTGTCGCTTTCGCGTCGGGCCAATACGCTTTCGGGAGGCGAGGCTCAGCGTATCCGCCTGGCTTCGCAACTCGGCTCTGGATTGGTAGGAGCGCTTTATGTTCTCGACGAGCCGACCATTGGCTTACACCAGCGGGATAATGACCGTCTCATCCAGACGCTGCTCAGCCTTCGCGACGCAGGGAACACCATAATAGTAGTGGAACACGACGAAGACACCATATATGCGTCGGATTACATCATAGATATCGGCCCGGGTGCCGGCGTGCATGGAGGAAATGTCGTCGTCTCAGGCTATCTCGACGAGCTTCTGACCGCCAAGAAGAACATATCCGGCTCGCTGACTTTGAGCTACCTGCGAGGCGAATCTGTTATCGAAATTCCGCAGAAAAGGCGTTCGAAGGAAATGGGCATGCTTTCGATTCGCGGAGGAAATGTTTTTAATATCAAGAATCTGAATGTCGATATCCCGCTTAGCCGCTTCATTTGCGTGACCGGAGTTTCGGGATCGGGAAAATCATCGTTCGTTTACGAAATCATTCATCAAAATCTGCAGGCACGCCTCGAGAAGAATTACCGCACAGCGAAACTCTTCAATGTCGGAAGCTTCACCGGTACAGAATATCTCGGACGCTCGATACTCATCGATCAATCGCCGATCGGCCGCACGCCCCGATCGAATCCAGCCACCTACACCGGTGCTTTCACCCATATTCGCGACATGTTCGCCGAGACTTCGGAAGCCAAGGCTCGCGGATGGAAAGCCAATCGCTTCTCATTCAACGTAAAAGGCGGCCGCTGCGAGACCTGCCAAGGGAACGGTATGATAGAAGTGGAGATGCATTTCCTACCGACCGTCTACGTGACTTGCGACGTCTGTAATGGCAAGCGCTTCATGAAGGAGACGCTTGAAGTGAAGTACAAGAAGAAGAGCATTTACGACGTGCTGTGCATGACTGTCGAGGAAGCCTTGAAATTCTTCGAAGATATTCCATCCATTTCAGATCGGCTGAAGACTCTTGATGAAGTGGGTCTTGGTTATCTTGAGCTCGGGCAATCAGCGACGACACTTTCAGGAGGAGAAGCGCAGCGCGTGAAGATCTCTTCGGAGCTCTATCGCCCCCATATCCAAAAATCGATATATATTTTGGACGAGCCGACCATCGGGCTTCACTATGAAGACGTGAAGAAACTCATCGAGATCATCCAGAAGCTGGTTGACAAGGGAAATACCGTCATCGTCATCGAACATAACATCGACCTCATCAAGTCTTCGGACTTCATTATCGACATCGGCCCTGAAGGAGGGGATGCTGGTGGAAACATTGTCGCAAAGGGAACCCCTGAGGAAGTTGCCAACAATCCGAAGAGCTATACAGGAAAGTATCTGAAGAAGGTGTTAGGAAAGTAATATTTAAACAGAAATGGAAAACATAATCGTAAGAAAAGCGACAATCAATGATCTAGAGATAATTCAGAAATTGAATAATGAACTGTGTATTAAAGAGAATAATGAATTTGATCCCATGATCAATAGGGAATATTCCTTCTCCGAGGCGGGAAGAAACTATTTTACTTATAGGATTCAAAATGAAGGCGATATTGTGGGTTACATCGCCGGCGGAATGATTGAAAAAGAAGACTATACCACAGTTACCAAATTAGCCGAGGGAGAAAATATGTACGTAAATGAATCTTATCGAGGTCATGGAATAGGAGGTAAATTAATAGAATCTTTTGAAGGATGGTGCCGAGATAAGCAAGTACAAAGAATTCGTTATGTGGCATCTGCAGGCAATACCAAAGCTATAGAATTCTATAAAAGAAAAGGAGCAAAGGAAATAAGTGTGGTTCTCGAGAAGAATTTATAATGACATTCTGGAACAAACTCAAAAAGCCGATAATGGTGCTTGCGCCCATGGCGAACGTCACAGACACGTCTTTTCGGCGCGTCATCGCGAAGTATGGAAAGCCGGACGTGATGTGGACCGAATTTGTCTCGGCGGATGGTTTGGCTTTGGCCCACCCAGAAGGGAAGGAAAAGCTTCTTCGTGATCTTGTTTTTAATGAGAGCGAGAGGCCGATCGTAGCACAGTTCTTCAGTTCGAAGCCTGAATACATGTATGAAGCAGGAAGACTGGCGGTGCGGCTTGGTTTCGATGGTGCGGATATAAATATGGGATGTCCCGACAAGGCGGTGATGAAGCAAGGAGCGGGAGCATCGCTCATAAAAAATCCGAAGCTGGCACGCGAGCTCATCAAAGCGCTTCGCAACGGCGCGGAAGACGAAGCAAAAGAAAAAGGAGTACCCATGATTGGCATTTCGGTAAAGACTCGTGTCGGCTACAACAAGGTCGAGCTTGATAAATGGATTCCAGAATTACTGGCAGAAAAGCCTGATGCACTTATTGTGCATGCACGGACCATGAAAGAGATGTCGAAAGTCCCCGCACGATGGGAACATCTTAATGAAGTGGTAAAGATCCGTGATGAGATGCAGAAGGACGATGAAGTGAAGACCTTTATTCTGGGAAACGGCGACCTCGTTGATCTTGCGGACGCAGAGCAAAGGGTAAAAGAGTCGGGAGCTGACGGCGCCATGCTCGGCAGAGCCATTTTTGGTAATCCATGGCTCTTCAGCAAGGCTAAAAAGCCTACTGAAGAGGAGAAAATCAAGGTTCTTTTGGAACACACTAGGCTTTTCGATGAACTCCTTGGTGATATCAAGAATTTCGCGCTGATGAAAAAACATTTCAAATCATATCTCAATGGTTTTGATGGCGCAAAAGAACTCCGAATAAAATTAATGGAAACAAATTCTTTCGCTGAAGTCTCCGCCATCTTAAAAAAATAAAAGTGAAATAAATATTTTTGTGGTTTAGCCGTCCCGGCGCTCGAACAAAAATATTTATTTCACTTTTATTTTTCTAAAGTTATCCACAGTTTTACGAAAAAAAGTTTGTGTAAGCAATTTATTTGTTAGATAATTACATTAAGTTTTTGTATTAGAAATTTAGGTCGCTAATGCAAATACCTATTATAAGTAATTTCAATACTATGCCAGCAAAGAAGAAAGCAAAGAAGAAAGTTGTAGCAAAGAAGAAGAAAGCTACAAAGAAGAAAGGAAAGAAATAATTTTCTTCCCACTTAGTAAAAACCCCCTCGTCGAAAGATGAAGGGGTTTTTACTTTTGTGATATAGTGATGTCCATGTCATTCATAAACAAGATTTTCAAGAGCCAGAGCGAAAAGATAATCAAGGGTTATGAGCCGCTTGTTTCGGCCATAAACGCCTTCGAACCGGCAATAGAAGCCCTCTCCGATGCCGAACTCAAAGCAAAAACCCCTTATTTCAAGGAGCTTCTAGCCCAAGGTAAGACTTTGGAAGACATCCTTCCTGAAGCTTTTGCTGTCGTTCGAGAGGCAAGCCGCCGCACTTTGAAGCAGCGCCACTTCGACGTCCAGCTTATCGGAGGCATCGCACTCCACAACGGCTCGATCGCCGAGATGAAGACGGGAGAAGGAAAAACACTGGTCGCCACTTTGCCGGCATATCTCAATGCGCTCCTTGCAAAGGGCGTGCACATCGTGACGGTCAACGATTATCTTTCCCGTCGCGATGCGGTGTGGATGGGACAGATCTTCTCTTTTCTTGGATTATCGGTCGGAGTCATCAATACCGACGCTTCCTACCTCTATGATCCAGCTCATACGGACCTTGATGCAAAGCGCGACGAAGTGGGATCATTCAAAGTTGTTCATGAATTCCTTCGGCCGTCATCGCGCAAGGATTCCTATTCTGCGGATATCACTTACGGAACCAACAATGAATTCGGCTTCGATTTTCTCCGCGACAATATCGAGCGTGATCCGAACAATGTCCGCCAGAAGGAGTATCAGTACGCGATCGTCGACGAGATAGACTCTATCCTTATCGACGAGGCCCGCACTCCGCTTATCATTTCCATTCCTACCGCTGAATCGGAGAATCTCTATGCCACTTTCGCCAAAATCGCTGAAAAGCTGAATGAAGACGAAGACTATACTGTTGACAGGAAGTTTAAGCAGGTCTCGTTGACTGACGCCGGCATTACTAAAGCTGAGGGATTGCTCGGCGTCGGAGACATATATACGGAGAAGGGTATAAAATATGTTCATCATCTCGAAACTGCGGTCCGGGCGAAGGCTCTTTTCCATAAGGACAAGGAATATGTCGTCCGATCAGACGAAGTGATCATTGTTGATGAATTCACCGGGCGCTTGCAGGCAGGCAGGCGCTGGTCCGAGGGCTTGCATCAGGCAGTTGAAGCCAAAGAAGGAGTGAAGGTTCAGCGAGAATCGCGCACGGCGGCATCAATCACTTTCCAGAACTATTTCCGCCTCTACAAGAAGCTTGCAGGAATGACAGGAACAGCTTCGACAAGTAAGGAAGAATTTCTGAAAGTCTACCGCCTGGACGTGATCGAAGTGCCTACTCATCGTCCGATCGCCCGCATCGACCGCAATGATCTTATCTTCCAGACTGAGAAAGGAAAATTCATGGCGATCGCCAAGAAGATAAAGGAACTCAATCTCAAAGGCCAGCCGGTGCTCGTGGGAACGGTTTCTATCGAGAAGAATGAGCTGCTTTCCGCCTATTTGAAAAAAGAAGGAGTGAAGCATGAGATTCTCAATGCAAAGCCACAGTTTGCGGAACGCGAAGGAGAGATTGTGGCTGAAGCGGGAAAGAAAGGCGGAGTGACCATTGCTACTAATATGGCCGGACGTGGGGTGGATATCAAGCTGGGCGGACCGCTTGCCAGCAATGAGCTTTATGAAGAAATAAAAGGCGTCGGGGGCCTTTTTGTCATCGGCACGGAACGCCATGAAGCGCGACGCATCGATAATCAGCTTCGCGGACGCTCGGGACGCCAAGGAGATCCCGGTGAAACGCAATTTTTCGTCTCGCTTGAGGACGACCTGATGAAAGTCTTCGCTACTGACACCATCAAGAACATGATGGGCCGCTTCGGCATTCCTGAAGATCAGCCGATCGAGAACTATCTCATCACTCGCGGCCTTGAGAATGCCCAGACCAAGATAGAAGGCTTCCACTTCGACGCGCGAAAGCATGTTCTCGAATACGACGATGTGCTCTCTCTTCAGCGAAAGACGGTGTACGAAAAAAGGAAGAAAATACTTCTCGGAAACGATCAGGAAGTGAGTATCCAGTTCAATGAGCTTTATGAAAGGCGCTCGGATGAAGAGAGAAAAGCCATTGACGAGAAGAAGAGCAAGCTTCCAGAAGTTGATTTTCTGAGGATAGTCCGAGCTGTCCTGCTGCAGGCGATAGATCTTTTTTGGGTAGATCATCTTGAGCTTATGGATTATACCCGCCAAAGCGTCAACTTACGCGCTTACGGTCAGCGCGATCCGCTTGTCGAATATAAGAGGGAAGGACTGAGGCTTTACAAGGAAATGTGGCAAGCTATCGACGACGAAGTGATAAGGCTTATTTCTCATTTGGAATAGCTCCGTGCTACAATGGTCGGCATGAGAAAAGACGAAAATCCACGCAAGATAGAATTCTATTTTTTCCTCGGCGTGCTCATCATCCTTTCATTCCTCACTTTCTTCGTCTTCCTCTCATTTATCACCACGTTGATCGTTTCTTCGACTGTCGCGGTCGTAGTCTATCCTTTCCATAAGAAGATACTGAAGGTATGCAGGGGGAATAAGGCGGTTGCTTCTTTCATTTCCATCTTCATTCTGACAGTCGTCATTCTCATACCGCTTTTCTTTATCACTCTTGATGTCTTCAACGAAGCTAAAGGGGCATATGCGCACCTGACTACCCAAGGCAATGGCACCTACATGTTCTTGGATACTGTCCAGCAGAATATAAACAAGAAAATAGCGAAGATCGTTCCGGGCTATTCGGTGAATATAAACGACTACATTAGCAATGCCTCTGGTTGGGTTTTCCAGAATATCGGATTCTTCTTTTCGAGCACGCTGGCTATCGCATTCAAGATATTCCTCGGCATTTTCGCGCTCTTCTATTTCCTCAAAGATGGAAAAGTATTCATTGAATCGCTTCATGACCTCAGCCCGCTGCCGCGCAATCAGAATGAATTCCTTTTCCACAAGTTGCAGATCTCAATACGTTCGATCCTCGGTGGCACCATCATCATTACCATCATTCAAGGCCTCGTCGCTGGCATCGGCTATACCATCTTCGGCTTGCCTAATCCCGCCTTATGGGCGTCCTTGACCGGCCTTGCGTCTCTCGTGCCTGGCCTCGGTACTTCGCTCGTGCTCATTCCTTCAGTAGCCTATCTTTTCGTCACCGGATCGACTCTTAAGGCGATAGGCCTCTTTGTCTGGTGGGCGCTTACTCTCACCTTCATCGACAACTATCTCGTTCCGCGCATCCTTGGCAGGGGAATGAACATACATCCTTTGCTTGTCCTTTTTTCGATCATCGGAGGTATAAGCTTCTTCGGCCCCGAAGGCTTCCTTATAGGACCGCTGACACTCTCTTTCCTCTTTGCTGTTGTCGAGCTTTATCATGAAGTCATCAAGAAGGAAGAATAATTAAATGAAGATAATCACCCATAGCGGCAATTTCCAACCAGATGAAGTGCTCGGAGTAGCAACCCTCCTTCTGCTTTTTCCTGAAGCTGAGATAGTGCGCACCCGAGATATACAGGTAATAGAAGGAAAAAGCAAAGACGATATCGTCTTGGATGTGGGATTGAAATATGATTCAGAGGCAAATTTCTTCGATCATCATCAGGAAGGCGGTGCTGGGCAGCGCGAGAATGGCGTTCCTTACGCATCGTTCGGCCTCATTTGGAAACACTTCGGCGAAAGAGCCAGCGGAAGCGCACGTGCTGCGGCAAGTATCGAAGAGAAGCTGGTCTGGTCTATCGATGCCGAAGATAATGGAATAGACACTTATCAGAAAGCGAATAAGAATTTCAAGCCATATCTTTTCATCGCCGCAATAATCGCTTTTCTTCCTACGTGGCAGGAAAAGGAAAAGGTTTCAACCGATAAGGCATTTTCTGATGCAGTAGCCTTCGCGCAGATTGTATTGAAAAGGGAGATTGTGAAAGCAAATTCATTCATTGATGGCGAAAGCAGGGTAGAGCAGGCATATCAACAGGCGGAAGATAAAAGGATAATCATATTGGATAATAGTTATTCATGGAGGGATGTGATTACCAAGCACTCCGAACCGCTTTTTGTGATAATGAACGACGGAGTACAGACTACATGGGCCGTCTCGGCCATTGGAAAAGACGGCGTGACTTTCCAGAGCAGGAAGCTGTTCCCTCAAAGCTGGGCAGGCAAGAAAGGAAGCGAGCTTGCGGCCATAACCGGAGTGCCAGACGCAAACTTCTGCCATAATGGCCGTTTCATCACCATCGCTAATTCGAAAGAAGGAGCTCTGAAGCTCGCTCAGATAGCAGTCGAATCATAATTTTAAAAACATATGGCATTCATCGACGAACTGAAAGTGAATATAAAAGCTGGAGCGGGAGGCGACGGAGTCGTGCGCTGGCTGCATGAGAAAGGAAAGGAATTCATGGGTCCGGCAGGCGGAAATGGCGGCAAAGGAGGCGATGTCTATGCTGTCGGCGTGAGCGACCTCTCAATCCTCGCCCGCTATAGGCATAAGAAGGAATTCGAGGCGGAACGCGGAGGCAGCGGAGAATCGCATAGCATGCACGGGAAAAATGGAGAAGACCTGATCATTGAAGTTCCCGTCGGCACGGTAATCACTGATCTTGAGACTGAAAAGAGATACGATATCTCGACAGTAGGCGAGAAAGTGCTGATTCTTAAAGGAGGACGCGGAGGGCTCGGTAACGAGCACTTCAAAGCATCCACTAATGTCAGGCCGATGGAGTCGACTCCCGGCAAGCCTGGCGAAGAAGGTGATTTCCTGATCGAGCTCATGATATCGGCATCAGCTGGATTCATAGGGCTTCCGAATGCTGGTAAATCGAGCCTACTTAATGCTCTCACTAATGCTGATGTGAAAGTGGGCGATTACCAATTCACCACCCTTGAGCCGAATCTCGGAGCGCTTTTCGAATTCATCCTTGCGGATATCCCCGGACTCATCAGCGGCGCATCAAGCGGCAAAGGGTTAGGACATAAATTTTTAAGGCACATACGAAGGACCAAGATACTTTTCCATTGCCTGTCTTTGGAGAATGAAGACATGCTCGGAACTTACAATGCCATTCGCGCCGAGCTCGAAGCCTTCGACCCTGAAGTTGCGCGAAAGCCGGAATATGTGATCTTTACGAAAAAAGACGCTGTTTCAAAGGAAATAATGGAACAGAAGATCAAGGATTCAGGTCTGAAGAAAGATTATTTCACTGTCTCGGTGTTCGACGATCAATCTGTCTCGGAACTGAAGGATAATCTGCTGAAACTGCTTCGCAAAGCCTAGTTTGTCGAAGCGCTTCCCGTGGCCATTGCGGCTTGGCTCTGAGGATCTATCAGGTATTGCTGTACGCCGCTTACTTGCCCCGCGTAGGTCTTTGAGCAATGTATCTTGTGGTTGTTGTCATGGAAATAGAAGAGGCAATCAGTGACGGCAGGATTGTAAGCTGCTTCAATGGCAGCAAGTCCGGGATTGGCAATTGGAGTAGGAGGCAAGCCTTTGTTCTTGTAAGTGTTGTAAGGAGAATCGATATTCTTATCCTGTGATTTCACTTGAGGCCACCAGCCATTCTGATCGTTACCTTTGGCGTACTGGAGAGTGGCATCGATGTCGAGGCTCATTCCGTTCCAGATCCGATTCCAGATTATGCCGGAAATGAGGTTCATGTCGCTTTTTCCGCCGGCTTCGCGCTGGATAAGAGAGGCGATCTTCAAGGCTGTCTCTATGTTTATCTTATTCTTGTCAAGCACGGTCTTCTGGCCCTTCAAGCCATCCACCACTTTCTGGTCGAATTTATCAAGCATCACTTCTTTTACCTCGTTTCCGCTCGCATCCACCGGAAGGATGTAGGTCGAAGGATAATATCTTCCTTCCAAGTTGACGGCATCTCCGTCCTGGAGGAATTCCTGGACATCCTGGTCATTCCAGGCAAGCACTTTGCTGTAGATATCGGCCACTTCTTCTTTCCTGAGCCCTTCAGGAATGCTCACAAAACGGATGTAGGGATTAGCGACGTTCTGGTAGAGGTCGAAAATGTTGAGATTCTGATTGGCAACCCTGAGGATATTGCCGGTCCAGTTTCCGAAAAAAGTGAATAAAACCACTATAGAAATGCCTATAGCGGATGATAGTGCTATAATTATCCTGTTGGTACGCATGCGTTTTCAGTATATCATAGGAAATCCTGTAATAAACGCCGCGCTGTATCGTCATCATATATGTCAAAAGACAAAGAAAATACAAGGTTGTTCCTCAAATGGTATGAGGAATATTCCGATGGCCTTTTCAGATACTGTTTTTTCAAGATCGGGGACAGGGAGCATTCTCTGGAGATTATCCAGGATGTGTTTGCCCGATTATGGCAAACCATCCAAAAAGGCAATATTCTGGATAATCCCAAGGCATTTCTTTATACTTCAGCCCGCAATTCGGTCATCGACTGGTATAGGAAGAAAAAGCCCGTTTCCCTTGATGCACTTGATGAAGTAGGCTTTGAGGTTCCTTCGTCTGATTATTCTTCCGTCGATATGGACAAGATGGAAGCAAGCAGGGTAATCAAGAAAGCCGACGAGCTTGAGGAGATGTATAGGGAAGTGATAATTCTCCGTTTCGTCAATGACTTATCGGTTGCCGAGATTGCCGAACTGCTTGGCGAGAAGGAAAATAACATATCTGTGCGCATCCATAGAGCACTAGATAAGCTGAAGAAATTATACCCACATGAGTAAATCACTCCACAATTTCATAATCAGGACTAAGAAGGTCGCTATGACCGCTTCTGAAAAGAGAGCTATGATTTTTTCCATACTCGGATCTTCGCTGTCTCCAAGCAAATATTCCTTGGTGTCGCCATACTCCGTCTTTTCATTCTTTACTTACGCTCATCGGAAGAGAGCCATTGCTTTCGCGGCGATCGCGCTGCTCATCATGACCTGTGCCGGAACCTCATACGCCGCGGAAAGCGCATTGCCGGGAGAGCCGCTTTATCCCATAAAGCTTAACGTGAACGAAGGCTTTGACAGCTTTGTCGCAATTACCCCCGACGCAAAAGTCAAAGTGGAAGTAAATCACGCGAAGACGCGTCTTCAGGAAGCGGAAACTCTTTCGAAGAAAGGCCAGCTCAACGCCCAGAATCAAAGCATCATCGAGACTAATCTTCAGAAGCATGCCGATACCATTAAGGCAAATGTCTCAGTACTTGCTTCCGAAGATGCTACTGATACCGTAAAAGACGCGCTTTCTGACCTCACTAATTCATTGACGGCGAATGCAGCTGTCCTTGCGACTGCTTCTTCGAGCGATGCTCTTGCTACGCAGGTCAATCAGGTCAAGAATGAAATATCAACGATAGATTCAGGCAACGCTTCTTCAACTGCATCTGTCACGGCGGCCGCTACCACCACTCCTGCTACAACGGCGTCTTCTACTCCTGCTTCCAATGCCAGCACTACTGCCGATGTACTTGATGCAAGCTCGACTTCTTCATCAACCATACCTTTAATAAATATAGAGCTCATTCCATAATATGGATATAGTGATTTTCGGAATATCGGGAGACCTTGCCCACAAGAAGCTTATTCCAGCGCTCACTTCCCTCAAGCAAAAAAAAGGATTACCCGATGATACACGGATCATCGGCTTCTCACGCAAGGCTCCGGAACGGATCGACGGTGTTCCTTTTCCGTATGTCGCGATTTCAGGACAGTATGATAATCCTGGAGATTTTCTGAAGCTCAAGGATTCTCTGAGGAAAGATAAGAAGCATCTGTTCTATCTTGCTTTGCCGGCATCGGTAATGGGCACCGTGCTTGTCTCCATTCACGGAGCTGAACTCATAGGTAGCGACGATCCTGCAGGACACTCACTCATCCTTATTGAGAAGCCATTCGGCCTGGGTTTTTCCGATGCCGAATCGCTCACTAGGCTTTGCTGTGATTTTTTCAGGGAAGATCAGTGCCTCAAGATAGATCATTACGCCGGAAAAAAAGAATTGAGGCAGATGGAAGATATCGATTTCAGCCTCATATCAAAAATATCATTCAATATTTTCGAGAAAGCCACTGTCGATGGCAGGGGAGGATTTTATGACGAGACGGGCGCGCTTCGCGATGTTGGCCAGAATCATATCCTTTTCATGCTCTCTTCTTTCTTCAAAGGCTTGGGCGCGCGCGATGAGGTCTATGATCATTTGACTAAGGGCGATGACATGAAGAAATACTTTTTCGGGCAGTATGAAGGATTCAAGGATGTCGAAGGTGTAAGGAAAGATTCCAAGACCGAGACATTCTTTTCTGTCCCTGCAAAGCTCGACAAGCCGGAAACTTCTCACATCGAAATCATTCTACAAGGAGGCAAGGCGCTTGCTGAAACCAAGGCGAGCATTTCGTATTCCATGCTTTCGGGCGAAGAAAAGGAAATCATCTTGGCGTCGGGCACTGAGGCATATGAGAATGTCTTTTCCGATGCCATACAGGGCAAGCGCTCAAGCTTCTTGTCGGACAAGGAAGTTCTCAGTACATGGAGATTCATCGAAGAAGTGGAAAAAGTGAAAGAAAACACCCCTCTTGTTGTATACAAGGTGGGGTGGTATAAATAATCGATGATAAAAGATTTTTTGATGAGGAAGATGCTTGAAAGGCAACTTAAGGGCGTACCCAAGGAAGATCAGGAAAAGATGATCAGCATGATAAGCGATAATCCGGAATTTTTTCAAAAAATCGCCGAAGAAATAAAATCAAAGATGGATTCCGGCCAGGATCAGATGAAAGCGACGATGGAAGTGATGAAAAGGCACCAGGAAGAATTGAAGAAAATCAGCCAGTCATAGAATACCATGAAAAAAATATACATACTTGTCGGCGATCCTAATAATGACACCGTAAACAAATCGCTTTGTACCGCATTGTCCGAGCAATATATGAAGGGAGCAAAAGAAGCCGGTCATGAGGTGAGATATACACATATTGGAAACATTAAATTCGATCCGGTCCTTCATAAAGGATACCGGGTCATCCAGACTCTCGAGCCGGACCTCGTGCAAGTCCAGGAAGACATGAAATGGGCAGACCACATCGTTCTCCTTCATCCCGTCTGGTGGGCCTCATTACCGGCGATATTCAAAGGGCTCTTCGATCGCATCTGGGTCCCCGGCTTCGCTTTTTATTTCTGGAAGACAGGGATGATGAAAGGGCTCGGCTGGACGAAGATGTTGCGGGGAAAGTCAGCGCGCATCATTCAGACCTCCGGAACGATGCCTTTTATAGTGTCGGCTCTTTTCGGCGATCCATCCAAAATACTCAAGGTAGGGATTCTCGGCTTCGCCGGTATCTCTCCGATCCTCGTCACCAAGTTCGGCCCGGTCGCGAAGGCTAAGCCTGCAACAGTAGACAAGTGGATGAAGAAGACTTATCAGCTCGGAAAGAAAGGAAAATAACAATTATCCATGGCAAAGCTCTCCGTAGGCATCGTCGGCCTTCCCAATGTCGGCAAATCGACTCTTTTCAACGCCCTCACCAAGAAGGGTGTGCTTATCGCGAACTATCCTTTCGCCACTATCGATCCTTCGGTAGGGGTGGTGGCGGTTCCTGATAGTCGCCTCTACAACCTAGCGGAATTTTCCAAGACGCAGAAGACCATTCCCGCCGCCATTGAGTTCGTCGATATTGCCGGCTTGGTAAAAGGCGCATCCACAGGCGAAGGCCTTGGTAATAAATTCCTTTCGAATATCCGCGAGACTGACGCGATCTTGCACTTAGTAAGGATTTTCGAGAACGGCTCGATCATTCATGTGAACAATAAGGTTGATCCGATCGCAGATATCGAGACCATAAACCTTGAGCTTGTCATTGCAGACAAGGAAACTGTCGAAAAACGCATCGGCAATCTTGCGAGGGATCTCAAGAAAGGTGACAAGAAGATAATCGCCGAGCACGAGGCTTTGCAGAAAGTCGAGGCTATTCTTGCCGAAGGCAAGCGAGCGTGGAAGGCTAAGCTTTCGGATGACGAGAAAGAGATCATTAGGCAGCTCAACCTTCTTACCATGAAGCCGATGCTTTATGGCCTCAATGGATCAAACACCACGCCTCCTGCTGATCTTGTCGAATATATAAAGAATGAGAAGAGTTATTACGTCGTCATCGACGCGAAGATCGAAGATGAGCTGAAGGATTTCGATGGCGAAGAGAAAGCAATGTTCCGCCAGGAGCTCGGCGGACATGACGATGGTATCAATGAGCTGATCGTCAAAGCCTACGAGATGCTTAGCCTCATCACCTATTTTACTACCGGCGAAAAGGAGACGCGCGCGTGGACCATCAAGAAAGGCTGGACAGCTCCCGAAGCAGGCACTGCTATCCATACCGATTTCAAGGAAAAATTCATCCGTGCTGAAATCATCTTCTGGAAAGACCTTCTTGATGCCGGCTCGTTCGCGATTGCTCGCGAAAAAGGCCTGCTTCGCACTGAAGGAAAGGAGTATGTCGTCAAAGACGGCGATGTCATTGAATTTTTGATCTAAGGAAAAATGCCGCTCGGTTTGAAGCGAGCGGCACTTGGATCAGGATGCTGGAATGGTTTAGGAATAGGCCTTCTTGACCAAAACACGGAGAAAGGACTTGGTAGTCCTGACCTGGTTGGGGCTCAACTCCTTGGTTCCTTTCGGATCGATAGTGCGCTGAACCTCGCGAACGAGGGCTGCGGCACCGAAATCCTGGATTGGAACCTTACAGAGTTTATTCTTGAACTCATCGCAAACCGACTTGATGGTGTCTGGCATGGTATCTTTCTGGTTGAGGTTGAACTTAAAACCTCGACTAGGTTAACATCATTTTAGATAAATTGTCAAGTACAATAAGATGGCAATGCTATTGAGTTTAAGATGTAAGTATGGTATTTTCTGATCTGGTCTTTTCCTTTTCAAGGCGAAGAATGAACAAAGGTTTCAAACATTAGACAGGATTAATTATAAAAACAGTAATCGCAGTAATTGGGAAGCCTAATTCAGGCAAAGGAACATTTCTCAGAGAAGTGCAGAGGATGGCGGATGTTTTCGTCATCGAATGCGGGGAAGTCTGCCGTGATCATGAGAAGATTAAATCTGAACTCTATGTGCGCGCGAAGGCTCACATGGAAGCTACAGGCACCGACCTCTGGCCCACCGAAGCCTTGATGGCGGCGGTCGAGTCGCACTTTGTCCAGGCTGCCATGGAGCATGACGTGATTTGTCTCGACGGCTTTCTTCGCATCCCTGATCAGGTGGTGCATATCGAACAGTTCGTCGTAGCGAACAAGATCGATTCATTCGTGGTAATCGAAGTCGAAGCCACTGATGCGACATGCGTCCGTCGCGCTAAGGAACGTGGTCGCGCGGATGATGCGCGTATCGAGCAACGGCTGCTCGAATATCATCAGTTCACGGAACCGGCAATTGCCATACTGATGAACATGTCGATCGAGCCTCGCCCTCAGCGCATTATCATGAGGAGCAATAAGGATGGTACCAGCGAGGTTACGCCGTTTATCACGGGGCTGATGAGCATGTACGCGCTTCCTGCTGCGGTGCCATCGCTTTTATATGTAGCGTGACGCTCCGATCCTGATCTTGTTCCCCTTGTGCGCCCTTCACGGGGCGCTTTTTTATTTTATTTATCCACTTTATGCGCCATGGCTATTGATAAAAGAAGCGATATGAAAGATAATAGATGAATATGAACCCACAGCAACCAAGGACGATCGTTCTCGATACGGCGCGTCTCTTGAAAAATAACAAGATAAGCAAAGAGGAATTCTCTAAATTCGACAGGGATTTCCAGCAGCAAGTTCTTGCATGCGTGAGTAGTCTTCCCAAGGACGAAGATCTTTCGAAAATGACCCTCACTTTGAAAAGTAACAAGCCTTCTGCTCCGAAGCCTGTCTCGAGCAACCTTAGGCCGCCTCGTCCGAGAACGGATGCTCAGCCTGCTGAGCCTATCCTTTCTGCCGATGAGCTCGCTCGTGCCTACAAACCGCCAGCCGCCAAGATGCCAGAGCCAAGTTCCATCTCTTTTGTCGGCGCGCAAAACCCCTATAGTAGATTTGGAGGCGGAGTAGTACAGCCTGAATCGGTAAATGTAGTGGTGAATGTCGTCAAAGAAGCGATACAGCGCATTTCGAAGGAACAAGAGAATGAAATCATTTCTGAGCCAGTGAAAGAGGTGGTAAAGCAGGAAATCAAGCCGGAGATCAAGCAGGAAATCAAGCAGGAGAAAAAAGCAGAGCCAGTAGCAGCAGCGAAACTCGCGCCTCAAAAGGAACCGGTATCGGCATGGAAGCCGGCTTCTGCACCGGCACCTAAGCCTCCTGAACCGAAGCCTGCTTCAGTTGTAGTTCCTCCAACTCCTTCTTCGACCATAATCTTTCCCGAGAAGCTGGCACCTAAAACCGCTACAGATGAATCCGAGCTCTATGACAAGGATGCCTCGCTTGAAGAGAAGAAAGCGGCAATTACAAAGGAGATACAAGCCCTTACTTTGACAAGGAACAGCTACCTTCGCGATTTGGAGCTGCTTCGCCTGCATGAAAAATCAGTGGAGGATCAGGAAGCGGCGATCAATATGAAGGAAAAGGAGTCGGGAACGATCTCATCTCACAAGGCGATCGAGGAAAAAAGATGGTCACTCGAGGATCAGAGGCAGACATATGAGAAGGAACGGTGGGACATTCATCAGAAGATAGATGATATCGAGAAACAGCTTTCGGAAAGGAACAGGCAGAAAGGAAAGATCGAAGCCGAGCAGGAAAAATTCAAAAGAGACCTTGAGGTGATCACTTTGAAGAAGGAAGCGGAACAGGCTCGCATCGACAAGGTGCTCGAGGAGAAGATTCAAGCTTCGACCCGCGAGAAGAAGAGGAAATACGAGTTAGACTGGATAAAATCGAAATCAGACATGTCTCATATCCGCGAGCAAATAGAAAATCTGCAGAGTGACGTCGCATCGATGAAGAAAAAAATCGAGGAAACGGAGCTTTTGGAAAAATCTGCTTCCAATGAGAAGGATAGGCATTCATTTGAGGAGCAGCGATGGCAGCTTGAAAAGTCTCTTCGCGATGTCGAGAAGAACCAATGGGACCTTGAATCGAAAGTGGAAGGAATGGCACGCGATGTAGAGGAACTGGAACGCGTTTTTGCCGAAATTCAAATAGAAGAAGAGCAAAGCAGGGAAAAGATCGACAAGGCGAACCTGATTATTAAAAAAGCGGAAAGGATAGTATAATACGTGCATGGCGTATAATTTTTCGGATTTCAAGCAGAAGTTAAAGGAAGCTGAGGACTGGTTGGTCAAAGAATACGGGGCGCTTCGTACGGGCAGGGCGACACCAGCACTTCTTGACGGCGTTTCAGTGGATTCTTACAGCGCCCGGATGCCGATTTCCTCCATTGCTTCGCTTTCGGTGGAAGACGCGCGAACTATTCGTGTCACCCCATGGGATATGTCGCAAGTGCAAGCTATTGAGAAAGCTATAATACTTGCCAACCTCGGCTTCTCGCCAGTCGTCGATGAGAAAGGTTTGCGGGTCATCTTTCCCGAACTCTCGGCGGAAAGGCGCACGATGCTTATCAAGGCTGCAAAGGAGCGCCTTGAAGACGCGAAAGTTCGCGGACGCCAGGAGCGTGAAAAGGTGATAAAGGATATCAATTCTCTTGAGAAGGACGGCGGTTTCGGAAAGGATGAGGCACTCCGCTACTGGAACGAAGTCGATAAGCTGATCAAGGAAGCCAACGCAAAGCTCGACGAGCATCTAGTCAAGAAGGAAAAGGAAATCCAATCATAAATAAAAAATCATAAAATGTCATTCATCATCTTCCTCGTCATCCTTGCAGTCCTTATCTTCGTTCATGAGCTCGGGCATTTTCTTGTTGCCAAAATTTCAGGCATCCGAGTCGACGAATTCGCTCTCGGCTTTCCGCCTACTTTGTATAAGAAAACAATCGGCGAAACTACTTACAAGCTGAACCTTATTCCGTTCGGCGGATATGTCAGCATCTTCGGCGAGAATCCTGATGAGGAGTCGATGGTTGGAGTAGATTCTCCGCGAAGCATTGCGAACAAGCCGCGACCTATTCAAGCGGCGGTGCTCGTAGCAGGCGTGATTTTCAATGTCCTTTTCGCCTGGATATTGATAAGTATTGCCCTCGCCATCGGCATCTCTCCGTCAGTGTCTTTCGACACCAATTCAACATATGTAAAAGACTCGAAGGTCATCATTTCAGAAGTCGTTCCGCTTTCTCCAGCCGACAAGAGCGGATTGAAGGCGGGAGATGCCATCATTTCTGTTAAGGAAGGAAATACGACTCTTTCCGGGAATGCCCTTCAGGTATCTTCAATTCAGAATCTGATCTCATCGGACAAAGGCCAGCAGATAGTCTTTGACATAGACAGGGGGGGCACGGCAATCGCGATAAATATGCTTCCGGTCATGGGTATAGTTAACGGAAAGGCCGCAGTTGGAATCGCCATGGAGTCTGCTGGAATTATTCAGGTTCCTTTTTATCTTGCGCCGTATGAAGGATTAAAAGTGGCTTATGAGGCGACTGTCCTCACAGAGCAGGGGTTATTTAGTTTTCTCGGAACCATATTTCACGGCACCGCCCATTTCGATCAGGTCTCCGGCCCAGTAGGAATCGTCGGCATGGTGGGAAGTGCCTCCAAATCAGGCTTCTCCTATCTTCTTTTCTTTACTGCACTTATTTCGATCAACCTCGCCGTTATCAATCTCATGCCGTTTCCCGCACTAGACGGCGGCCGCCTGCTTTTCGTTATTATCGAATCGATCACCCGAAAATCAATCCCGCCGCGCGTGGCAAATGCCTTGAATGCTACCGGCTTCGCTTTGCTCATCCTCCTTATGCTCGTGGTGACCTACCACGATATATTCAAGTTGTTCGTGAAGTAATCCTGCACAAAAATTTTCAATAAAAAAAAGCATTTCTGCTTGTGTCGCTACTATTTTGTTTGAGGAAGTAGCCCTTCCTGAATATTCAATGATGTGTGGTTGTTGTGATGACCGTAGCATTCTGCTACGGTTGATAGGGTTTGCCGTCGAGCTGCAGGATCTTGCCCTTGCAGATGTAGATGTAGACCGATCCGATGGTATTATCCTTCGCCACTAATTGCGTTTTTGCGATCTCCCTCGCTTGGCCGCAAATCTTGCTCTGCCTAATGTTGAGTATGATGCCAGCCATTATGGCTGTAGGCGGGTAGGGGATATTCCACGGCCCAACTCTCTTAAAGCTTTAACATTAAATTCAATAAAGTCAATAATAAGGAAAAAAGCCAAGTCTGATATAGTTATTGGACATGCTTCAATCAAAACTGGTATTCAAGACGCGTAAAGATGCCCCAAAAGACGAGGTTTCTCTTAATGCT
The DNA here is from genome assembly GCA_963834935.1 of Candidatus Nomurabacteria bacterium. Taxonomy (GTDB): domain Bacteria; phylum Patescibacteriota; class Minisyncoccia; order Phycocordibacterales; family CALRBL01; genus CALRBL01. Next base: position 32,405 of record CAWIDS010000001.1, on the reverse strand, counting down.
AAGCTACTCATCCGCGCAGGCTTTATCCACAAGGATATGGCTGGGGTATATTCTTTTTTGCCGCTTGGCCTCCGGGTGCTGAATAAGATAGAGCAGATCATCCGCGATGAGATGAATGCACTCGGCGCCCAAGAGCTTCACCTTGCATCGCTCCAAGACAAGTCAGTCTGGGAAAAGACAGGCCGTTTTGATGACGCTGTAGTCGACAATTGGTTCAAGACTAAGCTCAAGAACGACACTGAGCTCGGCTTGGCCTTCACCCACGAAGAGCCGCTGACCAATCTGCTCAAGGATCATATCCGCTCTTTTCGTGACCTGCCTTTTTCCGCCTACCAATTCCAGACGAAGTTCCGCAACGAGACGCGGGCTAAGAGTGGAATCATGCGCGGCAGGGAATTTGTGATGAAAGACTTGTATTCTTTCTCGCGTAACCAGGAAGAACATGATACTTTCTATGAGAAAGCCAAACAAGCTTACATGAACATCTTCAGCAAAGCCGGCTTGGGAGACAGGACATTAGTGACGTTCGCTTCCGGTGGGGTGTTTTCGAAATATTCGCATGAATTCCAGACAATCACCCCTTCTGGAGAAGATATCATTTACATAAGCAAGGAAAAGAACATAGCAGTGAACAAGGAAGTGCTCAGTGACGAGGTGCTTGCGGAGCTCGGCTTGAAGCGCGAAGAGCTTGTGGAAGAAAAATCAGTCGAAGTCGGAAACATCTTCAGCCTGGGCACGCGTTTCTCCAAGCCGCTTGAGCTTGCGTATAAGAATGAGAAGGACGAGCTTGTCGACGTCATTATGGGATCATACGGCATCGGAGTGCCGCGGCTCATGGGAACCATAGTCGAAACGCTTTCTGATGAAAAAGGTATCGTCTGGCCTGAGAGTGTGGCGCCGTTCGACGTTCATCTCATTGCCCTCGAGGACAAGACAGGCGAGACGAAGAAGATCGCCGATGGCCTTTACGAAAAACTATCCAGAAACAAAGAAGTCCTTTACGACGATCGGGAAGCCGGCGTAGGAGCAAAATTTGCCGATGCCGACCTCATTGGCATTCCGAAGAGGATTGTCGTCAGCCCTCGTACTATCAAAGTAGGTTCTGCTGAAGTTTCGGAAAGAAAAACAGGGAACTCAGTTATCGTCAAGTTTGATGAAATCATTTAATCCTCTATACTCTACAAATGTCCACATTTTTCTCGAACGACATAGGAATTGATTTAGGTACAGCCAATACTCTGGTGTATGTGCGTGGAAAAGGGATTGTCATTAATGAGCCGTCGGTAGTGGCTATCAACCAGAAGACTGGCCAAGTGGTGGCGGTAGGCAAGGATGCCAAGGAAATGCTCGGCCGAACGCCTGCTCATATCCAGGCCATACGTCCTCTCGTCGATGGCGTGATCTCAGACTTCGAAGTGACCGAGGAAATGCTTTCCTATCTCATCAAGAAAGCTGAAGAAGGAGCGAAAAAGATGTTCGGTCCGCGGGTGGTTGTCGGCGTGCCTTCAGGGACTACCAATGTCGAGCGGCGGGCTGTCCGTGACGCTTCGAAAAGCGCTGGAGCGCGCGAAGTCTTCATTGTCGAAGAGCCAATGGCCGGTGCTATCGGCATCAATCTACCCATCATGGAACCGATCGGTAGCATGGTCATCGATATCGGAGGCGGAACCAGCGACATCGCAGTTATCTCGCTTGGAGGCATCGTTAAGTCGAAGAACGTCAAGATTGCCGGAGACAAGCTCAACGGCGACATCATCACCTACCTGCGTAGCGAATTCCAGGTTCTCATCGGCGAGAAGACTGCTGAATACATCAAGATGACCATCGGCAGCGCCATCGGCGAAAGCGATCCAATTCATATGCCTATCCGTGGTCGCGACCTGGTCACCGGCCTTCCGCGTGAAGTGGTCATTTCTGACGAAGACATCAGGGCTGCGCTTTCTTTGTCTCTTGACGGCCTGATCGAAGGCGTCAAGGAAGTCTTGGAAACTACGCCGCCCGAAGTCCTCGCCGACATCATGAACAAAGGGATTTATCTTATCGGCGGAGGCGCTTTAATCAAGGGATTCCGCGATGTCCTTCATGAATATCTCGGCATTCCGGTATTCATAGGCGAGAATCCGATGGAAGCAGTGGTACGCGGCACTGGAATCATCCTTGAGAACATGGAAGCATTCAAAACCGTACTCATAGATAACGAAGATGAATTACCGCTTAAGAGATAAGAAAAAGAAGAGGCTGTGGTGGAGCGCTGGCTTGGGAGCCCTTGTTCTTGTTGCTTTGCTCAGCGGATTCTTTTCGCGAACATTCGCCGATAGCATGATCGCTCTGACATCGTCTAAGGAAGATACGGCAAGCGTCTCATCTTCCTTTTTCGCCCTCTTCAGCTCGAAAGCCGCCTTGCAAAAGGATAATGATGACTTGAACAAGAAACTTGAAGATGATGATATCCGCTTGGCGGACATGGATGCGATCCTGCGAGAAAATATGAATCTCAAGAGCGCTCTTCAGATGAAACAAGACCAGAAGCGCATACAAGCAGCTGTCCTTTCGAAGCCTCCTTTTGCTCCATTCGACATATTGTTCATTGGCGCCGGAAGCGATCAAGGGGTCAAGGCTGGCGCTCCCGTAATGATCGGCACTTTCTATATAGGAAATGTCACCAGCGTCTCGAGCGACACTTCTGAAATACAGCTTCTTTCGTCGCCTTCGAACAAAGTGAATGTCTTTATCGGAGACAAGAAGATACCGGCCGTCGCCTCGGGTACGGGAGGAGGAAATTTCATAGTCACTCTTCCTCAAGGCGTCTCGATCAATAAGGCAGACCAAGTATTCGTCAATCTTAATTCATCGATCGTACCCATCGGCCGGGTAGGAGCAGTCATCTCGCAACCGCAGAGCACGCTTGTCACTATACTTTTCAATCTCCCCATAAACCTTTACGAAATCACTTATGTTGAAATTCCCCTTTAAGAAAAAGAAAAAATACAACCATGAGATAGCCCCCGAAGAGATATTCCTTGATTCAAGCAATCTTCCCGAATTCAATACGCATCAGTTCGAAGGGAGGATCGAGAAGGCCATATCCGCAAGGAATATCCTCTATCTGGGCATCTTTTTTCTTGCGGTAGCCGTTTTCTTCTTCGGCAGGATATTCTACCTCCAGATTGTCGAGGGATCGACGTATGCCAAGCGAAGCGAAAGCAATCACTTGAACAATTCTCCGATATTCGCCGACCGCGGCCTGATCACTGATAGATATGGCACGGTTCTCGCTTGGAATACGCCAGCTGCAGACCCTAATGATTTTTCAAGGAGGGCATATACTACGCTCGAAGGATTCAACAATCTTCTCGGCTACGTGAAGTATCCGGCGAAGGATAACAAGGGAATCTACTACAAATACGATATTACTGGCCAGGACGGGATCGAGGAATATTTTAATGATCTTCTTGCGGGCCAGAACGGCGTCAATATCGTCGAGACTGATGCCAGCGGCAAGCCGCAGAGCTCATCGACCATCCAGCCGCCGCAGGAGGGATCAAAAGTAGTTCTTTCAATCGACGCCAAGGTTCAGGACATCATGTTCAGGAATATAAAGCAGACTGTCGACAGCGCAGGCTTCATAGCAGGCGCAGGTGTGATGATGGATGTCAATACCGGAGAAGTGATCGCTCTCACTACTTATCCCGAATATGATTCCCAGATCCTCACTGATGGAACGAACACCCCTGTCATCACGGGATATTTTAATGATTCTCGCAACCCGCTGCTTGACCGCGCAGTCTCCGGCCTTTATACTCCCGGCTCGATCGTAAAGCCTTTCCTTGCTGTCGGCGCTTTGAATGAGGGCATAATCGATTCGACCAAGCAGCTTCTAAGCACCGGACAGATTTCCATACCTAATCCTTACCACCCAGGCGAGGCTACCGTCTTCAAGGACTGGAAAGCGAACGGCTGGACCAATATAGAGCAGGCTATCGCTGTCTCGTCCGACGTCTTCTTTTACGAAATCGGTGGAGGATATCAGGATCAGAAAGGCCTCGGCATCGACCTTATCGATAAATATATCTCAATGTTCGGCTTTGCAGCGCCTTTTCAGAATTCGTTCTTCAGCATCAAGAATAACGGAGTCATCCCGACGCCGGATTGGAAGAAAGAGGTCTTCAACGGCGATATCTGGAGGCTTGGAGACACTTATCACACCTCTATCGGCCAATTCGGCTTCCAGATCACACCTTTGCAGGCAGTGAGGGCTGTAGCCACGCTCGCGAACAATGGCACGATGGTCCAGCCGTCGATCATAAAACAAGGCGAGGAAGGGTATGTCTCCACCCCTGTTACCAAGCTCCAAGGAATTTCAGATGATGATTTCAATATTTCAAAGGCAGGCATGCGGCTCGCAGTCACGGACGGTACGCTGGGTCAGCTTAATTTCCCCACGATCCATATCGCCGCCAAATCAGGAACCGCCGAGCTCGGCTCGCAGAAGCAGTACGTGAATTCGCTTGTTGTCGGCTTCTTCCCGTATGAAAAGCCCCGCTACGCTTTTGCCCTCATTCTTGAGAAAGGCCCGTCGATCTATACCGAAGGTGCCCAAGCGGTAATGAAAAGAATTTTCAACGAAATGGCAAGCGACACTCCGGAGTACGTGACACAGCCCTCAATTTGACTATCACTCCATTTCCTGTAAAATACCCCCACAACGTTTAATCAATAACACAAAAGCATGAACGCAGAAAAGGAATATTTGACCAAGGAAAAGTACAAGGAATTGCAGGATGAGCTCGACCACTTGAAAAAGGTTAAAAGGAAGGAAGTGGCAGAAAATCTCGAATTCGCCAAGGCTCTAGGCGACCTTTCCGAGAATGCCGAATATCACGAAGCTCGCGAGGAGCAGGCGATGATCGAAGACCGCATCAGCAAGATCGAGTCTATCCTCAAGAATGCAGAGATCGTTTCTCTTCATCATAGCAGCACGGCCGATATCGGCTCCACAGTCACTATTCAGAAAGAAGGCGCAAAGGAGAATATCGTTTACAAGATTGTCGGATCGGAAGAAGCCAACATGGCTGAAGGTAAAATATCTTTTCGTTCTCCGCTCGGAGAATCGATGCTCGGAAAGAAGAAAGGCGACAGTTTCACTTTCAACGCACCTAAGGGAAGCTTCAAATACAAAGTAGTGGATATCGCTTAAATATCTTATAATAGTTCAATGGCATCAATCGAAGAAATTCAGCAAGCGAGGCTTGCCAAATTGGCAATTCTCAAAGGAAAGGGAATAGATCCTTATCCGACAGAATCTCATATTACGCATACTATCAGCGAAGTCATCGAGAAATTTTCTGATCTCGAATCGCAAAAGGAGCAAGTGACAATCGGCGGCCGCGTCATGTCTTTCCGTTCTCAAGGAGGGCTCATTTTCTTCGATCTCTTTGACGGCACCGGAAAATTCCAGGCTTTTCTCAAGAAAGATGAAAAGACCGAAGAGATATTCTCTCTTTTTGACCAGGCGGTCGACATCGGTGACTTCGTCGAAGTATCGGGAACTGTCTTTGTCACCAAGCGAGGCCAGCAGACCATTGAGGTTGTTTCCTGGAATATGCTTTCCAAGAGTCTCCGCAATCTTCCCGAAAAATGGAGCGGATTGCAGGATGTGGAAGAGCGATTGCGCAAACGCTATCTCGATATCCTTTTTAATGACGATGTACGCGGAATGATAATAAGAAAAGCAAAGTTCTGGCAGTCGATCAGGACATTCCTGATGAACGAAGGATTTTTGGAAGTAGAGACTCCTGTCTTGGAAAATACAACAGGGGGTGCTGATGCACGTCCGTTCGAGACTCATCATCATGCGCTTGGTACTGATGTCTATCTGAGAATCTCTGCAGGAGAATTGTGGCAGAAGAAGCTCATTGTAGCAGGCTTTCCCAAGATTTTCGAAATAGGCAGGATATTCAGGAATGAAGGAATGTCGGCTGAGCATCTTCAGGATTACACCCAGATGGAATTCTATTGGGCATATGCAGATTACAAGAAAGGAATGGAGCTTGTTGAGAAGATGTATAAATACCTGGCTCAAGAAACCTTCGGAACGCTTCAATTCAAGATAGGAGATTTTAATGTCGATCTAGGAAAGAAATGGGAACTTTATGATTATACTGAAACGATAAAAGAAATGACAGGCATTGATATCAGTGTCGCGAGCTTGAGTGAAATAGAGAAAAAGCTTACGGAACTTGCCGTTAGATATGATACGAAAGGCTGGGGCAAAGTAAGGGCGATAGACAGCCTTTGGAAATATTGCCGGAGGAAGATCGGAGGCCCCGGATTCTTGGTAGGCGCTCCGAAAGAAATCTCTCCTCTCGCAAAGGAATCTTCAGAGAGGAAGGGTATAACTGAGCGTTTTCAGCCGATCATTGCCGGTAGCGAGCTCGGAAACGGCTATAGCGAGCTTAATGATCCGATAGATCAGGCGGAGAGGTTCGAGAGCCAGTCGCGGCTTCGCGAGGCCGGCGATGAAGAAGCTCAGATGTTCGACAGGGAATTCGTCGAAGCGCTTGAATACGGCATGCCTCCCAGCTGCGGCTTCGGCTTCAGCGAAAGGGTATTCGCTTTCCTCTCTGACAAGTCTGTCCGTGAGACGCAGATCTTTCCGCTTTTGAAACCAAAGGAATAAAAGTGATATAATAAACCCATGAATCAAAACCAAGTGCTCATGCCTTATTCGCCGGAGTGGGAAGAAAAATACAAAGGCGAAGCGGAAAAGGTTAAAATAGTTTTCGGGGACTTGCTTCTCGATGTCCAGCATATCGGAAGCACCGCGATTCCCGGAATGCTTTCAAAGCCCATCATCGACATTGGCGTGCTCATAGGCTCGTACAAGGATGCGGAACAATTCATCAAGCCTCTGGAAGCGATCGGCTACAGCTATGTCCAGGAGAATTCGTCGTCAGAGCGGCATTTTTTCAGGAAAGGTAATCCGACCGAATTCCACCTCTCGCTTGCGTATGCCGACCGGACCACGTTCTGGAAGAGACAGATACTTTTCCGTGATTATCTCATCAAGCACCCGCAATCCGCCAAGGAATACGAGCAATTCAAGCTTAATATCCTTAAAAAGGATCCGACTATCGACCAGGCTTATACGACGAATAAGGATGAATTCGTTTCCAAGATCGTCGCTTTGGCGGAAAGGGAAGCGCTCTCCGAAATCTGATTTTTTGCCTCATATAAAAAGACTAAAGGCCTCTGGAAACAGAGGCCTTTATCGTGTGGATAAGTAATTTGACCCCAGTCTGAGAGGTGGGATATGATAGTAGATAAGTGGGAAGAAGTGGGAATATAAAAATATATGTTAATCGGAGAATATACGCACACGCAAGATGATAAAAAAAGGATTTCCTTGCCGATGAAATTTCGCAAGGAAATGGGAAAGAAAATTGTGGTGACGCATGGTCTCGACAATTGTTTGTTCGTGTACGGGGTAAAGGAATGGGAAAAGATTTCTGACAAGCTGGGAAATCTCTCATTCGGCCAGTCAGATTCGCGAGGATTCAATCGCTTCTTCCTTTCAGGCGCCGTCGAAGTCGATGTGGATGCCATCGGAAGGATCTTGATTCCGGAGTATCTCCGGGATTTCGCCAAGCTGACGGGAAAGGTGGTTTTTGCAGGAGTTCACAACCGAGTCGAGGTATGGGATGAGACGGCATGGATCAGCTACAAGAAGAAAGTGCGGGCGGAGGCTGACAGGCTCGCGCAGAAACTTGGAGAGATCGGCGCCATCTGACATGACTCACGAGACAGTTCTTTTACACGAATCGATAGACGGATTGGATATTCACGAAGGAGACGTCTTTGTCGATGGTACTCTCGGCGGGGGAGGCCATAGCGAAGAAGTGGCAAAGGAATGGGGCGACAAGGTAAGCATTGTTGGAATAGATCGCGATGCTGATGCCTTGGAACGAAGCAGAGCGCGCCTCGATCCATTCTCCTCCCGACTGTATCTGGCTAAGGAAGATTATCGCAATATCGACAAAGTATTATCGGCCCACGATTTAAATCATGCAGACCGAATACTTTTGGATCTTGGATTAAGCTCCTTTCAGCTAGAAGAGTCTGGCAGGGGATTCTCCTTCAAGAATGAAGAGCCGCTCCATATGACTTTCTCAAAAGATCCCCATTCGCAGCTTTTTAATGCAGACGACATCGTCAATGAATGGGAAGAATCATCTATAGCGGATGTCATCTACGGATACGGCGAAGAAAGATATGCGAGGAGGATCGCAAGGGCGATTGTCGAGAAGCGGGCGAATCACCGCATAAAGACCGCCGCAGAGCTTGCCAAGATCATCGAGGAAGCGATGCCGCCGATCACCCGCAAATTCTCGCTGAAGAAAAGGCCGCATCCTGCTACCAAGACCTTCCAAGCGCTTCGGATCACGGTCAACGACGAGCTCGGGGCGCTCAAGGAAGGCTTGCAGAAAGGATTTGAGCTCCTTTCTCCAGGCGGCAGGATGGCAGTCATCTCCTTTCACAGCCTGGAAGATCGGATCGTAAAGCATTTTTATAAGGATAAGGAAAAGGAAGGTTTCGGAACGATCATCACCAAGAAAGCGATCGTGCCGGCTGAAAGCGAGATAAGGGATAACCCGAGGTCGCGAAGCGCGAAGTTAAGGATTATAAGCAAAAAATAACAGCACCATATATGAAAAAAATAGAACAAACGATACATGAATACAGCCAGGAGAAGAAGATCATGCTTGTACTTCTGGCGATCATTGTCATGCTCTGCTTTTCGTATGCCTATATGGTGAATAAGACAGTTTGGAACGTCGTCACGCGAAAGAATACCACAGCTAAGATTAGTGCGGTTACCAACCAGGTCTCGCAGCTCGAATATAGCTATATCACCCTCAAGAACGCAGTCAGCATCAATAATGCCTACGCACTCGGCTTTAAGGATGCAAATGACAAGGATACTACCTATGTCTCGAGACCTACCTTCGGCAAGGCGCTTTCAATTAACAAGGTTGAGTAGTAAAATAAGCTGACGGATGAAATCTTCTTTCCAATTCCGCATACGCCTTTTCTCATTCCTGATAGTCGCTTTCGCCTTGGTGCTCATAAGCCGGCTTTACTTGCTGCAGATCGTGCACGGCAAGGAACTGACAGACCGCGCTGACCGCCAGTACGTGCGTCCAGCGCAATATGTCTTCGATCGCGGCTCTATCTTTTTTACCGATAAGGACGGCAATGAAGTTTCTGCGGCGACCTTGAAGTCTGGCTACCTCATCGCACTGGATCCTCAGAAAGTCAAAGATGCCACCTCAACTTGCGAGAAGATACAGGCCATCATCAGCGACATTGATTGTGTTAATTTTGACGAGCGAGCTGCAGACAAGACTGAAAGCTATGTCGAAGTCGAAAAACAGGTTGATGACGACAAAGCTAAGACTGTCGAATCTCTCGGCTTGCCAGGCATTTCCATCTATCAAGACAGCTGGCGCGACTATCCGGCCGGCTCGCTTGCTGCGCATGTCCTCGGTTTCGTAGGCTATAAGGGCGACGTGCTTGCCGGAAGATACGGCCTCGAAAGCTATTATGACGATGTGCTCGCAAGGAATGCCAACGACGTCTATGTGAATTTCTTTGCTGAGATATTCGCTGACGTTAATAAGACTGTCGTGCAGGACAAGCCGCTCGAAGGCGATCTTGTTACCACTATCGATCCGACTGTGCAGGATACGCTTGAGAAAGCTCTGCAGAAAGTGAAGGATGAATACAACCCTGAAAGCATCGGTGGCCTTATCATCAACCCGAAGACCGGCGAGATATATGCAATGGCCTTGAATCCTACCTTCGATCCGAATAATTTCAGGGTTCAAAAAAGCTCCGCGGTATTTTCGAATGATGTGGTGGAGAATGTCCATGAGATGGGTTCCATCGTCAAGCCTTTGACGATGGCCACTGCCATCGATCTCGGCATCGCCAACGCAAGCACCACGTATGATGATACAGGATCGGTCACTTTGAATGGCAGCACGATCTATAATTTCGATAAGGCGGGAAGAGGGGTGATTCCGATGCAGGAAGCGATGGGCTACTCGCTTAATACCGGATTCGTCTTCTTGTCGCAAAAAATTGGCCATGATAATTTCAGGAAATATTTTACTGCATTCGGGCTGGGGCAGAAGACGGGCGTCGACCTTCCGAACGAAGCGACAGGGCTCATATCGAACCTCAACAGCCCGCGCGACTTGGAATACGCTACTGCTTCATTCGGACAGGGCATCGCCGTCACTCCGCTTGAAGTGGTGCGCGCCCTTTCGGCAATAGCGAATGGCGGAACGCTCATCACTCCGCATATAGTGAAAAGGATAAATTACACCATAGGCACTTTCAAGGATATTACCTATCCGACCGGACCACAGGTCATCAAGCCTTCCACGTCCAAAGCGGTCACTGACATGCTCGTCGATGACTTCGACCAGTATTTCCAGAATGGTGCGGCAAAGAATCCTCATTATAGCATCGCAGAGAAGACCGGTACGGCTCAGATTCCGGCGCCTGGTGGAGGATATTACGATGATAGCCACAATCTCCATTCCTTCTTCGGTTATCTCCCCGCTTACAATCCTCAATTCCTGATATTCATGTATGCAGTCAATCCGCAAGGAGTGCCATATTCGTCGCAATCTCTCGGTCCCACATTCGTTGATCTTACCAATTTCCTTATCACCTATTACGGGATTCCACCAGACAGGTAGCATTTTGCTGGCATATAAAAAACCACCGGAAGGTGGCGAGTTGGAGAGCTCTCGAAGCTCATCTTAATAGTAGCGGCGAAGACTTTTCAGTTCCTTTTTGCGTCTTTTCGCTTCAAGGTTTTTCATCCTCTTTTTGACTTTCGAGTCATGCTTCTGTTTTGCCATAGAGTTTTGTGCAGTCCTGACATAACCTTACAGTTAAATCAAAGGATGTCAATTTTCATATTTTGTGGTATAAAGATGTTCGGATGAAGACTCGACAACAGAAATTGGACGGATATGTCGGCATGATGGCCGACGAATTTCATAAAAAAAGGGAGCGCTTGATAGCCAAGAAAGCCAGGGCGCTTACCTCTACAGAGGAGAAGCAGCTTCTTTCGGACATCTGCCGGGAATATTATTTTGCCAATAATAGACCGATCACCATCAGATTCGGTGAATTTAAATCGGTTTTCGGCAGCGAGCTTCAGCGAAGGAAGAAATCGAGAGAAGAGCGCATCTCTCATTTGAAATTCCTCCGGCCAGTGCAGGAGGCAGGCGTCGCTTCGTAGTTGACGCCTTTTTTATTTTAATAAAAAAAGACCCGAGCTTTCACTTGGGTCTCGCGGGGGCACCTGAATCATTGCTTCGTGCTTGTAGTAACCAGATAGCTGTTGAAGGTGACCCTACCGGGAATCGAACCCGGCTTTAAGCCTTGAGAAGGCTTCGTCCTAACCGATAGACGATAGGGCCGTTAGTTCGCCATTCTAACACAAAAAGTACATTTGTGTTAGAATGGCTATATGTTCTCGCTTTTTCAGGCAACAATCCTGGGCCTTTTCCAGGGAATCACCGAACTCTTTCCGGTTTCCAGTCTTGGTCACACTGTTATCATTCCTTCACTTTTGGGATGGACTATCGACCAGAATTCAAATCTTTTCCTCATCTTTATCGTAGCCACACACCTAGCTACCTCCTTCGTGTTGTTTATTTTTTTCTTCAAGGAGTGGGCGCTAATCATAAAAGGTATTTTTAGATCACTGAAAAATCGGCTGATTGACCCCGCAGACAAATACGAGAGGATTGGCTGGCTTCTGGTGGTCGCTACCATCCCGGCGGGAATCCTCGGCTTGCTGTTTGAAGAGAAATTCAAGATCCTTTTTGCTTCACCGCGTTCTGCTTCTTTCTTTCTCATTCTTAACGGCCTCATGCTTTATGGGGCAGAAAAACTCATAAGCAGAAGCAAAAAAAGGGAAGCAGCCACTGTTAATACTCGGAACCTCTCGTGGGGTCAGAGCGTGAAGATAGGCTTTGCGCAGGCTCTGGCACTCATTCCGGGCTTTTCAAGGACAGGAGCGGCACTCAGTGGTGGACTACTTATAGGCCTCAATCATGAAGATGCCGCTCATTTCTCGTTCCTCCTTGCCACGCCAATCATCTTTGCTGCCGCGGTCTTGAAACTGCCAGAACTCATTGGAAACCAGAGTTACGCGATTACACCCATAGTTGCCGGTTCGGTTGCTTCCGCTCTCGGCGCATATTTTTCCGTAAAATTCCTGACGAAGTATTTCGAGAAGAAGACCCTTTTTCCTTTTGCGGCCTATTGTGTAATCGTGGGAGCGCTTACGCTTTTTTTGCGCTTTTAAACCAGGCGAAGATGAACAGTGCGAGTGACAGTATGAAACAGGCAACGCTGTGCTTTACATGAGTGCTGACAATGCCCGGCTCAAAACCTGGTATGAATGAAGGAAGGGACCCGGCTGGAGTGGTAAAATAGACGAAAGAGAGTGCTAAAAACAATATGCCCAGTATAACCGATCCAATTACAAGTATTTTATTTTTCATGGTCTTATTCATTTTTAATTTTTCTTTTTAATTGCTCTTTTAATGTCTTCGAACGTTCCTCCGACTTTCTTCCCGGGATTAAAGATATTATCCGGGTCGAAGATGTCCTTCGTTTTTTGGAAAAGCGCGACTATCGATTTTCCATATTGCTGTTCGAGGTAAGGGGTGCGGATGATTCCGTCATTGTGTTCTGCGGTGATCGAGCCATGATATTCGTTCACGAGCGTGTATACTTTCGCGGATAGTTCCAGGATGATGTCTGCGGAAAAAGGCGAGTTGAGATCCATCAAAGGAATGATGTGGAAATTGCCGTTGCCGAGATGGCCTTGGACGGTGTAGTCGAGCTTGTATTGGTCGAGCAATACCTTTATCTTCGGCAAGAATTCGGGAAGAAATTCCGGTTTGACAATGATGTCGTCGATGAAAGGCGCAGTACGCTTGTTCTTGACGTGCTTGCGCAGAAGATTGAAACTCTCGTGGCGTATCCTCCAGTATTTATCGGCTTCCGCGCTTGAATGGGCGATATGCATATGGAATTTGAAATGGGCGATATGTTCGCTGACTTCGACAAGTTTTTTCTTCACTTCTTCCTCGTTCTGTCCGGTGAATTCGATCATCAGGATGAGTTTTGGCACGCCGCCGGCGATGATCATCAGGCTTTCCGGCACGAATTGGAAGCCGAGCTTGATTGCACCCCAGAAGCCGAGCTGTTTGAAGAAATCAAAGAAGAACCTGACTGCTAATATCATGCTCTTGTCGTCGTAGGTTTCGAGGCTGTCGGGCTTGAAAGGTAGGATTTCAGTCACAAGCTTGCTGACATCATCGAGTGAAGGCAGGAATACCACGAGGATATTCGAGCATGGCTGTGTAGGAACAAGCTTGAAATTTATTTCAGTGACGATACCGAGCGTCCCTTGTGATCCGACAATGAGTCGACAGAGGTCAAAAATACCCGTCTGCCTGTCATAAACATTCCAGAGGTAATATCCCGCAGAATTCTTTGAGACAGCCGGCTTGGCAGCCATGATCTGATCGTAATTATCGTTTATGAGATTGAAAATCTTCTTGTAGAAGCTGTCTGCGCCTTTTTGCTCGATTTCCTGCTTTGTCATCGGTCTCACTTCGTATTCATTGCCGTCTGAAAAGACTACTTTGAGCGAATTGATATATTGCTCAGTCTTTCCATACTTGATGGCTTTTTCTCCGCCACTATTGTTTCCTATCATTCCGCCGACGGCATTTATCTCGCGGGAAGCGGTATAGGCAGGCATGAAACGCTGTATCTTTTGGGTCTCCACATCGAAGTCACGATAGTAGCAGCCGGGCATGACAATTGCGTGGTCAGGCGTGACTTCGATTATTTTGTTCATGTAGCGGGTGAAGTCGAGGATAATCGAGCTGCCGATGGCCCCTCCTGACATGTCGGTGCCGGCAGAGCGGGCAGTGATGGAAAGTTCGGGATGAGCGGCACGGTTGTCGTTGACCCATTTGACGATGGTCTTGATGTCTTCTGAATCCTTCGGGTAAAGCACTACTTGAGGCTTTATTTCGAAAAGGCTGGCATCATGCGAATAAAAGTCGAGTGTCTTTTCCAAGCTATCAATGTCACCCTTGAAGGAGGGCTTTAATGTTTCAAACATTTTTAGATTATATAGCAAATTGTCTCAAAGAGAAACTAAAGAACGGGTTCAAGTCCTTTTTTCTTGAAGAAATAGCCTTCAAGGGAGAATTTGTCGTAACCGTAGAAGAAGAATGCGATAGGGATGCCTATGAGTATAATATGTGGCCAGACGATTTCTCCAAAATGTATGAGCGAAAGCGTCAGCCAGAAATTCAAGAATAAGGCGGTGAAGCGGATTTCGATGCCGAGGATAAAGAAGAGGCCGATAAGGATCTCGATGCATGCGGCGCCGAGGACGAGGAAGTGCGGCTCGAAATGGAGGTAGTGAGTCAGCGGAAGAAGAGTACCTCCTCTGGTGTAAGTGACCGTATCCAAAGCGAGATTCGAGAACCAGAGCTTGGCATAGACTGAAGTGTAGATGAGGGCGCAGCCGAAAAGCACGCGAAGTATGAGGAAGCCGTAGGGTTCGATTTTTTTTGCCCATGGGGACTTGTTGCTGGTGCCAACGAGGAGCAAAAGGAGTATTTCTCCAAGATAGTTGGAGTAAGTAAGCATGTACCAGCCGTGGTTATTGACCGCGACGCCATACATGATAAGGGCGATGAAAGCGGCGATGCGCGCGCCGATTCCGAAGATAATCATCATTCCGATTGCAATGAGTCCAGCGGTTACAATTGGAGTATAGGATCCATAAGTCGCAGCAAGCGGCAGTTCAGGACCATAGCTTGCTTGGTAAAAAGCTGCGGCGAGAAAGCTGATCCCGACTGTCACTCTGCCTATGAGCGGCGCCCAGTGCTTGGTTCTGGCGAAAAAAGGCGCGAGATATTTCTCGAATTTGCGGGTGATAGAGATGAAGAAGACGCAGAATATGCTCAAGGCGACGATGAAGGCCCAGAAGGTGAATTGGACGAGGTTGTCCTTTATCACCGTCAAAGGGGAGACTGTCGGGCTATGCAGTGCGGCCTGGATTTCAGCTGGAGGGAGCACATATACCTCATGCGCGGAAGCGATTAAAGGAGGGGATAAGAACAAGAAAGCGACCATTGCGATAAAAATGAATTTCATGCGCTAATGATATCACACCATTGACAGAACTGTCATTTTGTTTAATGTTGTCAATGTATGGAAAAGTTCTTTCGTTCTTTGGCTAAGAGGATCGACGGTCTCAGGTTCCTCTATAATTACAGCTCATGGGAGTGGGTTAGGCGAACCCGGGCCCGGTTCGGCCCTATAGGCATCAGAACGTCGCTTGAGGTCATTCAGAATCCTAATACGGAAGCCATGGGATATTGCCCCCACTGCGCCAATGTGATCCTGCCTGACCGAATCGTGGCGCTTTTTTGGAGGGATCGTACCGCTGATGACAAGGAGGTGAAGATCTCTGGCAAGCAGACATTGTGGGTCAGTATGGAAGACGGCACTCAATATCAGGTCGGCTGCCTACCCATTGACTGCAAAAAACCGGGAATCAGCAATGCTTTGGAAAGGAGAGATCTCATGGGCCTTCTGGATAAGAATGCAACCTTGATCAGGGTCTCTGGCGAGAGTAAGCTCGTGTTTGAAATCGTCAGCATTCAATGCCTCCCGCTTTAAGCGGGTTTTTTTATGCCATATTATGCCTATCATTATTTTCAGATATTTCCCCAGTCGCTAGCGAAGACGTCAAGTCTTTTTACAAGCCTCTGCCTTATTTCCTCTGAAGGGATATTTTCTCTTTTCGGGTACTCACTCTTGAGCCGATAAAATTCGTCTTTCAATTCCTCTGTCCTTTGTATTGCCATTTCTAGCATCTCTGGCGACAGGTTTTTGCTTACTTTGTGAAGATGCAGGTACATGCTTATGACATCCACCATGCTTCCGAAGCAATCAGCCCAGGCATTAGTTGATGTCTCGAACTCTGTCTGAATAGCCGTCTCGGAAAGGTTTATGTAAGATTGCAGTTCTTCCAGTCCGTTCTTTGGGATGAGAGGGATCGATTCCATTGCTATATTATACATGAGTCTGGTACAATCATGCGTGTCGTCCAATCTCAAACCAACAAGCAGGATAGAAGCATATAGCGATTCCATTTTTGCTATCGTCCTCACGCTGCTTGTTCTCGACCTTCATGCTCCTGCAGTTCAGGCTGGCGCTTCTTACCATGATTTCCTTGTCGCTCTGTTTCCAGTCCTCTACAATTTCGTCGGCTTCGCTTTGAGTTTCATGGTAGTGGCAATTTTCCTCATCAATCATCATAATTTCTTCTCGACGCTCGAGAATACCGACGATCATTTCCTCTGGCTGAACAACCACTTGCTTTTCTGGATCTGCCTTATCCCGTTTCCTACCTCTTTCATCGCTTTGCATGCCCTTGATCCAGTACCAGTCGCTCTTTATGGATTGAATCTTTTTCTGGTGTCGGTCGCTTTTTGGCTTCTTACCCATTATGCTGACAAGGCTAAGCTCTACAAACCTCATCTGCAAGGCGAATACAGCAAGAAACGTGTGCTGAGGAATACTCCTGCGCTCCTGTTGTATTTTCTTTCGATCCCAGCCGCTTTCTGGGATCCGCTCCTTTCCATAGGCCTTTTCATAATAGTGCCGATTATCTACTTTCTGCCGTCGCGGTTCAGCGAATTTGCCGTGCATGTGATGCAAAGGAAGAATAGGAAGACGCATCGGAGCGGCTGGTAGCTAGGAATGAAACATGATAGTGTCCATTAAGAATGTTTACTGCACAAGAATCAGTCGGGAGAATATCCCGATCCGACAAGATGATTTACAGCCAAATTACACGCCTAACGAGATTCTTCTCAAAAGTGCATGACGAGGCAGACAAGCAAAGAAGGAAGCTATTCTGGCCTAACTGCCATTCGATCTGCAGGGGATTGAAAATTCATCTGGGAGACGACGTAGAGGTCGCAGATGGACTGATGATGGGTTATCGAAGTTATGTCCTCAAAAAGGAAGGTCAGGCGACGCTTGTTCCTCATGAGAGTATTAGGCACTCCTGGCTTATGCTGCCAGATGGAGCATCGGTCGACCCTTTTCCTCCAGGTGTATTCGCTTTCTCGCCATTGCTTTTTCCGCCGTTCGGCCAATTTTGCGATATTCTGCCGAAGCAGCTTTATTTGCCGCTTGGGCAGGGTGATACGGGTTGGGCGCGGACTGACGAAGTCTGGAATAGGGCGACGAGGATCGCTCAGGTATTGTATTTTCATGAGGAAGATCCTGATGATAGATGCAGCCTAGCGAGGGCAGTCGAATACATCAATACGAAAGGAGAGACGCCGCTTGCATGAGCGGCTTTTTTATTGAAAAAGCAGCACCATCTTGTCGAGCGATTGGTTTAAGCCGGCTTCTGCCATTTCGCGCATTTTCCCCTGATTCCAGCCGTGCTGGACAACTGTCATTTCCGTCTTGTTTTTGCCAAGGTCCCTGAATATGACTTCCATGGGCATGTCTTCTGGAAAATCTTCCGGCATGCCGAGGGTGCTCGGACTAATTTTGTTCCCATTCTCGTCGGAAAGGCTGTGAATGAATTCGATCCGCTGGTAAGGAATTATTTTCTCGTATTTCCATATGCTGTATGTGTGCTGACCGCCGAGCTCTTCCGGGGCGAGCATGGAGACAAGTGAAGTTCCCCCGACGCGGAAGTCTATCTTCGCGCTCGGCGAAGTGAAATTGTCAGGAGCCCACCATTTCATCACCAGTCCAGGCTTGGCCCAAGCTTCCCAGACTTGCTCGACCGGTGCATCGAATATCCTGCTTGCCATTACTTTATTTTCAGGGAGATTTTGCATGATGTGATTATATCAATTGAAAGATAAACAGAGAAGCGGCAGGTCCTTTCTAGGGACCAGCCGCTTGCTAAGCTTTATGTATAACACGGATACTTCTTTTGATGTGAAATTTTTCCGTAATAGGGTTGTATTAAGAGGCAAGAGGTTAACGGCTTAAACCGAGTACCAATACGAACAGGGAACATCATATTAGCATAGCCCGATGAGCGCTTCCGAGCATTCTGACGGCTATTCATTGAGTACCCACCATGTATTTGCCGGGCTTAAGGCATTAGCAGCTTCCAAAGACGCTCCGCTTAGGGGTGTTTTTGTTTGTGAAAAATAAAAAAGCTGCCATTTTCCGAAAGGAAAACGGCAGCTTGGGTGAAGGTCAAGCCTCTTCTGCGTCAGTGGAATGCCGGCGTCGCGAGATCCTTTTGCATGAGTTGAAGGACCGCGAGATACTTACCGACCAGTGTTGTTCCTCCCTCGTTCCAGCGCCGAAGAGCGAACTTGCTCAGGTCAACATCGGGCGGAGCTTGGAAGCTCTTGTCCTCGGCAGCGACCGGAGAGTTCAGGACTTGCTTGGCAATCTCTTCGGCAGGCCGATTCGAAGCCAGCATGTTTTCGATGATGCTGTTGCTGACGCCATAGAGACGCACGTTCTGCACCTCAAGGTAGTAGCTGAACTTCGATCGGTAATCTTTGTCTTTCACCGAAGTGAATGACTCGATCGCTTCCTCGATGAAAGCCTGAAGGTGCTGGCGGAATGCCGGAGACTGCCGGGCAATCGTCTTGACGAACGCCGGGCGGCAGTTCTGATAGACCTCCATCAAGGTGTCTCCTTGGTGGAGTTCAGCCTTCAGCTTGGCAACGGCCACGGTTCTCAATTGGTAGTAGAGATCATCGTTGTCCGAATCATTGTTTTTTGCGTCCTCAAGGCCTTCCCAGCCGCCGAAGAGACTCTCGTAGGTGCGGTCGCGGCACACGTAGTAACTGTCCGCAAACGAGCACTCGGCTTCGTCGAAGTCGGGAGTCCGAGTGCTGATCACGCTGGAGATGAACTCCGGCGTGAGAAACTTCTGGACTTGGATGCTTAGGATCTTGTTGATGACAGTATCGCGCAGGGAAGCGCCGAAGGCGGCGCTCGCGGAGAGGACGATTGCAAAGACGAACAGGATATTTTTTTTCATGACTATCTATATGTTGGTTGGTTTCTGCATCGTTCTTCCGTCTTGGAGTACTTGATTGCATTCAGCTTTTCGCGTCAAAACTATTCGCTTCAATCGCGAAGAAGTGGCTGCAATCAAATATCCCACCAATTACAAAGTTCTATTTTATATAATTATATCATACTTAACTATAAAGTCAATTATGCATTCCTAATTCTGAATCCTTATAGCGAGAATAGATGAGAAGCGATGAGCCGAAAAGAGCCAGTATCCCGGTGATGATGAATATCATATGGAAACCGTAGCGGTCAGCGAGGAAACCGCCTCCGACTGCAGCAATGGATGTGCCTATACCGACCATGACGGAGCGCGTTCCCCATTCGAGGTTCTCTTTCTTCTTGTCGAGATGATTTGAGAAGACTGACAGATAAGTGGAAGCAGCGAGGGAATCACCGATGCCATAAATAGCTTGGAGAACATAGACATGCCATGGCTCGGTAGCGAATATGAAAAGGAATGGCACGATACTGAAAAGGAATGATCCTATTATCAGCGCTCTGAAATTGAGGCGTTTATCGTCTTGCTTGTCGAGAGCTTTAGAGATCGGCAATTGCAGTATTGACCTCACTATCCAGTATGACGCGGTTGCGACCCCTACTGTTCCGGCTGTTCCGCCGTTGATTTGCTTAAGAATGAAGATGGCGAATATCGGCCCATAGATCGAAAATGCGGATAAGACGAGAAAATCCGAAAAAATCAGGGATCGGATGATGGGATTTATTTTGCTTTCAGTGTTTCCGTCCATAGTGTGTATGATATACCATATCAGCATGTAGATGAATGTCTATATGATTGAGAACTTGATTTATGATAGGTATAATTCATGCAATGAAGCTGGAGGAACCAAAAGATGAATTAAAGAACCGCATCGGCAAATCCAAGCTTACGTTTACCGACAAGGTCATAGGAAGAAGTATACTTAATGCCATTCCGCGCAAAATCCGGCCTAATACCGTCACTTTTTTCCGGCTTTGTTGCATTCCTTTCGTCATCTATTTTTTCCTCACCTATGATTATTTTTGGGGATCTATCATATTCATCGCAGCAGCCCTTTCCGATGCTCTCGATGGCGCCATGGCTCGCATCCGTCATCAGATCACTACTGTCGGGAAATTTTACGATCCGTTAGCAGACAAGCTTCTCATCGGATCGGCGGCGGTCATCCTTCTCACTCGCTGTGTCAACATCTGGCTTGCGCTTGTCATCATATTCCTTGAGGTGATCATCATCACAGCAGCGATATACAAGAAGATCACGCATCCGAAGGCTAACATTCAAGCCAAGCTTCCCGGTAAGATCAAAATGGTCCTTCAATGCGTCGGAGTTATCCTGCTTCTTTTTTTTATCCTTTTCAAAATCGGCCTCCTCCTTTTGCTCGCAGAAATCATCCTCTGGGTAGCCGTTGCCTTCGCTTTGGCAAGCATCTTCTCTTATAATTCGATATGAATAATCATGACTGGTGGCGCTTCGGGAAATAAAAAAAGCCGAACTTCCGTTCGGCCGTGCGCATTTATACCTCGCTGTTATCTCCGCATAATTCTTCGTGCAGCCCACATTCTTCCTTGATCCCGTTGAAACGTCCGGAACGGTCTTTTGAGGGAAGCGTCGAATGCCAATCGCCGATAGACGAATAGCCTTTTTCAACTAAAGGATGATAGGGCAGGTCGTAAAGGAAGAAGTATTGGCGGATTTCCTCCGCCGTCCATTTGATGATGGGATGGATCTTGTATATTCCATCAGATCTTCTTTCGACTATCTTCAATTTGGAACGTAGCGCTGTCTGGTCTGCCCTTAATCCTGAAATCCAGGCTTTGACACCGAGTTCGCGGAGTGCCCGTTCCATTGGCTCCACTTTTCTCATCCGGTTGTAGCATTCCAGACCTCGCTTGCCTTGCTTCCATAGTTTGCCATATTGGTTTTCCATGGCGAACGGACTAAGCAAAGGGAAGTAGGTCTTCAGGTTGAGGCTGAACCTCTTCCTGAGCTTCTCCATAAAGGCGTGCGTCTCTGGAAAGAGGTATCCGGTATCAATGACGATCACAGGAATCTCCGGGACACGAAGCGTAACTAGATTGATTGTCAGGGCCGATTCGGCCCCGAAACCCGAAGTCATGGCCAGGCTATTTCCGAAGGTCTCATGAGCCCATGTGACTATCTCACGGGGGTCAGCATCCTGAAGCTGCGCGTTTATCTCTTTTAGATTTTTCAAACATGAACTCCTTTCAAATGGAACCTTATCTCATAGGGCGGCATATATCAAGCTGAATATGAAGATGATCAGCATGTAGGTTACAAGGTTAGCAAATATGTCAGAGAAGAATTTTTTCCAACGTAATTTCAAATCGCAATTGCCCCATAATAGAGTTTGTCCGACTATTGGTACGTTAAAGCAAAGCCAGATCGCGCCTACTTCCACATAAATAGCAGCAGAGCCGATGCCGAACATTCTTTGTTCAAGCATGATGTAGGCGATGAAAGTGGAAGTCAGGAAAGAAAGGATAATCTGACCGACATAGTATTTCCATAATTTCGGTTTTATCTCACGCATCTTCTTTTCTTGCTCTTCCTTTGAAACATTCGAAAAGCCGAGCGATTCCAGATGAAGCTTGCCCATCGGCGTTTTTGTCGAGTACCAGCATATTCCTACCAAAATGCTTATGACTACGCCTAATATCCCAAGTAAAATGATTGTCATCATATTGGTTGAAATTATAGCATAAATAAAAAACCCCTGTCTAGCGACAGGGGCGGTGCACTTGAGTTGTCGAGGAGTGCTCATCACTCTAGGAAGCTGCATTCTGATGAAGCTCATCAGAATTGAGAAGCCGGGCGCGTTCACGTATGCGCCAGTGGTCGTCAGGGATCGGACGAGCTGGCGCAGTCAGGCAGCGCGGATCCACTTTCATCTCGACCCGGCCGTGCGTAATGCAGTAAAGAATTCGAACGCCTTTGTCGGGATTATCTTCAATGCGGGTTACATCCGGATAGTAGCACCCGCATTCTAAAGCTTCTTGATTTGGAAAATATGGTCCTGGCATCTTTCTCCTTTCTATAGAAGAATTCCACCAGCACACACGTGAGGGGAATATCTAGAAAGAGACTACAATTTATTGAAAAAATGTCAACTTGCTCCCGTGTCTGCAAAATAAAATAAGTAAAAAAGACGTCCACATACGTATGACGTCTCTGAGCGCTCTTGCCGCGAGTCTTTTATTTGAGTGCAATTTCTTTGTTGTGTTGTTGGATGAGTGCGGCTTCGAGAAGTGATGAGTGTCCTTCATTTTGGCCGACGGCGAGGCATGCATCTCTCATGGAGAAGCGTGAAGACAGGACGATAGGGGCTACCTTAATGAGTTGGCCCAAGGTGGTTTCCTTCAAGTAGCAATAGCGTCCTGTCCGTATGATTGCTCCGATAGGCGTATCAAGGGGCAGATCATATAATTTAGAGTCGAAGTATTCCATTGTCGTGTTCTTTTTTCACGGGTACAGGGTCCGTTTATGATTTTAAAATTTCTCTTTTGAATAATCAAACATGAAAAATGAAGAATTGTGGATAACTTAAAGGTGTTCGGAAAAAATGATATAGTACCGTACGTAAGGAGCAAACGAAGATAAAATTAAAGTGTATAATTAGTCTGTCAGTCTATTTCATTTAATAGCCTAATCAAATTATCTTTATGGATTCATCATATACCTCTTCAAGCACCAAACCTCTTTATCGCGGAATTCAAGTGGTCTGGTATATTCTCGGCATCATTGAAGTCTTGTTGGCATTTCGTTTTATCTTGAAGCTCTTGGGTGCTAATCCTGCAGCGGGATTCACCAGCTTCATTTATAAGGTGACATATATCTTTGCCAATCCATTCCTTAGTGTGTTTCAGAACACACGAATAGTTACCGGAAGCATATTTGAATGGACCACCCTTCTTGCAATGATTGTCTACTGGATTATTGCTGTAGGAATAATCAATTTATTTTTAATGGGAAAAACAGTATCCACCCCTGAAGCAGCAGCAAAGCTTGAGAGTCAGGAGAAGCAATAAAAAAACTGCAAGCAATTGACCGGGTAATCAATTACTTGCGGATGTCAGCCCCGAGAGACTAGTAGGTTAAGCGAAGTGCACGCTTCAGGAATCGGAGGGCGTTCCCACTAAGGACGAGGTCGACCATATTTCCTGGCAGACCTTTGTCGAGCAGGAAGGCTTTGAAGACCTTGTCTTTGCCGATGAGTCCATTCAAGCCTTCGGGCTCGACAGGCTCGCGTGGAGCCCACGGCCCGTTTGCGCCAAACATTCCCATCTTTACGAAGTGCGCATGGGCTTCTTCGGGTGTCATGCTTTCATAGATTCCGTCCAATGAAAACGTAAAAATTCAATATCATAAATCGAATTTGATGATGCATTTCTCAGCACGGATTCTTGGCAGATCAAGCCTGCTCCATTCGGCATCGCCGCCTTTGAGGCTGATCGGTTTGAGACCAAGTTCCTCCGCTTTGTAAGCAGCGAGCCGGCTTGCATTGCCATGTTTGCAGACGAAAATGACCGCTTCATTTCTGGCGAGGCTCGTCTTGTTTTTCTTGAGGAATTCATCAAGTTCATGAAAGGGAACATGGATCGATTCCGGGATGTGGTGGTCTTCATACTCTCCTTCGTTACGGACATCAATCACAGCGAATCCTTTTTTGATATCTGCTTCTTGCTTGTTTCCTATTTTTTCCCAGACTTTATCGGGTGTGCCGGTAAAAATAAGGTCAAACACTTCCAGCGGGCCAAGCTCTTTGATGGCGGCACTTTGCGACGGGCTGATCTGAATCTTTTCCTTAAGCAGTCGCTCATTCTGGATTTCTGGGAAAACTGCGGGATCAAGATATTGAAAATACTCGTCGATATAGGGAAACGGACTGTCGGGACAGATGAAGACGGCTATTTTTTCTTCACCGGAGAGCTTTTGCTTTGCGATATGATTCAAAAGTCCTACCAAGGCAAAGCCTGAGCTTGGTCCGACGAATAATCCGGACCGGCATAGCTCCATGGACATCTTGAACGATTCAGTTGTGCCGACTTCTTCTTGAAAATCGATCACCGATCGCCAATCAAAAGCGACCTCTTTGAGAAGGCTGGCAGTTCTAACACCGGGTATTTGATTATTAACGATGCGCGTTACGCCAAGAATTTTAATGTCTTTATTTTTCTCCTTGAGGAATGTACCGATTCCCACGGCTGAGCCCGTAGTTCCAAGACCGGTGGAGAGCAGGGAAATTTTACTTTTTGTCTGGTCCCATATCTGCGGACCTGTCCATTTGTAGTGAGCGGCAGGATTAGCTTCGTTGTCGTATTGTCCGGGGTTGAACCAGCCGTTCTCTTTTGACCATTCCTTTGCTTTGTAGATTCCGCTCGTTGGATCGCTTGGATCAGGACAAATGGGCTCGTCATTGACGATTATTTCGGTACCGAGAAGACGCAGTATGTTGAGTTTGCCGCGGCTTACCTCGTGAGAGACGACAGCTTTTGTATGTGGTATGCCCATAAGCCGGGCAATGACCGCAAGAGAAAATGCCGTGTTACCTGATGAGTTCTCGATGATGGTGTCCGGCAGCGGTCCTTTTTCCTTCCTATCGAGAAGCATGTTGTACGCCGGAAGCGACTTCACGTTTGCGAGAGGCAGCGCATTCATGAGCTTCGCAAAGATCCTCACCCCGCTTTTGAGATACGGATTAAGATGATCTGGAATTTCTATTAGCGGCGTGTAGGGAGTATTGTCGGGATTGAGATAATCCAAAATCGAAGCCGGGCCGGCGTATACCAGTTTGCTTTTTTCCGTCTCAAGCAAAGACGGCTTGCCGTCATCGGGGAGGTTTTTAATATTGTTATCGGAATGTGAAGTCATAATCTATTTGATCTGTCAGGTCTCCAAATTTGTCTTTTACAAAGGCCTGCGCCACATATTTCTTATGCAAGTCCCAGATTTTCTTGAGCCTCGTGTCACGATTATCAGGCAAAGAGTCTGCGGCTTCTAGAACCTGTTTCAATAGTTCCTGATTGCTTTGATTAAGCTTTGATATTGAAAGCGCTCTACCGTCCTGATCAATATCTCGGATATGATCATCATCAGTGAAGTATCCGATGATTTCTTCCGGTGGAATATGGGCACGAATGAAGTCTTTGTCTTTCTCGCTTCTTATCTTGTTCCCGATGACGCGAAGACTGTCAGCGACGCCAGCCTCCCTCGCAAGCTCCATGTATTTGGCATAGACCTCAATGCTTCGCACCGTCGGTTCTACTATCAGGCAGGTAAGATCAAACTGCGCATGGAGAGTCCCAGCGAATGAGTCTACTCCCGCGACCATGTCAGCTACCACATAACCATTCTTGTCGTCCGTATGGCTTAAGATGTTTTCAAGTATAGCGAGATTATTGTGATAACAGCTTGCCCCGATGTCTTCATCCTGATATGTCCCAACGGCGAAGATCGAAAGATTTCCATCATGTGACCCAAATGTTCCGACAGGTGTTTTTCCGATTGATTCTATCTTAATGATGTTCGATTTGCGTGTCGGTGGCGTAGACTTGCGAAATGCGCCGGAGTCGCTCATATCGTTGCTGCCGAGCAGCCACTTCTTGATCACTTTCGACACCTTCGGATTCGAGAGGTGCTTTTCAAAAGGTATGACACCGAAGCCGAGAAGCTCTGGCACGTGGATATTAATGTCCGCATCAAAGACGGTCACCGGCTTGCCGGTATGTTTTGAGAGATATGAAGCGAACGACGCCGAGAGGGTGCTTTTGCCTGATCCGCCTTTTCCTACGAAAGCTATTCTCATATTAATTTGTGCAGTTACCGCAACTGCCTCTTATGGTAATATCGTCAATCTTGCGGTCTTTGATTGAATTGCGGGGCAGGTGAATCGATTCGACCTTTCCGCAATCGTTGCAGATAAAATGATCATGACTGTCTTTTGAAAACTCGTACGCGATAGACCGGTTGTCGACCATGATTTTCTTGATCTGCTTGCCTTTGAGAAGCTGCTCGACATTGCGGAAGACCGTGGAATAGTCGGCATTCGGAACAGCTTTGTGAATTTCCGCGATAGTCAAAAGATGCTTTTTCTTAAGCAGCTTCAGTATCTGTCCTTTGTATACGTTGGTTCTCATATTATGCAAGCGATTTGCATAATATGGCAAGAAGGATTAAAAGTAAAGCCTCGGGTCTCATTTGAGCCTCATCTTGGTTTGGGCCATAAGCGAAATATGAAATCATATGTTTTACAAAAATTTATCCCTTACACCTCTTAAATCGTTTCTGTTTTTAGGTATGGTCAAGTTCGAAACTTTTATATCAAAATCGGATTCCCCGCACATATTGAATGATTCAACGAAATTTCCTACGCACTCCTGAAGTCTATCGGAATCGTCGATTTCAAGGTTTGCTCCGCCGACTAAGACTTTTTTGACACCCAAATTTCTGAGGATGATCGCAAGCGTTCTCATGCCCTTAACTGCGTTTTTTTGCTGTTCAAGAGGCATTTCCCTGAATTCTACTATTTCATTTGGAACCGTATCACCGGGGAAGATCGGGTAGGGAAATCGTGGTAACGTTTCAGCGAAATAAATCGGATTAGGTAATTTATCCCTCATCAGTTCAAAGTCTTCCTTGAAACCTTCTACATGATTGTGGTCTTCCAAGAAAATAATCGGAGGTGAATTTTCAGATGAGATTGTCATGACAAATCCCAGAAATTGCTTTGAATATTCATCCGGAGAAATAGTATCAGGATGTATGAAGATTCGGACAAGCCCGTGGAATTTCTCGATCCGCTTTTTTAATTCAGCCGATTGTTCTTCGTTCAAGCTGAATAATTCCAAAGTAGCTTCTTTTTCAGCTTCAATGGCCTTTTCCGGCAATTCATTGCTCATATTCTTATTATATCAGAGTCTGGTAGCCCCGTGACTTTGCTCATAAGCAGTGAATAAAAAAGCCCCACACACTGTGTAGAGCTGGTATCAGGTCAAGAATTGAGAGTCGTTAGGATTCCAAGGCTTCCTTGGTCGCCGTCGCTGCTTCGGCATCGTGTTGGGCAACATCCAAGTTCGCTTCGGCTCTGGCACAGATGTACTGGGAGATCATATGTCGTTCGCCCCACAACATCTCCTCGTAAAGACGCAGGCCGTTACAAGGGCAATCCCAGACGACCCGCTTGCTGTCAAAGTCGCCATGATAGACCTGATTATCATGGGCAACATATTTATCCGGCTCGGCCTGTTGTCTTTCGAGGAGTTTTTCAAGTTCTCCTTTGTCCATGTACTCGCCGGTTTCATTGAAGTGCGTTCTGCCACAGAGCTCGCAGTCGCTCACCGGAGTACCGCCGTTACAAATGATTTCGGCGAACATGTCTGACGGCTTTTGCTCGGAGAAGATCGGGTAGGTGTCAGGTTCGCTGACAGGAAATAAAGAATAACTCATTGTTGATTAAAGGTCTGGTGTTTTGTTGTTAATACACTCTGACGGAATGTCAGAGTGAACATACACTACAATTTATTTAAGTAAATGTCTATTTGAATGCGAAAGACAAAAGAATGATAGTTAAAGCGTTGAGGATTACCAATGTCACCACCATTTGAAATTTCGACTGAAGAGGATGCGCCAAGAGATAGGCTGTATCAATCGTCTCCTCAAATTGTTTTCGCTGAAGTTTAAGCTCATCGCTTTTGTCCGGTTTCGCCGCTAGACCTGACTCCGTTACCCATACGCGCCGTCCGCCAGCTGCTTGAAGGATATGCCTTTCGACACCTGTCCATCCTTGCCATCCCGAAGCTTCATTCCATTGGCCGGGAAAAGCATGAATGCCAATTATATCGATAAACGACAATGACTTTTGAAATTGTCTCAGAAATCCGCCGTTAATAGGACTGATCCCCCCAAAGACAGTGGTCATTCCCATCGTTTTTGCCTGCTTGGCACCTCTTAGAATCATTTCATCCAACCAGCTCCAATGCGGGTCAAATGTACTGAAGTCCCATTTTAAGCGGTTGTTGGGCTCGTTCCAAAGCTCAACTGCTTCGATATATTCTCCGTACTGCTCAATGACTTGTCGGACAAGATCCTGGAAGTAAGCGAGTTTGGAGGGAAATGGCGGACCGTTCGGTTTGCCGTTCCTTGAAATAGATGGGGGTGTGTGCCACAGACATACCAAAAGTTTGAATTTCGTGCCGAGCATTTTGAAAAGCCAGTTGTACCACTCTGGGCCATCGGAGCGAAAATAATCGGCCCACGAAACATCCATCCGAAGATGCTTGACCCCGAGATCTTCGAGGTGAGATACGGCACGTTGTGCTCTCTCATACTCCTTGAAATGAAACCATTGACACATTCCGATACGATTCTTGTTCATAGAACTCCTTTCTTTTTGTCATGATAAATAAAAAAAATTAAAATACAAGACATATTCGATAGAAGTAATAAAAAAAGCCCATCATAATGACGGGGCAGTTGCTGAATCCAAACTTGATCATACTTGAGGTTCGCTCACATCAGACAGTTTTCTCCTGGTGTTGGTTGTTGAGAGCTGCAATTTTTGCTACAAAAATAAAATATTACATAAATTATGTTTTTTCTACAATGCTCCGAACGTGGGAGGATGTTGGGATAGAGGTGAAGAGAGGGGTTAAATCATTAACTATTAATTTAGAATGAGTGTTCGATGATTAGGGTACCTTCCATTGTTATGATTTATATGCCTCTATATAAGCATTACTTAATAGAAATTTTAGTGATCAGCATATACGTACTGAAGTCCATTAAAACAAAGATCGGGACAACCCCAGTGGTACGCCCCATATGAACCATAAAAGCTTGAATGAATTACCCAATGCTTTATTTGTGAAATATAAGGGCTGTTTTGGTCCTCAAGTTTGGCAAAAAGATCGTAATCATTTGTTCCATCAGTGGGATCACAAAAAAAACCGTATGAATAATTCCCAGCATTATCTGTGAGTCTACCGTTATTGGTTGGATCACTCGGAAGTTGAATGTAAGGGGCTAAGATTGTACTAAGCTGGCTCCACAAATCTGTCTGGCTGCTATCTATAAAATCACCAGAATTATTATTTATGTCTACTGTCGATGGACATTGACCATTGTTATCATTTTCATAAAGTTTAATGGCAGTCGCTATTTGATGTATATCAGAAATTCTTCGAGCATCGCGAGCCTTTAGTCGAGCAGTGTTAAGAGCTGCAAGAACAATGCTCGACAATAAAGCGATTATGGCAATTACGACTAAAAGCTCAATCAATGTGAACCCTTTTTTTTTACTAAAAAATTTCATTTCTTTCCTTTTTCATACTTATTGAAATATGCTTGCTCGTCTATTTTTTCTTGCGCTGTGGGTCTATGCGGTAAACCAACGACATAAATATAATATAAATATCCGGAAAAGAAAAGAATTAATAAGGTAAAGCCAATTAGAACATTTTGTGCCATAGTTTCATCCTTCACCACTCCTTTATCTATTAAAAAGCTTGTTAGTTTTGATTTTTTTCTAACTTGTAGCTGGAAACGATTATTTATTTTTTCCTCTTCAAACTCTACTATTGACATACATTAATTATATCATAATTTTATATCTATGCATCTTTGATATGAAATTTAATAAATAGAGTGAAAAAGCTCCACACTTGGAAGAATATTCGGAAAGTTTTGGGTAAATAAAAAAGCCCTCATCTCGCGATGGGGCAATTGGTGAACTCTGTGAAGGCTACTTAAGTTCCTCGAGGGTCGGCTTATGCCGCCGACCCATCCGAGGATTTGTCCAGAAACCCTGCTCCGGATTGAACGGATGCACGAAACATTCGACCATTGCTTGGGGAAAATGTTCCTTGAGTGTTTTTCCGAGACGTTCAGCCAGACGGTTACGAACTTCGAGAGTTCGTTCTGGCTTTTCAAACAGGCCCGTTACCTCAATGATAATCTCGGTACCCAGACCGAACTTCATCATGTCTGGCGGAAAGAGGACTGTCATCGAGTGCTTGCCTTTGAGGTCAAG
This sequence comes from Candidatus Nomurabacteria bacterium, assembly GCA_963834935.1. Classification (GTDB taxonomy): domain Bacteria; phylum Patescibacteriota; class Minisyncoccia; order Phycocordibacterales; family CALRBL01; genus CALRBL01. The sequence continues at coordinate 2,157 of CAWIDS010000001.1, read as the reverse complement.
CTCAGGGACGCCCTCAACGGCATTGATGATGCTCTCGAAGACCTGGTTGAGCTTGCGTTCGCTTGATTTCGGAAGGCACCAGACTTTGATCACTGGCATAGGATACTCCATTCTGAAGAGGGTCTTCCACGGTTACTGGCCGAAGAAGATTCTGACGGAACACTACAATTTATTTTATGAAATGTCTACAATGCTCCGAACGTGGGAGGATGTTGGGATAGAGGTGAAGAGAGGGGTTAAATCATTAACTATTAATTTAGAATGAGTGTTCGATGATTAGGGTACCTTCCATTGTTATGATTTATATGCCTCTATATAAGCATTACTTAATAGAAATTTTAGTGATCAGCATATACGTACTGAAGTCCATTAAAACAAAGATCGGGACAACCCCAGTGGTACGCCCCATATGAACCATAAAAGCTTGAATGAATTACCCAATGCTTTATTTGTGAAATATAAGGGCTGTTTTGGTCCTCAAGTTTGGCAAAAAGATCGTAATCATTTGTTCCATCAGTGGGATCACAAAAAAAACCGTATGAATAATTCCCAGCATTATCTGTGAGTCTACCGTTATTGGTTGGATCACTCGGAAGTTGAATGTAAGGGGCTAAGATTGTACTAAGCTGGCTCCACAAATCTGTCTGGCTGCTATCTATAAAATCACCAGAATTATTATTTATGTCTACTGTCGATGGACATTGACCATTGTTATCATTTTCATAAAGTTTAATGGCAGTCGCTATTTGATGTATATCAGAAATTCTTCGAGCATCGCGAGCCTTTAGTCGAGCAGTGTTAAGAGCTGCAAGAACAATGCTCGACAATAAAGCGATTATGGCAATTACGACTAAAAGCTCAATCAATGTGAACCCTTTTTTTTACTAAAAAATTTCATTTCTTTCCTTTTTCATACTTATTGAAATATGCTTGCTCGTCTATTTTTTCTTGCGCTGTGGGTCTATGCGGTAAACCAACGACATAAATATAATATAAATATCCGGAAAAGAAAAGAATTAATAAGGTAAAGCCAATTAGAACATTTTGTGCCATAGTTTCATCCTTCACCACTCCTTTATCTATTAAAAAGCTTGTTAGTTTTGATTTTTTTCTAACTTGTAGCTGGAAACGATTATTTATTTTTTCCTCTTCAAACTCTACTATTGACATACATTAATTATATCATAATTTTATATCTATGCATCTTTGATATGAAATTTAATAAATAGAGTGAAAAAGCTCCACACTTGGAAGAATATTCGGAAAGTTTTGGGTAAATAAAAAAGCCCTCATCTCGCGATGGGGCAATTGGTGAACTCTGTGAAGGCTACTTAAGTTCCTCGAGGGTCGGCTTATGCCGCCGACCCATCCGAGGATTTGTCCAGAAACCCTGCTCCGGATTGAACGGATGCACGAAACATTCGACCATTGCTTGGGGAAAATGTTCCTTGAGTGTTTTTCCGAGACGTTCAGCCAGACGGTTACGAACTTCGAGAGTTCGTTCTGGCTTTTCAAACAGGCCCGTTACCTCAATGATAATCTCGGTACCCAGACCGAACTTCATCATGTCTGGCGGAAAGAGGACTGTCATCGAGTGCTTGCCTTTGAGGTCAAGCTCAGGGACGCCCTCAACGGCATTGATGATGCTCTCGAAGACCTGGTTGAGCTTGCGTTCGCTTGATTTCGGAAGGCACCAGACTTTGATCACTGGCATAGGATACTCCATTCTGAAGAGGGTCTTCCACGGTTACTGGCCGAAGAAGATTCTGACGGAACACTACAATTTATTTTATGAAATGTCTACAATGCTCCGAACGTGGGAGGATGTTGGGATAGAGGTGAAGAGAGGGGTTAAATCATTAACTATTAATTTAGAATGAGTGTTCGATGATTAGGGTACCTTCCATTGTTATGATTTATATGCCTCTATATAAGCATTACTTAATAGAAATTTTAGTGATCAGCATATACGTACTGAAGTCCATTAAAACAAAGATCGGGACAACCCCAGTGGTACGCCCCATATGAACCATAAAAGCTTGAATGAATTACCCAATGCTTTATTTGTGAAATATAAGGGCTGTTTTGGTCCTCAAGTTTGGCAAAAAGATCGTAATCATTTGTTCCATCAGTGGGATCACAAAAAAAACCGTATGA